>CAUSCY010000053.1:0-45874 GCA_963529995.1 uncultured Massilia sp. | reverse complement strand
GGCCGGTGCGGGCGGCGCCGACGGCGCGCGCGGGGCCGCGGTACGGGCGGCCGCTGGAGCGGCGGGCTTCTCGGACGGATCCTTGAGGCCGGCGATCATCTGGCCCAGCGGGTCGGAATCCGCCGGTTTCGCTTCGCTCGGCGCGGCCGGCGCAGCTGGTGCAGCCGGAGCGGGGGAGCGGGTGGCCTTGTCGGCCAGCGCGCGGCTCGCCTCGCGGGCGGCTTCGCGATTGCCGTACAGCGGCTTGTTCGGATCGGCGGCCTGGCCCGGCGCCGGATCGGCCGGGCGGCCCGACTTGGCCGCCTTGTCCGTGAAGGGCGAGGCGCCCTTGGTGATCGTCAGGGCCACCGCGACCGCGATGCCCAGGCCGACGATCAAGCCGATGATGAGGCCGGTCAGCGTGCTGCCGCGCTGGCGCGAGAGGGTGCGAAGACGAAGGGCTGAGCGGAAAACTGAGCGGGAAGCTGCGGTCATTGGTACGGTGTCGTAACGATCGAAAAAAGTAAACGCTTACATCTTGTCCGGGGCGGACACGCCGATCAGTGCCAAGCCGTTGCGCAGCACCTGGCGGACGGCGGTAGCCAGGGCCAGGCGCGCCAGCTTCAGCGGCTCGTCGTCGTCCAGCAGCCACTTGTGCGCGAAGTAGTAGCTGTGCAGTTCGCCGGCCAGCTCGCGCAGGTAGAACGCCACCTGGTGCGGGCCCAGTTCGGCCTGGGCGCGCTGCAGCATCTCCGGATACGACGCCAGCTTCGCGAGCAGCGCCTGCTCGTGCGGCTCGGTCAGCGGGGACAGGTCGACGCCGGCCAGGGTCGCCGGGTCGCCGCCCCAGTTGGCCAGGGCCGAGCAGATGCGCGCGTGGGCGTACTGCACGTAGTAGACCGGGTTCTCGTCGTTGGTCGCCAGGGCCACGTCGACGTCGAACACGAACTCGGTGTCGGCCTTGCGCGAGATGAGGAAGAAGCGCACGGCGTCGCGCCCGCGGGTGACGTCGCCGTTGCCGGACCACTCGATCAGGTCGCGCACGGTGACGTAGGAACCGGCGCGCTTGGAGATCTTGACCTCCGCGCCGTCCTTCATGACGGTGACCATCTTGTGCAGCACGTAGTCGGGATAGCCTTGCGGGATGCCGATGTTCACGGCCTGCAGGCCGGCGCGCACGCGTGCGATGGTGCCGTGGTGGTCGCTGCCCTGGACGTTGATGGCCTGGTCGAAGCCGCGCTTGAACTTCTGGATGTGGTACGCCACGTCCGGCACGAAGTAGGTATAGGTGCCGTCCGACTTGCGCATCACGCGGTCCTTGTCGTCGCCGTACTCGGTGGTGCGCAGCCACAGCGCGCCGTCCTGTTCATACGTCTTTCCCGCATCGATCAGGGCTTGCACGGCCGCTTCGACCTTGCCGTCGGCGTACAGCGAGGACTCGAGGTAGTAGTTGTCGAACTTGACGCCGAAGGCCTGCAGGTCCTGGTCCTGCTCGTTGCGCAGGTAGGCGACGGCGAAGCGGCGGATCGACTCGATGTCGTCCACGTCGCCGCTGGCGGTGGCCGGCACGCCGTCGCTGGCCGCTGCCGTTTTCTTCGCCAGGAAGTCGGCGGCGATGTCGGCGATGTAGTCGCCGTTGTAGGCCGATTCGGGCCATTCCGCATCGCCCGGCTTGAAGCCGCGCGCACGCGCCTGCACCGAGGTCGCGAGCGTGGCGATCTGCACGCCGGCGTCGTTGTAGTAGAACTCGCGGGTCACCTGGTGGCCCTGGGATTCGAACAGCGAGGACAGGGCGTCGCCCAGCGCGGCCTGGCGGCCGTGGCCCACGTGCAGCGGGCCGGTCGGGTTGGCCGAGACGAATTCGATGATCGCATGGTGGCCGTTGCCGCCGTTGCCGCGGCCGAAGGCCTCGCCCTGCTGCAGGACGGTGCGCACGACCGATTGCTTGGCGCTTGCCGCCACGCGCAGGTTGATGAAGCCGGGACCGGCCACGTCGGCCGACTCGACCAGGCCCTGGGCCTGCGGATCGGCCAGCAGCGCGGCGACCAGGCGGGTGGCCAGTTCGCGCGGATTGGTCTTGAGCGGCTTGGCCAGCTGCATGGCGATGTTGCAGGCGATGTCGCCGTGGCTGGGGTCGCGCGGACGCTCCAACACGATGTTCGGCGTCAGGTCGCTGCCGGCGACGATGGGAGCGAGGGCGGCCTGGAACAGGGCGACGATCTCTTGTTTTTGTTGGGCGAGCATGGGAGTGGTCGAAAATATAATGAACGGCGGTGCCGGGCGCTGGTCGTGCCACGGGCAAACAGCGGTCATTATACTGGTTTGCCGCTCCCGGCCAACCGCTGCCGGCCTCCCGTTGCCGGGACGCATCCAAAGCTTCGCTTAAGCCTGCGCAACGCTTACCCGCTACAATGTGCGTCTTTATGCATTGACTGATTGCCATGACCGACAAGCGCCCGACGCTCACCCTCAAACCCAAGGCCAAGGCGGCCGGCCCGGCCAAGCGCCCGGGGCAGTCCGGCCCGCGTCCGGGTGGTCCGGTGCGTCCCGGCGGCGCCAAGCCGGCGGGTCCGCGTCCCGCGCCGAAGCAGGCCCGGCCGCAAGCGCCTGCTTCCGCTCCGGCATCTGCACCTGCTGCCGCACCTGCTGCCGCACCTGCGCCCGTCGAGACGCGTCGCGCCGTCGAACAGAGCGCGGCGGCCAGCGGTGCCGGGCATCAGTCCGAGGCGCGCCTGCGCCACAGCCACGAAGTCCGGAACCCGGTCCAGCTCGACTACCGTCCCGACCTGAAGCCGGATGCGCTCGCCTTTGCACTGCTGGGCGCCGCGCGCAGCCTGGCGCGGGTGCGCGCCGGCACCGCGCTGCCGCAGGCGCTGGCCGAGACCTTCGACGCCTACGACGCCACCCCGCAGGCACGCGGCGCGATCCAGGACATCGCCTACCGCGCCATGCGCCAGCTGGGGCGCAGCGAAGTGCTGCTGGGGCTCATGACGAGCAAGGCGCCGGAGCCGCCGATGCTGGCCGGCCTGCTGCACGCCGCGCTGGCGCTGCTCGACCAGCCCGAGGGCGCGGCGCCGTACGAAGCCTTCACGGTCGTCGACCAGGCCGTCGGCGCTGCCGCCGCCCATCCCGACTTCGCCCACGCCAAGGCGATGGTGAACGCGGTGCTGCGCCGCTTCCTGCGCGAGCGCGAGGGGCTGGTGGCCAGCGCGCTGCGCGAGGCGCTGGCCCAGTGGAACTACCCGCAGTGGTGGATCGATGCCGTGCGCACCGCGTATCCGCAGCAGTGGCAGGCGATCCTGAAGGAAGGCAACCGCCAGCCGCCGCTGACGCTGCGCGTGAACCGCCGCAAGACGGACGTCGACGCCTACCTGCAGATGCTGGCCGCGGCCGGCATGCAGGCGCAGCGGGTCGGGCCGAGCGCGCTGCGCCTGGCCCACGCCGTCAACGTCGGCCAGCTCCCCGGCTTCGCCGACGGCCTGGTGTCGGTACAGGACGCGGGCGCCCAGCTCGCCGCGCCGCTGCTCGACCTGGAGGACGGCATGCGCGTGCTCGACGCCTGCGCGGCGCCGGGCGGCAAGAGCGGCCACATCCTCGAATGCGCGGACGTCGCGCTGACGTCGCTGGACGTCGACGCGCGCCGCCTGCTGCGCGTGGAGCAGAATCTGCAGCGCCTGGGCTTCTCCGCGGACGTCAAGGCAGGGGCCGCGGAAGACAGCGATTGGTGGGATGGTCGTCAATACGATCGTATCCTGGCGGACGTGCCGTGCACGGCCTCCGGTATCGTTCGCCGCCACCCGGATATCCGCTGGCTGCGCCGTAAAAGCGATACCCACCAACTTGCAACACTTTCCGGGAAAATACTCGACAATCTTTGGCGAATGCTTCGCCCCGATGGTAAATTGCTGTTCGTGACATGTTCGCTCTGGCCGCAGGAATCGGAAGCGCAGGCCGCCGCCTTCGCAGCGCGCAATAATGCAGTCCGACTCGCTGCACCGGGCCAACTGCTTCCCGAAAGCGGCGCCGGTGAGGATCATGACGGTCTGTTCTACGCCCTGTTCCACAAGGCTGGGGCGTGAGACTTCCCGACAACGCTTTTTAAGGCTCTGGCCCTAGTGACTTTACGATTTTTCCGCCTCCTCGTTTGCCAGCTCATGCTGGCTTTCGCATGCGCGAGCGCGCAGGCGGCCGACGGGATCGAGATCACCCGCGCCAGCATCGAGGCATCCGACGACGGCTACCGCCTGTCGGCCAACTACTCCTTCGAACTGACCTACGGCCTGCAGCAGGCCGTCCAGCACGGCATGTCGCTGTACTTCACCACCGAGATCGAGCTGACCCGCCCGCGCTGGTACTGGACCGACGACCGCGCCATCTCGTCCAAGCGCACCGTGCGCCTGTACTACGACGTGCTGACGCGGGTCTACCACGTGTCCGCGCCGGGCAGCGTGCAGCAGACCTTCGACACCCTCGACGAAGCGCTGTTCCTCATCCGCCGTCCCAGCCGCTGGCTGATCGGCGCCAAGGGCGCGCTCAAACCCGGCGAGACCTACAACGTCTCCCTGCGCATGTTCATGGACCGCGAGTACCTGCAGAAGCCGCTCCAGGTGGATGCCTTCAACAACTCCGACTGGCGCCTGACGTCGCACAAGAAGACCTTCACCTACCGTGCGGAGTAAGCCGTGACCCAGGCCCTGCGTTACGCCCTTGTGGTCGGCAGCGCGATCGCCTCGATCCTGCTGTTCCTGCTTGCCTCGGCATCCGACAACTCGGGCTTCTTCGATCGTAACTACTACTGGTTGCTGGGCCTGAACGTCGCCGTCGCCGGCGCGCTGCTGATCCTCGTGATCGTCAACCTGGCGCGCCTGTATTCGGGCTACAAGGCGGGCCGCTTCGGCTCGCGCCTGATGGCGCGCCTGATGCTGCTGTTCGCCGGCATCGGCATCCTGCCCGGCCTCGTCATCTTCATGGTCTCGGTGCAGTTCGTTTCGCACTCGATCGAGTCCTGGTTCGACGTCAAGATCGAGGCCGCGCTGCAGTCCGGCCTGAACCTGGGCCACGCGGCGCTGGACGAGGCGCTCACCGACCTCGGCGCCAACGCCGGCACCACCGCGGTCACGCTGGCCGGGCAGGACGACCTGATGGCGCACACGATCCTGATTCGCGCGGTGGAGGAAATCAGCGGCATGCAGAGCGCCATGCTGCTGTCGGCCGACGGCAAGCTGCTGGCGTCCGCCTCCGACGTGCGCAACGCCGACCTGACGCCGGACCTGCCGACCGCGCAGATGCTGCGCCAGGCCGCCATGCCGGGCGGCTATGCGCGTCCCGAGGGCGGCATCGACCGCGACCTCTCCAAGATGAGCGACGAGCCGCCCAGCGCGCTCGACGCCGCCACCGGCCTGCGCCTGCGCGTCGTGATCGCCGTGCCCGAACCGCCCGGCATGGCGCCGCGCTACCTGCAGCTGCTGCAGGGCGTGCCCGTCAACCTGGCCTCGAACGCCGAGGTGCTCAGCACCGCGTACACCGAATACAAGTCGCGCGCCGACGCGCGCACGGGCCTGCGCAAGATGTACATCGGCACGCTGACCCTGACGCTGCTGCTGGCGATCTTCGCCGCCATCGGCAGCGCCTTCCTCATCGCGCGCAATCTCGCCCAGCCGCTGCTGGTGCTGGCCGAGGGCACGCGCGCGGTGGCCGAGGGCGACCTGTCGCCGCGCCCCATCGTCGAGACCAAGGACGAACTGGGCACGCTGACGCAGTCCTTCAACGCCATGACGGGCCAGCTGTTCGAGGCGCGCTCCGCGGTGGAGCGCAACCGCGCCGCGCTGGAAAGCGCCAAGGCCCATTTGGAGTCGGTACTGGCGAACATGTCGGCCGGCGTGATCGTGATGGATGCCGACGGCGTCGTCGTCAACTCGAACGATGCCGTGCACCGCATCCTGCAGGTCGACGTGGCCTCGCTGGCGGGGCGTCCGCTGGACGAGATCGACGGCCTGGAAGCGTTCGCCGGCGCCGTCACGCGCGCGTTCTCGGCCCATTCCGCGCAGAGCGCGGCGCAGAGCGCGAATGCGGCGGCGGGGCGCGGCGGCCGGGTGCGCAGCCCGCTGCGCGCGCACTGGCAGCAGCAGATCGAGATCCCGCGCCGTCCCGGCAGCGCCGACGACCACGACATCACGGTGCTGGCGCGCGGCTCGCGCCTGCCGGTGGGGGCGGGCAGCGGTTTCATCGTGGTGTTCGACGACATCTCCGACGTGATCTCGGCGCAGCGCTCGGTGGCCTGGGGCGAGGTCGCGCGCCGCCTGGCGCACGAGATCAAGAACCCGCTGACGCCGATCCAGCTGTCGGCCGAGCGCCTGCAGATGAAGCTGGCCGAGCGCGTCGACGCCGACGGCGCCGCGCTGCTGAACAAGGCCACCGACACCATCGTCAACCAGGTCGCCGCGATGAAACGCATGGTCGACGACTTCCGCGACTACGCCAAGGCGCCGCCGGCCGTGCTGACGCCGCTCGACCTGAATGCGCTGATCGAGGAAATCCTCAACCTCTACCTGTCCGACGACGGCTCCGACACGATCCATCCGGTGCTCGCGACCGGCCTGCCGCCCGTGATGGGGGACGCCACCCAGCTGCGCCAGGTGATCCACAACCTGCTGCAGAACGCCCAGGACGCGCTGGCCGACCAGCCGCCCGCCGACGCCGCGCCGCGCATCGACATCACCACGGAAGCCATCCACTACGTCGGCGCCGACGGCTGCACCGGCACCGCGGTGCGCCTGGCCATCGTCGACAACGGCCCCGGCTTCGCGCCCAAGATCCTGACGCGCGCCTTCGAGCCCTACGTCACGTCCAAGGTGCGTGGCACGGGCCTGGGCCTGCCGATGGTCAAGAAGATCGTCGACGAACACGGGGGGCGGATCGACGTTGCCAACCGCTCGGATGGAACTGGCGCTTCGGTATCGATTTTGCTGTTAAAGTTAGCCCCAGAGGCGAACTTGGCCTAAAGCGCGATTCGCGCATAAAATCTTGGCTGTAAGGTAAGCTTGAAAAAAGCGCCACACTTGTGGCGCTTTTTAAGCTTGCCAGTAACGTATCAGCATTTCGAACAACCGTCGCGAGCGGCGGCAATGGTGGCCGAGAAGCGCAGCTGTACGAGAAGTACAGCGAGCATCGCAGGCCGCCAGTGCAACGCGCAGTAGGTTGTTCGAAGTGCCCGCTAAAGACCAGGAAGGCATGACAAGATGGCGAACATACTCGTAGTCGACGATGAAATGGGGATCCGCGAGCTGCTCTCGGAAATCCTGGGTGACGAAGGCCATGCCGTGCAACTGGCTGAAAACGCGCAGCAGGCGCGCCAGGCGCGCCAGCAGGGTGCGCCCGACCTGGTGCTGCTCGACATCTGGATGCCGGATACCGACGGCGTCACCCTGCTCAAGGAGTGGCAGCGCGACGGCTTGCTGACCATGCCGGTCATCATGATGTCCGGCCACGCCACCATCGACACGGCGGTCGAAGCCACCCGCATCGGTGCGCTGAACTTCCTCGAGAAACCGATCGCCCTGCAAAAGCTGCTCAAGGCGGTGCAGCAGGGCCTGGCGCGCGGCCAGGAAGTGGCGCGCGCGCCCACGCTGGCCCCGCGTCCGCAAGTGACGGCGACGCCGGCGGCCCCGGAGCCGAGCGTGCAGGCGCAGCCGATGTACGCGCCGCAGCAGGGCGGCGCCGTGGGCGGTGGACTGGGCGGCGCGATCGGCATGGCCCGTCCGTCCAACGGCGAGGCGCATGCGCACGGCTACACGCTGTCCTTCGACCTGCCGCTGCGCGAGGCGCGCGACGCCTTCGAGCGCATGTACTTCGAGCACCACCTGGGGCGCGAAGGCGGTTCGATGACGCGCGTGGCCGAGAAGACGGGCCTGGAACGTACCCACCTGTACCGCAAGCTCAAGCAACTGGGCGTCGAACCGGGCAAGCTGGGCAAGAAAAACGTCCAATGACGGCGGCGTCTCCCGTGACCGCCACCCTGGTCACGGGGGCAAGCGCCCGGGCCAGGGAAGCGGCGCTCGCCGCGCACCTGGCCGCCACTCCCATCGACGGCGCCACTGCCGTCATCCTCGAAGGCCTGGCTCCAGGCGACTCTCCCCTCGATACCCTGCCGGACGACTGGCGCGCCGCACGGATCGCGCCCGGTTGCCTGTGCTGCACCGGCAATCTCGTTTTGCGTGTAACATTGAATCGCCTGCTGCGGCGCCATCCGCAACGCTTGTTCATCGGCGTCGCGCAGAGCGAACACCTTGATCAGTTGCGATCGTGGCTGCAGGCCGAGCCATACGATCAGCTGTTGACGCTGACGCCGGATCTCGAGGCCTGAACCGCAGGAAGCCGCCATCGCGCGGCGTGCAGGGCTGCAAACGTAACAAGTTGTAGCGCTTCTTGAAATCCGGTTTGTCAGCCTCATCTCATATTCGTCATCGAATATGCGAAGTGGAATGCGAAGTGAAATAACCAAGCGTCCGCCGCCGGGCGCAACCTTGCACCCATCTGATCGAGTGAAGGAGTCATCATGAACATGATCTACAACAGCGAACAGTACAGCGTCGTCGAATTCGGCGTCGATCACAACCTCGAAGCCCTGCGCTTCGGCGGTTACGAGATCGTCGACAAATCCGGCCGACGCGAAGCATTCATCGGCGGCAAACTGGCACAATCGTTCCGGCGCGATGTGAACAACCTGATCGCCAGCGAACCCACGATGGAAGAGATCGACGACTTCCTGGGTTCCTACGATACCCTGATGAGCCAACCGGTCGTACTGCATTAACCCCTTTCCCGGGTCTATCCGTTCGGGTAGCCCGGCAACTGGCCTGCGTGACGCGCCACCCGGAAGGCGACGCAGCCAGCCATCTTCCGCATCCCCCTTACCTTCTCTCTGCCACACGTTCCGCATTCCGTCTTTGCGCCCGCGCATGGTAAGCTTTCACCATGTGTCAACTCCTCGCCATGAACTGCAATGTCCCTACGGACATCGTGTTCAGCTTCACCGGTTTTGCCCACCGCGGTGGCCGCACGGACACCCACCATGACGGTTGGGGCATCGCCTTCTTCGAAGGTGCCGGCGTGCGCCATTTCGTCGATCACCAGGCTGCCGTCGCCTCGCCGATCGCGGAACTGATCAAGCACTATCCGATCAAGTCGCTGAACGTCATCGCGCACATCCGCAAGGCCACGCAAGGCCAGGTGGCGCTGGAGAACTGCCATCCCTTCGTGCGCGAGATGTGGGGCCGCTACTGGGTGTTCGCCCACAACGGCGACCTGAAGGACTTCGATCCCGTGCTCGACGGCCCGTACCGCCCGGTCGGCACGACCGACAGCGAACGCGCCTTCTGCTTCCTGCTGCAGCAACTGCGCGAGCGCTTCGGCGACCAGGCGCCGGACCTGCAGACGCTGCGCGCCGCGCTGGCCGACCTGGTGGGGGCGATCGCGCGCCACGGCACCTTCAACATGATGCTGTCGGACGGCACCGCGCTGTTCGCCCATTGCTCGACCAAGCTGTGCTACGTGGTGCGCCAGTATCCGTTCGCCGCCGCCTGCCTGGCCGACGAAGACCTGTCGGTGGACTTCTCCCAGGTGACGACGCCCAGCGACCGGGTCGCCATCATCGTCACCACGCCGCTCACGACCAACGAGACCTGGACCGATTTCGCGGAAGGCGAACTCAAATTGTTCGTGGACGGACTGCCGCAGGACTGACGCCGACAAGGCGTTTGTATGTGAAATTAATTTCCAGTTCTCACTCGCGTGTGGAATGCGGTAAAGTAGCTTGGTTCCCATGTGAAAGAGTCCGAGATGACCGATACCGCCAGCCTGGACCACGCCGATTACCCGCTGCGCGTGCGTGACTTCTACCTGGGGCGCCAGCCCGTGCTGGACCGCCACCAGGCGCTGTTCGGCTACGAACTGCTGTTCCGCAGCAGCGTGACCGCGAGCGCGGGCATGCCCAGCGGCCTGTCGGCCACCGCCGCCGTCATCGCCCATGCCGCCCAGCTGGGGCTGGCGCGCGCGATCGGCGACGCCACCTGTTTCCTCAACGTCGACGCCGACGTGCTGGCCAGCGACATCTTCGCCTTCCTGCCGCGCGAGCGCACGGTGCTCGAGATCGTCGGCTCGGTCGATCCCGACGATGCGGTGGTCGCGCGCATGCGCGAGCTGGCCGGCCACGGCTTCCGCTTCGCCCTGGACGGCATCGAGGGCGACAGCCTGCGCCTGCAGCGCCTGCTGCCGCTGGCCGGCTTCGTCAAGCTCGACCTGCGCGGCGTGGCGCCCGCCGCCTTGCCGGACCTGGCGCGGCGCCTGCACGGCATGGAAAAGCAGCTGGTCGCGGAAAAGGTGGAGACGCGCGAGGAGTACGAAGCCTGCCTCGATCTCGGCTTCGATTACTTCCAGGGCTATTATTTCGCCAAGCCGTCCGTGCTGGGCGGACGCAAGCTGTCGCCGTCGCAGCTGACGGTGCTGAACCTGCTCAACCTCGTGACCTCGGATGTCGACAACGTCGAGATCGAGCGCGCCGTCAAGAAAGACGTGACGCTGGCGCTGAACCTGCTGCGCCTCGTGAACACGCCGGCCGTGGGCGTGCGCCAGCGCATCGATTCCGTCGCCCAGGCCCTCGTCGTGCTGGGCCGGCGCCAGCTGCAGCGCTGGCTGCAGATCATGCTGTATGCCGAGCCCTCCACGCGCGGCCACAACCAGACCCCGCTGCTGATGCTGGCGACCACGCGCGGCCGTTTGATGGAACTGCTGGCGAAGCGCCTGCACCCCGCCCAGGGCCATCTGGGGGACGTCGCCTTCACGGTCGGCATCATGTCGCTGATGGACACGCTGTTCGGCATTCCGATGATGGACATCGTCGAGCAGATCCCCGTGAGCGACGAGATCCGCAAGGCGCTGCTGGCGCGCCAGGGTTTCTTCGGCGAGCTGCTGAAACTCTCGGAGCTGATCGAGCAGGCCGACAGCGAGGACGACGAGGTGATGCCGACGCTGAAGTCGCTGCAGATTTCCAGCGACGACATGGTGGAGATGGAGATGGCGGCGTACCAGTGGAGCGACAACGTCGTTAGATACGCGATCTGATCCGGCGGTGCGGCAGCGCACCGGGGTCAGAGTCCAACCATCAACACCGGACTCTGACCCCTAGGATCAGAGGTTCGGCGCCAGGTGGCGCTCCAGCTCTTCCTTGCTCATGCTGCGCCGCTTGGCCATGTCCTCGAGCTGGTCCTGGCCGATCTTCCCGACCACGAAGTACTTCGATTCCGGGTGCGAGAAGTAGAAGCCCGACACCGCCGCGCCCGGGTACATCGCGTACGATTCCGTCAGCTCCATGCCGATCTCGTTCGCCTGCAGCGTCTCGAACAGTTCCTTCTTGACCGTGTGCTCGGGGCAGGCCGGGTAGCCCGGGGCAGGGCGGATGCCCACGTACTCTTCCTTGATCAGCGCAGCATTGCTCAGGTCCTCGCCCGCCGCGTAGCCCCACAGGTCGGTGCGCACGCGCTCGTGCAGGTATTCGGCGAAGGCTTCGGCCAGGCGGTCGGCCAGGGCCTTGAGCATGATCGACGAGTAGTCGTCGCCCGCCGCCTCGAAACGCTGCTCGTGCTTCTCGATGCCGAGGCCCGAAGTAACGGCGAACATGCCGATGTAGTCGCTGACGCCGGAGCCTTTCGGCGCGATGAAATCGGCCAGGCACTGGTTGGGACGCTGCACGCCGTCGACCACGGGCTTCACGCCCTGCTGGCGCAGGCCGTACCAGGTGAAGTCGACTTCGCTGCGCGTGTCGTCCTTGTACACCTCGATGTCGTCGTCGTTCACCGTGTTCGCCGGCAGCAGGGCGATGACGCCGTTGGCCGTCAGCCAGCGGCCGTCGATGAGCTTCTTGAGCATCGCCTGGCCTTCGGCGAACACCCTGGTCGCCGCCTCGCCCACGACCTCGTCGGTCAGGATGGCGGGGTAGGGGCCGGCCAGGTCCCAGGTCTGGAAGAACGGGCCCCAGTCGATGTAGCGCGCCAGCAGCGCCAGGTCGACGTTCTTGAAGACGCGGCGGCCGACGAACTTCGGTTTCGCCGGCGCATACGCCAGCCTGGCCTTGTTGGCGCGCGCCTGCGCCAGCGACACCATCGGCAGCGCTTTCTTGTTGGCGTGCTGCTCGCGGATGCGTTCGTAGTCCGATTCCAGCTCGGCCACGTAGCCGTCGCGCAGGTCGGCCGTCACCAGCGACTGGCCCACCGACACCGAACGCGAGGCGTCCGGCACGTACACGACGGGGCCTTCGTAGTGCGGCGCGATCTTGACGGCCGTGTGCGCGCGGCTGGTGGTGGCGCCGCCGATCAGGAGGGGGATCTTGCGGTCGCGGAACCACGGGTCGCGCTGCATCTCGCGCGCGACGTGGGCCATCTCTTCCAGCGACGGCGTGATCAGGCCGGACAGGCCGACGATGTCCGCGTTCTCTTCCTTGGCCTTGGCGAGGATCTCGGCGGCGGGCACCATCACGCCCATGTTGACGATCTCGAAGTTATTGCATTGCAGGACCACCGAGACGATGTTCTTGCCGATATCGTGCACGTCGCCCTTGACGGTGGCGATGACCATCTTGCCTTTCGGTTTCGCGACGATGCCGGTGCGCGCTTCCTCGGCCGCCTTTTCTTCCTCGATGAACGGCACCAGGTGGGCCACGGCCTGCTTCATCACGCGCGCCGATTTCACCACCTGCGGCAGGAACATCTTGCCCTGGCCGAACAGGTCGCCGACGACGTTCATGCCGTCCATCAGCGGGCCCTCGATCACGTGGATCGGACGGCCACCGTCCGCCATGATCTGCTGGCGCGCTTCCTCGGTGTCCTCGACGATCCACTGGGTGATGCCGTGCACGAGGGAGTGCGACAGGCGCTTGCCGACCGGCGCGTTGCGCCACTCGAGGTTCTGCTCCTGCTTGGCGCCGCCGGCCTTCAGCTGGCCGGCGAATTCGATCATGCGCTCGGTGGCGTCGGGGCGGCGGTTCAGCACCACGTCCTCGACGCGCTCGCGCAATTCCGGGTCGAGGTCGTCGTAGACGCCGACCATGCCGGCGTTGACGATCCCCATGGTCATGCCGGCCTTGATGGCGTGGTACAGGAACACCGTGTGGATCGCCTCGCGCGCCGGGTCGTTGCCGCGGAACGAGAACGAGACGTTGGACACGCCGCCCGAGATCTTCGCGTGCGGCAGGTTCTCGTGGATCCAGCGGGTGGCGTTGATGAAGTCGACGGCGTAGTTGTCGTGCTCCTCGATGCCGGTGGCGATGGCGAAGATGTTCGGGTCGAAGATGATGTCCTCGGGCGGGAAGCCGACCTTTTGCACCAGGGTGTCGTAGGCGCGCTTGCAGATCTCGATCTTGCGCTCGAAGGTGTCGGCCTGGCCCTTCTCGTCGAAGGCCATCACGATCACGGCGGCGCCGTAGCGGCGGCACAACCTGGCCTGGCGCAGGAATTCCTCCTCGCCTTCCTTCATCGAGATCGAGTTGACGATGGCTTTGCCCTGCACGCACTTCAGGCCCGCCTCGATCACGCTCCATTTGGAGGAGTCGACCATGATCGGCACGCGCGAGATGTCGGGTTCCGACGCCACCAGGTTCAGGAAGCGCGTCATCGCCGCCATGGAGTCCAGCATCGCCTCGTCCATGTTGATGTCGATGACCTGGGCGCCGTTCTCGACCTGCTGGCGCGCCACCGACAGCGCCTCGTCGTACTGCTCGTTGAGGATCATGCGCGCGAAGGCCTTCGAGCCCGTCACGTTGGTGCGCTCGCCGACGTTCACGAACAGCGAGTCGTCGTCGATGGTGAACGGCTCCAGGCCGGACAGGCGCAGCGCCGTCGGGATCTCGGGCACCGTGCGCGGCGCGGCGCTCGACAGCAGTTGCGTGATGGCCTGGATGTGTTCCGGCGTCGTGCCGCAGCAGCCGCCGGCCACGTTGACGAAGCCGGCGTCGGCGAATTCGCGCAGCAGGGCCGAGGTGTCTTCCGGCAGTTCGTCGAAGCCGGTGTCGCTCATCGGGTTGGGCAGGCCGGCGTTCGGGTAGATGCAGACGTAGGTGTCGGCGATCTGCGACAGCTCCTGTGCGTACGGGCGCATCAGGGCGGCGCCCAGCGCGCAGTTCAGGCCGATGGTCAGCGGCTTCGCATGGCGCACCGAATTCCAGAACGCGGTGACGGTCTGGCCGGACAGGATGCGGCCCGAGGCGTCGGTGACAGTACCGGAGATCATCAGCGGCAGGCGCGGCGTGTCCGGATGCTCGTCGAAGTACTGGTCGATGGCGAACAGGGCGGCCTTGCAGTTCAGCGTGTCGAAGATGGTCTCGACCAGCAGCAGGTCGACACCGCCCTCGACCAGCGCGCACACCTGCTCGTAGTAGGCGGCGACCAGCTGGTCGAACGTGACGTTGCGCGCGGCCGGGTCGTTGACGTCCGGCGAGATGGACGCGGTTTTCGGCGTCGGGCCGAGGGCGCCGGCGGCATAGCGCGGCTGCTCAGGCGTCGAATACTTGACGCAGGCGGCGCGCGCCAGCTTCGCCGCTTCCACGTTCATCTCGTAGACCAGGTGCGCCATGTGGTAGTCGTCCTGGGCCACGCCGGTGGCGCCGAAGGTATTGGTCTCGATGATGTCGGCGCCGGCGGCCAGGTAGCGTTCGTGGATCTCCTGGATGATGTGCGGCTGCGTCAGGTTCAGGAGTTCGTTGTTGCCCTTGACGAACAATTCGCGCGCGCCGCTGTCCGCGGGCGCGGCGAAGTCGATGAAGCGTCCCTGCGGACCGCCGCGGTATGCCGTTTCGTCCAGCTTGTATTGCTGGATGATCGTGCCCATCGCGCCATCGAGGATCATGATGCGGCGCGCCAGGGTGGCGCGCAACTGGGCTTCGACGGGGGAGTGGGCGTGGACGGCGGTGGTCATCGTTCTGCTTTCGTTGGGGCGGATCTTTATCTGGATACCCGACGAGCCCTGCAAGTGGCTGGATCGGCGGGTTTCGCGAGGTGGGTCTGAAATTATACAGTCACTGGAAGAGTTTGTTCCGGCGTCAATAAGGAGATGCAAAGCAGGTCATAAAAATGGTCGTGTAAAGACGTTTGTAACGTATTGTTTCTAAAACGCTGTTGTTACATTGAGATACAAAACGCGGCATTTCAGCAATTTTCAAGATACATACAGGCGTGACAATAAACGCCATGGAGCCGCCAGTGAGCGCGGTTCCTAGTCCAAATCAACGGAAAGTGCGGGCCGTTGCCCCGCCGCCTCAATGGAAAATTGCTATGAACAAAGAATACGTGCCTGAATGGGACCAGCCGGCAGTCCGCAGCGAAGATACCGCCGCTCCGGCCAAGACCCACGCCGTCGCCGGTGTGAAACAAATCGTTACCATCCGCCTGGATGTCGACATGCTGGAATGGTTCAAATCGGCCGGTCCCGGCTACCAGACCCGTATCAACCAGGTCCTGCGCGAGTACATGGAAGCCAACCGCGTGCGCGCGTCGGGCGAGCAGCACTAAGTAGTATCGGGGCCCAGCGCCCCGCGTAATGACAAACGGCCGGCTCATGTTTCAGCATGAACCGGCCGTTTGCTTTTGCGCTTGGGATGGTGGGCATGTGATGCCCACCCTACGGTATGACATGGTGGGCATGTAATGTTACCCATGCGGTACGACGTAGGGTGGGCACCACGTGCCCACCATCGCGTGCGTCATGCGAACGTCACGCCTTCGAAAGAAAACCCCTTCAGGAACTCCGCCGCCGCCAGGCGCTTGCCGCCCGGCTTCTGCAGCTCCGTCAGGCGCAGCGCGCCCTCGCCGCAGGCGACCACAATGCTGCGCTGGGCATCGGCCGACAGCAACTGGCCCGGCGCACCCGTTCCGATTGCCGGCTCGGCATGCCAGATCTTGACGACGCTGGCGCCGGCCTGGCCGGTGGCGCCGGGGAAGGGATTGAAGGCGCGCACCTTGCGCGCCAGGTCCGGGGCCGGCAGCGACCAGTCCAGCTTCGCTTCTTCCTTGCCGATCTTGGCGGCATAGGTCACGCCTTCCTCGGGCTGGGGCACTGCTTCCAGCGGGCCTTGCTCCATGCGGCGCAGCGCGTCGACGATCATGCGTGCGCCCAGGGCCGCCAGCTTGTCGTGCAGGCTGCCGGTGGTGTCCGTGTCCTCGATGGCGATGCGTTCCATCAGCAGCATGGGACCCGTGTCCAGGCCTTCTTCCATTTCCATGATGGTCACGCCCGTCTCCGCGTCGCCCGCCTCGATCGCGCGGTGGATCGGGGCGGCGCCGCGCCAGCGCGGCAGGATCGAGCCGTGGATATTGATGCAGGGCTTGATGTCGAGGGTGGAGAGCGGCAGGATCAGGCCGTAGGCCGCGACCACCATCACGTCGTAGTCGGTCGCGAGCAGGCGCTCGTGCGCGGCCTTCGCTTCCAGCGCGCGCTGCGGGTCCTTGGCATCCATGCGCAGCGACAGCGGCTGCAGCACCTCGATGCCGTGGGCCAGGGCGACCTGTTTCACGGCGGAGGCTTGCAGCTGCATCCCGCGCCCGGCCGGACGGTCCGGCTGGGTCAGCACCAGCGGGACGTCGAAGCCGGCGTCCAGCAGGGAGCGCAAGGCGCTGGCGGCGAATTCGGGCGTGCCGGCGAACACGACCTTCATGCGCGGCGGCCTTCCTTCTGCATGCTGCGCTCTTCCTTCTGCAGCTTGGTCTTGATGCGGTTGCGCTTGAGCGGCGACAGGTATTCGACGAAGACCTTGCCCATCAGGTGGTCCATCTCGTGTTGGATGCACACGGCCAGCAGGCCGTCGGCCTCGACCTCGAACGGCTTGTTGAACTGGTCGACCGCGCGCACCTTCACGCGCGCCGGGCGTTCGACGCCGTCGTACACGCCGGGCACCGACAGGCAGCCCTCGTCGTAGACCTGCTTTTCCGGGCTGGCCCAGGTGATTTCCGGGTTGATGAAGACCATCAGCGCGTCGTGCGTCTCGCTGACGTCGATGACGATCACGCGCTCGTGCACGTCGACCTGGGTCGCTGCCAGGCCCACGCCCGGGGCGTCGTACATGGTCTCGGCCATGTCCGCCACGAGTTGTTTGAGGCGCTCGCCGAATTCGGTGACCGGCTTGGCCACCTTGTGCAGGCGCGGATCGGGATAGCGGAGGATGTTCAGTAAGGCCATGGCGTCGTCGGTGAATTCAATAAAAAAGGTATATCGGGTGTCCGCCCCGAAGGTTCAAGTTGCCGCATGGACACAACACGGGAACGCCCGCAGCCACCCTGCCCGGCAGGAGGACGCGGTTTGTCTTGCTGTTTCATGGATTTCTCGGCAGAATTTGATTCAGTTCGGCAACCCTCGAAGGACCTGTCATGGTCCGCCATGCGGCCGAGGGATCGTCTGATTCTGCGCCGTGGCTGGCCGAGCTGGCAGCCAGCACCCGTGTCAATGCCGCATTTACGGACTCTCTGATGAAAAATTTTAGCACAGGCGCTGCCTGGTCGCTCGTGGCCCGCAGTGCCGCCGCTGCCATGCTCACCTGCCTGGCAGCGGGTTCGGCCCACGCCATCGAATGCAGTTTCCGTCCGAACGCGCCCGACCAGCACGTCGTGGTCAAGGGCGATACCTTGTGGGACATTTCCGGCGCCTTCCTCGAGCACCCCTGGTGCTGGCCCCAGGTGTGGGGCATGAATCGCGACGAGATTCGCAACCCGCACTGGATCTATCCGGGCCAGATCGTGTATTTCGACCGCCGCAACGGGCGCCTCACGCTGACCCGTCCCGGCGCCGATGCCGATGATGCCAACCAGCCGCCGCTGGCGCGCCTGTCGCCGCAACTGCGCACCGATGCGCTGGGGCCGGACGGCGCCGTGCCGGCGATCCCGTCCAGCGCGATCGAACCGTTCCTGACCCAGCCGCTGATCGTCGAGAACGACACGCTGGCCGGGGCGCCGCGCATCGCCGCCGTTCCCGAAGGCCGCGTCTACCTGGCCGAGGGCGACCGCATCTACGTGCGCGGCGACTTGAACGGCGCCACCAGCTTCCAGGTATTCAGGCCGGGCAATGCGCTGGTCGATCCGGACACGGGCAAGACGATGGCCTACGAGGCCACCTTCACCGGCACCGCACGCCTGGTGGCGCCGGCCGGCAACGGCGTCGACGTGCACAGCTTCGCCGTGACCCGGTCGGTGCAGGAAATGGGCGTCGGCGACCGCCTGCTGCCGGCGCCGCCGGCGGTGCCGCGCAACTACGTGCCGCATGCGCCGCAACAGCCGGTGGCGGCACGCGTGATGTCGGTGCCGTCGGAAGTGAATTACGCATCGCAGCACCAGGTCGTGACTGTCAACCGGGGCGCACTTGACGGACTCGACGTCGGCTCCGTGCTGCAGCTTTATCATCTGGGCCAGACCGTGAAGGATCCGGAGGGCCACCGCAAGGGCTTGCTGGACTTCGCCGGCCCAACACTGCGTCTGCCGGACGAGCAATATGGCGAACTGTTCATCTTCCGGGTGTTCGGGCACGTCTCGTACGGCCTGGTCATGCAGGTGAAGGTGCCGGTGCAGGTCGGCGACGTGGCGAAATCACCGGAGTAAATCAACGGAGGACATCAGCGTGGAGGCGGACCCCGGCAGCGGAAAGGACGACGAAGGACCTGACGCTGCAGCGGGGCCCGCGCGTCTGCCCGCGCTTCCTCCAGCGGATTTGCCCGCCTGGCTGCGCCTGGAGCGCACGCGCGGCGTGGGGCCGCGCACTGCCGTCTCGCTGCTTGCCGCCTTCGGCAGTCCCGACGCCATCTTTGCCGCCGCGCCCGAGGCGCTGGCCCTGCATGCCGGCCCGGCCCTCGCACGCGCGCTTTCGCAACCACCTTCCGCCGACACTGCCCGCCTCGTCGATGCCACGCTGCGATGGCTCGACGCGCCCGGCCGCCACGTGCTGGCGCTGGGCACCCCCGGTTATCCGGCGCTGCTGGCGCAGATTCCCGATCCGCCGCTGCTCCTCTATATAAAAGGACGTGTGCCGTTGCTGGCCGGGCCGTGCCTGGCGATCGTCGGCAGCCGCAACGCCAGCAACCAGGGCAAGGCCAATGCGCTGGCCTTCGCCGAGGCGCTGTCGGCGGCGGGCGTGGCCATCGTGTCCGGGCTGGCGCTGGGCATCGACGCGGCCGCGCACGAAGGCGCGCTGCGCCGCGCCGGCGCTACCATCGCCGTGATCGGCACGGGCCCGGACCTCGTCTACCCGGCGCGCAACCGCGCCTTGTCCGAGCGGATCGCCGAGGAGGGCTGCATCGTCAGCGAATACGCGGTGGGCACGCCGCCGCTGCCCGCCAATTTCCCGAAGCGCAACCGCATCATTTCAGGCCTGGCCGCCGGCGTGCTGGTGGTCGAGGCGGCGGCCCGATCGGGCTCCTTGATCACGGCGCGCCAGGCGGCCGAACAGGGCCGCGAGGTGTTCGCGATTCCCGGATCCATCCATGCCGCATTGGCCAAGGGCTGCCACGAATTGATCCGCGAAGGCGCCAAGCTGGTCGACACGGCGCACGACGTGCTCGAGGCGCTGGTCCTGTCGCCGCTGGTGTCCATGCATGCCGCATCGCTACCTCCGCAGGGCCATGCGGCGTGCATGGACAAGGCCGGCGCGCAGGCGTCCGCGCAGCCATGCGACCCCTTGCTGGCCGCGCTGGGCCACGGCCCCGTCGACCCCGATGCGCTGCTCGCCCAGCTCGATTGCAACGCGGGCGAATTGAGCGCGCGCCTGTTGCTGCTGGAGCTGTCCGGACAGGTCGAACGCCTGCCCGGAGGCCGCGTGCAGCGTGTCGTGGGCAGCCCATAAAGACAGGAAAACAAGGCTCTGAACAGGCAGGAAACTAAGTGCGAAGTGAATAAGGCCGATAAACAACGATGATGTTTCCGGGGCATGGGCGAGCACGTGCCAGACTTGTGCCCCATGGAGCTTAGCTGCTACAGTAGCGACACCATGTTCGACATCCTAGTCTACCTTTACGAGACGTATTACCGTCCCGACGCCTGCCCCGAGCCGGCTGCCCTGGCACGCAAGCTGTCCGCCGTCGGTTTCGACGATGTCGAGATTACCGAGGCGCTGGACTGGTTGCATGGACTGACCGAGATGGCCAGCGCGGTCGACCCGGCCCTGGAATCGAGCGGTACCCGTTTCTATATCGACCAGGAAGTCGACACCCTCGGCACCGCCGCCGTCGGCTTCATCCAGTTCCTCGAACTGGCCGGTCTGTTGTCCGCCTCGCAGCGCGAAATCGTCATCGAGCGCGCGCTGGCGCTGGACGAAGCGCCCGTCACGCTGGGCAAGCTCAAGATCATCGTTTTGATGCTCCTGTGGAGCCAGGGCAAGGAGCCGGATGCGCTCATGTTCGACGACCTGTTCGGCGCCGACGACGAAGACGCGGAACCGCGCCTGCTGCACTGATATTGCAATGATGCATGAATGAAAACGGGGCTGCGGCCCCGTTTTTTCTTGCATTAAGGAAATAAAAGGCGTAGTTTTCCTGGCAAGTGCGGGGGTAGGCCTTGAAGATCGGGCAGACAGCGTCTACTTGCGGATTGCGCGGCAACCCGCTTATCATTGGCCGCACATCCGCCAAAGTTTCCATTAAGTTATCAAAGGGACGAGGTCCCGGCCGGCACGCGTCATGTATGATGCGCGAGCCCGCTTTATCGAACGAGTACGAGAACCCATATGACCAAAGCCCTCATCATTGCCGAAAAGCCTTCCGTGGCGAACGATATCGCCAAGGCGCTCGGCGGCTTTACCAAGCACGATGAGTATTTCGAATCCGACGACTACGTCCTGTCGTCCGCCGTCGGCCACCTGCTCGAGATCACGGTGCCCGAGGAATACGACGTCAAGCGCGGCAAGTGGAGCTTCACCCACCTGCCGATGATCCCGCCGTATTTCGCGCTGAACCCGATCGCCAAGACCGAATCGCGCCTCAAGGTGCTCAACAAGCTGATCAAGCGCAAGGACGTCACGACCCTGATCAACGCATGCGACGCGGGGCGCGAAGGGGAGCTGATCTTCCGCCTCATCGCCCAGAACGCCAAGGCCAAGCAGACGGTCAAGCGCCTGTGGCTGCAGTCGATGACGCCGGGCGCCATCCGCGACGGCTTCGCCCACCTGCGCAGCGACCAGGACATGATGCCGCTGGCCGATGCCGCGCGTTGCCGTTCGGAAGCGGACTGGCTGATCGGCATCAACGGTACCCGCGCGATGACCGCCTTCAACTCGAAGGAGGGCGGCTTCTTCCTGACCACCGTGGGCCGCGTGCAGACGCCGACGCTGTCGATCGTCGTCGAGCGCGAGGAAAAGATCCGCAAGTTCGTCCCGCGCGACTACTGGGAAGTGCGCGCCGAATTCCGCTGCGCAGCCGGCATGTACGAAGGCCGCTGGCTCGACACCAAGTTCAAGAAGGACGAGAACGATCCGGAAAAGCGCGCCGAGCGCATCTGGAACAAGGCCGATGCCGAAGCCATCGTCGCCGCCTGCCTGGGCAAGCAGGGCAACGTCACCGAGGAGTCGAAGCCGACCACCTCGATGGCGCCGGCCCTGTTCGACCTGACCTCGCTGCAGCGCGAGGCCAACGGCCGCTTCGGCTTCTCGGCCAAGAACACGCTGGGCCTGGCCCAGGCGCTGTACGAAAAGCACAAGGTGCTGACCTACCCGCGTACCGATTCGCGCGCGCTGCCGGAAGACTACCTGGGCACCGTCAAGTCGACGCTGGAAGTGCTGAAGGAAAACGCGAACTACCACCAGTTCGCCAAGCAGATCCTCGACAAGGGCTGGGTCAAGCCGAACAAGCGCATCTTCGACAACAGCAAGATCTCGGACCACTTCGCGATCATCCCGACCGGCGTCGTGCCGAAGAACCTGTCCGAGCCGGAACAGAAGCTGTACGACCTGGTCACGCGCCGCTTCATGGCCGTGTTCTTCCCGGCCGCCGAGTTCCTCGTCACCACCCGCTTCACCGAAGTCCTGGGCCACCAGTTCAAGACCGAGGGCAAGGTGATGACCAACCCGGGCTGGATGGCCGTGTACGGCAAGGACACGAGCGCCGACGACAAGGACGGCGCCAGCCTGGTGCCGGTCGCCAAGGGCGAGAAGGTGCTGGCCGAGAAGGTCAATGCCAACGGCCTCGTCACCAAGCCGCCCGCACGCTACAACGAAGCGACGCTGCTGTCGGCGATGGAAGGCGCGGGCAAGCTGGTCGATTCCGACGAACTGCGCGATGCCATGGCCGGCAAGGGCCTGGGCACGCCGGCGACGCGCGCCGCCATCATCGAGGGTCTGCTGACGGAAAAATACCTGCTGCGCGAAGGCCGCGAGATGATCCCGACCGCCAAGGCGTTCCAGCTGATGACGCTGCTGCGCGGCCTGGGCGTGAACGAACTGACGGCGCCGGAGCTGACGGGCGAGTGGGAACACAAGCTGTCGCAGATGGAAAAGGGCCAGATCACGCGCGAGGAATTCATGCGCGAGATCGCCGAGATGACGGAAATCATCGTCAAGCGCGCCAAGGAATACAACAACGACACCATCCCGGGCGACTACGCGACCCTGACGACGCCGTGCCCGAACTGCGCCGGCGTGGTCAAGGAAAACTACCGCCGTTTCGCCTGCACCAAGTGCGATTTCTCGATGACCAAGGTGCCGGGCGGGCGCCAGTTCGAGATCGAGGAAGTCGAGCAGCTGCTGAAGGACCGCACCATCGGCCCGCTGCAGGGCTTCCGCTCGAAGATGGGCCGTCCGTTCGCGGCGATCCTGCGCATCGTGCGCGACGAGGACATCCGCAACTACAAGCTGGAATTCGACTTCGGCCAGGACCAGGACGAGGGAGAGGACGGCGAGGGCGTCGATTTCACGGGCCAGACGGCGCTCGGCCCCTGCCCGAAGTGCAACGGCAACGTCTACGAGATGGGCCTGGCCTACGTGTGCGAAAAGACCGTGGCCAAGCCGAAGGGTTGCGACTTCCGCAGCAGCCGCATCATCCTGCAGCAGGAAATCCTGCCCGAGCAGATGGCCAAGCTCCTCAACGACGGCAAGACCGACCTGCTGCCGGGCTTCGTGTCGCAGCGTACCCGCCGCGCCTTCAAGGCCTTCCTGGTGCGCGGCAAGGACGGCAAGATCAGCTTCGAGTTCGAGGAGCGCAAGGCCAAGCCGGGCGCCAAGCCCAAGGCTGGCGCCGCGGATGAAGGCGGTGAGGGCGGTGATGGCGATACCGCGGTGGCGGTGAAGCCGGCGGCCAAGAAGGCGGCGGCGAAGACGGCGACCAAGACGGCCGCTGCCAAGACCGCGACCAAGGCGGTGGCGGCCAAGAAGCCGGCGGCGAAGAAGGCGCCGGCGAAGAAAGTCGCTGCCGAATAACCCCTCGCCGTCGTTCCCGCGCAGGCGGGAACCCATACTGAGTTGGCTGAAGACGCTCAGCATGGGTTCCCGCCTTCGCGGGAACGACGAGGTGGTTGGTCACCGTAGAAAATAAAAAACCGCGAGCCATCCGGCATCGCGGTTTTTTCATGCCCGCCGCATCCGCGGCAAGCCCATACGCTCAGTCGTCCTGCAACATCGTGATGGCTGCTTCGCCATTGTGGATCGCCTTCACGCGCCGGACGATCTCGTTGCGCCACGCTTCGTCGGCGTCCTGCTCGGCTTCGTCGCTGTCCACCAGTAGGAGGCGCAGCAGTTCATGGCGGTCGACGGCGGACAATTGCTGGATTTGTGCGGCCAGTTCTGCAACCGTGTTCATGGCGACTCCTGACATAGAATTGTTACCAGATCATAACTTGAGATTCACAAGATGTCGACAGGCAGCAGATTGTCTGTCGGTTTCCGGTCGATCAGCTTGTTGTCCGGGTCGATGCCGGCCCGTTCCGGGCGTCCATCGACGACCAGCGTGACGGTCTGATCGGCACGGTCGACGAGGCGACGTTCGCGCGCCAGCGGCACACCGTCGGCGCCGTCCACGCCGAATTCGATCCAGTCGTGCAGCGGCAACGGCTGTTCTTCGCCCAGTTCGCCGGCGCGCACCTTGCCCGCAGTGGCCTTGATCGTCACTTCGTACTTGCCGTCCGGGCGGCGCCGTGCCTGGGCAGCCTCGGCGCGGTTCTCGTACAGGACGATCGATTCGAACAGGTCGTCGATCAGATAGGCCTTGTCCGGCGGCGTGACGGCGCGCAGGCGTTGTACCAGGCTGGTGGACGTCGGGTAGGGCGGACCCTCGAAGGCGTAGCTGGCCAGCAGGTCGTGCAGCACGCCGTCGACGACATCCTCGCCCAGCAGGTCCTGCAGCAAATACATCGCCAGGCTGCCCTTGTAGTAGTGGATGTATTCCTGGTTCTCGTTCTGCGCCAGCGGCAGTTCCTTGCGGCGCTCGGTGGCGCGGCCCATCAGGTAGCGGTCCAGGTCGTAGCGCAGGAAGCGCCGCATGCGGTCCGCGCCGAAGGTCGCCTTCATCGTCATCAGCGCCGTGTACTCGGCCAGGCTTTCCGACAGCACGGTGGCGCCGCGCGCATCCGCGCCCACGATCTGGTGGCCCCACCACTGGTGGCCGACCTCGTGCGCACTGATGTAGTACGGGTAGTCGATGTCCTTGCGCGAATCCGGATCGACCTTGGCGATGAAGCCCGCGCTTTCCGAGAACGCGACGGTGGACGGCGCCGATTGCGCATACGCGGCGTAGCGCGGGAACTCGGCGATGCGCAGCTCGCGATGCTGGTAGGGGCTGAAATGGCGCGCGCCATAGGCCAGCGTCGCCTTGGCGCCGCGGATCATGCGGTCGACGTTGAACTCGTGGCCCGGGTGGTAGTAGACGTCGATGAGGACGTCCTGCCAGCGGTCGTGGCGCACTTCGTAGCGGGCCGACTGGATCGTGTAGAAGTCCAGTATCGGCCGGTCGGCACGGTAGCGGAAGTAGCGCCGGCCGCCGTTCATCCATTCCTGTTCCAGCACGCCCGGCGCGACCACGGTCTGGTCCAGGCTGGTGCTGACGACGGCCTCGAAGCGGATCCAGTCGGCGTCGTTGCCGAGGTAGTTGTTGGCCTGCGCCCTGGCGTCGTCGCGCGCGGCCATCGCTTCCTTCGGCGCCAGGCCGTGGCGCTTGCGGTCGCGCTCGTCGGACAGCTCGGCGTGCGGCTGGTAGCCGATGTGCGGCAGGATCTCGTTGGTGAAGAAGGTGCCGTTGCCGACCACCGCCGTCTCGCGGCCCAGGCCGAGGATGCCGCCGGGCGCGTCGACCAGTTCGTATTCCAGCGCCAGCTTCGCGCCGGGCGCCAGCGGCGTGGTCAATGCGTAACGGTAGAAGCCGCGTTGCGGATCGGCCGTCAGCAGGCGCGCCGCTTGCGAGAAGCGTGCCCGCAGCGTCGGGCCGGGCTGCTGGTACAGCACGATGTCGCGGATCGGCGCGGCCGTGCGGTTCTCGAGCTGGTAGGCGCCGCGCACGGACAGCGTGCGGCTGTCCGGCATGATGTCGGCCTGCAGGTTGACGTCGACGATGCGCGGCTGCGGCAGCGTCGCGAAGCGGCGGTAGCGCTGTTCGTACTCGGCGCGCAGCACGTCCTTGTGCCAGTCGCTCTGGTACGCGCCCAGGTATTCCAGGTTGTACCACAGCAGGGCGCCGCTGGCGCCGAACAGCAGCAGGCCCGCGCCGAACGAGGCCAGCACGCCCGTCGTCAGGCGCCGGCGTCCCTGGCGCAGGCGCTCGCGCAGGCTGTCGCTGACGCCGCGCGGCCACAGCACGAGGGCCAGCGTCAGCAGCACGAGCGCCGCGCCGCCCCAGTAGGCGAGCAGCGCGCGCTGCAGGGGCAGGTAGTGGCCGAAGCCGTTCATCGCGGAATAGGTCACGTCCGGCAGCGCCGCGTACCACAGCAGCGGATGATTCAGGCCGAAGGCGGCGAGCAGGATGCCGGCCACGTAGAACACGACGAGGGCGAAGTAGGCGAGGTATTTGTGGTTGAGGGTGGCCTGGGCGGCGATCGCCAGCACGGCCAGCAGCACGTAGCGCGGCAGCAGCACGCCGAACAGCGTGAACAGATACAGGCCCGGCTCCAGCGTGACGTAGCCGCGCACGAGCTGGATCGCCATGCCCGTCACCATCGCGGTCAGCAGCAGCATTACCTGCAGGCCGACCAGGGCCAGCGTCTTCGACGCCAGCGGCAGCCAGCTCGGCACGGGCAGGGCGTCGATCATCTGTCCCATGCGCGCTTCGCGTTCGCGCCAGACCATCTCGCCGGCATAGAAGGTGGTGACGATCAGCACGAAGGGCGCGAACAGGTCGCGGATCAGTTCCAGCACCATGTAGGTGACGGGATAGGTGGGCGTGCCGTAGATCGAGCCCAGGTTCAGCGAGCCGACCGCCAGCAGCAGCACGCCGGCCAGCACGATGGCGGCGAAATACACGTTCTTGACCGATTCGCGCAGGTTCAGCCAGGCGGTGCGGACCAGCAGCAGCGCCAGGTTGCGGCCGGCGAAGTCGGGTGCCTCGTGCAGGTCGGCGCTGCCAGGATTGACGCGCGCGCCCGGGTCGGCATCGACGCGGGCCTGGCCGCGCCGTCCGGCCGGCGTGGCGACGAAGGCGAAGCGCCAGTAGCCGAGCAGCAGGGCCACCAGCGAGAACAGCGACCAGATCAGGCGATTCACGAGGTAGACGCCCTCGAGCGGCACCTGCACCGTGTTGCGCTCGGCAAGCGGCCAGTATTCCGTCAGGCGCGCCACGGCCGAGGTGCCGAACGGGTCGATCAGGGCGGCCAGCGTCTTGTAGTCGAGGTCGCGCGCCAGCGAGGGCGCCACCAGGTAGCCGATCAGCATGACCACACCCGTCACGTACACGGGCAGCATGCGCCGCGTGAGGGCCGCCATCACGAAGAAGATGGCGCCGAAGATGACGAGGTTGGGCAGCAGCGTCAGGAAGTAGGGCCGCAGGTAGCCGGCCACGGAATACGGACCGATGCGCTGCGGGTCGACGCCGGGCACGATCCCCCCCAGTAGCAGGCCGAGGGGGATCGAGGAGAACACCACGGCCAGCGTGGACAGGGCGCCCAGGAAGCGGCCGAACACGTAGGCGTGCTTCGGGATCGGCGCGCTGAAGAAGAAGTGGTGGATCTCGTGCTCGAAATCCTGCTGCACGGCGCGGCCCATCATGGCCGCCGCCACGATCACGCCGAGCGAGCCGAGCAAGGCGGTGCTGATGGCGAGCTGGCGCGGCGCATTGATGAACACGCGCCCGCCGAAATACACGTTCAGCTCGCGGAAGGCACCGCCGGCGGCGGCCATCCACAGCAGCGCCAGCGCCAGGAAGGCGAAGAAATAAATCCAGGTGGACAGCAGCTTCAGGCGCTGCCTTGCCTCGAAGCCGGCAATGGCGAACAGGGCGCGCATGAGCTCAGCAGTTCCCGGCCAGGTCGTTGTGGCGGCCGGCGATGGTGGCGAAGTACACGTCCTCGAGCGTCGGGTGGACCGGTTCGAAATCGTCGCCCGGGTAGCGGTCGGCGAACACATGGATCAGCGGGCGGCCGCTCAGCAAGCGCGTGGAAATCACCGTATGGCGCTTCTGGAATGCGGCCAGCTCGCCCTTGCTGACGAAGCGCGCCCAGATCTTGCCCTCGATGCCTTCGGTCAGGCGTACCGGCTCGCCGCACAGCAGCACGTGGCCCTTGTTGATGATCGCCATATTGGCGCACAGGTCGGCCACGTCGGACACGATATGGGTCGACAGGATCACCGTCTTGTCCTCGGCGATGTCGGACAGCAGGTTGTGGAAGCGCACGCGCTCCTGCGGGTCGAGGCCGGCGGTCGGCTCGTCGACGATGATCAGCTGCGGGTCGCCCAGCAGGGCCTGGGCGATGCCGAAGCGCTGGCGCATGCCGCCGGAATAGGTGCCGAGGCGCTGGTTGCGCACCTCGAACAGATTGGTCTGCTGCAGCAGCGCGTCGACGACCTCGCGCCGGCGCGCGCGGTTCGACAGGCCTTTCAGCTGGGCGAAATGGTCGAGCAGTTCGTAGGCGGTGACTTTCGGGTAGACGCCGAAATCCTGGGGCAGGTAGCCGAGCAGGCGCCGCACCGCGTCCTGTTCGTCGAGCACGTCGATGTCGTCGAGGAAGACCGAGCCACTGTCGCACTCCTGCAGCGTGGCGAGGATCCGCATCAGGGTCGACTTGCCGGCGCCGTTCGGGCCCAGCAGGCCGAACATCCCCGGCGGGATGCTCAGCGAGACCTTGTCCAGCGCGACCGTGCCGTTGGCATAGGTCTTGGACAAATTGCGGATTTGTAATTCCATGGAGACTCCTGGTCCGGTAAGGCGCGCGCACGACAGCCAGGTTCGCTGTGAGAATGCGCGTATTTCATGACTATTGCATTGTATTAAAAACGAACGGCACAGGCAGCAGCCATGCGATACACGGGCATTTCATCCGCCCAGGGCGCAAAAAAGCGGGACAGGACGCAGGGAAATGCGCTGACAGAATACGCGACAGTAAAAAACCTGTCCACTTTGTCAACATTGGTCGAAATAACACGCGGCCGCGCGTGCGGTAAACATGCATAATGCAGGCATGGACACCCTCATCAAGGACAAGATCCTGGCGGTCACGCGCCAGGGCCGCAGCCGGGCCGAGTCGACCGACTGGTTCCGCGTCGCCGTCGGCCTGCACTACCTGGCCGGCCTGATGACCAAGGACACCATCGACTTCAAGCAGGTCGACCGCGACTACAACCGCTTCATCTACCACGTCATCGGCGGCGGCCACACCATCACCAGCATCCTGCAGTTCATGAGCGGCAAGGGCGTGCTGCCGATCGTGCAGTCGGAGCGCTTCGTGGAGGCCTTCACCTCGTGCTGCCCGGCGGTGCCGCGCGATTCGATTCCCTTCCTGCTCGAACTGAACCTCGGAGTGGCCAAGAACATTTCCAAGCTGGAAGTCGAAGGGCCGTTGCACGACTGGCTGCAGCAGCAGAAGCAGGGCGGACCGGGCGCTGGCGCCTGAAGGCATATAATGGAGGCTTGTGGAATAACCCTCCAAGACAAGTCATGGCAGATGCAACACGACACATCAATCCCCTCGACCACCTGATCGTCGGCCTGGACAAGGCGCTGCGCGTGGTGGGCGGCGTGGCCAAGGCCGGCCGCCCGAACCCGGGCCTGGCGGCGCCGGACGCCGAGATGAATGCACAGGAACAGCGCCACAGCGCCGGCCTGATGCGCGTGAACCACGTCGGCGAAGTGTGCGCCCAGGCGCTCTACGATTCGCAGGGCCTGCAGGCGTCGACGCCGGCGCTGCGCGCCCAGTTCGAGCAGGCCGGCCGCGAGGAAGAAGACCACCTGGCCTGGACCGCCGAGCGCCTGTCGGAACTCGGTTCCCAGACCAGCCTCCTGAACCCGCTGTGGTATGCCGGCGCCTTCGCGATCGGCAGCGTGGCCGCGCGCATGGGCGACGCCGTCAGCCTGGGCTTCGTGGTGGAAACCGAGCGCCAGGTCGAGGCGCACCTGAACAGCCACCTCGACCAGCTGCCGCCGCAGGACGCCAAGTCGCGCGCCATCGTCACGCAGATGCGCGACGACGAGGTCGAGCACGCCGACCGGGCCCAGGCCCTGGGCGCGGCCGAGCTGCCGTTGCCCGTCAAGATGCTGATGCGGGCGATGGGCAAGGTCATGACGACCACCGCGTATCACATCTAAGCGTCAGCCCCAAAACCGTCGCCCCTGCGCAGGCAGGGGTCCAATTTTGCATGCGACACGACAGCGCCGTCGATCAGCCTTCGACGATCTCGAACGAATGCGTGATCTCGGCCGTCTTGGCCAGCATGATCGACGCCGAGCAGTACTTGTCGTGCGACAGGTTGACGGCGCGTTCGACGGCTGCTTCCTTCAGGTTGCGGCCCGTGACCGTGAAGTGGAAGTGGATCTTCGTGAACACCTTCGGATCGGTGTCGGCCCGTTCGGCCTTGAGCGTCACGTCGCAGCCGCGCACGTCCTCGCGGCCGCGTTTCAGGATCAGGACCACATCGTAGGCCGTGCAGCCGCCCGTGCCCAGCAGGACCATTTCCATGGGACGCGGCGCCAGGTTGTGGCCGCCGCCCTCGGGCGCGCCGTCCATGCTGACCATGTGGCCGGAGCCGGTTTCGGCCCGGAAGCTCATTCCGGTCGGTCCGTTCCAGCTGACTTTGACTTCCATCGCTTGCTCCATCGTGGATTGTGTGTGAAGACATGCATTCTAAGCCAGCGCCCACGCTTGCGCTGGCAAGGCTCTCAGACCGCCAGCACGTAGCGTTCGCTCTTCATGCGCCAGCTGGCGAAGGCGATTGCGGCCAGCGCCGCCACGCTGGAACAGGCGAAGGTCAGCACGAAGGGCAGCATGCCCAATTCGCCCACCTTGGCCGTCTCGCGCAGCAGCGTCTGGTTCGACAGCATCGGCACCAGGTACATCCAGGTGGCCGTCTTGAGGTCCAGCATGGAGACGGCGATGCCCGGGATCATCGGTATCAGCATCACGAAGGTCAGCACGCTCTGCGCTTCCTTGAACGATTTCGCATTCATCGCCACGGCGATCTGCAGGCCGGCCGCGAACAGCGACAGCGGCACCGAGGCCAGACACACGAGCAGCAGCGCCCCCCAGGTGACGCGCCAGGACATGCCGATTTCCTCCAGCGGCAGCCAGGACAGGATCGCATGCGCCAGCATCAGTTCCACCGTGATGCCGACGACGGCGATCAGGGCCGCCGCCAGCCATTTGCCGGTGACCAGTTCCCAGGCCGCGGCCGGCTGCGCCATCAGCACTTCGAGCGAACGGCGTTCGCGCTCGCCGGCGGTACTGTCGACGGCCGCCGACAGCCCGCACACGAAGGCGGGGAAGAACAGGAAGCCGAGGATGCCGCCGATCACGCCGGCCGAGCGCGCGGCATTGCTGCCCGTATCGTAGCGCTGCAGGTCGACGGGCGACATGGTAGCCGGCGACACGCCGTGCGCCAGCAGGCGCGCACTGGCGATGTTCGACTGGTAGGCCTGCAATACCTCTTCGATGTCGCGCCGGCCATCCTGCTCGGCGGCCGTGTCGTACCACAGCTCGATGCGCGCGGGCCGCATGGCGCGGTAGTCGGCCGCGAATTTCTCCGGCAGGCGCAGCACGGCGGCGACCTTGCGCGAGCGCAGCAGCTCGCCGATGGCCGGCTCGTCCAGCGCGGCCGTCTCCTGGATCTCGATGTTCTTCTGCTTGAGCTGGGACATCAGCGTGGGCGCCTGGGCACCGCCGATGACGGCCAGCTTGATGCCTTCGCGTTCGGGGCGGGTGGCGCGGTCGATCTGCTGGTTCAGGATGTAGCCCAGCATGATCGGGTACATCAACGTGAACAGCGCCAGCACGCCCAGCGAGCGCTTGTCGCGCAGGGTCTCGCGGCACTCCTTCAGGAAGACGATCAGGAAGCGTGGCTTCATGCGGCGATCCCCTCGTCGGTGCCGACCAGTGCGACGAAGGCGTCTTCCAGGCTGGCGATGCCGGTGCGCCGGCACAAGTCCTGGGGCGAGCCCTGGGCCACCGTATGGCCCTTGGCGATCACGATCACGTCGTCGCACAGGTGAGACACTTCCTGCATCACGTGGGTCGCCATCACGACGCAGCAGCCCTGGTCGCGCAGCGTCGACAGCGCATGGCGCACGGCGCGCGTGCTCATCACGTCCAGACCGCGCGTGGGTTCGTCCAGCAGCAGGTGGCGCGGCCGGTGCAGCAGCGCGCGCGCCAGCGCCACCTTGATGCGCTGGCCCTGGGAGAAGCCCTTGCTGCGGCGCTCCAGGATGTCGTCCATCGACAGCATCTGCGACACCTCGTCGATGCGTTCGCGCAGGGCGCTGCCGCCCATGCCGTTCAGCTCCCCGAAATAGCTCAGGTATTCGCGCGTCGACAGGCGCTCGTACAGGCCGAACTGGTCGGTCAGGAAGCCGATGTTGGCGCGCACGCGCATCGGGTCCCGTTCCGGGTCGACGCCGTCGACGGCAATGCTGCCGTGGTCGCGTTTGAGCATGCCGACCAGGGTGCGCAGCAGCGTGGTCTTGCCGGCGCCGTTGGGGCCGAGCAGGGCCGTGATGTGGCCGTCGCGCGCGCGAAAGCTCACCCCTCCGAGCGCCTGCACGGCGCCGAACTGTTTGCGGACTTCGTTGGCTTCGATCATCGGTCTTCGTCTACGTTTACGGTTGCGGCCCGGCGCTGCCGAGCTGGAAGGTGGGGGCGGGGATCTCGTTCAGGCAGGCGCCGTCGACCTTTTTCGCGGGCTGGTCGAAGAAGGCGCGCAGCAGGCGCGGCGCGCAGCCGAGCTGCGAGACGCCGTGGCCGACGTTGGCGACGACCAGGTGCTGGGCATGCGCCATGTGGCGCGCCGCGCTGGCGGCGCGGTGCGGCGGCGTGACCGGGTCGAGGGCGCCAGACAGCAGCAGGGCCGGGGCCTCGATGCGGGTCGGCGCGACCCAGGGCACGGCCGGCACGTTCATGACCCGGCACAGGCCGCGCATGCGCGTCGTCAGTTCCTTCGTCAGCGGCGAAGCATCCTGCGCGGCCAGTGCCGGCGTCAAGCGCGGCACGTCCTCGGCGCAGACGACGGCCAGGTGCATCAGCGTCGCGGGCGACGCGTCCGGCGCGAAGTCGGCGGCCAGGTTGCGGCGCGCGACGAATGGCTGCCAGCGGCCTTCGAAGGCGCTGTGCACGAGGAAGGGCAGGCGGCGCGCGTCGGCCGGCGCGTACAGCATGTTGCGCACCGTGTCGAGCAGGCGCGCGCTCGTCATCGTGACCTCGACCTGGCGCGCGGTGCGCGGATCGGGCAGGTTCAGCTTGAGCGGGGCGGCATCGAGCTTGCCGACCAGCGTCGCGAAATCGGCGCGCAGGGTCGGGTAGGCGGCGCGGCAGGCCGCATCGTTGGCGCAGTGATCGAACAGGCGGTCGAGCGCGGCCTGGCCATCGCGCCCGCCGGCGGGAATCACCTGCTCGGGCGCGGCCACGCCGTCCAGCACCAGCGCGCGCACGCTGGCCGGATAGGCGCGCGCATACGCCTGCCCCAGCCGGGTGCCGTAGGAGCCCCCCCAGAGATTGATCTTGCCGTAGCCGAGTGCGCGCCGCACGGCCTCGATGTCGCGCGCCGCATTGGCCGTCGTGTAGGCCGCGAACGGCGCCTTGCTAGCGGCGATGCAGCGCTTCAGCTCTGCGTCGACCTCGTCGTCGCTGAGCTGGACGTCGTCGTCGAGCCCGGACTTGCATTCGAGCCGGCCCGAGAGACCGGTGCCGCGCTGGTCGATGAACACGATGTCGCGGGTGGCGCGCACCCGCTTGAACGCGGTGGCGAGCAGGGGCAGCACGTCGCTGCCCGCTTCGCCGGGGCCGCCGGCCAGCACGAATACCGGGTCCGGGCGCGCCCCTTCGCGCAGTGCCGGGGCGATCGTCACGTGCAGCGCCAGCGTGGCCGGCTGGCCCGGCTGCAGGGGCACGGGCAGCTTCAGGCAGCGCAGGGATTCCTCGACGCCGGGCAGGTGGCAGTCGTACGGCGCCGCGCCCGGCGTGACGGCAGGCGCAGCCGACGCTGCGTGCTGGCTGCCGCATAGCAGCAATGGCGCCAACGACAGCGCCAGCAGCGCGCTGCGGATCGGACTTGATTTCACGAGCTCTCCTCTTCGATGCCGATCATAGTAATTTGCTACGCTTTTGACGGTCAATTGAAAGTTGCAAAATTGCATGATCCCGTGTTCCAGGAACAAGCCGCTTGCGTTGCCTCCAAGGGCAGCGGGTGGATCACGGTCGGCTTGACTGGTGCGTGGAAAATCGGCTATGATCGCAGGCTTTCCATTTGCTCAGGAAAAGACAATAAGGCAGAGTCCGCAAGTCAGTTGGTATCGATCTGCGGAACCACCATTTGAGCATTTACACCTATATATAGGAAGTCAACATGAAAACTTTTTCCGCTAAGGGCCATGAAGTCCAGCGCGATTGGTACGTGATTGACGCGACGGACAAGGTCCTCGGACGTGTTGCCAGCGAAGTGGCACTCCGACTGCGCGGCAAACACAAACCCGAATTCACTCCGCACGTCGACACCGGTGATTTCATCGTCGTCGTCAACGCAGGCAAGCTGCGCGTGACCGGCACCAAGGCCACCGCGAAAACGTACTACCGTCACTCGGGCTACCCGGGCGGTATCTACGAAACCAACTTCCTGAAAATGCAACAGCGCTTCCCGGGCCGTGCCCTGGAAAAGGCCGTCAAAGGCATGCTGCCGAAGGGCCCGCTGGGCTACGCCATGATCAAGAAGCTGAAAGTGTACGCGGAAGGCACCCACCCGCACGCTGCCCAGCAACCTAAAGCACTCGAACTGTAAGGAATTGCCATGATCGGTAACTACAACTACGGCACCGGCCGTCGCAAGAGTGCAGTGGCCCGCGTGTTCATCAAAGCTGGCACCGGCCAGATCATCGTGAACGGCAAACCGGCCGCCGAATACTTCTCGCGCGAAACCGGCCTGATGGTCATCCGTCAACCGCTGGAACTGACCGGCAACGTCGAGCGTTTCGACATCAAGGTCAACGTGCACGGCGGCGGCGAGTCCGGCCAGGCAGGTGCAGTGCGCCACGGCATCACCCGTGCACTGATCGACTACGACGCAGGCCTGAAGGGCGACCTGGCACGTGCCGGTTTCGTCACCCGTGACGCCCGTGAAGTCGAGCGTAAGAAAGTTGGTCTGCGCAAAGCACGTCGCGCAAAGCAATTCTCGAAGCGTTAATTGGATTGCAGCACTCCGGTGCTGCTCCATGCAAGAAGCCGCCCGCTGCAAAGCCGGCGGCTTTTTTGTTTATCTAAGTTTATTTATTTGCCGCCGGTGGCGTCGAGGAAGGTGCCTGTGACGAACGACGCCTCCGGGCCCGCCAGCCACAGGATCGCGCGCGCCACTTCCTCGGGCTGGCCGCCGCGGCCCATGGGGATGCTGTCCTTGATGCGGTCCACCCGCCCCGGCTCGCCGCCGCTGGCATGCATGTCCGTGTAGATGTGGCCCGGACGCACGCAATTAACCCGGATGCCTTCGCGCGCCACCTCCTTGGCGAAACCGATGGTGAAGGTTTCGAGGGCGCCCTTCGACGCGGCATAGTCCACGTATTCGTTCGGGCTGCCGAGCCTGGCCGCTGCCGACGACACGTTGACGATCGCGCCGCCCCGTCCGCCGTGCCGCTGCGACATGCGCCTGGCCGCCTGCTGCGCGCAGAGCATGGGGCCGATCGCATTGACGGCGAAGATGCGCTGCATCCGCTCGAAGCCGAGATCTTCCACGCGCGACTGCGTCGCCAGGACGCCGGCATTGTTGACCAGGACGTCGATGCGGCCGAACGCCTGGTCGATGCCGTCGAACAGCCTGGCGACCTGCGCGGGGTCGGCACTGTCGGCATGGACGGCCAGGACCCGCGCGCCGGCCGCTTCGACATCGGCCGCCACGGCCAGGGCTGCCGCTTCGTTCGAGACGTAGCTGATGGCCACGTCATACCCCTGGCGGGCGGCCAGCCGGGCGGTAGCGGCGCCGATGCCGCGGCTGCCGCCCGTGATCAGTATCACGGGCCTGTCCGAAATCGTTTGCATCATGTCTCCTTCACGTTGTTCAAATGGGGGCCGAGCGCGCGCACCAGGGGCAGGATGGCGGCTGCCGTCGCCGCCGTGGCCAGCAACGCGACGGTCTGGTTCGTGCGGTCGGCGAGCGCGCCGTACAGGATCGGGGCGATGCCGCCGGCGCCGATGACGCTCGTGTAGAAGATGGCAAAGCTGCGGCCCGTATCGCCGTCCGACAATTCCGGCACGGTACCATACAGGATGGATGAGGTGCCGTTCAGAAACACTCCCAGCAGGGGCAGCAGGATCAACGTCGCCGTCAATGGCGTGAACAGCGTGGCGGCGATCAGCAGGGCCGTGACGGCCTCGCTCAGCATGACGCAGCGCACGACACCGAGCCGTTCGCCGAGCCAGCCGAACGTGAACTTGCCGAAGGCGCCGCCCAGGAACAACAGGGCCAGCGCCAGCCCGACCGTCGGCGAACCGCCGCCGCGGCCATGGACAAGGAACGGCAGGAACAGCAGGTAGCCCATGCGTGTCGCCGTATCGAGCGCGCCGATCGTCGTCAGGATGCCGAAGCCGCCCCGGCCCCGTCCGGCCACGGCCTTGCCTGGCGCAAGGCGCGCGAACGGCGTCCCGGGGGCCATTGCCGCCAGGACGGCCAGGACCGCGAGGCCGAGCAGGGCCATCAATCCCAGCACGGGCCGCCACGCGATCAGCGGCAGCAGCAGCGCGACCAGCGCCGGCAGCGCGGCTTTCCCGAGGTCGCCGGAAAAGTTATAGATGCCCAATGGCCGGCGCGACGCCGCGCCGTAGGTATCGGTGACGAGCATGGAGCCGCGCGGATGCTGGATGCTGGAGCCGATGCCCGCGACGACGAGCCCGGCGCACAGGCCCGCAAAGCCGAGCGGCAGCGCCATCAGCAGCAGACCCGCCGCCGCCAGCGCGGTGGAGAGCATCAGCGCCGCGCGCGGCGACCAGCCGCGCAGCATGCGGTCGGCCGGGATCTGCAAGCCGCCCATCGTCCCGTAATACAGGGCGCGCACCAGCGCCAGTCCCGCATAGGACAGGCCGAACTGTGCCTGCCAGACGGGCAGGAAAGCATACAGGCCATCCGTGTAGCCGTCGTGGAGTGCATGGGTCAGGCATGCGGCCCATAGGCTGCGCGATGCGGAAGAGGGCGCGGGCTTCGAGGCCAGCGGTGCGTGGGGCGTGGTCGATGTTGTCATGCGACCATGGTAGATATGAGAGAAAATTTATACAATCGAGAAATTCTCTCCTGTATTCGATAGATTTTCTGTAAAAACCGATGCGCCGTCTTCCACCTCTGAATGCATTGCGCGCCTTCGAAGCCGCTGTCCGGACGGGCAGCCATGCCGAGGCGGCCCTGCAGCTCGGCGTGACTCCCGGCGCCGTCGGCCAGCAGATCGCCACGCTGGAACACTGGCTGGGCCACGCGCTGTTCACGAAGGAAGGGCGGCGCATGGTCGCCACGCCGATGGCGCGCATCCTTGCCGCGGAAGTGGGCCTGTCCCTCGACCGGTTGGCGCTTGCGGCCGATGCCTATGGCCGGCCCGGCGTGCGCCGCATCCTCCGGGTCAGTGCGCCGACCAGCCTGGCGATGCGCTGGCTGATTCCCAGGCTCGATCGTTACCACGCCGCCCACCCGGACGTCGAAGTCGTCGTGACGACCGTGTCGTCGCTGGTGGAAGACCTGCGAGGCGGCGTCGACGTGGCGATCCGGCGCGGTGTCGCGCGCCAGGATCTCTGGCCGCAACACCATGTCGTGCCCTTGCTGGACGATGTCGACACGCTCATCATGAGTCCGGCATTGTTTGCCGAGCGGCCGATTCGCGCGCCGGCCGATGTCGAAGGGCATGCCTGGCTTGCCAGCGAAACCCGGGCCGGCGATTGGGACGACTGGCTGGCGGCGGCGGGACTCCAGCACCTGGCGGACCTGCCGCGCCGGACCTTCGACCATTTCTTCGTGACCCGGCAGGCGGTCGTGGATGGACTGGGCATCGGGATCGGCCCCTTGCCCCTGCTGGAGATCGACCTCGCGCGCGGCAACCTCATGATGCCGCTCCCGGACATTCGCGTGCCCAGGACTGGCTACATCGCGCTCTACCCGCGCCAGGCCGATCCCGGGCACCTGCTGTCCGGCTTCGTCGACTGGCTGGCCGGCGAAGCGCCCCGGTCGGGCGGGGCAGCGCGGTCCGGTGCAATGCAGCACAAGCCATAGCAGCCTGCTAGAATTGCGAGCTCGTACGGGAACGACTCTTTATTACCAAGAAGGAATAGACATGATCAAAGTTGGCATCGTTGGCGGCACCGGTTACACGGGCGTGGAACTGCTGCGTTTGTTGGCCGCCCATCCGGAAACGGAGCTGACCGCCATTACGTCGCGCAAGGAAGACGGCCTGCCCGTCGCCGACATGTTCCCGTCGTTGCGCGGCCATGTCGACATCGCGTTCTCGAGCCCGGACAAGGCCGACCTGAAGCAGTGCGACGTGGTGTTCTTCGCCACCCCGCACGGCGTTGCGATGGCCCAGGCGCCCGAACTGCTGGCTGCCGGCGTCAAGGTGATCGACCTGGCCGCCGACTTCCGCCTGAAGGACCAGGCCACCTTCGAGAAGTGGTACAAGATCCCGCATACGGCGCCGGAACTGCTGGAAGAGGCCGTCTACGGCCTGCCGGAGCTGAACCGCGAGGACATCAAGAACGCCCGCCTGATCGCCAACCCGGGTTGCTACCCGACCACGATGCAGCTGGGCTTCTATCCGCTGCTTAAGGCCGGCCTCGTCGATGCGGGCAGCCTGATCGCCGATGCCAAGTCGGGCGTGTCCGGCGCCGGCCGTAAGGCCGAGATCGGCACGCTGTTCTCGGAAGCGAGCGACAACTTCAAGGCCTACGGCGTGCACGGCCACCGCCACACCCCGGAAACCTCGGCCCAGCTGCAGCGCTTCACCGACCAGCCCGTCGGCCTGATCTTTACCCCGCACCTGGTGCCGATGATCCGCGGCATGCACGCGACCCTGTACGCGCGCCTGAAAGAGGACATCTCCAACGAGGCACTGCAGCAGCTGTTCGAAGAACAGTACAAGGACGCCGAATTCGTCGACGTCATGCCGTTCGCCTCGCACCCGGAAACCCGCTCCACGCGCGGCTCGAACATGCTGCGCATCGCGCTGCACCGTCCGGACAACGGCAATACCGTCGTGATCCTGGTCGTGCAGGACAATCTGGTCAAGGGCGCCTCGGGCCAGGCCGTCCAGTGCATGAACCTGATGTTCGGCCTGCCTGAAAGCACGGGCCTGAAGCAGATCGCGCTGTTGCCGTAAAACTACGCAGTCGCCATGCATCGACGCGGCGTCTTCCCCCGGGAAGACGCCGCGTTGTTTTTTGGCAAGGTTTGGCGACAAGATGCAGATCAAGGCGAGCCCGATGGGGGACGGTAAATTGTCCGTTGCACCATTTCTTTCCGGATTTCATTGCGAGGGGCTTGCCATGTTCGGTCGTAACGCAAAAAGCGAAATCGATAGCCTGATCGGTATTTCCGCGCGCATCGAGGGAGACCTGGTCTTCACGGGAGGCCTGCGCATAGACGGCGAAGTGCACGGCAACGTGTTGGCTGGAGGCGACACCGACAGCGTCCTGATCGTCTCGGAACATGCGCGCATCGAGGGAGAGGTGCGCTGCGCCAACCTGGTCGTCAACGGCTCGATCGCCGGCACCGTGTATTGCTCCGAGCTACTTGAATTGCAGCCAAAAGGCCGCATACATGGTGATGTCCATTACCGCCTGCTCGAAATGCACGGTGGCGCGCTCGTGACCGGCAAGCTGACCCACCAGCCCGGCTTGACGAGCGACGAGCCGGTTTTCCACCTCGGGGTGGCCCCTGAAGGGGCGCCAGCATGACTTGCGCCAACGGTCTATAATGGACGAAATCCGCTATCCAATCAGGAGTTTATCCATGAATGCAGTCGCCGACGTGCAAGAGTCGCAAGACACCACCATCCCGTCGCCCATCGTCTTCACCGACAGCGCCGCAGACAAAGTCGCCCAGTTGATCGAAGAAGAAGGCAACCCCGACCTGAAACTGCGCGTGTTCGTGCAGGGCGGCGGCTGCTCGGGCTTCCAGTACGGCTTCACCTTCGACGAAATCGTCAACGACGACGACACGACGATGGAAAAGAACGGCGTCCAGCTGCTGATCGACTCGATGAGCTACCAGTACCTGGTCGGCGCCGAGATCGACTACAAGGACGACCTCGAAGGCGCCCAGTTCGTCATCAAGAACCCGAACGCTACCTCGACCTGCGGCTGCGGTTCCTCGTTCTCCGCCTGATCGACGTTTCGTCCCCTTGAATGGCCGCCCCGGCATTGCCGCGGCGGCCGTTTTCGTTTCTGCGCTTGGATAGATATTGGTACATAGGCAAGAACAGCCGGGAGTACACTGCCTGAGCTGTTACCGCTACCAATAACAAGACGGAGACGACATGACCAAGCACACCACGCTGGCGAATGTGCTCGCAATACTGCTCGCGTGCGTCGCCGCGTGCGCCACCGCGTACGCCGGCGCGCAAGACCATCCCTGGCTCGACAAGACCAGGACTGCCGACGAACGCGCCCGCGCCGCCGTCGCCGCCATGACGCTCGACGAAAAGCTGCTGCTGATCGTCAGCTATACCGATCCGGACAAGTTGATCAAGGAGCCGGACGACGTGGTGCCGGCCGCCGTGAAGGCCGACGTCAGGAAAAACCACATCAAGGAATCGGCCGGCTACGTGCCCGGCATCCCGCGCCTGCAGATCCCGCCGCAATGGCAGACCGACGCCTCGATCGGCGTGCGCGTGGGCGGCATGCCGCGCACGGCCTTGCCGTCATCGCTGGCGACGGCCGCCAGCTTCGATCCGGCCGTGCCCGCGCTGGGCGGCAGGATGATCGCGGGAGAAGCGCGCGCGTCCGGCTTCAATACCTTCCTGGCCGGCGGCGTGAACCTGGCGCGCGAACCGCGCAACGGCCGAAATTTCGAATACACGGGCGAAGACCCGCTGCTCGCGGCGAGCATGACGGCGGCCCTCGTCAACGGCATCCAGTCGCGGCACATGGTCTCGACCATGAAGCACTTCGCGCTGAATGACCAGGAAAGCCAGCGCACGACGGTGAACGTGACGATGGCGCCTGAAGCGATGCGCCAGTCGGACCTGCTGGCCTTCGAATTCGTCCACGAGTGGGCGCAGCCCGGCTCCGTCATGTGCGCCTACAACCTGGTGAACGGGCGCTGGGCCTGCGAGAACGAGTACCTGCTGAACAAGGTCCTCAAGCAGGACTGGAAGTTCAAGGGCTATGTGATGGCCGACTGGGGCGCCGTGCATTCCACCGGCGATGCCGCCAACTTCGGCCTGGACCAGTTCACCGGCTACCCCTGCTGCGGCCACCACGGCCCGTTCTACTCCGCCAGGAACTTCAAGCAGGCCCTCGACAGCGGCGCCATCTCCATGCGCCGCCTGGACGACATGGCGCAGCGCATCCTGTGGCCGCTGTTCCAGACCGGCACCTTCGACGATCCGCCCAAGCCCGCCCCCATCGATTTCAGGCGCGGTGCCGACGTCGCCCAGCGCGCCGCCGAGGAATCGCTGGTGCTGCTGAAGAACGAGGGCAATCTGCTGCCCCTGAACAACGTGAAGTCGGTCGCCGTGATCGGCGGCCATGCGGACAAGGGCGTGCTGGCCGGCGGCGGTTCGTCCGGCGTGACGCCGGTGGGCGGCAATGCCGTGCCGGGCCTGGAACCGAAGACATGGCCGGGGCCCGTCGTCTACCTGCCGTCCGCGCCGCTGGCCGCGCTGAAGGCCGAGCTGCCGGGCGCCGCCATCGGCTATGCGGAAGGCGCCGACATCGATGCCGCCGTCGCGCTGGCCAGGCGGTCCGACGTGGCCGTCGTGTTCGTCACGCAATGGATGGGCGAGGGCTTCGACGGCAGGCTGGAACTGGACGGCAAGCAGGATGCGCTGGTCGCCGCTGTCGCGCGCGCCAATCCGAAGACCGTGGTCGTCGTGGAATCGGGCGGCGCCATTCTGATGCCCTGGCTGGGCGAGGTGAAGGCGGTGCTGGAAGCGTTCTATCCCGGCAGCCGCGGCGGCCAGGCGATCGCAAGGATCCTGGCGGGCAAGGTCAATCCGTCCGGCCGGCTGCCGATCAGCTTCCCCGCATCGAACGGGCAGTTGGCGCACGCGGACATTCCCGGCTTCGGCAAGAAGGACGGCATTCCCGTCCACATCACCTACGACGAGGGCGCGGCGATCGGCTACAAGTGGTACGACGCGAAAGGGTTCAAGCCGCTGTTTGCCTTCGGCCACGGCTTGAGCTATACGCGCTTCGCCCCACGCGATGCGAAGGCAAGCTTTGCCGGCGGCAGGCTGACCGTGGGGGCGGCGCTCGCGAACACGGGCAAGCTGGCAGGCAAGGGCGTGCTGCAGGTCTATGTGGCGCCGAAGGATGCGCAGGCGGCCGGCTGGGAAGCGCCGAAGCGTCTGGTCGCCTTCAGGAAGCTGGATTTACAGCCAGGGGCGGCGGATGCATTCTCGCAAGCCGTCGACCCGCGCCTGCTGGCCACCTACGAGGTGGCCGACGACAGCTGGCACGTCCGCGCCGGCACCTACCGGGTGCTGGTGGGGCAGGCGGCGGACGACCTGCCGCTGTCGGTGGACGTCGCGCTGCCGGACATGGTCTGGAGCGCGGTCCACAAGGACTGATCAGTTGATCTCGGTGACGAACTGGTCGCGCGGGCGGCGCACTTTCGGCAGGTTGACGAGCCAGTCGGCGTCGGCCTTGCGGTAGCCCAGCGGCAGCATGACGACGCTGCGCAGGTTGCGTTCGCGCAGCTTCAGGATGGCGTCGACGGCGGCCGGATCGAAGCCTTCCATCGGCGTCGCATCGACTTCCTCGAAGGCGGCCGCGATGACGGCCGCGCCGAAGCCGATATACGCCTGGCGCGCCGCGTGCTCGAAGTTCACCTGCTCGCTGCGGCCCGGGTAGGTCGACAGCAGTTGCTGGCGATACGCTTCCCAGCCTTCGTTGCGGAAGCCGCGCACGTCGTTGGTCAGGTCGAACATGTGGTTGATGCGCTCGGCCGTGTAGTTGTCCCAGGCGGCGAACACGAGCAGGTGCGACGCATCCGTGACCTGGGCCTGGTTCCAGGCCACTTCGCGGATCTGCGCGCGCAGGGCCGGATTCTTGACGACGAAGATTTCATACGGCTGCAGGCCCGACGAGGTCGGTGCCAGGCGGGCGGCCTCGATGATGCGGTCGATCTTGTCTTCGGCGACCGGACGGGCCGGATCCATTGCCTTGGTGGCGTAGCGCCATTGCAGTTTGTTCAGTAATTCCATTGCGGACCTCGTTAATAATGGGTGCTTGCATTGTATTCTCTCTTCGCCGAGCAATAAACTAGGGGCTCAGCAAATGATTTGTTCGTGAAAGGTGAAGATGGCGCGCAAGTTCGATCACTTGTCCGATGTCGAGGTATTGCTCACCGTCGTCGAGCACGGCTCGTTCAGTGCCGCGGCCGTGATACTGTCGACGACGGCGTCGGTCCTGAGCCGCGCCGTCGCGCGGCTGGAGAGCCGGCTGGGGGCCCAATTGCTCAGACGGACTACGCGCAGCCTGAGCCTGACCGATGCCGGCCGGCGCTATGCCGACGACGTGCGGGTCGCCTTCCGCCAGATCGAGCAGGCCGAGCAGGCGATCCGCAGCACGACGGTGCAATTGAGCGGCAAGGTACGCATGAGCGTGTCGAACAGCTACGGCCAGCGACGCCTGGCGCCCTTGCTGGCCGCCTATGCGCGCGCGTATCCGCTGGTCGAGCTGGAGGTGGACATCAGCAACCGCCTCGTTGACCTGGTCGCCGAAGGCTTCGACCTGGCGATCCGGTCGGGACCGATTCCCAACAGCAGCCTGGTGGCGCGTCCGATCGAGGTATCGCCGCTCTGCCTGATCGCATCACCGGACTACGTGGAGGCCGCCGGACCATTGTCCGGCCTCGACGACCTGGCGCGCCAGCGCTGCCTCGCCTTCATCCGCCCCAGTACCGGGCGGGTGATTCCCTGGCAATTGCGCGATGGCGAACGCGACATCGACTGGATCCCGCCGGCCAGCGTTACCGTATCGACCGATGCGCTGGGCGTGGTGTGGCTGGCGGAGCAGGGCATGGGCATCGCGCTGTGTCCGCACATGTTCGTGGAAGACAGCCTGGCCGCTGGACGCCTCGTCGAGGTACTGCCCGGCCTGGGCGGGCGCACGCGCACGATCTCCGTCATCTATCCGGCCCATCGCGGCCTGTCGGCGGCGTCGCGTGCGCTGATCGAGATGTTGCTGGCCTTGTGTCCCGGTCAGTCGGCGGCTGGGGTGCGCCGGTAGGCCATGCCGATCGGCGCAGGCTATTTATCCGAATATCGGCTAAAGTTATTTTATCTGATATTCAGATATGTTGACTTTATCTGTTACCCGGATAAAATCGATGTATCTGAATAGCGGATATTTGTCTATGTCCTTCGCGCCTAACTACCACACGCTCTCCACGGCGTCCCACCTCGGGCAGCTCCTCAAGACCACGCGCAAACGGCACAAAATCACGCAAGCTGCGCTGGCAGGCTATGTCGGGGTCAGCCAGAACCGCCTCTCGCACCTCGAGAATCACCCCGAGGAAATCAGCGTCAAGCAGCTGCTCAGCTGGTGCGCGGCACTCGAGCTGGAGCTCAAACTCGGCGAGAGGGACACGTCGGCGGCCAGCAGCTCGGCCGAGTGGTAATCATGGGACGTCGCTCGCACAGCCAAACCCTCAATCTCTGGGCCAACGGAGAGTATGTCGGCCGCTGGACGGTCAATGCCGCCGGAAACTCGGAGCTGCAGTACGATGCCGGCTGGTGCGCCTCGCCGCGCGGCCGCCCTATCTCGCTGTCGCTACCCTTCAACCTGCACAATGAGCCGTTGAAGGGAGTCCGGGTCTCCCACTACTTCGATGGCCTGCTGCCGGACAGCGATTCGATTCGCAGACGGGTTGCGGCCCGGTTCAAGACGGGCTCCATTGACGCGTTCGACCTGCTGGCCGCCATCGGTCGGGACTGCGTTGGCGCCTTGCAGCTGCTGCCGGATGGCGCCCAGCCGGAGGGCCTTGACCACGTGGACGGCACTGTAGTCGATGACGAAGCCATCGAGCGCCACCTCCTGGATGTGGTGAACCCAGACCAGCGCGGCGGCCCGCAGGACCCAGACGACGACTTCCGGATTTCTCTGGCTGGCGCGCAAGAGAAGGACGCGTTTTTGTGGTGGGATGGCAAATGGATGAAGCCGCGCGGCGCCACGCCGACGACGCACATCTTCAAGCTTCCAATCGGGCTGGTCGGCGGCCGCAAAGCTAATTTCTCGACCTCGGTCGACAACGAGTGGCTCTGCCTGCGACTGTTCAAGGAATTCGGCCTGCCGACGGCGAACGCCGAGATTGCTACCTTCGGCAAGCAGCGTCTCCTCGTCGTTGAGCGCTTCGACCGGGTGCGCGCGGCCAATGGTCGGCAGCTGTTCCGGCTCGTCCAGGAGGATTTCTGCCAGGCCACTGGCGTGTCGCCTCTGGTGAAGTACGAGAATGAAGGCGGCCCGGGCCTGAAGCAAATTTTCACCCTGGTCCAGCAGTCGCAGCAGGCCAAAGAGGACATGCGCACGCTGATGGCGTCGCAGTTGCTGTTCTGGATGATGCGCGCGCCGGACGGCCACGCCAAGAACTTCAGTATCCAGCTGCTGGCCGGCATGGGCCGCTTCAAGCTGACGCCCATCTATGATGTGATGTCGGCCTATCCCGTCATGGGCCCAGGCCCGAACCAGTGGTCGGAATACGACGTCAAAATGGCGATGGCCCTCCTTGGCAAGAACCGGCACTACCTGGCGCGTGACATCCAACGACGGCACTTCAACAGCACTGCGAAAAAGGTCGGCTACGGTGATAACGCGGAGCCGCTGCTCCAGGAGTTCATCGCTCGCACGCCGGCCGTTGTGGAGAAGGTCCGCAGTGAGCTTCCGGACGATTTCTCAGCCGAAGTAGCGGACAAGGTTCTGAATGGCGTGCTAGCCGCGGCGCATGCGCTGGAAGCAATGCCGCCAAGCTAAGATAGCCTAACAAACTTGTTCATATCATAAGAGCAACGAGGGCATGCATTGAGTTGTTCCAAACGTCTGCAACCGGCCCAGAGCGTGTAAAAACTCAAAACGTAGGGCTGGAAGCCGAATTGTACGGA
>CAUSCY010000052.1:0-46311 GCA_963529995.1 uncultured Massilia sp. | reverse complement strand
TTTGGTGAGCGCGGGGGTGGGGGTGCGGCCGTATCACCCCGCTTAAACGCACGGTGGGCCCGTGGGGCCCACCCTACGACCCGCTTGCCGTAGGGTGGGCACTACGTGCCCACCAGTGCATCCGTACTATCTGCTTAACGGACGAGGTGACCGTTCTGCACCCGCACGCGGTCGCCATTGCGATAACGCGACTGGCCCTTCTCCGTGAAGGTACGGTAACCGCCCCGCGCCATCTTCACGCGCACGTCCGTGTAGATTTCCGCCTTCACATTGCGCTCGATGCGGTTGCCGCCGTAGGCGCCAGCGACCGCGCCGGCCGCGGTGGCGAGCGTGCGTCCGCCGCCGCTGCCGATCTGGTTGCCCAGCAGGCCGCCGACGACGGCGCCGCCCACGGCACCGACGCCGCTACCGCGCTCGGCTTCGCGCTTGTACGTGTTGGTCGAGACCACGGTGCCGCAGTTCTGGCACTGGGCCGAATGGCCGTGCTGGGCGGCCTGGCTGGCGATCGGCATGGCGCCGGCCATGGCGATGGCGGCAAGCAGAGTGGCGCGGGCGGCGAGACGGGTGGTGATATTGTTCATGACGTTTTCCCCTGATGTCGTTGTGATTGGCATGGCTGCAGATTACGGTGGCGCGCTACCGTTGCCAAGAGCGAAAAGGTATCAGATGCAAGCGCTTGTAACATGCGCTGCCCGCCATCATGGGCGGAAGGCCTCGTGCTCGGGCACGACCGCACTGCTCACTACCGCCTCCACCGGCCTGTAGGCACGGAAGACGCGCCGCTGCGCGAACACGAGGGCCGAGTAGGCGATCAGTTCGAGCCCTTCTTCCCAATCCTGCGCATGGTGCGGGTCTGCATGGATGCCGCAGAAGGCATGGCCCTCCGCGCACGCGGAGAAATACGAGGCGACGACCGCCAGCCCCAGCGGCACGAGCGCATAATGGCCATGGCGCACGAGGGCGAGCAGGAAACGGCCGAGGCGATGGCGCCAGATGGTCAGCGCCGACCACGCCAGGAGCGCGCAGATGACCGGGGCCACGGCCGGCTTGTACCACATCGGGTGCAGCGGCAGGCCGGCGCGTACGGCATCGGCCTGCGTGACGACGGCGCCCCAGCTCAGCTCGCGCGCGGCCAGGATGAGCCAGATCGGCACCGTGCTCGCCCCCAGCGCGCCGAGCGGCGTGCCGCGATTACGCGACCAGACCAGGAAGGCGGCCGCGCCGCCGCACAGCAGCGCGACGACCTGGAGGTTTTCGATGACGCCGTTTTCCAGGCCCCAGGATTCGGGCATGGCCAAGGCAAGTGGATAGGAGAAGAGGATGAATGCCACGAACAGGGCGTCGGCTGCAAAGATACGCAGCGACGCCCGTGGCGATTGGACTGAGCGGGACATGTTTTTCTTGGTCGTTGATTGAGAAAGACCCGCGGTCACGTATGCGATATAAATAACTGACCGACGGATCAGTTATTTTCTCACTATCGCGCGCTCCGCGCTCGCGTACGGTCAGTCGTAGCGCGCTCATGCACGACGCATGATGCATGGACGTGCGCATTCTTTGAAATGAGAATCATTCTCATATAGAATGGGGGAGCTCTTGCTGACCACGGAGGACCATCCATGCAGGCCACCGCCAACGACTTCGACCGACTGCTGCGCGAACACTGCGCGATGATGCGCGAGCACGCTCGCATCCAGGCCCGCTGTACGGACCTGCTGCAGGCGCAGGCGCGCCAGGTCGCCGCGCTGGATGCACAGGTCGTACGCCTGCGCGCCGCCCTCGTCGCACGCGACAGCCAGCTGGCATGGGAAAGAGAAGACCGCGCCGCGCTGGAACGCGAGATGCCCGGCCTGGAAAAGCGCTCGGCGCTGGCGCGGCGCGTGCAAGCGCTGCAGGCACGCATCGAAGAGCTGTTGCGCGAGCGCCCACGCAAGCCCGCCCCTACCCCTCCGGACGATACCGACCGTCTGGAGGCGCGCCTGGGCGACGCCGACCTGGTGATCTGCCAGACCGGATGCCTGAGCCACGGCGACTACTGGCGCGTGCAGGACCACTGCAAGCGCACCGGCACGGCCTGCGTGCTGGTGGAACGGCCGGAAGCGCTGCGCATCGTGCGCATCCACCGCGCGCCGGACGACCCGGGCCGCACGAGCATCGCGACGCTGCGGCCCGACGTGCTCACGCAGGCCGTGGAGTGATCAATCGTCGACGGGCACGTCAACGATGAGGCGCGCATCGAGCGTCCGGATGCGCGGCTCGACGTAGTAGCCGCCCGCTTCCACGTAGGTCAGGCAGGCGCGATGGCACACGCTGCACTGCTGGACGGTACAGCGGTTGTAGGGAAAATGGCGCAGCGCGATCGGCGCATCGGGCGACCAGTAATTGGTGCCGTGCGGATGGTACTCGGCATAGGTCGGCTCGGCGTACGGGTCGGCCATCAGCGTCCCCATCGTGCGCATGCGCTCCTGCGGGAAGTCGGCGGGGATGCGGGTCCATCCGCGATAGCCATCGATCCCGCAGGCACACGGCAGATCGACCGCGCCCGATGCCTGTGCCAAGGCCGTGATGTTTTCGCTGCTGATCAAGTGGTCGAGCGCCATGTGGTATCCGTAATGTGTCCAGAATACAAGCTTAACAAATCCCGCACGCCGATGTTATCTTGTCGAGGTCTGATCACCTCAAGGAGAACGTGATGGCAGCGAAGAAGATCCTGTTTCTGACCGGCGATTTCGCCGAGGACTACGAAACCATGGTGCCGTTCCAGGCGCTGCAGATGGTGGGTCACACGGTGCAGGCCGTCTGCCCCGGCAAGGGCAAGGGCGACAAGGTCAAGACGGCCATCCACGACTTCGAGGGCGACCAGACCTACACGGAAAAGCCCGGCCACCTGTTCGCCCTGAACGCCGATTTTTCGGAAAGCCGTGCCGCCGACTACGACGCCCTCATGATCGCCGGCGGCCGCGCCCCCGAATACCTGCGCCTGGACCAGCGCGTGATCGACCTGGTGCGCGAGTTTTCCCGCCTCGACAAGCCCATCGCAGCGGTGTGCCATGGCGCCCAGCTGCTGGCCGCGGCCGACGTCATCCGCGGCAAGCGCGTCTCGGCGTACCCGGCCTGCGCGCCCGAGGTAAGGCTGGCGGGCGGCGAGTATGCCGACATCCCGGTCGACCAGGCCGTCACCGACGGCAAGCTGGTGACGGCGCCGGCGTGGCCGGCGCATCCGCAGTGGCTGGCGCAGTTCCTGAAGGTGCTGGGGACGGAGATCGCGCTGTAGGTGCGCGGCCGTTCGCAAACGTTCATTCGTGCAGCCGGCGCTTGGCCTCCGCCGGCGCGTGTCTTTGCCGGACCGTGTTGACGATATTCAGCACCACCACGACAAGCCCGACCCATTTGTGGACATTCTCGGGCAGGTAAGGCGCCAGGCTGGGCAGGTAGGTATGCAAAGCCTCGGCAATCTCGCCGGTGAACGACAACAGCGCCACCAGCATGGCATTGCACCAGACGCCGAACGAGCGCAGTACGGTGCCTGGCCGCCGTCCCGGTGCTGCCGCCCTTTCCCGGCGCCGCGCGCGCCACTCCCTCATGGGAGTCGAGTGATACCACTGGAATCCCATCCACAGGATCGACACGATCGCCGCCAATGGCGGTAGCAGCCGGACCAGCCCACTCATCATGGCCGCAGCTGCCGCCGCGACAGCCAAGCCATCGAAAGCGGGTTGGAAAGCGTGTGCCAGGAGCACGCGGACATCGTGATCTGCAAATTCCATGATTCCTCCAGTGATAGCGATGGCTACACGTCGCGTGTATGCGACTGTGCATGAAAGCGTGATCCCGTCCAGGTTCTTGTCGTATATTTGCTAAGGAAAGCGCACGCTGCTTAGACAACATTAAACATCATGTTTATAATCTACGTCAACAATTTGTGTAACACACCTTGTGTAGTTCAATGGACAATCGTGACATGCACGTACAAATGAAACGCCTCTACGAGGCCGCCGAAGCACTGGCCGGTCTGAAGACACAGGCGGAGATCGCCCGTGCCTTGAACCAGTCGCAGCAGACGGTGAACAATTGGGAAGCCCGCGGCATATCGAAGGCGGGACTGCTGAAGGCGCAGAGCGCCATCGGCTGCTCCGCCACGTGGCTGGAAACGGGCGAACCGCCAATGGCGCTGGCCCTGCGCCTGGCCAGCGAAGACGGCGAAACCATCGGACCGGCCGCCGACAATCCCTTCATCGAGGATGCGCGCGGCATCCGCATCGGCGACGAACCGGACACGATCCCGATCCGTCGCGTCACGCTCAAGCTGCATGCGGGCGTCACAGGCTTCGAGACGGAGCCGGACCTGGAAGACGGCGGCGTGCTGCACCTGCCGCGCGCCGTGGTCGAAGCCAACAACCTGGTGCCGCACCAGTTGCTGGCGATCCGCGTGCGCGGCCAGAGCATGGAGCCGATGATGTTCGAAGACGACGTCGTTGTCGTGAACACGGCGGACAAGAAACCCATCAGCCGCGAGATCTATGCCGTCAATTTCAACGGCGAGGCGCTGGTGAAACAGCTCGTCAAGCGCGGCAACGATTGGTGCCTGCATTCGATCAATCCCGACTTCGGGCCGATCAACGTACGCAGCGGCCAGTGCAGCATCGTCGGGCGCGTCGTGTACCAGCCGGGGCGGATGCTGACGGGAAGGCTTTGATTGCCGCGCTTGTGCGGCACTGAACGGAAAGGCTTGTCAATGCGGCCTACCCTTCCTGCATCTATCCGCAGGAGAGGTCATGGACAAGCAACCGTTCGACATCGACATCGCACTCGCACGCATCGAGGAAGCGGTGCGCCCCTGGCCCAAGGCGGCGCTGTTCCAGCTGTTCGAAGAGGGTTATACCTCGACCTTCGAGCAGCTTCTTGCCTGCATCATCTCGATCCGCACCTATGACGAAGTGACCTTGCCGGTGTCGCGCGCGCTGTTCGCACGGGCGCGCACGCCGTCATCCATTGCTGCGCTGTCCTGGGAAGAGCTGGATGGCTTGATCAGTCCCAGTACGTTCCACGAGCGCAAAGCACATCAGATGCTTGCGATCGCGCGGCAGGTGTCCGAATCGTATGGCGAGACGCTGCCGGGCGACCGGGACGTGCTGCTGTCGTTTGCCGGTGTCGGGCCCAAGTGCGCGAACCTGGTACTCGGGGTAGCGTGTCGGACACCCGTCATCAGCGTGGACATCCACGTGCATCGGGTGACGGGGCGGTGGGGTTATATCGAGGCATCGACGCCGGAGAAGGCGCTGGCGGCGCTCGAATCAACACTACCGCAGCAGCACTGGATCGACATCAATCGCTTGCTGGTGCCGTTCGGGAAGCACATCTGCACGGGGAGCAAGCCGAAGTGTTCGACATGTCCGGTGCTGGACATGTGCGCGCAGGTGGGGGTGACGGCGCACCGTTAGGTCAATAAAAAAGCCAGCCTCTCGCGAGGCCGGCTTTCAGGTTTTATGCGTCCGCAAAAATCGGCAACGCCCCCTGCCGCGAACCGGTTCAGGGATCGAGCGGATCCCACGGATCGACACGCAGCGAATGCAGCGACGGCGTGAATTCCACTTCGTACGGGGAGAACCGCGCCCCCAGCGTTCCGGGGTCATAGCCCAGTTCCGCCGGATTGCGCGCCGCGAACTCCGGGCTCGTGATGTAGCGGCTCTGGTCGGCGTTGGCGACGATCAGCGTCGGCTTGTCGAGCGGTGCGCCCATCGCGTGGGCTGCTTTGCCTGGACATCGGGCATGCGCGGCATGCGCGCGTCAGGCGGGTCAACAGCGAGCGGCAGCGGCGTTCGACACGGTCGACAGAAAAGCATCAGGGGCTTGGTGAATTTCACTGAGACCCCTGACCTTACGATGGATATCTTGCTTACTTACCAGCGCTTCTGCCCTCCACCTCGCGCTGGGCATCTTTTCGCTGGGCGGCTTCCGTCTGATCGCGCAGGGCCGCGAGATCGGCGGCCGAGTAATAGCGGCCGTTGTGGAGCAAGCCCCTGATCCCATGCAAATTGGCGGCACTGACAATCGGATTTGCGTCGAGCAGGACCAGATCGGCCGTCTTGCCCTGTTCGACGGTTCCCATCGTCGCTTCCCGATGCAGGAACTGAGCAGGGTTGAGCGTCGCCATTTGCAGGATCGCAAGCGGCGGCAAACCGGCTTCGGCGAGCAAGTCGAACTCGTTGTGGAGACCATAGCCGGGCACCACCCAGCCCGACCCGCCGGCGTCGTCGCCCGCCATCATCGGCACATGATTGTCGTAGAACAGCTTGACGAGCGCGCGCTGCGCCGCGAACAAGCGATTGAGTTCAGCGCGCGCCGGTACCGTCATGGTTGTCCCGAACTGCTTGGCCGCCGCGCGCCACACCGCCCGATCGGAAGGCGAAACGTAGCGCAAATTCGGGTCGTTCAGGTAGGCCGGGTCATCGCCGAATTCCATCGTCCGGAGGCGGATGAGGGTCGGCGTCTGCCATACGTGCCGTGTGGCCAACAACGTAGCGAGCGAGCGGCACTTGGCGGGATCATGGCTGTCGAGCACCGGACCGGTGGCGAGAACCGCTTTCACCGAACGAAACGCTTCCGGGTTGGCGATTGGCGGCCCCACAGGGGCGCCCGAGGGCGAGGCGCCCGTGGCAGATTGGGGCGCGGCACCAACCACCGAGCCCGCTGAACCCGGGGAACCGGCGGGGGGCGACGAGGTGCCGCGTTGAAGGGCGTCGCGCAATTCCGCTTCGCGCGACGAGCAACCGAGCAGCAGCCCCACCCCTGGACCTGCATGTTCGATGCCATCCATGCCGTGGTCGGCCGCCTCGCGCGGATCGACCAGCGGGGACAGGTGACCGGTGACGGTCAGTCCCTCGGCTTTCGCCTCGGCGTGGACGGCGAACAGGACGGCAGGCGGCAGATTGATCGCCTTGATGAAGTCGGCCCCTTCAGCCTGTTGACGCCGCACTTCTGCAACCGCAATCTCGGGGGTGGCAGCGTTCGGTCCAATGAGTAGCGCGCCAGATGTCGCCAACAGCGTCGGCGCTTCCGGCGAGATCAATGTTCCGGCGCGGCGCTTGGCGAGCAGATCGGGCGAACCGCTCATCTGGCGGAACCCGGTGATACCCATCGACAGCATCAGCCCGAGCTGGTTGTCAGTGTCGCCCGGATTGAGCGGATGAGCGTGCATGTCATTGAATCCGGGAACGAGGAACTTGTCGTGCGCGTCGATCCGGCGATCACCCGGCACTGGCTTCACCGTGCTCGCCGCGACAATCCGGACAATCTTGTCGCCTTCCACCACGACCGCGCGCTTCGGCGTCAGCTCGCCCGTTCGCGTGTCTACAATGGTTACATTGTCCAGGATCACCCGCTCGGCGGCCAGCACGGTGCTTGGAAAGCTCACGACAACGATCGCGGCGTAGGTGGCCCGGGCAATTAATCGGGGCAGAATCACTATTGCTTCTCCTCTTTAAGTCCGGCCAAGCCGGCATGCATCGTTCCGAACAAATGCCCGGCATTGGTGCGCATCACCTTGATTCGCCGCTATCCATTGGCCTTGCATTATGTTCTCTTGAGTAATATCAAGCTGGCCAGTATCGTTCGCTTTCGCATTAAAATCCAATAGATAGATCTGCTTGATTAATCAAATTAGATGATGGGTTTTAACGATGGACCTGCGCCAAATGCGCTCTTTTCTGGTGCTGGCTGACGAATCGCATTTTGGCCGTGCGGCACAGCGGCTCAACATTGTCCAGCCAGCACTGAGCATGCAAATGCGTGCGCTCGAGGAGGAGCTGGGCGGGCCCCTGTTCATACGAACCAGCCGCAAAGTCGAATTGACTGAAGCAGGTAAACTGTTGCGCATGGAAGCCCAGCGTGTAGTGGACCAGGCGGATCATGCGCGACAAGCAGTCAGCCGCGCGCTGCGCGGCGAGCTCGGCCGGGTTCGTGTGGGTTTCGCCGGCAATACGGCACTCAGCAGCAAGTTATCGCACGACCTGCGCGGCTTCAGCACGAAGTTTCCCGATGTCGAACTGATCGCGCGAGAAGCCACACCGCAGTCGCAGATCGACGCGATCCAGACCGGCGAGCTGGACGTCGGTTACCTTCCGCATACCGGGATCGTCGTCCCGTCCTCTTTGCATGCGGAAGAAATTGGTGAATGGTCCTTCGTCGCGGCCGTCGGCGACAGTCATCCTCTGGCAAAAGAACCGAGCCTGACGGCCGAGATGCTCGCCAGGAGTGCGATGGTACTCTATGCCACCAGCCCAGCGGACGATACTTTGCTGAGCGCATTTCGATCCGTGCTGGGGCACGATCCGATCGTCGGCCATCGGGCGGCTACCTCGCTCGGCGTGCTGGCTCTGGTGGCCGCAGGGCTGGGCGTCGCATTGGTGCCGGAAACGACGACGACGCTTGCGTGGCCACACGTGTGTTACAAGCCGCTTTGTGATGTGCCGCTCTCTGCACGCCTGCTGATAGTCAGCCGCACCTGCGAAACCAACGGCGCGGTGAACGCCTTCTTGACGCTGGCGCGCCGGAACCTCCTGGCCGAAGGATAGCCTCGCGCCGGGTGCGAGTCCACGAGGTCTGGCGCCAATGAAAAAAGCCCTTACGATTTCTCGTAAGAGCTTGGTTTCAAAGTACAACATGAATTGGTAGGCCTCCCCGGAGTCGAACCGGGCACCAACGGATTATGAGTCCGCTGCTCTAACCAGGCATGAGCTAGAGGCCCGAAACTGGTACGTACTTCTTCAACGGGGATGGACGCCAACTGCTCGCCACCCGGATCGGGCCATGTCAGGAAGACATGGATGACCCAAAGTGGCGAGAGGATATTGTGTTAGCGCTGGTCCGTCAAGCTTCTTGGCTGCACAGCGGCTCAGCCGCCGCTGCCCTCGAGGAAGCTCTTCAGCTTGTCGGAACGCGACGGGTGGCGCAGCTTGCGCAGGGCCTTCGCTTCGATCTGGCGGATGCGCTCGCGGGTCACGTCGAACTGCTTGCCGACCTCTTCCAGCGTGTGGTCGGTCGACATCTCGATGCCGAAGCGCATGCGCAGGACTTTCGCTTCGCGCGGGGTCAGCGAATCCAGCACGTCCTTCACGACACCGCGCATCGAGGCGTGCAGCGCCGCGTCCGAAGGCGCCAGCGTGTTGTTGTCCTCGATGAAGTCGCCCAGATGGGAATCGTCGTCGTCACCGATCGGCGTTTCCATCGAGATCGGCTCTTTCGCGATCTTCATGATCTTCCGGATCTTGTCTTCCGGCATTTCCATCTTGATCGCGAGGGTTGCCGGATCCGGCTCGGCACCCGTTTCCTGCAGAATCTGGCGCGAGATCCGGTTCATCTTGTTGATCGTTTCGATCATGTGCACCGGAATACGGATCGTGCGCGCCTGGTCCGCGATCGAGCGGGTAATGGCCTGGCGGATCCACCACGTGGCGTACGTCGAGAATTTATAACCGCGACGGTATTCGAACTTGTCCACCGCCTTCATCAGGCCGATATTGCCTTCCTGAATCAGGTCGAGGAATTGCAGGCCGCGGTTCGTGTATTTCTTCGCGATCGAGATCACCAGACGCAAGTTCGCCTCGGTCATTTCGCGCTTGGCCTTGCGCGCCTTCATTTCACCGGCCGCCATCTGGCGGTTGATGTTGCGCAGGTCAGGCAGCGGCAGGACGACGCGCGCCTGCAGGTCGATCAAACGCTGCTGCAGTTCCTTGATCGTCGGGATGTTGCGGCCGAGGATCGCGCTGTAGGCGTGGCCGGCGTTCACTTCGCCGTCGACCCAGTCGAGGTTCGTCTCGTTGCCCGGGAAGACCTTGATGAAGTGGGCGCGCGGCATGCCGCAGCGGTTCACGGCCACGTCCAGGATCTGCTTCTCGATGTGGCGCACTTCGTCGACTTGGCCGCGCAGCGTGTCGCACAGCTTTTCGACGACCTTCGCCGTGAAGCGGATGCCCAGCAGTTCGTTCGAGATGGCTTCCTGGGCCTTGATATAGCCTTCGGAGTTGTAGCCCTGCTTCTCGTAGGCCTTGCGCATCTTGTCGAACTGCTGTTCGATCGTGCGGAACTTGTCGAGGGCCGTATTCTTCAGCTGTTCGAGCTGCTCGGCGGAATAGCCGGCCGCACCGGAACCGGCGCTGGCTTCTTCTTCCTCTCCCTCTTCTTCCTCTTCCTCGTCGTCGTCCTCGTCGTCATCGTCCGAGGTCGACGTCGGAGCGACCGCGCTCGGCGAGGTCGCTTCGTCTTCGTTCTCGTCGACCATGCCGTCGACGATCTCGTCGATCTTGATCTCGTCCTTCTCGATGCGGTTCGACGCTTCGATGATCTCGGCGATCGTCACCGGGCAAGCGGAGATCGCCTGGATCATGTCGCGCAGGCCGTCTTCGATGCGCTTGGCGATCTCGATCTCGCCTTCGCGGGTCAGCAGTTCGACCGAACCCATTTCGCGCATGTACATGCGGACCGGGTCGGTGGTACGGCCGAAATCGGAATCGACGGTCGACAGCGCCGCTTCGGCGGCCGCCTCGGCTTCGTCGTCGCTTGTGACGGTGGCAACGCTGTCGGACAGCAGCAGGGTCTCGGCATCGGGCGCATGCTCGTAGACGGCAATGCCCATGTCGTTGAAGGTGCCGATGATGCCTTCGATCGCTTCCGGATCGACGATATTGTCCGGCAGGTGGTCGTTGATCTCGGAATAGGTCAGGAAGCCGCGCTCCTTGCCCGACTTGATCAGGGCCTTGAGCTTCTGGCGGCGGATTTCGAGCTCTTCCTCGCTCGCTTCCGTGTCCGAGGAGAACGCGTCTTTCAGCAGCGCTTTTTCCTTGGCCTTGCGGTCCTTGGCCTTGGCCTTGTCGACCGCCTTCAGCTCGGCGCGCTCGACCGCGTTCAATGCGGCGACTTCGTCGTTCTCGGGCGTGAATTCCTTGGGCTTGCGGCCGCGGCGGCCCGGTACCTTGACGGCCGGCAGCACGTAGCCCGACGTGTCGATGGCGGCGAGTGCTTCCGCATCGGTCGTCTGGTTCACTGGCGCGACACCCGCGACGCGGGCTTCCGCCTTGTCTTGTGAATTGTCCGCCTTGGCGGACATCCTGGTGGATTTGGTAGCCACTTTGGTTTCGGGTTTCTTGGTTGGCACAGGCGCTTTCGAAGTCACAACGACCACTTTATTATGGTTAAAAGATAAAGTTTTGTTACCTTACATCACGCTACAGGCACAAATCTGTTGCCCAACTAACTGAAAGACCCCGCCCGGTTCGAGACGAAAAATCGTTTCAAAGCTTGCAATAGTTAGCGTTTTATTATAGCACGCGCCCCTTGACTTTCCAGTTACAAACGCCTCGGTGGCACGCTGGACCAATCAGGAGAATTTCGCTGCGGGCTGGCTCGCCTCCTCCCTGTCCAGGAAGGCCTGCTGAGCAGTAATCTCGCGGTAGCGAGCACTTACCTGATCTGAGGGCAAACCGGAGGAAATCAACTGATTGAGCTCCTGTTTCAATAGATCGCGCTTGACTTGCCTCACAGCACTGACAAGCCAGACCCGGTCCGCATCGCTATCCGATTCGGGTTCCGAGGCAATGTCGGAGATCAAACGGTCATAGTCTCCGCTCACTTCCTTCAATTGCTGGGACAACGCCGCGAACGTGCCGTTCGCCCCCAATGCCTGCGCCATGCCGACCAGCTGGCGCAGGCGCTCGGCCTGCTCCTCGCCGAAGAAGTCGAAGGCGCGCAATGCCGTCTCGTCCAGGTCCAGGGCCAGCGCCGGATGGGCAACGAGGATGCGCGACATCTGCAATTCCAGGCCCACCGGTTCCGGCCGTCCCTGGCGCGGCGGCGCCTTGCGGGCAACGGCGACGGGCTTCGACAATTCGAACAACGCTTCGATCTCCGCCGGGGTTGACTGGGTCAGGTTGGCCAGCCCGCGCACGATCTGTAGGCGCAGGGCGGACGGCGCCATCGCCTGCAGCAAGGGCTTGGCATCGAATTGAATGTGGGCACGGCCTTCCGGCGTATCAAGATCGTGTTCGGTCGAGACTTCGCGCAGCAGGAATTGCGACAGCGGCATCGCCTCGTTGATTTCCTGGGCGAAGGCGTCGGCGCCGAATTCGCGCACATAGCTGTCCGGATCATGCTCTTGCGGCAGGAACAGGAACTTGATGACTTTGTCGTCGGACACTTGCGGCAGGCACGCTTCCAGCGCGCGGCGCGCGGCGCGGCGGCCGGCCTTGTCGCCGTCGAAGCTGAAGATCACATTGTCGGTCTGGCGCAGCAGTTTCTGGACGTGGGTGCTGGTACACGCGGTGCCAAGCGTCGCCACGGCCTGCGGGAAGCCGAGCTGGGCCAGCGCGACGACGTCCATATACCCTTCCGTCACCAGCACGTAGCCGGCGTCGCGAATCGCCTGGCGCGCCTCGAACAGGCCGTACAGTTCCAACCCTTTCTGGAACAGCGGCGTTTCCGGCGAGTTCAGGTATTTCGGTTCGCCGCCATCCATGACGCGGCCGCCGAAACCGATCACCTGCCCTTTCGTGTTACGGATCGGGAACATGACGCGCTCGCGGAAGCGGTCGTAGCGTTTCTTGTTGTTGCCGTCCTCGTCGACCTTGTCGATCACGAGGCCGGATTCGACCAGCGCCAGCGCATCGTAGTCGCGGAACACGGAGCGCAGATTGTCCCAGCCGCCCGGCGCATAGCCGAGGCCGAACCTGGCAGCCACCTCGCCCGTCAGGCCGCGGCCCTTCAGGTAGGCGATGGCGGCCGGCGCCTGGCGCAGCTGGCCGCGATAGAAGTCGCAAGCCTGGTTCAGCGCATCGGTCATGGCCAGCGACTGGGCCTGCTGGGCGGCGCGCTGGGCCGGCGGAATCTTGTCGTCCTGGTCGGGCACGATCATGCCCACGCTTTGCGACAGGTCCTTGACGGCATCCACAAACCCCATGCCCGAGTACTCGATCAGGAAACCGATCGCCGTACCATGGGCGCCGCAGCCGAAGCAGTGGTAGAACTGCTTGGTCGGGCTGACGGTGAAGCTGGGGGATTTTTCGTTGTGGAAGGGGCACAGCCCCATGTAGTTGGCGCCGCCCTTTTTCAGCTGCACATAGCGGCCGACCACATCGACGATGTCGACGCGATTGAGCAAATCGGTAATGAAGGATTGCGGAATCACTTGATATAACAGTGTTTTGTCTAGGGTCAGACTATACCGCAGGGCTCGCTACAAATTGATGTGTAGCAAGGCAACCGGGCGTTGCCACCCTGGTGCTACCAAAACGCGCGCGGCTGTTGCATCGAGGCCGCAACCGCGCGCGACTTACCATCAGGCGCCGGACAGCGCCTTCTTGACCTGGGCCGATACGGCCGTCATGTCGGCGCGACCGGCCAGCTTCGGCTTCAGGATGCCCATGACCTTGCCCATGTCCTGCGGACCGGCGGCGCCCGATGCGGCGACGGCGGCAGCCACTTCGGCCGCGACTTCCTCGTCCGACAGACCGGCGGGCATATAGGCCGACAGCACGGTCAGTTCTTTCTTCTCGATGTCGGCCAGGTCCTGGCGGCCGCCGGCTTCGAACTGGGTGATCGAATCCTTGCGCTGCTTGATCATCTTCTCGACGACGGCGGTCACCTGGGCATCGTCCAGCTCGATGCGCTCGTCGACTTCACGGCGCTTGATCTCGGCAAGGATGAGGCGGATGGTGGCCAGGCGCTCGCTTTCCTTGGCGCGCATGGCATTTTTCATGTCGTCGGTAATTTGATCTTTCAGGCTCATGGAGTCTCCGTTCGATGGGATGGGACAAAAGGCAAAACCCGCTGCGGCACAACCGGAGCGGGCTTCGTCACATTCAGGCCTGATGCGCCGGGACTGGCATTCACCGTCACCGGATCAGGCTACTGAACCAAATTAGTACAGCTTCTTCGGCAGTTGCTGGCTGCGGATGCGCTTGTAGTGGCGCTTCACGGCGGCGGCCAGCTTGCGCTTGCGCTCTGCGGTCGGCTTTTCGTAGAACTCGCGAGCGCGCAGTTCGGTCAGCAGGCCGGTTTTTTCGATAGTGCGCTTGAAGCGACGCATAGCGACTTCGAACGGCTCGTTTTCTTTAAGGCGGATAGTGGTCATGTAAAAATGAAACCGTTGGATTTAGGGAAGAACGAAATTCTAACAGCTTTTCAAGAGCTGTGCGAGATTTTTGTCAATGTGCCGAATTGCCACAGCGACCAAGAAAGCCTTAGAGCGCCTAACAAAACCTTCAGGGCAAGGCGCATCGTCGAAGACAGTACGAATGTACGGCGAGATGATGCAACGCCGCCATGGAGGTTTTGTTAGGCGCTCTTATTCGATGGTGCTGCCCGCGGCAAAACCTGACGCCCACGCCCACTGGAAATTGTAGCCACCCAGCCAGCCGGTCACGTCCACGGTTTCGCCAATGAAGTACAAGCCGGGCACCTTGTTCGCCATCATGCCCTGCTGCGACAGCTCCTTCGTATCGACCCCACCCAGCGTCACCTCGGCCTTCTTGTAGCCTTCGGAACCTGTCGGCACGATGGCCCAGCGGTTGATCGCATCGCCCAGCTTGCGCAATTTTGCGTCGGCCATGTCCGCCAGACGCGCATCCGGCGCCAGGCCATTTGCCGTCAGCAAGCCTTCGGCGAGGCGCGCCGGCAGCCATTGCGACAGGATATTACCGAGCTGCTTTTTCACAGTCGTCTTCGAGGAAATCAATTCCTCGGCGACATCGATTTCCGGCAGCAGGTTCAGGGTGATGGGCGTGCCCGGCTGCCAGTAGCTGGAGATCTGCAGGATCGCCGGGCCGGACAGGCCGCGGTGCGTGAACAGCAGGTCCTCACGGAAATAGCCACGGTTGGCGTTGCGGCCCTTGCCGCCTTTCGCCGCCACCCCGGTTTCGACATCCACCTCCAGCGCGATGCCGGCCAGCGGCACGAACGGTTGCCAGCTGGGGCCGTCGAAGGTGAGCGGCACCAGGCCGGGACGCGTTTCGATGATGTTCAGGCCGAACTGCTTCGCGATGCGATAGCCGAGATCGGTGGCGCCGATCTTCGGGATCGACAGGCCGCCCGTCGCCACCACGACATTCGTGGCCAGGATGGGCTCGCCGTCCGTCTCGATGCGGAACCCGGCGTCGCCCTTCTCCACACCCGTCACCTTGCACGGCATGCGCCAGTGCACGCCGCCGGCATCGCACTCGTCCTTCAGCATGCGGATGATCTGCTCGGCGGAGTCGTCGCAGAACAGCTGGCCTCGGTGTTTTTCGTGGTACGCGATGCGGTGCTTCCTGACCAGGGCGAGGAAATCCTGGGCTGTATAACGCGACAGCGCGCTGCGGCAGAAGTGCGGATTCTCGGACAGGTAATTCTGCGGACCGGCGTTGACGTTCGTGAAATTGCAACGGCCGCCGCCGGAGATGCGGATCTTTTCGGCCAGCTTCGATGCGTGGTCGACCAGGACGACGCGCTTGCCGCGCTGGGCGGCGACAAAGGCGCACATCATGCCGGCCGCACCGGCGCCGATCACCGCCACATCGTATTGTTTTGCCATTCCGCCCCGCCTTTGCCGCGCACAAAAGGCGCTATTGTAAATGGCGGAGGCGGATTGGTGGGCGCCGTCAACCGGCCCGCAACGCCCGCGCGACCTGCATGCACTGCGCCGCCTGCGCCGCGATCGGCGCCGGCACGGGCTGCTCGCCGCGCAATGCCCGGGCGATCCAGTCGGCGGTGGCCGCCGCGTCGCGCCCTTCCGGCGCCGGCGCCAGCGCGTCGGCCGGCGCATCGCGCTCGACCAGCACGGTCTGGGTGCCGCCGTGGAACCAGTCGATCTGCTGGGCACGGTTGGCATTCGCGACCGTCTCCCCTTCCGTGCCGCGCATCAGGAAGGCATCGCCCCGATCCGCCGGGGCCACGCCGCCGAAGTAGCCGGTCAGCATGGTCAGGTATTCCGGGTGCGTGTACGAGACCAGGCGCAGCGCCGGGCCCGCGAACGGCTGCAGCATCTTGACGAGCGTGTGGGTCGAGTTGCGCACGCCCAGGATGCGGCGCAGCGACAGCTGGTGCGCGAGCTGGGGCGCCAGCAGTTCGATCGGCATGAAGCAGGGACGGCGCGCGGCGAAGGCGTCGAGCATGTCGGCCGTCGAGCCGGTGGGGCCGATGCCCATCTCGGCCAGGATCTCGAAGGTGGTGACGCGGCCCGGGTCCTGGCGCACGCCATGCACCAGCACGGGCACGCCTTCGCGCGCCAGCAGCATGGCCAGCAGCGGGGTCAGGTTGGCCAGCTTGCGCGAGCCGTTATAGCTGGGGATCAGCACGGGCGCGAACTCGCCCGGCGGGACGGGCAGCGGCGCGAACGAGGTCTCGGCGGCGTCCATGAAGCCGGCGATCTCGTCGACGGACTCGCCCTTGATGCGCATCGCCAGCAGGATGCCGCCCAGTTCGAGGTCGGAGACGCGCCCGTCGAGCATGGCCTTGTACAGGTCGCGGGCATCCTCACGCGACATGCTGCGGGCGCCTTTCACGCCGCGGCCGATCTCCTTGATGAAGCGGGCGGCGGGAAATGGCGCAGTATCAGGATCGTGATTCGGATCGTGCTTCGGTGCTTGAGTAGGGTCCATGTATCGAAGCATACCACCGGCGCGCGACGTCCGAGAATGCGACATTTTGGCGCATGCGGCTGCAATCGTGCGCGTTTCGCGCTAGACTGGCCGATCCCTCTGAATAAGTTGTCATACCATGTTGATCACGCCCGATATCGAAAATACCAACGTGACCTCGTTCGCGACCATGCCGTCGCCGGTCGAGTTGCACCAGAAACTGCCGCTGACCGACAAGGCCTTCACCACCGTCATGAAGGGCCGCGAAACCCTGCGCAATATCCTCGACCGCAAGGACAAGCGCCTGTTCGTGGTCGTCGGCCCCTGCTCCATCCACGATCCGGTCGCGGGCCTCGACTATGCGCGCCGCCTGAAGGCGCTGCAGGCCGAAGTCGCCGACACGATGGTCCTGGTGATGCGCGTGTATTTCGAAAAGCCGCGCACCACCACCGGCTGGAAGGGCTATATCAACGATCCGTTCATGGACGATTCGTTCCGCGTCGACGTCGGCATGGAACACGCGCGCCAGTTCCTGCTGGACGTGTGCGAACTGGGCCTGCCGACCGCCACCGAGGCGCTCGACCCGATCTCGCCGCAATACCTGGGCGACCTGATCGCCTGGACCGCGATCGGCGCGCGTACCACCGAATCGCAGACGCACCGCGAGATGTCTTCGGGCCTGTCGACGCCGGTCGGCTTCAAGAACGGTACCGACGGCGACGTCTCGATCGCCATCAATGCCGTGCTGTCCTCGTCCAGCCCGCACTCCTTCCTGGGCATCAACGAGCAGGGCAAGGTCGCCATCGTGCGCACCCGCGGCAACGCCTACGGCCACGTGGTGCTGCGCGGCGGCGGCGGCCGTCCGAACTACGATTCGGTGTCGGTGACGATCGCCGAGCAGGCGCTGAAAAAGGCCGGCCTGCCCGCCAACCTGGTGGTCGACTGCTCGCACGCCAACAGCTATAAAAAGCCGGAACTGCAGCCGCTGGTGATGTCGGACGTGATCCAGCAGATCCGCCACGGCAACCGGTCGCTGGTGGGCGTGATGATCGAATCGAACATCGTCGGCGGCAACCAGCCGATTCCGAGCGACCTGTCGCAGCTGACGTACGGCTGCTCGGTGACGGATGGCTGCATCGGGTGGGAAGATACGGAAGCGATGCTGCGAAGCGCGCATCAGGAATTGCTGCAGCGGGCGTAATCGCTACGTCGTCCCTGACCTTGCCGGCCGCCTTGGCAGGGACCCAATTTTGCGGGGGCTGTCGAGACGCGCGCCATAGCTTGGGTCCCTGCCTTCGCAGGGACGACGTTTTTCAGGGCCAGTTCTCAAGCGCCTGTGCGACTTCGGCCACGACTTCGCCCCACCCCGCCTCCGGCCGCTGCCGGAACAGGCGCATCCCCGGGTACCACGGCGTATCCTCCCTCCCCTCGAGCCAGCGCCAGTCCGGCAGGTAATCCGCCAGCAGCACCCAGCACGGTTTGCCCAGCGCCCCCGCCAGGTGCGCGAGCGCCGTATCGACCGCGATCACCAGGTCCAGTCCCGCCACCAGCGCGGCCGTATCGGCAAAGTCGTGGATCGCCGGCGCCAGGTCGAGCGGCGCGAAGCTTTCCGCCGTCTCGCCCTCCCCGGCTCCCTTCTGCAGGCTGAACCAGCTGACGCCCTTGACGGCGGCAAGCGGCGCCAGCACGGACAGCGAAGGCAGCGAACGCGCCGCGTCGTTCTCGTGACGCGGATTGCCCTTCCACGCCAGCCCGACTTTCAGCTGCCCCGGCGCGGCGGCCAGCAGCGGCGCCAGGCGCAGGACGCGGGCGGCATCCTGGGCGATGTAGGGCAGCGTTGCCGGCACGCTGTCGACACGGGTAGCGAACAGCCGCGGCAGGCTGAATGGCGCGACCCAGCAATCCCAGTCGCCGGCCGCCACGGGCCGGTCGAACGCGATGGCGGCGTCGAGCCCCTGCAAGCCCGCGAACAGCGGGACGAGGTCCGGCTGGCACAGCATGCCCACGCGCGCGGCGCCCGCCGCCTTCAACAGCGCGCAATAGCGGCCGAACTGGATCATGTCGCCATGGCCGCCTTCGACGCCGACCAGGATGCGCCGGCCGTGGACCGGCTCGCCCTGCCAGCGCGGCAGGCCCAGGTGGCGCTGCAACACGTCGATCCACGGGCGCGCTTCCAGCCGCTGCCAGCCTTCTTCCCAGCGGCCCTGGCGCAGCAGCAGGTAAGCAAGGTTGAAGGCGGCCTTGCGGTGGCCGGGGTCGCGCGCCAGCGCAAGGCGGTAATGCTCCTCTGCCTCGCGTTCGCGGCCGGCGCTCGCCAGCGTCATGCCCAGGTTCGAATGCAGGGCGGGCGCATCGTGCCCGTGCGCGATGGCGGCCGCGTAGACGTCCAGCGCGGCATCGAAGCGACGCAGCGCGGTGAGCAGCGCCCCCAGGTTCAGGCTGTTCTGCAGCTCGTGCGGAGCGAGCGCGATGGCGCGGTGGTAGGCTCCCTCGGCCTCGCGCTTGCGGCCTGCCGCGTCGAGCACGTAGCCGAGGTTGCCCCAGGCCGCGGCGAAGCCGGGGTCGAGGTCGAGCGCGGCGCGCAGCAGCGTTTCGGCGCCGGCGGTGTCGCGGGCGTCGATCAGGGCGCGGGCCTGCAGGAACAGGGATTCGGTGGACGGCATGGCCAGGCGATTCTAGCCGAACAGGCTGCAACGGTCGCCGGCCTGCTTTACAATGCTGGATTGCGTGCGCCATGCGTACGCGTATCCATTGTCTACTTCACATTCTTCCAGCATCCCATGATTGTCCTCGGCGTCGAATCCTCCTGCGATGAAACCGGCCTGGCTCTGTACGACACCGAGCACGGCCTGCTGTCCCACGCGCTGCACTCGCAGGTCGCGATGCACGAGGAGTACGGCGGCGTGGTGCCGGAACTGGCCTCGCGCGACCACATCCGCCGCGCGCTGCCGCTGCTGGAGCAGGTGCTGGCCAAGGCCGACCTGCCGATGGAACGCATCGACGCCATCGCCTACACCCAGGGCCCGGGCCTGGCCGGTGCGCTGCTGGTCGGCTCCTCGGTCGCCAACAGCCTGGCCCTGGCGCTGGACAAGCCGGTGCTCGGCGTGCACCACCTGGAAGGCCACCTGCTCTCGCCGCTGCTGGCTAGCGAGCGCCCGGAATTCCCCTTCATCGCCCTGCTGGTCTCGGGCGGCCACACGCAGCTGATGCGCGTCGATGGCGTGGGCCGCTACACGCTGCTGGGCGAGACGCTCGACGACGCCGCCGGCGAAGCCTTCGACAAGTCGGCCAAGCTGCTGGGCCTCGGCTATCCGGGCGGCCCGGCGATTTCTCGGCTGGCCGAATTCGGCGATCCGGAAGCCTATAAACTGCCGCGCCCGATGCTGCATTCGAAGGATTTCAATTTCAGCTTCTCGGGCCTGAAGACGGCGGTGCTGACCGTGGCAAAGAACCACGAAGGCGGCATCGCCAACATCTGCGAGCAGGACAAGGCGAACATCGCGCGCGGCTTCGTCGACGCCATCGTCGACGTGCTGACGGCGAAATGCGTATCGGCCCTGAAGCACACGGGCCTGAAGCGCCTCGTGATCGCGGGCGGCGTGGGCGCCAACAAGCAGTTGCGCGCGTCGCTGAACGCGGCTGCCGCGAAGAAGAAATTCAAGGTCTATTATCCGGAGCTGGAATTCTGCACCGACAACGGCGCGATGATCGCCTTCGCCGGCGCCATGCGCCTCGAGCGCAACCCGGACCTGGCGCAGCGCGACTACGGCTTCAACGTGCGTCCGCGCTGGCCGCTGGACGAGATCGAGCCGGCCTGACCGGCGCCTGCTTCCCTCCTGCGCCGGCGCGCCGCGTGGCCGCCGCACGCCCAATCCTGTTGAACTTGTTAGCTTGACATCGATCCTACCGTGTGACCGTTATTGCCCAATCAATGGCAAACTCTGGCGGTTTTAGTTTCACGGAGGTGATACATGCGCGTGGTTAGCTGGAATATTCACTGGGGCTGTGGCAGGGACGGGCGCATCCGAATCCACGCGATCATCGATGTACTGCGCAAGCTGAATCCCGACGTCATCTGCCTGCAGGAAGTCGCTGCGAATCATCCCGAACTGGAAGGCAGCGCCAGCGCCAGCCAGTTCAAGCAGCTTGCCGGCGCCTTCGGCGGCTATCACATGATCGAGCAGGCCCCGAGCGAAATCTACCGCAACAACCTGCCCCGCCAGTTCGGCAACATCCTGCTGTCCAAGTACCGCATCACCCAGGCGCAGCGCCATATGCTGCCCTGGCCCGTCGATACCGAGAGCCCGGCCGGCATGCCGCGCGGGATGATCGAAACGGTGCTGGAAGCGCCGGGCGGCAAGATCCGCGTGCTGACGACGCATCTCGAATACTATTCGGCGCTGCAGCGGCGCGCCCAGGTGCGCCGCATCCGCGAGCTGCATGGAGAAGCCTGTGCCCGTGCTGCCGTCTACCAGCCCGAGCCGGCCCTCGATCCGCCGTTCCAGCTGGGCTTCCGCCCGGGCAGCGCGATCTACTGCGGCGACTTCAATTTTGCGCCGGATTCCGACGACTACCAGGCCTTGCTGGCGCCGCCGGAAGGAGGCGCCTCGCCATTGCTCGATGCCTGGCGCGTGCGCCACGGCGACATGGCGCGCGCCCCGACGGCCGGCCTGCACGGCTTCAAGTGGCCGGACAAGCCGGACTGCTACGATTATTTCTTCGTCACCGACGACCTGGCGTCACGCATCACGGACATGAACGTGCAGTCGGAAACGTCAGCCTCGGACCACCAGCCGATCGTGCTGGATCTGACATAGCCAGCGACGGACACGTCGCCCCTGCGCAGGCAGGGGCCCAATTTCCAACGTTACGCCGCCGGTTCCTCGTCCTGTTCCAGCACTTCCTCCTGCTGGGCGATCTGGCGCAGCGCCTGCTCGAACACCTCGGGCGGCTGGCCGCCGGAGATCAGGTGGCGCTGGTTGATGACGATGGCCGGCACCGAGCGGATGCCGGCACGCTGCCAGTAGTACTCGAGCTGGCGCACCTCGTCCGCATAGGCCGTCGATTCCAGCACCTGGCGCGCCGCCTCGACGTCCAGGCCCACCTCGCCCGCCACGCGCAGCAGCACCTCGTGCGACGCCGGGCTCTCGCCCTTCGTGAAATACGCTTCGAACAGCTTTTCCTTGAGGGCGCGCTGCTGGCCCTGCCCTTCGGCCCAGTGCAGCAGGCGGTGCGCGTCGAAGGTGTTGTAGATGCGACCGCGCTTGCCCATCTCGAAGGTAAAGCCGACCGCCTCGCCACGCTGGCGGATCATCTCGCGCGACTGTGCCTGCTGCTCCGGCGTGGAGCCGTATTTCTCGGTGATGTGCTCGGCGATGTCCTGGCCTTCGGGGGCCATGCCGGGATTGAGCTCGAAGGGCTGGAAATGCATGTCGACCGTGATCTCGTCACGCACGTTCTGCAGCGCCTTGTCGAGCGACTTGAGGCCGATCGCGCACCACGGGCACGACACGTCCGATACGAAATCGATTCTCATCTGCTTGTTCACGATTCACCGCCTTCCTGTTCTTTGATTGATGCCACTACCCGATGTTGCGGCAGACGGGCATATGGTGACACATCGAGCAGAAGCTGGCAGCGCGCCAGGCAAATTCGGCAAATCGGCTTGCCTGACCGTGCATGAGGCGTGGACATTGCCCAAAACCGGGCTCTGACCCCGGCTCTGACCCCGGTTTGAGGCAACGCAAATTACTTCTTCTTGGCGGCGTCCTTGGACTTGCTGCCGATGCGCGATTCCTTGCCGGCGACGAGGTTGCCGATGTTGCCGGCGTGGCGGTACAGCAGCAGCAGGCTCATGACGACGACGGCGAACAGGATCGCGTCGACGCCGAACAGGAGGCCGTAGTAGAACGGTGCGAACACGGCGGCGACCAGGGCGGCCAGCGAGGAGTAGCGGAAGGCGTAGGCGACGATCAGCCAGGTGGCCAGCGTCGCCAGGCCCAGCCACGGGTTCAGGCCCAGCAGCACGCCCAGCGCGGTGGCCACGCCCTTGCCGCCGACGAAGCGGAAGAAGATCGGCCACAGGTGGCCCAGGAACACGGCGATGGCCACCAGTGCGATGCCGCTGTCGCCCAGGTCGAACTGCTGCTCGTAGTGCACGGCCAGCCAGACCGCCAGCCAGCCCTTGGCGCAGTCGCCGACGAGGGTCGCGATCGCCGCCTTCTTGCTGCCCGAGCGCAGCACGTTGGTCGCGCCCGGATTCTTCGAGCCGTAGGTGCGCGGATCGGACAGGCCGAAGGCGCGGCTTGCGACGACGGCGAAGGAAATCGAGCCGATCAGGTAGGCTGCGATCGTGAAGATAATGGTGTACATGGGTCTCTTTCTAATATTCCATACGCGCAACGGCGCGCGAGGAATATACACCAGCCCCCGATCCGGCGATAGTCGCCAGTTGTTTTTCAATCAACGATTGCGCACTGCACGGGGCGGGCCTGCAACACGTCGACGAGCACCTTCGGATCGATCCCGACGAGGAAGCCACGGCGGCCGCCATTAATGAGGATCCGGTCCAGCGCGAGGATGCTGTCCTCGACGTAGATCGGCATGGCCTTGCGGGTGCCGAAGGGCGAGGTGCCGCCGATCAGGTAGCCGGAATGGCGCTGCGCCACCTCGGGCTTGCACGGCTCGACCGACTTGCAGGAGATGGCGCGGGCCAGGTTCTTGGTCGATACCTTGCGGTCGCCATGCATCAGCACGATGAGCGGACGGGCCGCCTCGTCCTGCATCACAAGGGTCTTGACGACGGCGTGCTCGTCGACACCGAGTTCACGCGAGGAGACCGCGGTGCCGCCGTGTTCTTCGTAGTCGTAGGGATGCTCCGAAAATGCGACGCCATGCTTGCGCAGGAACTGTGTCGCGGGAGTTTCGGAGATATGCTCTTTCTTGGCCATCGTGTTACGCTGAATGCAAACGGAGGAGTTGCTTATTATGCAGCAAGAGATTCGCTTTGCCACCTTCAACGTGTGCAACCTGGCCCCGCCGGGGATCAAGGTCTACGATAACCTGGACCCCAGCACGCCCGAGGAATACGAAGCGAAGATCGCCTGGATCGCGCACCAGGTCGACATGCTGGGAGCCGACGTGATCGGCTTCCAGGAAGTGTTTTCCCAGGCCGCGCTGGCCGAGGCGCTGTCGCGCACGCGGCGCTTCCGCGACGCGGCCCACGTCGGCTTCGACCCCGATCCCGGCGCCGACAAGCTCACGCCCAGCGTGGCCCTCGTCTCGCGCCTGCCGCTGGCCGACGCGCCCCGCCCCCTGCCCTATTTCCCGTCCGGGATCGCCATGCCGCCCGGGAACCGCGACCCCGAACGCTTCACGCGCGCGCCCCTGCACGCCGCGATCGAGCTGGCGCCCGGCCTCGTCGCCGACGTGCTGGTGGTGCACCTGAAGTCGCGCCGCCCCGACTACCGCGCCGCCGACACGGGCGACGACCCGCAGCTGTTCGCACTGGCCTCGCTGCGCTCGCTGATCCGGCGCGGCACCGAGGCGGCGGCCCTGCGCGTGCTGATCACGGAACTGGGCCGCGCCCACCACCGCCCGCGCATCGTGCTGGGCGACTTCAACGACGTCGCCGATGCCGTCACCACCGGCATCGTGCTGGGGATCGGCGCCCCCAGCGGCGACCGCCTGTACGACGCCGTCCAGCTGCAGCGCCGCCAGGACCGCCTGCGCCACGTGGGCTTCTCCAACGTCCACGACGGCCACCACACGACCATCGACCACATCATGGTGTCGGGGGAATTCAATGCCGAGCTGCCCGGGGCGCTGGGCGAGGTGGCGGAAGTCGTGTACCTGAACGACCACCTGGAACTCGGCCTGCCGGAAGCGTCGGACCATGGGCAGGTACTGGCCAGGTTGCGGCTGTTCGAGCAGGCGGGGGCGCCGGCCGGCGACGGCTGAGCGGGCTCGTCACGCGGTGGTAACCCGCGATCGGTATCGTCAGCATCGTCGCCCCTGCGGAGGCAGGGACCCAATTTGCACGAGCGTCCATGCAAGTGAAATCAGGCCCCTGCCTGCGCAGAGGCGACGTGCAAACGACGCGTAACCTTGCAGTGCCGACGCCCCGCCCCGGCCTTTTTGCAGTTCATCGCGCCGTTTGCACCGCCCGTCGCATTCCGGTGGCTCCTTGTCTTGACGTTTCCTATCATGCCGTCATGCGCCTGGAGCTCCATCCTGCCCTGCAGAACGGAGCACGTGCGCTTCCTTATGCAGCACCGCTCGCAGCACCGCTCGCAGCACCACCCGCAGCACCACCCGATTACGAAGAACAACGCCATGAAAATCGAGTCCCTGCCCGTCTCGCCCGATGCCATCCCGACCGCCACGCGCCGCCCGGCGCGGAAAGCGGCGCTGGCCCTGCTCGCGCTGGCCCTCGCCGGCGCCGGCGGCTATGCCTGGCTGCACGAACAAGCCCCGGCTGCACCCGGCGCCGCTGCCGCGCCGAAGGATCCTGCGAAGGATCCGGTGTTCGAGCTGGCGCCGCGCGACGTCGCCTTGGTCGCCGCGCGCCCACTGGCCGTCACGCTGCCGCTGTCCGGCTCCCTGACGCCGCTGGCCCAGGCCACGGTGAAATCGAAGGTGTCGGGCGTGGTGCTGGCCACCACCGTGCAGGAAGGCATGCAGGTGAACGAGGGCGACGTGATCGCGCGGCTCGACGATGCCGAGGCGCGCGCCCGCGTCGCCCAGCAGGAGGCGCAGCTCGCCGATGCCGGCGCGCGCCTGGCGCTGGCGCAGAAGAACCAGGCCAACAGCGCCGCCCTGCTCAAGCAGAACTACATCGCGCAGCATGCCTACGACACGAGCGCCAATGCCGTCGACCTGGCCCAGGCGGCCGTCGACGCGGCGCGTGCCCAGCTGCTGCTGGCGCGCATCGCCCTGGCCGACACCGTGATCCGCGCCCCGCTGGCGGGCGTGGTCAGCAAGCGCTACGCCCAGGCCGGCGAGAAGCTGGCGCCGGACAGCCCCGTGTTTGCCATCGTCGACCTGAAGCACCTGACGCTGGACGCCCAGGTGCCCGCCTCGGACATCCCCCGCATCAAGGTCGGCCAGGACGTGTCCTTCCACGTCGACGGCTTCGGCGGTCGCGAGTTCGCCGGCAAGGTCGTGCGCATCAATCCCGCCACCGAGCCGGGCTCGCGCGCCATGCTCGTCTATATCGGCGTCGACAACCCGGACGGCCTGCTGCGCGCCGGCATGTTCGCCAAGGGCAGCGTGGTCACCCAGAAAACCGACGCGCGGCCTCTGTTGCCGATCGGCGCAGTGCGCCAGGACGGTGGCCGCGACGTCGTCTACCGCGTCGACAACGGCAAGGTCGTGGCGCAGCCGGTCAAGCTGGGGCTGAGGAGCAGCGACGAAGGCCTGGTCGAGGCGCTCGACGGCATCGACGCCGGCGCCGCCGTGCTGGCGCTGCCGCTGGACGGCGTCAAGCCGGGCAGCCTGGTCAAGATGCCGCCCGCCGCCGCTTCCTCCTCTTCCGCCGCCACGGCCGCCAACGAAGCGCCCGCAGCGAAGAAGGGCTGACCCATGTTCATGACTCGCGTCAGCATCAAGCACCCCGTGTTCGCGACCATGGTGATGGTCGGCCTGATGGTGCTCGGCCTGTTCTCCTACCGCGGCCTGGGCGTGGAAAGCATGCCGAACATCGATATCCCGGCCGTCTTCATCGAGACCCAGTATCCGGGCGCTTCGCCCGAGCAGGTCGAGAACGATGTCACCCGCCCGCTCGAGGAAGCGGCGAACACCGTCGGCGGCATCAAGACCATCCGCAGCAGTTCCTGGGAAGGCCGCTCGGGCGTGGGCATCGAATTCCAGCTCACCACCGACATGGACCGCGCCGTGCAGGACCTGCGCGACCGCATCAGCACCGTGCGCGGCGGCTTCCCGCGCGAGGTCAAGGAGCCGCTGGTGCTGCGCGAGGAAGGCGAGAACACGCAGCCCGTGATCCTGCTGTCGCTGACCTCGCACGAACGCAGCCTGCGCGATTTGTCGATGCTGACCGACCAGGTGATCGTCAAGCGCCTGCAGTCCGTCGCCGGCGTCGGCCAGATCCGCGTCAACGGCCGCCAGAACCGCCAGGTGCTGGTTGACATCCGCCCGGACCAGCTGCGCAGCCTGAACGTCGGCATCGACGAAGTCATGAACGCGATCACGGCGACCAATGCCAACCTGCCCGCCGGCCGCATCAGCCGCGGCGAGCGCGAGAACCTCGTGCGCATCGAAGGGAAGATGAAGCAGGCGGCCGACTTCAACCGCATCATCGTCGCCAACCGCGCCAACGGTCCCGTCTACCTGCACCAGGTGGCGCAGATCTCGGACGGCGCCGCCGAGGAAGACTCGATCTCGCGCGTCAACGGCGAGCGGGCCATCTCGCTGGAAATCGCCAAGATCCAGGACGCCAACACGGTCGAGGTGGGCAACGGCGTCAAGGCCGCGATCGAGGCGATGAAGACCTCGCTGCCGAAGGACGTGCGCTTCACCATCCTCGACGACAAGGCCAAGAACGTGCAAGGCCAGCTTGACAACGTCAAGCGCACCATCGTCGAAGGCGCCATCCTCACGATGGTCATCGTGTTCCTGTTCCTGCACTCGTGGCGCAGCACCGTCATCACGGGACTGACGCTGCCGATCTCCGTGCTGGCCAGCTTCATCGCCATGAAGTACTTCGGCTTCACGCTGAACTTCCTGACCTTGATGGCGCTGTCGCTGTGCATCGGCCTGCTGATCGACGACGCCATCGTCGTGCGCGAGAACATCGTGCGTCACCTCGGCATGGGCAAGAGCCATGTGCGGGCCGCGGAAGACGGCACCAACGAGATCGGCCTGGCCGTCATGGCCACTACCTTCGCCATCGTCGCCGTGTTCGTGCCGATCGCCTTCATGCAGGGCATCATCGGCCGCTTCTTCCTGCAGTTCGGGATCACGGTGGCCGTGGCCGTGATGGTGTCGCTGTTCGTCAGCTTCACGCTCGACCCGATGCTGTCCTCGGTCTGGCCCGATCCGGCCAAGGACCGCTTCAAGTATGCGCCGTGGCTGGGCCGTTTCATGGCCTGGCTGGACCGCGGCATCGACCGCGTGCACGACTGGTATGCGAGCGGGCTGTCGTTCGCCCTCGCCTGGCGTAAGTCGACGCTGCTGGCGGCCGTGCTGCTGTTCGCCGGCAGCCTGCTCTTGGTGCCGAAGATCGGCGGCGAATTCGTGCCACAGGTCGACGACGGCTTCATCCACCTGCGCTTCAAGACCCCGGTCGGCTCCAGCCTCGACTACTCCGATGCGAAGCTGCGCCAGATCGAGGCGGCGCTGGCCGAGTTCAAGGAGATCGAGAGCGTCTCGACCATCGTCGGCGCCTGGGAGGGCCGCAACTATTCGGAAGTGAACCTGAAGCTGACCGACGTGCACAAGACGCACCGCCGCTCGCAGCAGGAGATGGAAAAGGTGATCCGCGACCGCCTGCAATCGATCCCCGGCGTGACGCTCACCGTGGGCAACCGCCCCATCTTCATCGCCATCCTCGGCAACGACGACGAAAAGCTGGATGCCGTCGCCCACCGCCTGATGGACAAGATGCGCGCGATCCGCGGCGTGGCCGACATCGAATACAGCCAGGAAGGCGCGAACCCGGCCACCATCGTGAAGATCAACCATGAGATGGCCAGCGACATGGGCCTGTCCGTGCAGCAGATCGGCACGGCGCTGCGCCCCTTCGTCGCCGGCGACCAGACGAATCGCTGGCTGGCGCCGGACGGCCAGAACTACGAGGTCAACGTGCAGCTGCCGAAATCGGGCCGCGAAAAGGTGGCCGACCTGGCCGACCTCTCGATCGCCTCGAGCCGGCTGGATGCGGCCGGCAACCCGATCATGGTGCCGCTGCGCCAGGTCGTCGAATTCGTGCCCTCGACCAGCCCGCAGGTGCTCAAGCGCCAGGCCTTGCAGCGCCGCGTGGCCGTGTACGCGGGCCTGGAAGGCCGTCCGCTGGGCGACGTGATGACCGAGGTGAACAAGGCGATGAAATCGATCGAGCTGCCGGACGGCATCCGCTTCGACATCGGCGGCGACGCCCAGCAGATGGACGAGACCATGGCCGGCTTCATGGTCGCGCTGGCCATCGCCATCGTCTTCATCTACCTGGTACTGGCCTCGCAGTTCGGCAGCTTCCTGCAGCCGATCGCGATCATGGTGTCGCTGCCGCTGTCGATGATCGGCGTGCTGGTGGCCCTGTTGATCACCAAGACGACGCTGAACATCTTCTCCGTGATCGGCATCGTGATGCTGATGGGATTGGTGACCAAGAACGCGATCCTGCTGGTGGACTTCACCAACCAGCGCCAGCGCGAAGGCAAGCCGCAGTTCGACGCGCTGATGGAAGCGGGCCAGGTACGCCTGCGCCCGATCCTGATGACGACGCTGGCCATGATCTTTGGCATGCTGCCGATGGCGATCGGCATGGGCGAAGGCGGGGAAACGCAGGCGCCGATGGGCCGCGCCGTGATCGGCGGCGTGATCACGTCGACGCTGCTGACGCTGGTGGTGGTGCCGGTGGCCTACACTTACCTGGATAGTTTCGGCAAGCGGGCGGCGCGCTGGTTCAAGCGCGGGCATGAGGAGGAAGCGGGCGAAGAGGCCCCCGCCACTTGAACCCGTCGTTCCCGCGCAGGCGGGAACCCATGCTGAGTAACAGAATTCGGTCAATTTGAAGCGCCTCAGCACTTCTGACATAACAACTTCGGAAGTTCAGTATGGGTTCCCGCCTACGCGGGAACGACGGGTTTTGGGGCCGCCGATCAAGCCGGATCCTGCTCCTTCTCCGCATCCTCGCCGGAATCCTCGGCAACCGCGTCCTCGCCGCCCTCCGGCTTGCCCTGCTTGGCTTCCGCCTTGCGCTTGGCCTTCTCCTCCGCCTTGCGCTTCTTTTCCAACTCCCGCTGCCGCTTCTCGTACTGGAAATTCGTCTTGGCCATTGCTTACCTCGCGTGTGTCGTTGGGAAAAATCCTACCGGGCCATTATGGACCAGGTCGGGCCGCAGGGTTTGATCGTCAGCCACGCGGATGGTGGTTGGCGTGCAGGTGTTTCAGGCGTTCGCGTGCGACGTGGGTATAGATCTGGGTCGTGGAAATGTCGGAATGTCCCAGCAAAAGTTGTACGACACGCAAGTCGGCGCCGTGATTCAGCAGGTGGGTGGCGAAGGCGTGCCGCAGCGTGTGCGGCGACAGCGGCGCCGTGATGCCGGCCCTGGCCGCATGCTTCTTGATGACGACCCAGAACATCTGGCGCGTCATGGGACCGCCGCGGCCCGTCACGAACAGGGCGTCGTCGACCTGGCCATTCAGGATCGCGCCGCGCGCGTCCTTCATATAGCGTTCCAGCCAGTGGCGCGCCTGCTCGCCGAACGGCACCAGGCGGGTCTTACTGCCCTTGCCCGTGATGCGCAGCACGCCGTCGTTCAGGCTCAACTCGACGAGTTTCAGGGCCACCAGTTCCGATACTCGCAGCCCGCTCGCATACATCAGTTCCAGCATCGTGCGCTCGCGCAGGCCCAGCGGGGTCGACACGTCGGGCGCGGCCAGCAGCGCCTCGACCTGGGACTCGCTCAGCGTATGGACGAAACGCAGCGGCTGCTTGGCCGAGGCCATCTTCAGGCACGGGTCGGCGGCGACGTGCCTGTCGCGCAGCGCCAGCTGGTAGAAGCGTTTCAGGACCGACAGGCGGCGGTTCGCCGTGCTGGGCTTGGACTCCGGGTGGCGGTCGGCGAAATAGGCGGCGATGTCCTGCGGTTCGACGTGGTACAGGCTGGCGCGCTCGGGACGCTTGACCTCGAGCCAGCGCGAGAACAGGCGCAGGTCGCGCCGGTACGCATCCAGCGAGTTCTTCGCCAGCCCGTGTTCCAGCCAGAGCGCGTCGCAGAACGCGTCGATCAGGGGAAAATCGACTGTTGCTGCCATGGCATGTCGGTCGCGAGCGCGCCTTCGTGGCGCAGCAGCCAGCGCTTGACGCCGAGGTGGAAGCCGTTTTCGTCGTCGTGGTTGGCAAAGCCGCCCAGGCCGCCGGCCGCCGTCACGCGGTGGCAGGGAATCACGAGCGGGAACCAGTTGGCGCCGCAGGCCTGGCCGATGGCACGCGGATGCGATTCCAGCAGCTTGGCCAGCTGGCCGTAGGTGCGTACGCTGCCGCGCGGGATCGACGCGATCATGTCCCACACGCGGCGCTGGAAGGTGCTGCCGAGCTCCACCAGCGCCAGGTCGAAGCGGAAATCCGCATCGGCGAAATAACGCGCCAGCTGGACGGCGGTGCGTTCGGCCGCCGCGTCCCCGGGCGCCTTTTCGGCGTAATGGGACGGCAGGTAGACCAGCTCGCGCAGCCTGTCCCCCTCGGTACGGATGCCCATCGCGCCGAACGGCGCCGCGACGATCGCGCTGAAGATCTCGCTGCCTTGTTGTGTGCTCATCGATGCAGTGTAAAACCCGGCGCGCATGCCCGCAAGTCCCGGCTCCCGCCGCCGGACGCAAAAAAAAAGCGCACCGCTGTGGGTGCGCTTTCAATTTGGTCACATTCCCGGTCGCTCGGTCATGCCGGCGGCATCTTTAGAACGTGTGTCTCCTCCAAACTTTTTTCCGGTAATTCGATTACCGCTTCTTCTGTACCTCTCCCCAAATTCGTATCCGGTTCGCCTACATGCACCATCGTGGTGCTGAAGATGCTCCATCATAACGCATCTGCATAAGGGTAGCGTAGTTTTTTATATACATTCACGAAATATATCTCAGCTATACATGAGGCCGAAAACATATAAAGACGGCCGATCGTTCGTGATTTGTTGATACCAGGAAATTTCCACACCAAATACGCCAAGCTTTTGATTCTTTGAGGAAATTTTGAAGCGGCGGCGTTGCCGGATCGTTTCGCGCGCCAGCTTGCAAGCGGCAGGGATGGTTACCTTACCGGGCCGCTGGCCTTTCCGAACTGATATTAATCAAACGCAAGAGATTTCGTCGCACGGATATGCTGGCCTCAGCGGGCCTGCGCCGTCGTGCGGTTGATCGACTCGATCAAGTCGCGCCCGATGCGGTCCGCCATCTGCCGCTGGACCGGCAGCAGCGCGCGCCGCCACTCGGCCTGCTGCTGCGGCGTGAGCGTATAGATGGTGGTCTGCCCGGTCTTGCGGATGGCGTTCAGGGCGGCGTCGTTGTCGCGCTGGGCGATCTGCTTCTCGAAGCCGGTCGCCTCGCGCATCGCCTGCTCGAGCTGGCCGCGCACGTCGGACGGCAAGCCGTCCCAGAACTTCTTGTTGACGATGACCGCATACCCCAGGTAGCCGTGGTTCGACACGGTCAGGTACTTCTGCACCTCGTGCATGCGCTGCGTGTACATGTTCGACGGCGGATTCTCGGTGCCGTCCACCAGGCCGCTCTGCAGCGCCGGATAGGCATCCGAGAATGCCAGCGGCATCGGATACGCGCCCAGCGCGCGCATCTGCGCATCGAGTACCTTGGAACCCTGGATGCGCATGCGCAGCCCGCGGAAGTCGGCGGGCGCATGCAGCGGGCGATTGGCCGACATGATCTTGAAGCCGTTGTCCCAGTACGCCAGGCCGACGATGCCCTTGGGCTCCAGCTTCTTCAGCAGGCTCTTGCCGATCGGCCCTTCGGTGACGGCGTACAGCGCGGCCTTGGTCGGGAAGATGTACGGCAGGTCGAACGCCTCGAATTCCTTCACGCCCAGCGGGCCGAACTTGGCCAGCGACGGCGCCAGCATCTGCACGGCGCCCAGCTGCAGCGCTTCCAGCTCTTCTTTGTCCTTGTAGAGCTGGCTGTTCGGGTAGACTTCGACCTTGACGCGTCCGCGCGTCAGCTGCTCCGCCCTTTCCTTGAAGCGCTCGGCGGCCTGCCCTTTCGGCGTGCCGGTGGCGACCACGTGGCTGAACTTGATGATGATCGGTTCCTGCGCCGCGGCCATCGTCGCGGCACCCCAAGCCAGGGCGAACGCCAGCACGCAGGCTGTGGCGCGGTTGCTCATATGTCGTCTCGTGTTTCGGTGTATGTTGTCCGGGAAGTCTGCGGAGCTTCCCTGCTGCTCGCCATTGTGGATAACCACAGTCTGCAGCTCCGTACGGTAACACGTCAGCCCATCAATACAGCGCATGAAAAACGCATTCTCGATTCCCCGTCCCGTCCCCGAAGGCCCCTGGCGCTGGCTGGTGCCCGTGCTGCTGGTGCTGCTGTTCCTGCTGGTGCTGATGTGGCTCCCCTGGCAGGCGCGCCAGATGGAGAGCAACGAGCGCCAGGAACAGCTGATCGCCGACACCCTGTGGGTCGAGCAGACGCTGCGCTTCGAACTGGCGCGCAGCGAGGAAGCGCTGGCCACGCTGGGCAACGACCTGGCCGTCAGCAACCCGCCGCACGACGCGCTGCAGGCGCGCCTGGCGCAGATGCTCAGGACGGGCCACGAAGTGCTGCGCGTGGTCTGGTTCGATGCCGACGGCAAGGTGCGCGCGGCGCGCGGCATGGACTTGCCGGCCGCGGGCCTGACCGAATCCTCGCGCGAGGCCGCCGCCATGTCGCGCACCACGCGCACGGGCCGCTACAGCGATCCGTACGGCGCCACGGGCCTGATGCATGGCCTGATCGACTTCCACCTGCCGCTGTACCACGGCCGCACCTATGTCGGCAGCCTGGTCGCCACCTACAACCTGCAGATCCTGCTGGACGAGAACGTGCCCTGGTGGTTCGCCCAGGACAATGCGCTGTCCCTGCTCGACCGCGACGACCGCGTGGTGGCGCGCCGCGCCGCCGGCGGCCCGGGACGCGGCATCTATACGCACAAGCGCGCGCTCGACCTGCCCGGCGCCTCGATCGTGCTGGCCACCGACAGCGTCAAGGGCGCGCCGCGGCTGCTGCCGAACCTGCTGGTCGGCTCCGTCATCGTGCTGGCGCTGGGCCTGGTGCTGTCGCTGGCCGCGCTGTGGCGCCACATCGCGCGCACGGTGGCCGCCGAGAACGCGCTGCGCCAGCAGATGGCCTTCCGCACGGCGATGGAGAACTCGCTGCTGACGGGCTTGCGCGCACGCGACCTCGAAGGCCGCGTCACCTACGTCAACCCCGCGTTCTGCCGCATGGTCGGCCTGCCGGCCGAGGAACTGATCGGCAAGCGCCCGCCCATGCCCTACTGGGCGCCGGAAGCGATGGCCGACTACGAATACCGCTTCAAGAAGGTGCTCGAAGGCGACGCCGTGCCCCAGTTCGAGACCGTGTTCCAGCGCCCCGACGGCGAGCGCGTGCCGGTGCTGGTGTTCGAGGCGCCGCTGGTCGACAGCCACGGCCGCCATACGGGCTGGATGAGTTCCATGCTCGACATCACCGACCGCAAGCATGCCGAGGAACTGGCGCGCCAGCAGCAGGAAAAGCTGGAAGCGAGCGCGCGCCTGGCCACCATGGGCGAGATCTCGTCGATGCTGGCGCATGAACTGAACCAGCCGCTGGCCGCCATCTCCAGCTACACGGCCGGCGCGCTGAACGTGCTGGCGCGCGCCGACGACGCCAGCGCGAAGGCGCCGCGCGACGGCGGCATCGACACGAGCACGCTGCGCCGCGCGCTGGAGCAGGCGAACACCCAGGCGCGCCGCGCCGGCCAGATCATCCGCAGCGTGCACGAATTCGTCAAGAAGCGCGAGCCGCGCCGCGAGCGCGTGTCGATCCACCAGGTGGTGGACGGCATCCGCGCCCTCGTCGAACTGCAGGCGCGCCAGAGCTACGTGACGCTGCAGTTCGCGATTCCGTCCGGCTTGCCGCCGGTGCTGGCCGACCGCCTGCTGCTGGAACAGGTGCTGCTGAACCTCACGCGCAACGGCATCGAGGCGATGCAGGCCACCGACCCGGAACGGCGCCTGCTGCAGATCTCGGCGGCGGCCGGCGATGGCCAGGTGTCGGTGTCGGTGAGCGACCATGGCCACGGCATCGCGCCCGAAGTGGCCGAGCGCCTGTTCTCGCCGTTCTTCTCGACCAAGGCCGAGGGCATGGGCATGGGATTGTCGATCTGCCGCACGGCGATCGAATTCCACGGCGGTACGCTGACCCATGCCGTCAATCCCGGCGGCGGCACGGTCTTCACCTTCACGCTGCAGGAGGCCCGGGCCGAACACGCGGCCCTGGGCTAAAATACGGCCGGAAAAACCACGGAGCCTCCCCTTATGCTGCACATCGTCGACGACGAAGACGTCATCCGCGACGCCCTCGAATGGCTTGCGCAATCGCGCGGCATGCCGGCGCGCGGCCATGCGGGCGGCCAGGCCTTCCTCGACGCCATCGCCGTCCAGGAGGAGGCCGGGGCCGCAGCGCAGGGTGGAGACTGCGTCCTGCTCGACGTGCGCATGCCCGGCATGAACGGCATCGCCGTGTTCGACCAGTTGATCGCGCGCGGCCTGCTCGCGCGCCTGCCCGTGATCTTCCTGACCGGCCACGGCGACGTGCCCATGGCCGTCGATTCGCTCAAGCGCGGCGCCTTCGACTTCTTCGAGAAGCCGTTCAACGACAACCAGTTGATGGACCGCGTCGAGGAAGCCCTCGCCGCCTCGCGCCAGGCCGCCGCCGCCGGCGCCGTGCGCGCGCGCCTGGCCACGCTGTCGGCCCGCGAGCGCGAAGTGCTGGACCTGATCCTGGCCGGCAACATGAACAAGGTGGTCGCCGACAAGCTCGGCATCAGCATGCGCACGGTCGAAGTGCACCGCGCCCACATCTTCGACAAGATGCAGGTCAAGACGGCTGTCGAGCTGGCGGGCTTGTTGAAATAAGCCGTGGCCCCGTACCGGGAACGCATGCATCCGTGCCCTGCCTTTTCCGGGTTCGACGGTAGAATCGTTGTCATCCGCCCATGGCCGAAGCGGCCGCATCAAAATTTCTTTAGGGAAGCCAGATGAGCGAAAAGACGATTGCAGACAAGATGTTCCTGAGGACCGCGAAATCGATGCTGATCCTGAACGGGAACGTCCATCCCGGCATGGTGGCGCAGATGCCGGCCGAACTGGCCAAGAACGAGCAGGACAAGAACGACGTGGTACTGATGTTCGCGCTGAACCGCAAGGAACTCGAACAGCACTTTCCTACCGCCAAGGAACGCATGGGCGACAAGGGCTCGCTCTGGGTCGCCTACCTGAAGCAGACCGCCTCCAAGGCCACCGACATCAACCGCGATTCGATCAGCGCCTATGCCGAGGAAAACGGCATCACCACGGTTGCCATAATTTCCGTCGACGGCGATTGGTCGGCACTGCGCATGAAGCGCATCGAAATTTAAACGCCGTGGCGTGACAGCGCCCACATCACGTGCTCGCGCACCAGCGCCGACGGATGATCGGCACGGGCGCGCAGCGCCGCCACGATGGCGGCATCCCCGGGCGCGCCCTCGGCCGCATTGCCCAGGCCGACGGCCAGGTTGCGCAGCCAGCGCTCGTGGCCGATGCGGCGGATCGGGCTGCCCTCCATGCGCCGGTTGAATTCCTCTTCTTCCCAGCCGAACAATTCCACCAGGCTGGAGGCGCCCAGGCCGTTGCGTTCGTCGAAGTCGGGCAGCCGTCCCCGCTGGGCAAACTTGTTCCACGGGCAAACGAGCTGGCAATCGTCGCAGCCGTAGATGCGGTTGCCCAGCAGGGGCCGCAGTTCTTCCGGAATGCTGCCCTTCAGTTCGATCGTCAGGTAGGAAATGCAGCGCCGCGCATCGAGCCGGCCCGGGCCCAGGATCGCGCCCGTCGGGCAAGCGGCGATGCAGGCGCTGCACTGGCCGCAGTGGGCGCCGGTCGGCGCGTCCACCGGCAACGGCAGGTCGACGAGGATCTCGCCGATGAAGAACGTGGAGCCTGCTTCGCGGCTGAGCAGCAGCGTGTGCTTGCCGCGCCAGCCCAGGCCCGCCTTTTCCGCCAGCGGCAATTCCATCACGGGCGCCGAATCGGTGAACACGCGGTAGCCGTAGTCGCCGATGGCGCCGCGCACGCGCTCGGCCAGCTGCTGCAGGCGGTTCCTGAGCACCTTGTGGTAGTCGCGGCCGCGCGCATAGACGGAGACGACGGCCGCCTGCGGATCCTCCTGGCGCAGGCGTTCGCGGGCGCGCCAGTCGTCCGGCGTACTCATCGTGGCCATAGGCAGGTAATCCATGCGCGCCGTGATCACACGCACCGTGCCGGGGACGAGTTCGGCCGGCCGGGCGCGCTTCATGCCGTGGCTTGCCATATAATCCATCTCGCCATGGTGGCCGGCGTCCAGCCAGGCCTGCAATCCTTCCTCGTGGCGCGTGAGGTCGATGTCGGCAATGCGCACGTCGGCGAAGCCCAGCGCCGTGCCCCAATCCTTGATGGAGCGGGCGAGCGCGGCGAGATCGGGAAGTGGTTCGGTTGGATGCGCGGACATGGCAGAAACAGACGATTGCACCAGCGAAAGCGGTGCGCAACACGACATTTTATTCGAAGCAGTCCTTCCCATGCAGCCAATCCGTGCCTTTCTTCCCGACGAATCCGCCACCCAGGCACTGGGCGCCGCCCTGGCCAGGGTGTTGCAGCCGGGCATCGTCATCTACCTGCACGGCGACCTGGGCGCCGGCAAGACGGCACTGACGCGCGCCCTGCTGCAGGCGGCCGGCCACCGGGGCGCGGTGAAAAGCCCGACCTACACGCTGTCCGAGCCCTACCGCGTCGACGCCGGCGGACGCCCGCTCGACCTGATCCACTACGACCTGTACCGCATGGCCAGCCCGGAAGAATTCCTCGACGCGGGCTTCCGCGAGGACTTCGACGGCCGCAATATCTGCATCGTCGAATGGCCGGAAAAGGGCGAGCCGGTGTTGCCGCCGCCCGACGTCCGGATATTGCTGGAAGTCAGCGGACACGGGCGTGAGGTAGAATTGCAGGCGTTGTCCGAATTAGGCCTGCTATGCCTCGAACGCCTGCACTTCCCCCCGACTCCCTGATTCCCGGTTCGCCCAAGCGCCGCACGGCGCTGAAAGCCGGCGGCACGCTGCTGCTGTCCGTAATTGCGCCCGCATTGATCCCATCGTCGGCCAATGCCGCCCAGATCATGGCCGTGCGCGTCTGGCCGGCCGACGAATACACCCGCGTCACGCTGGAGAACGACGGCGACCTGAAAGCGTCCCACTTCATGGTGCCGGACCCGCCGCGCCTCGTCGTCGACATCGAAGGGCTGGCCCTGAACGAGACGCTGAAGAGCCTCGTTGCCAAGGTGGAATCGAACGACCCGTACATCAAGCAGGTGCGCGTGGGCCAGAACCGGCCCAACGTCGTGCGCCTCGTGTTCGACCTGAAGGAAGAGGTCAAGCCGCAGGTGTTCAACCTGGCCCCGGTGGCCGGCTACCGCCACCGCCTGATCTTCGACCTGTATCCGACCCGCCCCGTCGATCCGCTGGCGGCCATGATCGCCAAGGAAAACTGGAGCGCGACGCCCGTGCCCACGGCGCCCGCCACGCCGGTACCGCCGGCGCAGCCGGGCCAGCCGACGGTCGGCCAGGCCGGTCCGGACGCCATCGCCAAGCTGGAAGCGGACGCCGCGCGCGCCGGCCCGACGCCCGCCACGCCCCAGCCGACCACGCCGCAGCCGCCGGCGGCGAGCAAGCCCGCGCCCGGCCCCAAGGTCGCGCGCATGGTCACCATCGCCCTCGACCCCGGTCACGGCGGCGAGGATCCGGGCGCGACCGGCGCCACCGGCACGCACGAAAAGGACATCGTGCTGGAAATCGCCAAGCGCCTGAAGGCCAAGCTGGAAGCGCTGCCGAACACGCGCGTGATGCTCACGCGCGACGCCGATTTCTTCGTCCCCCTGGGCAAGCGCGTGGAAAAGGCGAGGAACGTGCAGGCCGACCTGTTCGTGTCGATCCACGCGGACGCCTTCGTGCAGCCGACGGCGCGCGGCTCTTCGGTGTTCGTGCTGTCGGAAAAAGGCGCGACGTCGAGCGCGGCGCGCTGGCTGGCGGACGACCAGAACAAGGCCGACCTGATCGGCGGCGTCAACCTGGGCAGCCATGACAAGCAGCTGGCCAGCGTGCTGTTCGACCTGTCGACGACGGCCCAGATCAACGACAGCATGAAGCTGGGCAAGGCCGTGCTGTCCGAGATCGGCGGCATCAACCGCCTGCACAAGGGCGCCGTCGAACAGGCCGGCTTTGCCGTGCTGAAGGCACCGGACATTCCGTCGATCCTCGTCGAGACGGCGTTCATCTCGAACCCCGAGGAAGAAGCCAAGCTGAAGGACAGCGGCTACAAGGACCAGCTCGCCGATGCGATCACCAAGGGCATCAAGCGCTACTTCGCGTACAATCCGCCGCTGGCGAAGAGCCGCATGACTTGATGCAAGCCGAATAGCTCCGCCAAGCGTGTCGAACGAATGACGCGCGCGGCGGTCTATCCGGCATCCTGATGAGGAGCCATTCGTGAGCGCAACGACCATCCAATTCGGGCAACTGCCCGCCCTTCAACTGCGTGCGCCCGACGGCGCCGAAGCGATCATCACCCTCTACGGCGCCCACCTGGTGTCGTGGAAGCCGGCCGCGAGCAGCGGCGGCGCCGGCCAGGAACGCCTGTTCCTGAGCAGTCTTTCTTCTCTCGACGGCCAGCGCGCGATCCGCGGCGGCGTGCCCGTGATCTTTCCCCAGTTCGCCGAACGGGGCGACGGCCCGCGCCACGGCTTCGCCCGCACCAGCAGCTGGCGCGTGGTCGACAGCGGCGAGCAGGACGGCGCCGCCTTTGCCGTGCTGGCCCTGGGTCCCGCCGACCTGGCGCCGCAGGTGGCCGCCGCCTGGCCTAACGCCTTCGAACTGCAGCTGCGCGTGGCCATCCAGAAATGCGACCTGGCCATGACGCTGGACGTGCGCAATACGGGCACGCAACCCTTCCCGTTCGCCGCCGCGCTCCACACCTACCACCTGGTGGAAGACGTCGAGGCCGTGCGCATCGAAGGCGTGCAACACGAGACGCTGGCCATCACGGACAAGCTGGACCAGGTGTTCGAACGCATTCCCGGCGCGATTGCCTTCGACAACGGCGTCGACGCGCTCGTGCTGGAGCAGCAGGGTTTCACGGACGCCGTCGTGTGGAATCCGGGTGCCGCCGACACGGCCGCGCTGGCCGACATGGAAGACGAGGAATACCGGCGCTTCGTGTGCATCGAGCCGGCGTTGCTGGCGCCGCAGGTGCTGGAACCGGGCGGGGCCTGGCGCGGGGAATACCGGATTCGTCCGGCGGTCGTCTCTGCCTGATCGGGCGCCCACGAACGACAACGCCGGCGATGCCGGCGTTGTGTTTTTCCTCGTCGCCCCTGCGCAGGCAGGGGTCCAAGTGTCAGTTCGATTCCTTGATCAGGCGCCCCGACGTCGGCTGCACCGGCCGCGCGTTGAGCGGATACAGGCGCGCGAACAGCGCCATCTGTGCCGGCGACGCCTGGCGCGGCTGCTTGAACACGATCCACAGCACGTTTTCCGTGCACGGCGGCTCGGTCAGCGACCCCATGTAGGTGAAGTAGCCGCGCTGTTCCGGCAGGGCGTCGAGCGGATTGAGGACGACGGCCGGCGACACCAGCATATTCTTTTCCAGCGGCAGGTTGTCCCACACGGTCTGGATCAGGCCGTGCGCCTGGCCGCGCTCGAGCAGGACGGCGACCACGGCGATCTTGCCGTCATAGCTCTTGTGCACCATGTGGATCACCATTTCCGTGCCCTTGCCGTTGATGCGTTCTTCCGACGGACGGTGGAAGTGGAATTCCTGCAGCTCGTAGGTCTGGTTGCCGACCGTGATGAAATTGCCGCCGCCGACCGTCACCGAGATCGTGTGGCCGTTGTTGATCTCGTTGAACGAGGACGGGTGGTAATCGAAGGCGATCTGTTCCAGGTTGACCTTGAGGCCATCGCGCAGGTCGATCGGCGACTGGCGGCTGCCGCGGCTGCAGGCGGCCCAGTTATCGTTGATCTTCGACCAGTTGGCCGGGCCCAGCTCGCCTTCGTACGACCACTCGGTGCCGCGCCGGGGCGCATTGGCGGCAGCCACCGCGGCTGCGGCCGCTGCGGCAGCGGCGCGCTCTTCGTTCTTGCGGCGCGTCTCGGCGGCCTTCTTCGCGCGGTCGGCGGCCGTGGCGCGCGCCACCTGGCGCTCGCGCAGCTCGGCCAGGCGCTTGGCGATCTTTTCAGACAGGGCGACCTCGTCCTCTTCCTCGCTGTGCGCGGCGGCGGCCGGCGCGGCAGAAGCGGAAGCAGCGGAAGCAGCAGCGGCGGACCCGGCGGCGGCGGGCGGCACGCCGAGCTTTTTCGGCGGCACGATGTTGACGGCCGATGCCGGCTTCGACACGCTGGCGGCAGCCGACTCGGTCTTCTTCGCCGCCGACGGCAGCGATGCCGAAGCGGGTTTGGATACGGAAGCCGCGAGCTTGGCCGCCGCTTGCTCGGCGGTCGACTCGTTCGCGCTGGCATTCGCGCTGGTATGCGCGATGAGGCAGCAAGCGACTAGGGCAATCAGATTACGCATGGGTATCGGGTAGTGGGAACTGTCCCTCCTTTAACGGCGTGACCGGCAGTAAACTTGAGCCTGGGAACCAAAAATCGATGCCATTGAGCAACAGGCAATAATGCAAAACGCGCCGTCGAAGCGGCGCGCTTTCACGGAGGATGGGACTAGAACGCGTGTTACCGGCTGAGCACGCGGCGTCCGAACTTGTACAAGCCGCCCAGCGCCAGCGGCACGACGGCCGCGCCGACGCCGACCAGCACGATCGTCGTCAGGTGGTCGCGCACGACCGGGATATTGCCGAAGAAATAGCCACCGGTGACCAGGCTCGCCACCCACAGCACGGCGCCCGTCACGTTGTACATCTGGAAGCGCGCATGCGTCATTTCCGAAATGCCGGCCACGAACGGCGCGAAGGTGCGCACCACCGGCACGAAGCGCGCCAGGATGATGGTCTTGCCGCCGTGCTTCTCGAAGAATTCGTGGGTGCGCTTGAGCGCGTCCTTGTTCAGCCAGCGGTAGTCGTGGGTGAACACGCGGTGGCCGATCGCCCCGCCGATATAGTAATTCAGGGTATTGCCCGTGACCGCCGCGATGATCAGGAGGGCCGTCAGCAAGGGATAGCTCATCTCGCCCGTGGCGCAGAAGGCGCCGGCGATGAACAGCAGGGTGTCGCCCGGGAAGAAGAACAGCACCACGAGGCCGGTCTCGCAAAACACGATCGCAAACAGCACGATGTAGACATAGACCCCGTATTGGGCGAGCAGTGCGCCCAAGGTTTTATCGACATGCAGGATCATGTCGAAAAATTGCATCAGATCCATAATTATCCTAAACGGTAGCGCAGCATGATACCACCCCTCTGCCTCGAATATGGCAAAACGCGCAACGTGAAAGGCAGAGAATTTACGGCGCCTCCGCTGGCCGGATCGGCCACTTTCCGGATTACAATCTTCGCACATTAACCACGATGGGTTCGCCATGCGCGGGCCGGGGAGAACAGATGACGCCATACCGAACGATCCACCGCATCCTGCTGCTGGGCGCCTGTGCGCTGGCGGCATCCACCGCGGCCGCGGCCACTGGCGCCGGCAAGGAATTGCCGCCGAAGCCGAGCGTGTCCGACATCGTCAAGGCGTCCAAGCCGACCGACTGGCGCCCGCTCGATCCGGACAACACGCTGTACATGGAAGTACCGTGGGGCCGCGTGGTGATCGAGATGTCGCCCGTCTTCGCCCCCAACCACGTGAAGAACATCAAGGCGCTGGTGCGCAACCATTATTTCGACGGCCTGGCCATCGTGCGCGTGCAGGACAACTGGGTCGTGCAATGGGGCGATCCGAACGACGAGAACGACAAGGCGCGTCCCGTCAAAGGCGAGCAAAAGACCCTGAAAGCCGAATTCACCGTGCCGCTGGCGAACGACAAGCACTTCGTGCGCCTGCCGGACGTCGACGGCTATGCGCCCCAGGTCGGCCATTCGGACGGCTTTCCCGTCGGACGGGATCCGAAGACGGGCGAGACCTGGATCGCGCACTGCTACGGCAGCGTCGCCGTGGCGCGCGACAACGATGCCGACAGCGGCGGCGGCACCGCCCTGTACGCCGTTCTCGGCCCGGCACGCCACCTGGACCGCAACCTGACCGTGGTCGGCCGCGTCGTTTCCGGCATGCCCGAGCTGGCGGCCCTGCCGCGCGGTCCGATGCCGATGGGGTTCTACGACAAGCCGGAGCAGCAGGTGCCGATCAAGTCGGTCAAGGTCGCCGCCGACGTGCCGGCCGCCGAGCGCAGCAAGTTCGACGTCATGCGCACCGAGACCGCCACCTTCCAGGCCGTGGTCGACGCCCAGCGCAACCGCGGCGGCCCGTTCACGAAATTCTCGTCCGGCCACATCGACCTGTGCGCCGTGCCGATTCCCGTCCGCGAACAACCCTGATCTTCCTCAAACCGGGGTCAGAGTCGCGTTTCAAGAAATTTCCTGAAATGCGACTCTGACCCCGGTTTGGCAAAAATCAAACAGGGGCGTTGAGGCTGCGAAGTGTCAAGCTATAATGGCTTGATGAACGCCCCGGTTTCTACCCATCGCCCCATCCAGCAGCTTCCCGATCAGCTCATCTCGCAAATCGCCGCCGGCGAGGTTGTCGAGCGGCCTTCCGCGGTCGTCAAGGAGCTGCTCGAGAATGCCCTCGACGCGGGCGCGACCCAGGTCACGGTCCGCCTCGAGGAAGGCGGCGTCAAGCGCATCGCCATCACCGACAACGGCAAGGGCATCCCGCCCGAGGAATTGCCGCTGGCCCTCGCGCGCCATGCAACGTCGAAGATCGCCTCGCTGACGGAACTCGAGAACGTCAACACGCTGGGCTTCCGTGGCGAGGCGCTGGCCTCGATCGCATCGGTCGCCGCCGTCAAGATCACCTCGCGCACGCGCGACGCCGCCCATGCCTGGGAAATCGTCGGCTCGCACCAGGGCACCGTGACGCCCTCCTCCGGCCCCCACGGCACCACGATCGACGTGCAGGACCTGTACTTCAACACCCCGGCGCGGCGCAAGTTCCTGAAGTCGGAACAGACCGAATACGGCCACTGCGCCGAAGTCGTGCGGCGCATCGCGCTGGCGCGTCCGGACGTGTCGTTCAGCCTGACGCACAACGGCCGCACGATCGACCACTGGAACGTCAGCGAAGCGGCCAAGCGCAGCGCCCAGATCCTCGGCAACGACTTCGGCGAGGCGCGCCTGCACCTGGACGAGTCGGCCGGCCCGCTGCGCCTGCACGGCTACGTCGGCCTGCCGACGGCCTCGAAGGCGCGCGCCGACAGCCAGTATTTCTATGTGAACGGCCGCTTCGTGCGCGACAAGCTGCTCGTGCACGCCGTCAAGGCGGCCTATGAAGACGTGCTGCACGGCGACCGCTTCCCATCCTATGTGCTGGCGCTCGAGCTCGACCCGGCCATGGTCGACGTCAACGTGCACCCGTCCAAGATCGAAGTGCGCTTCCGCGACAGCCGCGCCGTGCACCAGTTCGTGTTCCATGCCGTGCAGCGCGCGCTGGCGCAGACGTCGGCCACCGCGCACGGCAATGCACCGGCACCCGTGAGCGCGGCCGAGATCGCGCCGTCGAGCACGTCGCTGGACCGCTTCGGCGGCCTGGGCGGCCTCGGCGGCACGAGCGGTTTCGGCGCCGCCCGCGGCGAAGGCGGCGGAGGTGGCGGTGGCGCCAGCCCGTCCTGGCGCCGTCCGCACGAGCAGACCTCGTTCGGTACGCAACTGTCGCCGACATTCTCTCCGTCGCCCTACCCGCCCGGCAGCCGCTGGGATGCGCCGACCGGCGCCGGCGTGGCGCAGCGCACCGAGAGCTACGGCGCCCTGTTCGCGGACGCTAAAGGCACCGAGGGCACCGGCGAACCGCGCGCCGTCCAGGACATCGCGCTGACGCCAGCCGTCGCGCCTGCCTCGGACGACGACTTCCCGCTCGGCTTCGCACTGGCCCAGTTGCACGGCATCTATATCCTGGCGCAGAACCGCAAGGGCCTCGTACTGGTCGACATGCACGCGGCCCACGAACGCATCCTGTACGAAAACCTGAAGAACGCGCTCGACGCCCAGGCCGACGGCGAGCAGATGCAGGTGCAGCAGATGCTGATCCCCGTCACCTTCTATGCCGACGCGATCGAAGTCGGGACGGCCCAGGAAGAGCAGGAAACGCTGAAGGCGCTCGGCTTCGACATCGCCGCCGTCTCGCCGACGACCCTCGCCGTGCGCGCCGTGCCGACGCTGCTGAAGAATGCCGATGCCCAGACGCTGGCGCGCGACGTGCTGCGCGACGTGCGCGAATTCGGCGGCTCGCGCGTGCTGATCGAGCGCCGCAACGAACTGCTCGGCACCCTCGCCTGCCACACGGCCGTGCGCGCCAACCGCATCCTGACGACGCCGGAAATGAATGCCCTGCTGCGCCAGATGGAAGCGACGGAGCGTGCCGACCAGTGCAACCACGGCCGCCCGACCTGGGTGCAGCTGGAAATCGCCGCCCTCGACAAACTGTTCCTGCGCGGCCAGTAAGACACACGATGACGAAGCAAGACAAACCGCTGGCCGTGGCCATCATGGGCCCGACCGCGTCCGGCAAGACGGCCGCCGCCCTGGCGATCGCCAGGGAAATCCCGGCCGAGATCATCTCGGTCGATTCGGCCCTCGTGTACCGCGAGATGGACATCGGCACCGCCAAGCCGACCGCCGAGGAACTCGCCAGCGTGCCGCACCACCTGATCGACATCATCGATCCGCTGGAGAGCTATTCCGTTGCCCAGTTCCGCGAGGACACGATCCGCCTCGTCGGCGAGATCGCGGCGCGCGGCAGGCTGCCGCTGCTGGTGGGCGGCACGATGATGTACTTCAAAGGCCTCGTCGATGGCCTGGACGACCTGCCGACCGCCGACGCCGCCGTCCGCGCCCGCATCGATGCCGACGCCGCCCTGCTGGGCTGGCCCGCCCTGCACGAACGCCTGCGCGCGCTCGATCCCGTCACGGCCGAGCGTCTGGCGCCGAACGACGCCCAGCGCATCAACCGGGCACTGGAAATCATCGAACTGTCGGGCAAGCCCATGTCGGAACTGCTGGCCCGGCGCGCGCCGCCGGAGCTGCCGTTCGAACTGGTCTCGTTCGCGCTGGAACCGTCGGACCGCGCCGTGCTGCACCGGCGCATCGCGCTGCGCTTCGACCAGATGCTGGGCACCAGCGACGACACGGGCATCGTGGCCGAGACGGCTCGCCTGCGCGCGCGTGGCGACCTGTCGCCGAACCTGCCGTCGATGCGCTGCGTCGGCTACCGCCAGTCGTGGGAATACCTGGACGGCACGATCGACCGCGCCGGCCTGCGCGAAAGGGGCATCGTCGCCACGCGCCAGCTCGCCAAGCGCCAGCTGACCTGGCTGCGTTCGATGCCGGACCGCATCGCCCTCGACTGCCTGGGCCCCGATCCGGCCCGCGCCATGCTCGACCACCTGGCCACGTTGCGCGCCGGACACGTGTAGACAGAAACATCCAGAAGGGGTAGCCTTGACACTTTCGGGGGCCGACGGCATAATGCTCCCGCTTTGGTGATATAGCTCAGCTGGTTAGAGCACAGCACTCATAATGCTGGGGTCGGTGGTTCAAGTCCACCTATCACCACCAG
>CAUSCY010000051.1:0-47407 GCA_963529995.1 uncultured Massilia sp. | reverse complement strand
ATGTCCAGGCTCTCAACTAACCGAAACAACCTCTTGCAACTTCACAGCTAGTCCAGGTGCTGCTGCAGGAAGAAGCGCAGCATCTCGGCCGAGGCATCCGGTCCGCCGGCGTCCGTGTACGAGCCAGCCGGACTGCCGCCCGACCAGGCATGGCCGGCGCCGTGCAGCACCCAGTGTTCGGCCACCGCGCGGCCGTCCCCGTCCAGCGCCGTCGTCCGCGTATGGGTGCGGTTCGCGCCGCTGGTGCCGCCCTCCTCGATCGTGCGCAGCTGCTTGCCGTCGCCCGAGAACTGGCCCAGCACGGCGGCGCCGTTGGACGGGTGCACGACGGCGTCGGCGTCGCCGTGGAACACGATCACGGGCACGCGCCCGCGCGGCGCCTGGCGGCCCTTGCGACCACGGCTGCCCTTCATCGCGTTCAGGCCCGACATCAGGTCGTGCGCGCTGCCGGCCGCCAGGCCCGAATGCACGCCCACGGCCGCGAACAGGCCGGGGTGGGACGCCGCCAGGATCGCCGCCATCGCGCCGCCCGCCGACAGGCCCGCCACATAGACCCGCCGCGCATCGCCGCCGTGCGTGCCCAGCACGTCGCGCACCATGCCCGCCAGGATGGCCGGCTCGCCGCCCTCGTGCGATTGGTGCTGCGCCTCGAACCAGTTCCAGCAATTGGAGCCGTTGGCGCTGCGCGCCTGTTCCGGGTACAGCACGAGGCAGCCGTGGCGCTCGGCCAGCGCGTTCATCGCGGTGCCGACGGCGAAGTCGGCGGCGTTCTGATTGCAGCCGTGCAGCATGACGACGAGGGGGCGCGGCCCGGTGGCCGGCGCCGCCGGCACGTAAAGACGGTACTGGCGGCTGCCGGCGCCGTTGGCGAATTCGCCGTGCAGAAACTGGCCCGGCGCCGCCGGATCGGCCTGCGGCGCGCGCGCATGGGCCTGGCCCGTCTGCGGCATCTTGAAGTGTTTCGCCCAGTCGGGCGCCGCGTTCAGGTCGACGAAGAGCCTGGTCCCCGGCTGGCGCGCTTGCGGCTGCGGCTGCGGCTGCGGCGGCGCGGCAGCGGCGCCCGGCAGCAGTCCGGCGCTGCGCAGCGCGTCCTGGATGATGGCGGTGGCGGCAAGGGAATCCTTGCCCTGGCTGTTGCGGACGGCCTGCAGCAGGTCGCCGACGAAATTGTCGTTGAGTTTCATTGGGGGGCTCATGGAATCAGGTGTGGATGCGGTCCGCCAGCGCGGCCTTGACGGCGGCGGGAGCGAGGAAGGCGCCGAGCACGCGCAGCGAGGCGATCGCCCGGCGCGCCAGCTCGGGGGTGACGTCGTCGTCGATCGTCGCCAGGCCCAGTACGTGGATCTCGAGCTGCTCGCCGGCGGCGGCGACACGTTCCAGCTCGTCCCGGGCGTAGCGCTGCATGCCCATGACGAAGCGCTTGCGCACCACGGTCTGGCGGATGGCGTCCTGGTGCTGCTGCAACTGGTTGCGGATGGCGGTCCGGACGAAGTCGGTGCGGTTCGTATAGAAACCTTCTTCGACCAGCAGGTCCATCTGGGCCAGGTCGACGAGGCCCAGGTTGATCGTCACCTTGTCGGTATCCGGCAGTTTCGCTTTGCTGTCGACGAGTTTCATGGCGTGGCCTTTTTCGAATTCATACTCCCTTTATACTCCAACCAGAGTATAAAAATCGTTTTCAGCCGAAAAACGCCTAGCCGGAGATACGGAACATCAATCCTCGGCGGCAGGTTCCATGCGCACGAAGCGCGTCAGCAACAGCACGGGAATGGCCGACAGCACCACCCACAGGAAGAAGTGACGGTAGCCGAGCGCCTGCTGGATGTCGCCGCTGACGACTTTGGACAGGACGAAGCCGAGTTGCATGAAGCCCGAGCCGAGCGCGTAGTGCGCGGTCTGGTAGGGCCCGCTGGCGATGACCTGCATGATGAACAGGATCATGCCGACGAAGCCGAAGCCGTAGCCGAACATCTCGGCCGACAGGGCCACCGTGACGAGGCCCAGCGATTCCGGCTGGGTCATGCTCAGGTACCAGAACACGAGGTTGGGCACGTTCATCGCCAGGATCAGGACCACCATGGCGCGCTTCAGGCCCAGCCAGGACGTGAAGTAGCCGCCCAGCACGCTGCCGGCCAGGAAGGCGGCCGTGCCTGCGGTGCCGTAGATGGCGCCCACTTCCTGCGTCGACAGGCCCAGGCCGCCGATGGCGCGGGCGTCGCGCAGGAACAGCGGGCCGATGGTCTGCACCTGCCCCTCCGCCAGGCGGAACAGCACGATGAACAGGATGCCCATCCAGATGCCGGGCTTGGCGAAGAAGGCGCGGATCACGTCCAGCAGCAGCGCGGCCGTGGCGCCCACCGAGGCCGGCGTGCCGGCACCGCGGCGCACGTCCGGCAGCGCCCAGGCGTGGTACAGCCCGAGGCCCGCCAGCAGCGCGCCCAGCATGGCGAACACGGTCGACCAGGCGGCCGCCGCGCCGACGCGCTGTTCGAGCACGCCGGCCAGGATCACGAGCCCGCCCAGCGACAGGAACTTGGCGCCGTTGAAGAAGGCGCCCTGCCAGCCCGCGTAGGCGGCCTGCTGGCGCGCCGACAGGCTGGCGATATACAGGCCGTCGGCGCCGATGTCGTGGGTGCTCGACGCGAGCGACACCACGCCCAGCAACACCAGTGCCGGCGCGAACCAGGCGGGCAGCTGCAGCGCCAGCGCGATGCAGGCCAGCGCGACGCCGCCCGCCAGCTGCAGGATCACGACGATGCGCTTCTTGCTGCGGGCCAGTTCCAGGAATGGACTCCACAAGGCCTTGAACACCCAGGCCAGGCCCAGCACGCCGGTCCAGCGCGCGATCTGCTCGTTGGGCACGCCCATGCTCTTGAACATGAGGCCGGCCACCAGCGCGACGGCGTAGAACGGCAGGCCCTGGGCCAGGTACAGCGTCGGCACCCATGCCAGCGGATGGCGGGTGGCCTGCGGTTTCAACACGTCAGCGTGAGCCTTGTCCATGCGCTTCCAGTGATCTCGATTCGAGGGTGACGGTACGGCTCTTGCGGCCGCGCGTGTCGAAGGTGGCGACCTTGAACGTGCGCACCTGCGGCCCGAGTCCCACCGCGCCCGTGCCGTCCAGGCGCGGGCTGGCCGGCGTCGGCTCGCTGCCGTCCAGAGTGTAATGCAGGGCCAGGCCCGGCAGGGCGACGTTCGCGCGCACGACGTCGCCGTCCTGCACGACGCCCGGCGGCGGCAGGCGGTAGCCCCAGGCCAGCGGCGCCCGGTCCAGCCGCGGCAGCGCGCGCTGGCCCAGGCGGTTGGCGAACTCGTTCCAGTCGGCCTGCATGGCGGCGTCGCGCGCCGCGTCGTCCGCGATGGCGTGCCACAGCGGATCCGGCGCCCAGGCGCGTTCGGCCAGCGCGATCATGCGCGGCATGATCATGTATTCGATGCGCGCGCGCGAGCAGGCATTCTCTCCCCACAGCTGGCCCTGCAGGCCGACGATGCGTGCCTTTCCCGCGTCGCTCGGGCGCTCCAGCGCCGCCAGGCGCTCCGCCGGCACCCGGCGGCCCATCGCGTCGCGCGCGGCGCCCGTTGCCGCCATGTCCAGCGGCGACAAGGCGAAGGCCTCGCGGGTGCCGACGAAGCCGGCCCAGTAATAACCCGGCTCGTGCGGCTCCTTGGCGTAGGCCAGGTCGAAGTACAGGTTGGCGGCATTGGCCAGCACCACCTCGTAGCCGGCGTTGGCCAGGCGGTAGGCCACGTCTTCCTTGCCAGAGCCCCAGGCATTGTTCCAGACGTACGCGCGGAAACCGGGACCCGCGAAGTCCGGGTTCGGCACGACCTCGCCGTCTTCGCCCTCGAGCAGCGCGTTCTCTTCCCAGCCGGCGAACGCCAGGCCGTGGTGCGCCAGGATCGCGCGGCAGCGGCCCACGAAGTCGGCATGCAGCTGGCCGACGCCGGTCCAGCCGCGCTCGGCCATCAAGGCGCGGCAGCGCGGGGAACCGAGCCAGGCGCCGGCCGGCACCTCGTCGCCGCCCGTGTGGATGGTACGCAGCGGCACGCCGGCCTCGCGGTACAGCGCCGCGACGTGCGTCACCACGGTCTCGATGAAACGGTCGACCGCGGGCAGCGCGATACAGATCACGTTGTCGTGCCACATCTGCACGGATTCGTAGACCGACGCGTCGTCCGGATCGTCCAGCCGGTACTCCCGGGCGCCCTCGGCATCGCCCGCGGCCAGCAGGCGGTCGTGGCGGGCACGCATGGCGACGACGGCGGCGCGCGCATGGCCCGGCATGTTGAATTCCGGGATCACCTCGATGTGGCGTGCCTGGGCGTAGCGCAGGATGGCGATGAAATCCCCGGCCTCGTAGTAGCCGGTGCCGGGCGAGGCGTCCACGTCGGCGCCGGAGCCGAACGAGGGCGGCAGCGCCGATATCGATGCGGCGTCCGGCACGATGCCGCGGCGGGAACCGATCCCGGTCAGCTCGGGCAAGGCATCGATGCGCAGGCGCCAGCCCTCGTCGTCCGTCAAGTGCAGGTGCAGCCGGTTCAGCTTGTACGAGGCCATGCAGTCGATCAGGCGCAGCACGGTGTCCTTGGGGACGAAATGGCGTGCCACGTCCAGCATCATGCCGCGATAGCCGAAGCGCGGTGCGTCGGCCACGTGGCCGCACGGCAGGCTGCCGTCCGGCTCGAGCAACTGGGCCAGCGTCTGGATGCCGTTGAAGACGCCGTGGGCGGACGCGCCGCGCACCGTCACCGCGCTTTCGTCGATATCGAGGCGGTAGGCTTCCGGGTGGTCCAGCGCCTGCGCATCGAGCGCCAGGACGATGCGTGGCGCGCCTGGGTTGCCCGGCAGGACCCCGACCAGCGCATGCAGGAAGGCGGCCTCGTTCTCCAGCCCTTCAGGTGCGGCGATCTCGCTGTCCGCCGCCAGCAGGCAGCTGCCGCCGGCGAAGCGCGCGGACACGGGCTGCGGCGTGATGCGGCCGACGCGCGCCACGGGCAGCCGTTCCAGGCGCGCGTTCTCGCGCCAGCGCCAGGCCGCGTCGGCCGGCGGCCACGCGTCGCCCGCATGGCGCTGCAACTGTTCGGGACGCGTGAACGGCAGGACCTCGGGATCGCCCAGGTCGGTCACGCGGCCATCCGCCTCGACCAGGTAGAAGCCGAGCGGCGCATCGGTGACGCTGATGGCCCAGAAGCGCGCCCGGTACGCCACCTCGTGCGCCTGCCCGGCTTCCCAGGCGGCGTCGCCCATGGCCGTCAGGCGGAACAGGTCGCCGTTCAGGTGGGCGATGGCATAGCCGTCGGCCACGCTGTCGGCGATCGCCGGACGGGCCGTGTTGAAGTACACGGCCCATCCCGGCGCGATGGTCCTGCCGGACGCGTTGGAGAGCCGCAGGCGCGCCGCGAACACCTGCTCGTCGACCAGGTTGGACAGGCACTCCCAGGCCAGGTCGATGGGACTGCCGCGCACGATCAGAGCTTGCCCCGCAGGCCGACGTAGAAGGTGCGGCCGTTCGAGTAGAAGGCGCGCGGGCGGTCCTTGTTCTCGGCGTACATCTTGATCGTCTCGTTGGTCAGGTTCAGGCCGTCAAACGTCAACGTCAGGTGCTCGTTGATCTTGACGTTGACGGAGGCGGCCAGCGAAGGCATGCCGTCCACGTGCTGGCTGGCGCCGCGGTCCACGCCGGCCTTGTACGAGGAACGGTAGTTGTAGGCGAGGCGCGCCGAGAAGCGGTCGTTCTCGTAGTAGCCCGTCACGTTCCAGGTATTGCGCGAGGAGTTCAGCAGCTCGCCGCCGTCGTCCAGTTCGCCGTCCGCATACGTGTAGTTGGTCAGCATGCCGAAGTTGCCCCACAGCGGCTGCTGCCAGCTCAGCTCCACGCCCTTGTTCTTGGCGCTCGTGTTGTACGGCGACGTGATCTGGTACTCGGTGAAGGTGCCGCGCTTGTTGTTGTAGTAGCTGCCCGTGCTGGTGCCCTGGGCGACGATCGAGCTGAAGTCCATGTAGAACAGGCCGGCCGACAGCAGCGCCTTCGGCGCGTAGTACCACTCGGCCGTCACGTCGTAGTTCACGGAACGGATCGGATCGAGGTTGACGTTGCCGCCGCTGCCTGACAACGCATCGTCGTTCAGCGACACCGAGCCGCCCAGTGCGCTGTAGTCGGGCCGCGCCATCGTCTTGGCCACGCTGGCGCGCAGCACCAGGTCGGCGCGCGCATCGTATTTCAGGTTGGCGCTCGGCAGGTAGTCGCGGTAGGTGCGTTTATACGTGGTCGGCGTGTATGGGCCGAAGGCGGAACCCGTGATCGGATTGGCGCCGCCCGGCAGGTTGACGACCGTCGTCTGGCGCGTCTCGACGGTGCGCAGGCCGACGTTGCCGCTGAAGCGGTCGACGCTGAAATCGGCCATGCCGTACAGGGCCGCCGTCTTTTCGCCGACCTGGAATTCATCCAGCCAGTTGTGGCGCAGCGTGTAGTCGAGCAGGCGGTTGCCCGGCACCGCACCCCAGGCGCCCAGCGCCGCGCCGCTGTACTTGAAGTAGTCGTTGAAGACGAAGCCGCCCAGGTCGGAGCCGAAGTCGGACGGGTAGTGCTCGCCGTTCCAGACGGGGCCCGGGTTGGTGAATCCGAGTGCGCCGGGACGCGTCTCGAGCGGGTGCTCGGCGGTGCGCTTGTGATCGGTCCAGCGCGCGCCGAAGCTGATCGCCTGCAGCCATTCGACGTCGCGCACGCGCCATTCGCCGTCGGCCTGCGCATACTTTTCCTGGTCGACCGATTGCGCCTCGCCGCCGCCCGCCCAGGCCGTCGAGCCGGGGCGGTTGGTGGTGCCGCCCGGGTAGCTGACGCTGGCCGGCGACAGGCCGTTCAAGCCGTAGACCATGCCGCCGTCCACGTTGTTCTGGTAATAGACGTCGTTGCGGTCGTAGCCCACGCCATGGGTCTTGCCGACCTTGCCGGTGAAACTGAGGTCGTCCGTCACGCGCCAGCGGCCGTTCAGGTCGACGTACCAGGATTCGCCACCCGCATCCGGACGGTAGATGTTGTCGACCTCGCCCGAATTGGCCGAGAAGCCGGCGCCGACCAGGGTGCCGTTGCGGACCACGGGGTTCTGCGGGATCAGGCCGGCGCTGTTGATGGAGTTCGCCGGCGCCGCCAGCCAGTTGGTGTTCTGGTGCGGCGCTTCCAGCTTGGAGTAGAAGCCGTTCAGGTCGATGCCGACGTCGCGCGAGGGTTTCGCTTCGATGTCGAAGGCGCCGCCCTGGCGCTTCTTGGTCTGTTCGAACAGCGCGGCGCCGATGAAGGTCGGCACGACGACGCCGGCCAGCGCCGGATTGGCCTGGGCCGCGGCGCTGCCCGCGCCGATCGGGGTGTAGCCGAGGATCTCCTGGCCGTCGCGGCGCACGGCCTGCTTCTCCGAGAAGCCCTGCAGCAGCACGCCGAAGTTGTTGGCCGGGTTCTTCCAGCTCACCAGCGCCGACACCTGCGGTTCGGTCTTGCCGCGCAGGTCGTTGTAGTTGGCCTGCACCGAGCCTTCGACGGTGAGGGCCTGCTTGAAATCGAGCGGCCGGCGCGTGATCACGTTGATGGCGCCGGAAACGCCGCCTTCGACCAGGTCGGCCGTCGCGCTCTTCTGCACGACGACGGAGCCGACCAGTTCCGACGGCAGCAGCGAGAAGCTGCTGGAACGGCCCACGTTGCCGCCGACCTGGTTCAGCACGAACCAGTCGCCGGTACTGATCGCGTGGCCGTTGAACAGGGTCTGCTGCAGGCTGGGGCTGGTGCCGCGCAGGCTGACGCGGTCGTTCTCGCCGAAGCCGCCCTCGCCGCCCGCCGAGGACTGCGTGTTCACGCCGGGCAGGCGCTGGATCGCGTCGGCGACGTTCTTGTCCGGCATCTTGCCGACGTCTTCCGCCGTCACCACCTCGACCACCGCATCGGCGCTGCGTTTCTGGCGCAGCGACTGTTCCAGCGCGGCGCGCACGCCGGTTACGATCACCGTCTGCGCATCGCCCGGACGCTCGGGCTGGACGCCCGCGCCGCTGCTGGCCTGCTGGCTGTCTTGTGCCTGCGCTTGCGCCTGAAGTCCCAGCGCCAGCATCGCCACCGCGCTCGCGATTGCCGTGCGCGCCACCGTTTTCCGTTTCAACGACTGATTCATGTTCCCTCCCAAAAGCGTGATGGCCGCCGTCCGGCGTAGCCTGGACAATGAAGCTTCGGTGGCGAATTCGGCGGACGCTGCAGCGTCTCTCGTCTTGCCTCTCATCTTCGTCTGGGCGGATTGTGTCGTTGAATTGTTGTCCATGTTTGTCAAATCTTGCTATCGCGAACGTGCGTGTCATCTTTTCGACACGTGCGCGTGCTAGGCGATATGCACGTGCGCGAACGACCACGTTTTACCCGCCTGGACTATTCGCTTGACACGCTGGAACGATCGTTCCATCATGGACCGGTCGTTCCAAGATACTGAAGGAGTCCATCATGTCCCACCCAGCTTCTCTCCGCATTGCCGTTGCCGGCGCCAGCGGCCGTGTCGGTGCCGCACTGGTCGCCGCACTCGCCCACGACCGCGTCGACCTGGTTGCCCTGACCCGGCGACCGAACCCCGGGCGCTTCCCGGCCGGCGTCGCGCAACGCGCCGTGGATTTCGATACGCCCGCCACGCTGGCGGCGGCGCTGGACGGTGCCGATCGCCTGTTCCTCGCCCAGGGCACGTCGCCGCGCCAGGTCGAGAACGAGATCGCGCTGATCGACGCCGCCGTCGCGGCCGGCGTCAAGCACATCGTCAAGCTGTCGGCGTTCGGCACGCCACTGCAGCTGCATCCGTTCGACTGGCATACGCGCATCGAGGCGCACCTGGCGACGCGCGACCTCGGCTACACCTTGCTGCGGCCGTCGACCTTCCATGATTTCATGCTGCGTTCGGGCCCGGAAATCGCCGGCGGCAACTGGGGCGGCTCGGCCGGCAACGGCGTCGTCAACCTGATCGACACGCGCGACGTCGCCGACAGTGCGAGGACGGTGCTGCTCGATCCGGACAGCAGCGATTGGCAGCGCGCCTTCCACCTGACCGGGCCGCGCGCCTGGAGCATGCCGGAGATCGCGGCCGAACTCTCGCGCCTGTTGGGGAGGACCGTCGAATACCGTCAGCGCAGCGCGGCCGAACAGCGCGACCTCCTGGTCGCTGCAGGGCTCCCGGCATTCGCCGCCGATGTACGGGTCGGCCTCGAGCGGGCGTTTTATCAGTCCGCGCTGCAGGAAACGACGTCGACCGTGCAGCTGCTGACGGGCCACGCGCCGCGCACGCTGACGGCGTGGCTGGAGGAAAACCTGGCGGTATTCGCTTAAGAGCGTTAGAAGCTCTCAGGTTTGGCCGGCCACGCCGCCATGGCGAGGTCGATCATGCCCGCCATGGCGGCGGGCGCCGCACCGGCCTGCGGCAGGTTCATGAGCGCGTGCAGGATGCCGAGGTAGTACCAGGCCAGCGCGTCGACGTCGGCATCGGCCGGCAACTCGCCATCCTTCACGCCCTGCTCGACGAGGCGCACGAAGATGCCGTGCTGGCCGTTCACGCCCTGCACGACGGCGCCGCGGGCCTGCTCCGGCAGGTCGGCCTGTTCGGCGCAGCTGCGCGCCAGCATGCAGCCCGCGGGACGCGGCGCGGCCCTTTCCTTCGGCAGGAAGTCGCGCAGCAGCGCAGCGATGCGGCCGCGCGCCGTCTCTCCCTCCACCTTGCCCATCCGGCGCAGCACCCGTTCCGTGTAATGCGCCAGCGCATGCTGGAACAATCCCTCCTTGTCGCGGAAGCGCTGGTAAATGCTGGAGCGGGACAGGCCCGTGGCCGCGGTGAGGTCGTTGATCGACGCGGCCGCATAGCCGTGGCGCCAGAAGACCTGCATCGCCGCCTCGATCACGGCCGTTTCATCGTATTGGGGTTTGCCGCTCAATGGTCACCTCGATTCTGGCATCGACACGGCAGTATTATGCGTCGAATCGGCCGGCCCGGCCGGCGTCAGCGCCGGAACAGCCACAGCAGCAGGGAGACGACGACGGAGACGACGAGGCAGGTGACGATGGGGAAGCTGAAGCCGAACCCTTCGCGCACAACGTGGATGTCGCCAGGAAGGCGGCCGAACGGCAGGCGGCGCAGCCAGGGCCAGGCCAGGCCGGCGGCCAGCAATACCAGGCCGAGGATGATGAGGAGTTTTTGCATGGTGGTCGATTGTAGCGCGGGCGGTTCCGGTTCCGTGTTCGAGACCGGCACCGCCGCGTGGCGCCGCGTGGTCGGCACAGCCGCCCACCCTACCGTACCTCCGAAAAAAACTGCTTGGGATAGACTTCTTCCCAACACGTACGGCCAACGCGGCCGTTTCAAGTGAAACTTTTCTTTGGATAAAAGGGAGGTAAGATGACTACAACCTGGATCGTTTCCGCGGACGCAGGACGCGCCCGCATCTTCGCCGAATCCGACCCGAACCAGCCCTACGAGGAAGTCGAGGACCTGGTCAGCCCGAACGCCCGCGTGCGCGATTCGGACATCAACACGGACCGTCTCGGCCCCACGTCGGCCGGCCAGAGCATCCACAACACGGGCGGCGCCACGCCCAACAAGCAATACCAGCCGGCCGAAACGCCGGAGCAGCACGACGCCAAGTTCTTTGCCAAGGACATCTGCGGCTTCCTGCTCAAGGGCATGCAGGACAAACGCTTCGGCAAGCTGGTGCTGGTCGCCGAGCCGAAATTCCTGGGCGTGCTGCGCGGCGAGCTCGACGACCAGCTCAAGCCGCTGATCGCGCTGGAGCTGAACAAGGACTACAGCCACTCGAACGCCCAGCAGCTGCGCGAACAGCTGCAGGCACACAAGGCCAAGCAGTAATCCTCCCGCCACCGTGCAAGCCCGGCACCGCCGGGCAGCCGGGGCGGATCAGAAGCTCTCCCACGCCGTTTCCCGCATGCCCGCCCCGGCGGGCTTGCGTTGCGCGACCGCGACCGGCCCCCGCGCCTGCGCCGGCGCCGCATGGTGCGACCGGGCGAGCTTGAACACGCTGACGGCCTGCGCCAGCTCGCGCGCCTGCTCCTGCATCGATTCGGTGGCCGCCGCGGCCTGCTCGACCAGCGCGGCGTTCTGCTGGGTGACCTGGTCCATCTGCATGATCGCCTGGCCGACCTGGTCGATGCCGGCGCTCTGCTCGCCCGATGCGGCCGAAATCTCGCCCATGATGCCGGTCACCTGGCGCACGCTGGCGACCACTTCCTGCATCGTGGCCCCGGCTTCGTCGACGAGACGCGCGCCGATGCCGACCTTGTCGACCGAGTCGTCGATCAGGGCCTTGATTTCCTTCGCGGCCGCCGCCGAGCGCTGGGCCAGCGTGCGCACTTCGCCCGCGACGACGGCAAAGCCGCGTCCCTGCTCGCCGGCGCGCGCTGCCTCCACCGCGGCGTTCAAGGCCAGGATTTTCGTCTGGAACGCGATGCCGTCGATGACGGAAATGATGTCGACGATCTTGCGCGCCGACGCATTGATCGCACCCATGGTGCCGACCACCTGCGCCACCACGTCGCCGCCGCGGGTGGCGATGTCGGACGCGGATGCCGCCATGCGGTTGCCCGGCAGTGCACGGCGGGCGGGAAAACACGAGTGGCGAGGTTTTGGCCGGGAAACGACTTCTGGTATGTAGAGCCTCATGGTAATCCGCTTTTTTGCCTATGTTCACTGGATGTTGTCGCTCAACAACGTGTAAAGCATGTCCTTCCGGACGCCGTTCACGTAGGCAACCCGTTAGAATGGCCGGTTGCGTTGTCATTCCCAGTATATTTTTCCGTTTTCACGATCGACCGATGGCCCACTCATTCCACCGCACCCTGCGTCTCCTGGCCGGCATGGTGCTGCTGGGCGCCCTCCTCGCGGGCGCCCGCGCCGCGCCTCCCAAGCCCGTCCTGCTGGGCATCGACGGCGAATTCGGCCTCGACAACAGCACCTCGGCCCAGGCCGTCGAGCTGGGCATGCGCGTGGCGGTCGCCGAGATCAATGCGGCCGGCGGCGTGCTGCACGGGCGTCCGCTGGAAATCGTGACCAAGGACCACCGCTCGATTCCGGCGCGCGGCATCCGCAACATCCAGGAATTCGCGGCCATGCCGGACCTGGTGGCCGTGTTCGGCGGCCGCTTCAGTCCCGTCATCATCGAGGAGCTGCCGACGCTGCGCCAGACCCGCACGCTGTTCATGGCCGTGTGGTCGTCGGCCGACGGCATCATCGACAACGACATGCGGCCGAACTACGTGTACCGGCTGTCGCTGCGCGATGCGCTGGCCATGCCGCGCCTGCTGGCGGCGGCGCACCGGCGGCGCCTGGACAAGGTCGGCCTGCTGCTGACCAACACGTCCTGGGGCCGCAGCAATGCCAAGGCGGCCGAGCATGCGCTGGAGCGCCAGCCGGACATGAAGATCGTCGGCACGTCCTGGTACAACTGGCGCGACACGAGCCTGGTCGACAACTACCAGCACCTGCGCGCGGCCGGCGCCCAGGCCATCGTCCTGGTCGCGAACGACGACGAGGCGGCGATCCTGGTGCGCGAAGTGGCGCGCCTGCCGAAGGAGCAGCGCATCCCGATCCTCAGCCACTGGGGCGTGACGGGGGGCGAATTCGTCGCGCAGGCCGGACCGGCGCTGCAGGACGTCGACTTCACGGTGATCCAGACCTTCAGCTTCTTCAAGGCCGACCAGGCGCGCGTGAAGCGCTTCCTGGCCAGCGCGGCCAAGGTGTCCGAGGTGCGCCGCATCGAGGACATCAAGGGACCGGTGGGCGTGGCCCATGCCTACGACATGACCTACCTGCTGGCGCGCGCGATCGACCGCGCCGGCAGCACCGACCGCAAGGCCGTGCGCGACGCGCTCGAACAACTGGGGCCGTGGCGCGGCCTGGTGAAACACTATGCGCCGCCGTTCACGCCCGCCAACCACGAAGCCCTCGGGCCGAACGAGCTGCTGATGGCGCGCTACCGCGCCGACGGCGTGCTGGTGCCGACCCGGGACTGATCGATGACGCCACATGCTCCTCCGGCCAGCCTGTCGCAGCGCTTCGCCCTCGCGGCGGCGATCCTGACGGCGGCCGCCGTCCTGCTGATCGCCGGCGTCTCGTTCTGGCTGATCGACCACCAGCGCTCGCAGGCCAACGCCCTGCTGCAGCAGCGCGAGGTGGCTTTCCACGCCACCACCGTCGGACGCAACCTGGAGGCACTGACCACGCGCCTGGCCGAGGTGGCGAACAGCCCGATCCTGGCCACCGCGCTGGTCGACAGCGCGGGCAAGGAAACCTACCTGACGCCGTTCCTGCACGGCCTGCGCCAGATGAACGGCATCCCGCTGCAACTGCTGTTCACCGATTTCGAGGGCAAGGAAATCGCCAGCAACGGCGTGCCCGGCTTTACCGAGGCCGACCTGGCCTGGCTGCGCGCGCGCATCGAGAGCGGCGACGAGCGGCCGGCGCTGCAGGCCGGTCCCAAGGGCGACGAACTGATCGCCGTGAACCTGCTGCGCTATTCGCGCACGCGCACGCCGGAAGGCGCGTTGATGGTCAAGATCCGCCTGGCCGACCTGAAGCCCGTGCAGTGGGCCAATTTCGTGCGCGGGGACGCGCGCGCGGACAGCGCGCGCCATGGCGCACGCGACGTCCACGAGATCGCGGCCGCCGTGCCGCTGCCGAACAGCCTGGCCCACCTGCACCTGCAGCTGCGCGAGGACGAACGGCGCCTGACCGCGCCGCTCGACGCCTCCGGCCCGCAATACCTGCTGATCGTCGGCGTCGCCGCCGTGCTGGCCCTGGTCGTGTTCCTGCTCGCCTCGCGCCTGGCGCTGGGCCTGACGCAGGACCTGCGGCGCCTGCAGGCCTTCTCGGCGACCCTGGGCGACGAAGGCATCAGCAGCCAGCGCGCGCCGCTCGAAGGCAGCCAGGAGGTCGTCGGCCTGGCCGGCGCGCTCAACCGCATGCTGGACCGCCTGTACGAACAGCACGCCCACCTGGAAGCGGAGCGCCAGAAATTCCTGCAGCTGTCGAACAACATCCCGCAACTCGTCTGGATCGCCGACCCGCAGGGCAACATCAAGTGGTTCAACGAGCGCTGGTACGAATTCACGGGCGTGGCGCCGGGCACGACGGATCCGAACGACTGGCACGCCTTCCACGATCCCGACCAGCTGCCCCAAGTGCAGCGGCGCTGGGACGCGGCCCTGGCCAGCGGCGAGATGGCCCAGATGACCTTCCCGTTGCGCGGCGCGGACGGCCGCTACCGCAACTTCTTCACCTCGGTGGCGCCGCTGCGCGATGCCGGCGGCGCCATCATCCAGTGGTTCGGCACCTGCACCGACGTCACGCCGCTGGAGCGCGCCGAACGCGCGGTGCGCTACAGCGAGGAGCGCCTGCAGCAGGGCCTGGTGGCGGCGCGCATGGCGGTGTGGGAGCGCGATCCCTTGCACGGCCAGGTCAGCTTCTCGGCCAACCTGCACAGCGTGTTCGGCAAGTCCTGGCACAACATCGGCGAGCTGTGGAAGCTGGTCGATCCCGACGACCGCGAGCTGGTGCGCGAGGCGACCGAGCGCGCACTGCGCGAGGCGACCGAGCGCGCACTGCGCGACAGCGGCGAGTACCGCATCACGCCGCGCATCCGCCGCGCCGACGACGGCAGCACGGCCTGGATCGAGATCCGCGGCCGCCTGGGCCTGGGTCCGGACGGCCGCAGTACCGTCATGCACGCCGTCGCCATCGACATCACCGAGCGCAAGCGCGCCGAAGAAGCGCTGCGCCTGGCCGACCGCCGCAAGGACGAATTCCTGGCCATGCTGGCCCACGAGCTGCGCAATCCGCTGGCGCCGATCGCCAGCGCGGCCGACATGCTGCGCCTGGCCTATGCCGAAGAGCCGCGCGTCAAGCAGATCGGCGACATCGTCGCGCGCCAGGTCGCGCACATGCGTCACCTGGTCGACGACCTGCTCGACGTCTCGCGCGTCACGCGCGGCCTCGTGACCGTCAACCGCAAGCCGATCGACCTGCGCGCGGCGGTCGGCGAAGCGATCGAGCAGTCGCGTCCCCTGATCGACGCGCGCCGCCACCAGCTGCAGGTGCGCATGGCGCAGCAGCCGCTGATGGTCGACGGCGACCACACCCGCCTGGTGCAGGTGGCCGCCAATCTGATCAACAACGCGGCCAAGTACACGCCCGAGGGCGGCCGGATCGAAGTCGCGCTGGACGCCGTCGACGGCCGCGCCCAGCTGATGGTGCGCGACAACGGCAGCGGCATCGGCCCGGACCTGCTGCCGGTCGTGTTCGACCTGTTCACCCAAGGCTCGCGCACCCTCGACCGCACCCAGGGCGGCCTGGGCCTGGGCCTCGCCCTGGTGCGCAAGCTGGTCGAACTGCACGGCGGCCGCGTCGACGCCGCCAGCCCCGGCCAGGGCAGCGGCAGCACCTTCACGGTCCGCCTGCCGCTCCTCCCCTGACAAACCTCAAACCGGGGTCAGAGTCCAAATTTTGGGAAAAGCTTTCTGGACATTGCCAAAATTTGCACTCTGACCCCGGTTTGGGTTTGCGCAAGCGTAATGACAGTTGGCACGACTATTGCTTAACAGAAAGTAACTCTTTTTACTTCCCAAGCAATGCGTGCCGACCAAGATTCGCTGCTGGACACCTTCCTGCCCCACATGTCCGACGTCGGCCGCTGCCAGGCCGCCCTGCGCGAGCTGCACCAGACATGGCGCCTGATCGAGGCGTCCGCGAAGATGAATTGCCCCGTCGAGGCACGCATGCTGCTGCCCGCCGTCGTGGCGACGCGCACCAACCTGGGGCAGCTGGAAGAGGCGCTGGTCGCCAAACTGGTGTCCGAAAAGGTGCAGCAGGTACTGGGCGAAGCGGCCACGCGCGCCCAGTACGCGCTCGACCTCCTCGTCCGTAACCTGTTCGAACGCACGGCCGATGTCGGTTTCCTGGCCACCGACGTCGACCTGTGCCGCTTCGCCGCGGGCCTGGGCGGCAACCGCGACGATGCCCAGGCCCGCCTGGCCGCCTACCGCGACAAGTACACGGTCTACGACGACATCCTGGTGCTGGCGCCCGATGGCCACGTGCTGGTGCAGGCCGATGCCGGCGCGCATCTGGCGGCGAGCGGCGATCCGCTGGTGGCGCAGACGCTGCAGGCGGACGGCTGGCTGGAAACCTTCCGTGCCACCGACCTGCGTCCCGGCCAGGCGCGCGCCCTCGTGTATTCGCAGGCGATGCGCCATCCGGAGACGAACGCGCCCGTCGCCGTGCTGTGCCTGAGCTTCCGCTTCGAGCACGAGATGGCCGCCATCTTCGCCGCCTACCGCGACCCCGCCGGCCGCGCCAACATGCTGCTGCTCGATGCCGACCGGCGCGTGATCAGCAGCGCCGACCCGCTGTGGATCCCCGTCGGCGTGCAGGTTCCCGCCAGCCCGGAGGATGCGCGCGCTGCCCACGTGCTGCTGTTCGCCGGCCGCGCCTACCTGGCCAGCACCTTCGCGAGCGGCGGCTACCAGGGCTATCCCGGCCCGGCCGGCTGGACCACCCAGGTGATGGTCCCGCTCGACCTCGCATTCGACACCGCCCGCGCCGGCGCCGGCGGCATCGACGCGACCGAGCCGCGCCTGCTGCAGGGATTGCTGTCGCATGCGGACAGCTTCAATCCCGCGCTGCACGAGCTGCTGTCCGCCGTGAACGCGGCGACGCATGGCATCAAGCGCATCGTCTGGAACGGCAAGGTGACGACCAGCGCCGACGCGGATGCAGATACGAATGCAGGCGGCGCGCGCCTCGGGACGATCCTCGACCAGATCACGGAAACGGGCCAGCGCAGCGACGCCGTGTTCTCGCGTTCGATCCGCGACCTGTACCGCACCGTGCTCGCATCGAGCATGCGCGCGGCCGAATTCACCTCGCAACTGCTGGTCGACATGCTCGACCGCAGCCTGTACGAACGCGCCAACGATTGCCGCTGGTGGGCCCTGGCCAGCCAGCTGCGCCACGGCCTGCTCGATGAAGACAAGGCGCGGCGCGCGCAGGCGATCGGCGCGGTGCTGAAGACCATCAACGCGCTCTACACCGTGTACAGCCGCCTGTTCGTGTACGACCGCAGCGGCACCGTGATCGCCGCCACGGGCAGCCAGGACGTGGTCGGACGCCGCATCGACGACGCCACGGTGGCCAGCGTGTGCAAACTACGCGACCCGGGCGAGCACCACGTCGAACCGTTCGCCCCTTCCGATTTCTACGACGGCCGCCCGACCTTCGTCTACCACGCCGCGATCCGCGATCCGGAGCGCGAGCAGGTCGTCGTCGGCGGCATCGGCATCGTGTTCGACGGCGCCACCGAACTGTCGAACATGCTCGCCAGCGGCGTCGCCGGCCGTCCCGGCATGCACGCCTTCTTCTGCGCGCCGGACGGCCGGGTGCTGTGCAGCACCGATCCGGCGATTGCCGCGGGCGCTCCGCTGGGACTGGAGCCGGGCCTGCTGGCAGCGGCCGTCGACGGCGGCGCCAGCGTCTCGCGCATCGTGGCCTGGCGCGGCCAGTACTGCGTGGCCGCCTGCACGGCCGCCAGCGGCTACCGCGAATTCCGCGCCGGCGCGCACCGCGAGGAGCCGGTGCTGGCCGTGCTGCTGCAGACCTTCGGGCTGCTCCGCGACGATGCGGCGCTGGACGCGGCCCAGCCCCCGGCACGCATCGAATCCGTGCCCGAAGGCGGCCGCGCCGTTGCACTGTTCCACGCGCAGGGCGCCCTGATGGCGCTGGATGCCGCCTGCGTCGTCGAGGCCGTGCCGTTCGCGCGCGTAAAAAAGGCGCCGGGACCGGATGCGCGCATCGGCATGCTCGACATCGACCTGCCGGGCCAGCCGCGCGCCTTCGTCTGGGTGTTCGACCTGGCGCGCCTGATGGGCGGCCGCGCCGCCACGGCGACGCCGCACAGCCAGGTGCTGCTGGTGCGCAAGGACGGGCGCGCCATCGGCCTGCTGGTGGACGACGTGCACTCGGTCCAGCAGTTCGCCGCCGGGCAGTCGGCGCCGCTCACGCTGACGGGCGGTGCGCGGCCGCTGTCGAAGGGGCTGATCAAGGCGAACGGCGGCGCCGTGCTGATCCAGGAGCTGGACGCCGGCGCGATCTTCGCCGCGCTGCTGGCGTCGAAGGAAGCAGCAGTGTAAGTTGCAGCGCGGCACTGGTTTGACGGCCTACGCGATTCGTCGGACCATGGAGCCAACGTCAACGATCCCGTCGCTTTCATGTCTGCATCACAACGCCCTGCCCTCGGCCTCGTCTGCATCACGTCGTCGAAGGATGTCCGCTACCGCATCGTCACGCGCAAGCGCCTGCTGGAACAATCCGATGCCGGCCAGCGCAAGATCCTGGACGAGATCTACCGCGACAACCTGCAGACGCTGGACCGCGCGCTGCAGTACTGTCAGTGCGAAGGGATCCGCCTGTACCGCATGCCGTCGTCGATCTTTCCGTTCTTCGACGAGGACATCGGGCGCGAGGTGATGCAGCCGCTGGCCGCGGCCATGGCGCGCACGGGGCAGAAGGCGAGCACGCTCGGCATCCGCCTCGTGATGCACCCGGACCAGTTCGTCGTGCTCAGCTCCGACTCGCCCGACGTGGTCGCCAACAGCGTCAAGATCCTGCAGATGCATGCGGATATCATGGACCTGCTGGAGCAACCCCGCTCCCCCTGGGCCCTGCTCGAGATCCACGGCGGCAAGGCGAACCGCAGCGATGCCCTGGTCGAGCGCATCGCCACGCTGCCGGAAGCGATCCGCTCGCGCCTGTGCCTGGAGAACGACGAATACGCGTACAGCGCCGCCCAGATCCACGACGTGTGCATGCGCAGCGGCGTGCCGATGATCTTCGACGCCCACCACCACATCGTCTGCGAAGGCCTGTCCAGCTACGACGACCCGAGCGTGGCCGAGATGCTGGACAAGGCGCGCGCCACCTGGGCGAATCCCGAGCACCAGCTGGTGCACATCTCGAACGGCCGCGAAGGTTTCAACGACCGCCAGCATTCGGACCTGATCTCGGTGATGCCCGCCTCGTACGCGCAGGCGCCGTGGATCGAGATCGAGGCCAAACTGAAGGAAGAAGCGATCCAGGGCCTGCGCCACTGGCCCGCGGCACGCAGCGGGCACCTGAACGACCCCGCTCTGTGAACCCATGCACATCGTGCATGGCCGCGATCAGCAATAAGAATTAGTCATTTCGCGGCCTCGCGCGCAGAATGGGGCCGGCCATGCACACCTGCCGAAAGGCGGTCGCTGCCACCGGTACGCCTGGTGCAGAATATGGTCGTCCACGTTCGTCCAGATACCGATGCCAGGTCCGAATCCCCACGCTTCCGATCTTCCCAGCCGCCTTCCACGGGGTGATGCATGATCGTCCGCGACCGCCCCACGCCGCTGCGCCTGTTCCTGGCCGTGCGCGGCTCGATCCTGCCCAGCATCTGGAAGAGCCTCGTCGTCACCACGCTGCTGGCCGTCGCCGTCACGGCGCTGCACGGCACGATCCACGGCACCAAGTTCTCGCTGACGGCCCTGCCGTTCACGCTGATGGGCCTGCCCCTCGCGATCTTCCTCGGCTTCCGCAACAATGCGGCCTATGCCCGCTACTGGGAGGCCCGCATGCAATGGGGGGAACTGGTGCTGCGCAGCCGCAGCCTGGCACGCCAGTGCCTGTCCCTGCTCGACACGGGCCGGCCCTTCGCGGCCGGGATTGACGACCCGCGCACCCGCATGCTGCGCCGCGCGATCGCCTACGCCCACGCGCTGCGCCACCGCCTGCGCGGCAGCGATGCGGGCGCCGACGTCGCGCCCTGGATCGCGGCGGACGAGTGGGAACGCCTGCGCATGCTCCCCAACCTCCCGCACGCGCTGATGCTGGAAATGGGTGCCGACCTGGCGCTATGCCTGCGCGAGCGGCGCCTCGATGCGTGCACGGCGCCGGCGCTGGACGCGACGCTGACGGCCATGACGGGCGTCGCGGCGGCCTGCGAACGCATCCGCGGCACGCCGATCCCGTTCTCGTACACGCTACTGCTGCACCGCACGGCCTACCTGTACTGCTTCCTGCTGCCCTTCGGCCTGGTCGACACGATCGGCTACGCCACGCCGCTGGTGACCGCCATCGTCGCCTATACCTTCTTCGGCCTGGACGCCCTCGGCGACGAGATCGAGGAGCCGTTCGGCGAATCCGACAACGACCTGCCGCTCGAGGCCCTGTGCCGCACGATCGAGATCGACGTGCGCATGGCCCTGGGCGAGCGCGACCTTCCCCCACCGCTGCTGCCGGTGAACTACCGGCTCGGCTGATTTTCATAACGACAGAGACAACCATGACACAGGATTACCAGGATCGCATCCGCCATGCCGCCTTGCGCGAGCGCGTCACCACCGCTGCCGAGGCGGCAAGCTGGATCAAGGACGGCATGACCGTCGGCATGAGCGGCTTCACCCGCGCCGGCGACGTCAAGGTGGTGCCGGCCGCGCTGGCCGAGCGCGCCCGCCGCGATCCGCTCAAGATCACGCTGCTGACCGGCGCCTCGCTCGGCCACGACACCGACAAGCTGCTCACCGAAGCGGGCGCGCTGGCGCGGCGCATGCCGTTCCAGGTCGACCCGGTGCTGCGCGCGGCGATCAACCGCGGCGAAGTGATGTTCATCGACCAGCACCTGTCCGAGACCGTCGAACTGCTGCGCAGCCGCCAGATCAAGCCGGTGGACGTGGCCGTGGTCGAGGCGGTGGCGATTACCGAGACGGGCGCCATCGTCCCCACCACCTCGGTCGGCAACAGCGCCAGCTTCGCGATCCTGGCCGACAAGGTCATCGTCGAGCTGAACCTGTCGCAGTCGCCGCACCTGGAAGGCCTGCACGACATCTGGATCCCGAAGAAGCGCCCGATGCGCGAACCGGTGCCCGTGATGTCGGTGCAGCAGCGCGCCGGCACGCCGTTCATCGAGATCCCGCCCGAGAAGATCGTCGCCGTCGTCATTTCGGACCAGCCGGACAGCACCTCGTCCGTGCTGCCGCCGGACGCCGACACGCAGGCCATCGCCAGCCACCTGATCAAGTTCTTCGGCGACGAGATCGCGGCCGGGCGCCTGACCCATTCACTGCTGCCGCTGCAGGCCGGCATCGGCACCATCGCCAACGCCGTGCTGGCCGGCTTTGCCGACAGCCCGTTCTCGCACCTGACGATGTACTCCGAGGTGCTGCAGGATTCGACCTTCGACCTGTTCGACGCCGGCAAGCTCGATTTCGCCTCCGGCTCCTCGATCACGCTGTCGCCGGAAAAGAGCGCCCAGGTGTTCGGCGACTTCACCCGCTACAAGGACCGGCTGGTGCTGCGCCCGCAGGAAGTGTCGAACCATCCGGAAGTGATCCGGCGCCTGGGCATCATCGCCATCAACACGGCGCTCGAAGCGGACATCTACGGCAACATCAACTCGACCCACGTGGGCGGCACGCACATGATGAACGGCATCGGCGGCTCGGGCGACTTCGCGCGCAACGCCTACCTGTCGATCTTCGCCACCAAGTCGCTGGCCAAGAAAGGCCACATCTCGTCGATCGTGCCGATGGTGCCGCACGTCGACCATACGGAGCACGACGTCGACATCATCGTCACGGAACTGGGCCTGGCCGACCTGCGCGGCCTGGCGCCGCGCGAACGCGCCGACGTCATCATCGAACACTGCGTGGCCGAACCGTACAAGGGCATGCTGCGCGCCTACGTGGCGGAGGCGAAGACCCGCGGCGGGCAGACGCCGCACGTGCTGGAGAAGGCGTTCGCGTGGCACGAGCGGTATCGCGAGACGGGGTCGATGCTGGAAAGCTGACGCAAGATAGACCGTCGTCCCTGCGAAGGCAGGGACCCAATTTGGCGCCGTCGCGACGCAAGAATCGGGCCCCTGCCAAGGCGGCCGGCGAGGTCAGGGGCGACGTCAGAGGTACTTCACCCACCCCTTCCCGCTCTCGCGCTTGTACTGCCCGAACACCCTGGCCGGCCAGTACAGCGCCGCGGCCAGCAGCGCCGCGATCGCCCACACTTCCCACACATACGTCACGTCGACCCGTTCAGCGCCCAGCAGCGCCGCGACGACGTGCTGCATGACCAGCAAGGCATACAGGTGCAGCAGGTAGTAGAACAGCGGCGCCCCGCCGAACACGGCGCACGCGCGCGTGAAGGCATTGTCGGCGCGCTCCAGCCACGCCAGCACGGGCAGGCCGCAGCCCAGCGTCAGCAGCAGGAAGTCCAGCGAGGGCGGATACTTGGTGAAGTTCAGCCACGCCATCGCCGTGTGCAGCGCGTCCTCCTGCACGCGCCACGGCAGCGGCTCGCCGTAGACGTTCCACGTTCGCAGCACGGCCAGCAGGGCCAGGCAGGCGGCGCCGGCAGACAGGAGCCGGCGCCGGCGCAGTGCCGGCGCGGTGGCGCGCGCATACAGCGGACCGCACACGTAGCCGAGCAGGATCACGCCGATCCACGCCAGCACGGGATAGCTGACCTTCACGCGCAGCGCGCCGCCGGTGAGGAAGCCGCGCTGTTCCAGGACGGTCCAGGCCCAGGCCGCCGCGCTGCCCGGTTCGAACGACAGGCCCGCCAGCGCATTGTGGCCGCCGACGATGGCCAGGCCCAGCAGCGCCAGCACGGGCAGCGGCAGCCGGTACAGCAAGGCCAGCGCCAGCATCGCCAGGCCGATGGCCCAGATCACCTGCAGGTACAGGACCGCGGGCGCGAAGGTGCCGGTCCAGGCGAAGTTCACGAACACGATCTCCAGTGCGACGAGGAACAGGCCGCGCCTGGCGAGGAAGCCGCCGGCCGGCCGCGTGCCTCCGGGCGGATGCGCGTACAGCCAGGCCGACAGCCCGGTCAGGAACACGAACATCGGCGCGCAGAAGTGCGCGGCCAGGCGCGAGAAGAACAGGCCCGGACTGGTCGCGGAGACGTCCATCGGGTCGCCGACCTGGTGCTGCAGGAAGAAGGTCTCGCGCACGTGGTCGACGGTCATCAGGAGCATGACGAGGCCGCGCGCCACGTCGATGGAGAGGATGCGCTTGTTCGAATGGTTCATCGGTATTCCTTCAGAATCGCAGCGATGCCGTGGCCGTCAGCGTGCGCGTGCTGCCGGGCGCCACCCATAGGCGGCTGTAGGCGCTGGCGTAGTAGCGGCGGTCGAACAGGTTGTCGACGTTCAGCGCGAGGCGCCAGCGCGGCTGCGGCATCCAGGCGGCGAGCAGGCGCGCCGTCGTGTAGCCGGGCAGGCGGAAGTCGCTGGACGCGGCGACGTCGCCGAAGCGCTCGCCCACGTAGGTGATGCCGGCACCGAACGAGGCGCGCGCATCGCCCGCCACCAGCAGCACGTTGCCGCTCTGGCGCGGCACGTTGGGAAAGCGGCTGCCCGTACGGATGGTGTTGTCGCCGTGCGTGACGCGCGCATCGGTGTAGGCATAGGCGGCGGAAAGTCGCAGGCCGCGCCGCAATTCGCCCGCGACGTCCAGTTCGAGGCCCCTGCTCGCCACTTCGCCGGCCGGCAGCGCGTAATCCGTGTTGACGGGATTCGTCGTCAGTACGTTGCCCTTCTCGATGCGGTACAGGGCCAGCGTGCCGGAGATCCCGCCCGCCACGTCCAGCTTGGCGCCGATCTCGTGCGAGCGGCTGTCCTCGGCCGGAAAGCCCGTGTTGTCGATGCCGATCCCGCTGTTCGGGCGGAAGCCTTGCGCGGTACTGGCATACAGCGCCAGCGTGTCGGTCGGCTGCCACACGAGGCCGGCGCGCGGGCTGGTGGCGCTCAATGCCTGGCGGTTCACGGTGCCGGTCCGGTAGTTCTCGACAGTCTGGCGGTAACGATCGTGGCGCAGGCCCACGAGCGCTTTCCAGCGCGGCGCCAGCGTCAGCTGGTCCTGCAGGTAGAGCGCGTGAGCGCGCTGCGCCTCGTTCGTGTCGATCGACAGCGCCAGCGGCGCGGCCACGGTGCCGTAGGCCGGTGCGAACACGTCGATGGCGTACGGGTTCGCGGCCGACGGATTGCGGCGCTGCTGGATGCGGCGGTCGTCGAAGCGGTAGCCGTCCACGCCCAGCAGCAGCGCGTGCCGCACGCCGGCCGTGGACACGGTGCCCAGTAGCTCGAGGCGCGCCGAGCGGTCCTGGGCCGAGAAATCGCGATGGCGGCGCTGGCGGCGCAGCGTGCGGCCGTCCGCCAGCAGGTCGTTCGCTTCGCTCGAATAGCCGTCCAGCGCGCTGTTGCGCCACGACGCGCCGCCCTGCAGCGACCAGCCGCTGTCCGCGCCGCCCAGCAGGTGCTGTACGAATACCTGGTGGCCCAGCGAGTGCACCGTGGTGCGGCCGTCCCCCGGTTCGCCCAGGAAGCGCTCGACCGGCACGGCGCCCAGCTGCATGCCGATCGCCGGAATGCCGCGGTCGAACGGCGCGCGCTGGCGCGCCGCCTCGATCTCGTACGTCACCGTGGTGTCCGGCCCCGCCAGCCACAGGAACGAAGGGGCGGCATAGGCACGATCGACCTGCACGGTCTCGCGGAAGCTGCCGCCTTCCTGGTGCGCTGCGTTCAGGCGGTAGGCGACGCTGTCCGAGATCGGCCCGGTGAGGTCGGCGGCGACGCGGCGGGTGGCGTGGCTGGCCAGCGCCACGTCGATGCCGTATTGCGGCTGGAAGCGCGGCTTCTTGGTCAGGATGTTGACGGTGCCGCCAGGCTCGCCGCGCCCGTACAGCGCCGACGCCGGCCCTTTCAGGATCTCGATGGCCTGGGTACCGGCGACGTCGCGCATGCCGTTGTAGCCGCGGCTGGAACTGAAACCGTTCACCATGTAGTCGGAACCGAAGTTCGGGTCGCCCGTGAAGCCGCGCATCGCGTAGCTGTCCCACAGGCCGCCCAGGTCGCTCTGGCGCGCGATGCCGCTGGCCAGTTCGAGCGCGCCCGCAAGGGTGGTGACGCCCGCGTCCTCGAGCAGTTCGCTGCCGAGCGTCCGCACGCTCTGCGGCAGGTCCCTCGGCAGGGCGTCGGTCTTGGTGGCGCCCGCCACGGCCAGGGTGCCGTAGGCGGAACGCTTGCCGTTGACGACGACGCTGTCGATGGCGTCCGCCTGCGCGAACGCGGCAACGGGAATGGCGCCGGCGACGAACGCCAGGCACCGCAATGGGCGGTAATTGAATGTAGTGCGTGTCATGTCTTCCTGTCCTGCATGGCCGCGCGCATGGCAAGGCGCCGCCGTCTGCACCCGCAAGGGCAACGGCGGTCGCCGCGGGCGCGGCAAATGGTCGTGGAACGGCCGCCGCACGGGCGGGCGGCCGCTGCGCGCAAGGGAGCGCGTCGAACGTCAGGGAAGCGGGAAGACCGGCGGCGCGTGCGGCGGCGGGTGCAGCCAGCCTAGGGCCGGCAGGACGTGGCTGGTGCCGGCGGCCGGCGCCAGCGCATGCAGCAGATGCCAGGCAAACGGTGCCAGCGCCGGTACGGCTGCCGGCGGCGCCGCCTGCGGCTGGGCGTGCAGCGTGCACGCGGCGCAATGCTGCGACTTGGCGGAGAGATCGTGATGGTGCTCGGTCGCCGCCAGCATCTGCAGCAGGAAGATGAATGTCGCCAGCCATACGAGCACGCGGCCGCGCGCACTGGCGGGTCGGTACTGGTGGAGGGAGAAGGCGGTCATCGGGCTGCGTCGCATCGTGCGTGGTACGGGAGCGGCGATTGTACTGCAGGGTCGCGCCGCATCGTGGATTTTTGCCGCCGCCGCGCTATGATGAAACGGTGGCCGGCGCATCAGCGCGGGCGGTGCTGCTCATGGCAAGGAGAATGGTATGCGACACATCGAAGACGGTTCACCCATCCAGCCCCCGCTCGCGCGGGATGTCGCGCGGGATGTTGCGCGCATCGTGCTGGGCACCGCAGTGCTGCTGCTGGTGCCGCTCGTGGCGATGCAGTTCACCCGCGAAGTGAATTGGGGTCCGGGCGATTTCCTCGTTGCGGGCATGCTGCTGGCGGGTGCGGGCCTGGCCTGGGTCGGCGTGTCGCGGCGCGTGCGTGCGCCGGGCCGCCGCATCGTGCTGAAGGCCGGCGTGGCGCTGGCGCTGCTGCTCGTGTGGGCCGAGCTGGCGGTCGGCATCGTTTCCTGATCGCCGGGCCGATAAAAAAACACCAGCCCGCAGGCTGGTGTCTTGCTTACTTACGTGCAGGCTGACGACGATCAGTAGCCGCGGCTGCCGGTGCCGCCACTGGTGCCGCTGGTGGTGCTGGTGCCGCTCGTGCTGGTGCCGCCGGTGGTGGTGCCGGTCGAGGTACCGGTGCCGGTGGCGCTGGTACCTGCGCCGGAACCTGCGCCGGTGCTGTTCATGCCGCCTGCCGAGCCGCTCAGGCCGCTGCCCGAGCTGACGCCGCCGGTGCCGGTGCTGCCGCTCATGCCGCTGGTGCCCGAGGAACCCGAGCCCACGGTGCCGCCGGTGGTGCCGGTTGCGCCGGTGCCGGTGCCGGTGGCGCCGCTACCCATCGAGCCCGTACCGGTCGTGCCGGTGCCCATCGAGCCTGCGCCCGTGGTGCCGCTGGTGCCGCTGGTGCCCGAGGTGCCGGTACCCATGCTGCCGCTGGTGCCGGTGCCGGTGCCCGACTGGCCGCTGGTGTTACCCATGCTGCTCGAACCGGACGACGTGGTGCCGCTGCTGCTGGTGCCGCTCGCGCTGTGCGACTTTTTCTTGCCAGCATGTTTCTGGGACGAACCGGTCGACGATTGATCCTGCGAAGTGGCACTGGAGCCGGTCGACGAGCTGGTTTGTGCCTGTGCGCTCACCGCACCCAGCATTGCCATTGCAACCGACGCACCCATGAGACCTTTCAGCAATTTATTCATCTTCATGTCGTTCTCCTTAATTTATATGGGGCAAAAAGCTCAACAATATCAAGTAGATATCGAAGAAGGACCAGTCTATGCCGGTCGCGGCAAAGGGTGCGCGCAGTAGCCGCGAGGAAAAATTATGCTGCGCCGCGCTGGCGGGCTATCGGGTCGCAGCAGACACCGCCGGACGCACTCCGGCAGCCTGCGCGGACAGGGTCCCCAGTGCGGTGTACAGTTCCAGCACGCGGCTGGCATCGTCCGGATAGACACGGTTCGACAAGAGCACATAAGAGCTGCGCGATCCCGGATCGATCCATAGCACGCAGCCCGTAAAACCCGTGTGGCCGAAGCTGCCGACCGGATACAAGGTGCCGCGCGGACGGACGGCATACGGCGAGCCGATGTCCATGCCGAGGCCGCGCAGCGCCAGCCCTGGTGGCGATTGCACCGTGGTAAGTAATTGGACGCTTTCCGGACGCAATACGCGCACGCCGTCCAGCTCTCCGTTGCGCAGCACCATGCGCGCGTAACGCGCCACGTCGTGCGCCGTCGTGAACACGCCGGCCGATCCGGCCACGCCATCCATGCGGCGCGCGGTCGGGTCGTGCACGATGCCTTGCAGCACTTGTCCAGGAGAGAGATCCGTATGCGCCGTGTTCGTGCCCGGTGGCGCCCCCTTCTGCGTCGGCGCCATGGCGGAGCGTGCGACGCCCCGCTGCAGCGGCAGGTAACCCGTGTCGCGCATGCGCAGCGGTCCGTAGAGGCGCGTGCGCACGAACACATCCAGGGGCATGCCGGACGCGCGCTGCACGAGCTGGCCCAGCAGCACGTAATTGATGTCGGAATAGCGGAACGACGTGCCGGGCGGATGCGTCACGGCGGCCTTGCAGGCCAGCGCGTGGGCGGCTTCATCGCCATGCCAGGGCGGCTTGGCGGGCAGGCCGGAAGGCAGGCCCGAGCTGTGCGTCAACAACTGGCGGAGCGTGATCGCTTCCTTGCCGCCGTTCGCACATTCCGGAAAGTAATCGACGAGGCGTGCATCGAGATCGAGCTTGCCTTCTTCGGCCAGCATCAGCACCGCGGGCGCCGTGGCCAGCACCTTGGTCAGCGAGGCGGCGTCGAATACGGTGTCGCGGCGCACCGGCGTCGGATCGTCGTAGCTCAGCGTGCCGTAGGCCTGCTCGTGGACATCGCCGTCGCGCTCGAGGTGGAACACGGCGCCCGGCAGCTTGCGCGCGGCGATGGCCTGGGCGATGGCGGCATCGATCGCGGGGAAGGTGGAGGCATCGAGGGCGGCGGGCCGGCCGGACGACGCGCGCGGCGCGGCGCACGCGGCGGCAAGGGCGGCAAGACAGGCGATGGCAAGCAAGGTTCTGCGCTGGCGCAGCAGGCGGATCGGCATCATGCGCAGGACGGGGCAGCTGGATGGAAAGACCATCATAGCAGGCTGGGCATGGACAAACGCTGTCATTACAGGGCGGAAATCGAGGGGTCGTGCACGCGAAACATGGGATCGGCGTATGATTTCTCCATGATCCCATTCTCGATACTCGACCTCTCCCCCATCGTGGAAGGCGGCACCGCTGCCGACTCGTTCCGCAACTCGCTCGACCTCGCGCAGCACGGCGAGCGCTGGGGCTACAACCGTTTCTGGCTGGCCGAACACCACGGCATGCCGGGCATCGCCAGCGCGGCGACGTCGGTGCTGATCGGCCACGTGGCCGGCGGCACCTCGAGCATCCGCGTCGGCGCCGGCGGCATCATGCTGCCGAACCATTCACCGCTCGTCATCGCGGAACAATTCGGCACCCTCGCCTCGCTGTATCCGGGCCGCATCGACCTGGGCCTGGGCCGCGCGCCCGGTTCGGACCAGGCGACGGCCCGTGCGCTGCGCCGCAACCTCGCTTCCGACGCGGACGAATTCCCGCAGGACGTGGTGGAACTGATGGATTATTTTTCCGAGGCGCCGCGCCGCAATATCCGCGCCGTGCCCGGTGCCGGCCTGGACGTGCCGGTCTGGATCCTCGGTTCCAGCCTGTTCGGCGCCCAGCTGGCGGCGGCCCTCGGCCTGCCGTACGCGTTCGCCTCGCACTTCGCGCCGCAGATGATGATGCAGGCGATCGAGATCTACCGCGCCACCTTCCGTCCGTCGGCCCAGCTCGACAAGCCCTACGTCATGCTCGGCTTTAACGTGTTCGCCGCCGACACCGACGAAGAAGCGCAGGTGCGCGCGACCTCGATGCAGCAAGCCTTCGTGAACCTGCGTACCGGCCGCCCGACCAAGCTGAAACCGCCTGTGCCCGGCTATTACGACCTGCTGGGCACGGCCGAGCGCACGATGCTGGACTCGGTGCTGTCGTGCACGGCGATCGGTTCGCCCGAGACCGTGGAGCGCCAGTTGAAGGCCTTCATCGAACGTACCGGCGCGGACGAACTGATGATCACGGCGCAGATCTACGACCACGCAGCGCGCCTGCGTTCGTACGAGATCGCGGCGGATATCCAACGTAAAGGCTGAATGCGAGGCTGAACATTACAGCGCGTGTCATCGGTGGTGTGGCGCACATCCGTTCGTCTGGATTGCGCCTACCCTGTCCTTCACGATGGCGACGCATGTGCGCCGTGACGAACAGGAGAACGACGATGAAAGCAATGAAGACAATGGCAATGGGTGCGGCAGCGCTGACACTCGCGTTCGCATCGAGCGGCGCGATGGCGAAACCCGGTTGCCTGAAGGGTGCGGCGGTCGGCGCCGTGGGCGGCCACCTCGCCGGCAAGCACAGCGTGATCGGTGCCGCGGCCGGTTGCGCCATCGGCCACCACATGGGCAAGAAGCAGGAAAAGAAAGAACAGGAACAGCAGGCCCAGGCGCAAGCCCAGGCGCAGGCAGAGGCCCAGGCCCGCCAGAACCAGCAGCAGGCGCCGGCCCGCAAGTAATTCAGCAACCATCCCGGTAGGGTGGGCACCACGTGCCCACCGGGCGCTGACGTGACGCGAGCACTCGGTGGGCACATGGTGCCCACCCTACAACTGACCTCAGGCGTCGCCCGTCCCCGCCTGGAACGCGTCGATCAGCGCACGCGTCGAACGCACCTTCCCCATCACCTTGAACGTATTCTGGCAGGCGAACTCGTGCGCCTCGGCCTGCATGCTGCTCATCGCATCCTCGGCGAAGATCAGGGCGAATCCCTGGTCGAAGGCGGCACGTGCCGTCGATTCGACGCCGAAGTTGGTGGCGATGCCGCCCAGGATGATGGTCTCGATGCCGCGCCGGCGCAACAGCTGCTCCAGGTTCGTGCCGTAGAACGCGCCCCACTGGCGCTTGGTGACGACGATGTCGGTGGCCTGCACCTGGGCGTCCGGCGAAAACTGGATGGCTTCCGGCGGCGGTTCCGGCGTGCCCGGCTTCTTCATGGGGTTGTCGGCCGGCAGCGCGAGCAATTCGCCCATCAGCACGCGGACGAACACGACCATGCCGCCGCGGTTGCGCATCTCGTCCGCCAGCAGCACGCAATTGCCGACCACGCGGTCGGCCGGATGCGGCGCCAGTTCGCGCATCGTATTGAAGTTCTGCAGGTCGATCAGCACCAGGGCAGTGCTGCCGATATCGATCTTTTCATCACTCATGTTCAATAACCCTCCTTGGCCCTCAGTATCGGCCAGCGACGGATTGAGTGGCGCGCATTTTCATCCACTTTGGGTTTCCTCTGTGATAGATTTCTCAAGATCATCAACAGCGGAGTCTCCATGAAACGATTCGCCCTGGCCGGCATGAGCGCCCTGCTCGCCGCTTGCGCCACCACCCAGCCGCCCCTGACCGCGCACACGGTCGGTTCGGGCGCCGTCCGTAGCGCCGACCAGCAGGCGCTGGAATTCGACAAGGCCGACCTGAAGCTGCGCATCGAGCCGGCGACGAAGAGCATCCAGGGCGACGTGCTGCTGACCTTCGGCACCCGCGCCGCGGTCGACCGCATCGAGCTGGATCTCGACCGCAACCTGCCGATCGACGCCGTCGAGGTCGACGGCCAGCCGCTCGCCGCGAATCGTTGGCGCAATCCGGAAGGCAAGCTGACGGTCGAGCTGCCGCAACGCCTGGAGCCGGGGAAGCAGACGACGATCCGCGTGCGTTACCACGGCAAGCCGCACGTGGCGAAGAAGGCGCCGTGGGACGGCGGTTTCGTCTGGTCGAGCACGCCGGACGGCCAGCCCTGGGTGGCGAGCGCCGTGCAGGGCGAAGGCTGCGACCTGTTCTGGCCCTGCATCGATCACCCGACCGGCAAGGCAAAGGTCGTCGAGGAACACCTGACGGTGCCGGCCCCGCTGGTCGCCGCCGGCAACGGCATCGCGCTCGGCATGGACATGAAGGATGGCTGGAACACCTGGCACTGGCGCACGAAGAACCCCAGCACCTACGGCATCTCGATCAACGTCGGCCCGTATAAGCTGCTGGAGGGCGACTACAAGAGCCGCTACGGCAACACCATCCCGCTGCGCTTCTATTACCTGCCGCAGAGCGAGGCGCAGGCGAAGGAACTGTTCGCGGAATTCCCGCAGATACTGGACTTCTTCGAAACCACCATCGGTCCCTACCCGTTCGGCGACGAAAAGATGGGCGTCGTGGAGACGCCGCACAAGGGCATGGAACACCAGACCATCAACGCCTACGGCAACAAGTACGCGAAGACGCCCTACGGCTTCGACGAGTTGCTGCAGCACGAATTCGCCCACGAATTCTTCGGCAACCAGCTGACCAATGCGGACTGGGACGACATGTGGCTGCACGAGGGACTGGGCAGCTATATGCAGCCGCTGTACATGCAGATGCTGCGCGGCGACCGGGAATATTTCGCCCTGCTGATGGCGTCGCGCGCCGGCATCAGGAACAAGCGGCCGATCGTCTCCGGCACGCCCAAGCTGGAAGAAGACGTGTACGACGAAAAGAAGGGTCCGGGCCAGGACATCTACGTGAAAGGCTCGCTGGTCATGCACACGCTGCGCGGCCTGATCGGCGACGACGCGTTCTTCCGCTCCGTGCGCGAGATCGTCTACGGCACGCCGGACCCGCGCCCCGGCAACTTCGCGCCGCGCTACGGCACCACGCCGGAATTCATGGCCATCGTCAAGCGCAACGCCGGCCGCGACCTGGACTGGTTCTTCCAGGCCTACCTGTACCAGGCCGCCCTGCCCGACCTGCAGGCCACCCGCAACGGCGGCACCCTGCAACTGGCGTGGAAGACGGAAAAGGACACGCCGTTCCCGATGCCGGTGGAAGTGCGCGTCGGCGACAAGGTCGTCACCGTGCCGATGACGGATGGACGGGGCAGCGTGGCGCTGCCGGCGGGGGTCGGCTATACGCTGGATCCGCATTCGAAGATCCTGCGGCGCGAGGAGCAGATCGAGCGGTATCAACAGTGGCGCGAGGAGCAGCAGAAGAAGCGCAAGACCACCTGAACATCGTTCCCGCCGTCAGAGCGTCGTCCCCGCGCAGGCACACTGGTGTCCGGAATATTATTCGCGAAAAAAGCATCGTCATTCCCGCGAAGGCGGGAATCCATACTGAGCAACCGAATTCCGTATGTTGAAGACGAGAGGGGCTTATTAAGGGAACGACTTCGGGACCTCAGCATGGATCCCCGCCTTCGCGGGGATGACGGCATTAGAACACCGTCTCCAGCGTCGTCCTCAGCTTGATATTCCCCGGATACGTCCAGCTCCGCTTCTGCACTCCCGCCACCGGATCGATGTACTTCACCTCGAACCCGTCGTCCTCGCGCAGGATGTTCGCCAGCGCGACGCGCAGCTGCACCTTCGGCGCCGCCTTCCACACCGCATACGCTTCCAGGTCGCGCCGCGCCGGCAGATAGGTGGCGCGGTCGATGCTGCTGGAGACCGGCGCGGCGGCGCGGAACGCGAAGCTGCCGCCGGCCGACCAGGCCCCGCCTTTCCAGTCCGCGCCCAGGTTGGCCGTCAACGGAATCTGCTGTTCCATGCGGTTGTCCGGTCCCGGCACCGCGTCCACGCGCGACCAATTGCGGCTGACGTTCGCGCGCAGGTCGAGTGCCAGCGCCTTGATGGGGAATTTCGTGTCCAGTTCCAGGCTGCGGCTCTCGGCGCGGCCGACGTTGTCCGGCGTGAAGACCCAGCGGTAGCCGTCGAAATAGACGCGGTTGCCCGTGTAGTTGCCGATACGCCGCATCGAGCCTGCCAGCGACACCATCGCGCCCTCGGCCCAGTAGTGTTCCCACGCCGCGTCCACGCCCCAGGCCAGCTCCGGCTGCAGGCGCGGGTTGCCGATGTAGTCGGCCTCGGTGGCATCGTTGTTTTCCCAGGTCTGGCGGCGCGGCAGCAGGTTCGCCAGCTCGGGCGCTTTATAGGTGCGGCTGACGGCCAGGCGCAGCTGGTCGCCCTTGCTGTTCGGGACCTTCCACAGCACCTGGGCGATCGGGCTCCAGACGCTGGAGCGCACGCGCGTGGTCGCGAAGGTATTGCCGGCGGCGTCCGTGCGGATGCCTTCCCAGCGCGCCCCCAGGTAGACCGACCAGGCCTTGTCGATGGTCCACTCGTCCTGCGCATACAGCGCCAGGCGCGCCAGCCGGCCGTCGGACACTTCATCGGCCGGCAGCGTCGGCGGCAGCGGGCGCACGGCGTCGCGCTCCGTGCGCGTCTCGTCGCGCCAGCGCATGCCGCCGTCCCAGCCGGCCGCCAGCAGATGGCCGCCGTCCAGGCTCTTCGTCAACTTGCCCGTCGAATCGATGCCGCGCTCACGCCCCTTCAGGCGGATGCGCTGGTCGGTGGCGGGCAGCCCGGCCGCACCCGCGCCGATGCCGGTACTCTCGCTGTCCTGGTGCGCCCCCTCGATGCCCACCTTCGCTTCCAGCCTGGTGCCGGAATCGAAGGCATGCGTCCAGCGCAGGTCCGACTTCAGCGTCGCGTTTTCGCTGGCCACGGTCGACCGCAGGTCGGGCACCTGCGGCGGCGCACCGATCGACGTTGCCACCAGCGCTTGCGCATGGTTGCGGAAACGGTTGCCGTTGACCAGCGTCTGCCAGGCCAGCGTGTCGCCCCCGTCGAGCGTCCACTCCAGCTTGGGATTGATGCTGTAGCGGTTGATGTGCCCATCCTCGGCCACATCGGTCCGGCGCAGCAGGTCGACGCTGCCGCCGGGCCGCGTATTGTCCTGGAAGCCGAAGAAGTGCCGGTCGAAGCTTTCGTGGTTGACGTTGGCCGCCAGCGAATAGGCGCTGCGCTCTCCGTTGGCGGACATGTCCAGCGTCGCGCTCGGCCCCTTGAAATCGCCGCCCACCAGATAGCCCAGCTTGGCCTCGCGCTTGGCCCTGGCCTTGCGCGCGCTGCGCAACACGATATTGATCGTGCCCGCTACCGCCTGCGTGGAGAACTCCGCCGTCGGCGCGCGCATCACCTCGATGCGCTCGACCGTGTCCGGCGCCAGATCCTCGAGCGAGAAGCCGGGCGGCGTGCGCTCGCCGTCCAGCAGGATCTGCGTGTAACCGCTCCCCAGGCCGCGCATGCGCACCTCGACGCTGCGCCCCGTATTCACCACCGTGACGCCAGGGACGCGTCTGAGGACGTCGAACAAGCCCGTATCGCCATAGCGTTCGATGTCCTCGCGTCCGACGACGAGCTTCATGGCCGTGTCGTCGCGCCGGGCATCGTAGTCGGCCGCCTTGCCTTTTACTTCGACCTGCGGGGTCGCCTGCTGGGCCATGGCCGGCCCGATAACGCCGGCGGCAGCCAGCACGAAGCAACGCGATGAAACGGGAATGCCGGCCATACTGCTCCTCCTCGGACTGGAAAATGGGTGTTATTGGAACAACCATATGCCAATCAAGCGCAATATGCAACGATTACATAGAAGTTTTTTTGCTATCTCATAGCAATTCTAACGACTTTATTCGAGCAATCGGCCTTCCGTATCGATCTTCCGTACCTCGCCGAGCTTCAGGGCGCGGATGCCGGCTTCGATCTTCGCCAGGTCGCCCACGACGATCCACACCGGCTGGCGCGGCAGGACGAGCCGGCGCGCCAGCGCATCGATGCCGGCCGGCGTCTGGGCGGCCACCCGGGCCGCATAGCTGTCGTAGTAATCGTCCGGCAGGCCGTACTGCAGGATGGTCGCGTAGGCATCGCTCAGCTGCGCCACCGTTTCGAAGGCGCCGGGCAGGCCCAGGGTCTCGTTGGCCTGGGCCTCCGCGAGTTCGCGCGCCGTCACGGGCCGGCTGCCGGCAATGGCCGCGTATTCGCCGGCCAGCTCGCGCAGCGCGTCGGCCGTGCGGTCGGTCTGCACGGGAGAGGCGCTGTACAGGATGCGCTGGCCCACGGCCTGCACCAGCGTCGAGCCGACGCCATACGACCAGTGCTTGTCCTCGCGCAGGTTCATGTTCAGGCGCGCGCTGAAGGTGCCGCCGAACACGTCGTTCAGCAGGTTCAGCGGGAGCGTATCCGGCGACGCGCGCGGCGGCGCCAGCTGGGCGGCGAGGATCTCGCTCTGCAGCGCGCCGGGACGGTCGATCAGGTAGACCGTGGTGCCGGCCGGCTGCGCGACCTCGGCCACGTTCTTGCGCGGCACGGTGCCGGAAACCCAGTTGCCGAATGCGCGTTCCAGTTGCGGCAGCAGTTGCGCCAGCGTGGTGTCGCCCACGACCAGTAGCGTCGCATTGCCGGGCCTGAACCAGGTCGCGTGCCAGGCCGCCAGGTCGGCGCGCGCGATCTTCACGACCGCTTCCTCGGTGCCGCTGCCCGTGAGCGGCAGCGCATACGCGTGGCCGCGGCCGTACACGAGCGCCGGCAGCGCGCGCAGCGCCATCGCGCGCGGCACCGTCTTTTCGCGCTGGATGCCGGCCAGGCGCAAGGCGCGCTGGCGCTCGACCTCGGCCGCCGGGAACGATGGATGCAGGGCGAGGTCCGCATACAGGTCCAGCGCCTGCGCCAGCGTGGGCTGCAGCACGTTCATGTTGACGAAGGCGCCGTCCAGGTTGATCGTGGTGCCGAACGAGGCACCCAGCGCCTCCAGCGCGCGGCCGATCTGCAGCGCGTCGCGCGTCTTTGCGCCGCCCCCTCCCGTCCCCTCTTCCAGCATGCGCAGCGCGAAGCTGGCCAGCCCCGGCAAGTGTTGCGAGTCCGAGGCGAAGCCGGCATCGACCATCAGCGACAGGTTGATCGTGGGCGCGCCGTGGCGTTCGGCCAGCACCACCTTCAGGCCGTTCTTCAAGGTCGCCTTCTGCATGGGCGGCAGCGCCAGCGTTTCCGGTCCGCCGAGGGACGGCCCCTTGCTGCGGTCGAGCGTGGAAGCGCTTGCCGCCAGGCCGGTCGGGAACGGGTCGACCTGCAGCACGAAGTCGCCGTCCGACAACCAGTCGCGCATCGCCCGTCGCACGCTGTCCGGCGTCGCGGCCCGGATGCGCCGGGCATACGTCTTGTAGCAATCGGGCTGGCCCGTGAAGACGGCGCAGCGCGCCAGCACGTCGCTTTTCCCGCCGAAGCCGCCGACGCGCTCGAGCGCGCGCGCCTGCCCGGCCAGGATCGCGATGCGGGCGCGCTGCAATTCCTCGGCCGTCGGGCCGTGCGCGAGCAGTGCCCGCAATTCCTCGTCGGCGGCGCGCTCCATGGCGGCCGTATCGGCGCCGGGACGCGCCGTCAGGTTGATGCCGAACTGGCCCGCGATCTCCTGCGATTCGTCGCCGGCGAAAGCGGACGTCGCCAGCCGTTCCTTGACGACGAGGCGCTGATACAGGCGCGAGTTCTTGCCGCCGCCCAGCACCTGGGCGGCGAGATCGAGCAGCGCTTCTTCCGGCGTGTCGGCGCCGGGCACGTTCCAGATGCGGTAGATGCGCGACTGCGGCACGCGGTCCTGGGCCTGGGCGCGGTGCGTGCCCGTGCGCCGGGCGATCCAGGCGCGCTGCTGCGCCAGCGGCGGGCCGGGCGGGATGTCGCCATAGTAGCGTTCCACCTTGGCGCGCGCCTGCTGCGGCGTGATGTCGCCGGCCAGCACCAGCACGACGTTGTTCGGGCCGTAGTGGCGCTTGAACCAGGCCGTGACGTCGTCCATGCCGGCGGCGTCGAGGTCGGCCATCGATCCGATCGTGGTCCAGGAATACGGGTGACCGCGCGGCCAGGTGTTCTCGGCGACGAGCTGCTCGACGATGCCGTAGGGCTGGTTCTCGCGCTGGCGCTTCTCGTTCTGCACCACGCCGCGCTGCAGGTCGAGCTTCTTTTGGTCGAGCACGGGCAGCAGGTGACCCATGCGGTCGCTTTCGGCGAACAGCACGTAGTCGAGCATGGAGGTCGGCACCGTCTCGAAGTAATTGGTGCGGTCCTTGTTGGTGGTGCCGTTCAGGTCGCGGGCGCCGATGCCTTCCAGCGCCGCCAGGAAGGTCTTGTCGAAATTGGCGCTGCCGGAAAACATGAGGTGTTCGAACAGGTGGGCGAAACCCGTCTTGCCCGGCTGTTCGTCCTTGGACCCCACGTGATACCAGGTATTGACGGCCACGACGGGGGCCTTGTGGTCTTCGTGCACGATGACCGTCAGGCCATTGCTCAGCACAAAGCTAGTAAAGGGAATATCCGGTATCGGAACGGTCAACGCGGGCATGGGCCCCTGTTCCGCTGCCGCATGCGCTAGATTGAAGCATGAAGCCGCTGCAGCAAGCAGTACCGCCATCGTCCTGCGCCAGTAATACGAAAAATCCATCCCTCACCTATCGAAGCCGTGCCGGTACGCCGTGACTTTCGTACTCAACAACAATAAAATTTTATTCCTAGATATTTTTGGTGCATCCCATCACGCATGTACGCGCTCTCCCATGACCGCCTCACCGTCGCAAGCACGTCACTCGACAAGCTGTTCAGCAACGAAGACATTCCGTCGAATGGCCATGCGGCGATCCGCGGTGCGTTGCACCTTCCCGAATACCAGCGCCCGTACCGCTGGGATGCGCAGCTCGTGCGCGAGCTCTACCAGGACATCCTGGATCACTTTGCCCCCGAAAACGGGAACGCTGCGCACGATTACTACCTCGGCAGCATCATCCTGCATCAGCAGGCCGCAGACGGTCGGCCGCGCCTGAACATCATCGACGGGCAGCAGCGGCTGACCAGCATGGCGCTGCTGTGTGCCCTCGCCGGCATGGCGCCCGTTCCCGACCTGAACTTCCGTGCTCCCGAGAGCCGGCAGCGCATCGCGGCAAATGCCACGGCGCTGCATAGCCAGGTCACCCGTCCCTTCGACCTGGCGCGCATCAACGTCACGCTGGTCGTCACCCGCTCGGAGGACGACGCCTATCGCTTCTTCGAAACGCAGAACAGCGGCGGCGTGCGGCTCACGGGTGCGGACATCATCAAGGCCCATCACTTGCGCGCCATCGACAAGGCCAGCCAGGACGACTATGCGCACCGCTGGGAGGACATGCGGGCGTTGCAGGGCGTACTGGACAGCGTGATGCGCGCCCGCCACTGGCAATCCCTGCAATGGCGCAACCTGGCGAGCCAGCGCCTGGAGCCCCTGGTCCTGCGCCAGCAGATCGTCCATGAGCTGGCGCAGGCAACGGGCGAGACGAGTGAGGATGCCTGTTTCAGCCAGGTACGCCTGCGCCGCACGGATGCCGGCTGGGACGGTCCGGACAGCATTCGCTATGCGATGCGACAGCCGCTCGATGCGGGGGTCAACACGGTGCACTACCTGGCGCAATTCCATGACTTGCACACCAACTGGTGCAGCAAGACAGTACCGGCGCCGGGCAGTGGATTTGCGCACTATTACCACGTCCTGGTGGCGCAAAGCGATGCCAGCCCCTTCCTGACCCGGCTCTACGACTGCGCGCTCTGCATGTACATCAGCCAGTTCGGCGACAGCCAGGTCCTGGAAGCGTCGCTGCGCCTGTTCCGCGTCGTATTCTCGCCTCGCCTGGAAAACAAGAAGGCGGTACGCGAAGCGACTGTCCAGCATTTCGTCCGTGAGCATCCCGTCCTCGACTGGATCGCAAGCAGCTATACACACAAGCAATTGATGAACTATCTGAAGCAATTCACCTATACGGTCGCTCCGGACCACCTGGGTACGCGCGGTGGCATCAAGCGCCGCTTCGTCGACATTGTCCTGGCTGCCCTTTCCATCCCAATGGCGCCCACCGAGGGCGAGGATGTCGCGACCATGATCGCGGCTCGCTTCGACACGTCCGTGCAAGCGGCAATCGACAAGATCGTCGCGGCCGCCGCTGGAGTGCGCACATGAGCCAGCACGTCGCCACCCGGATCGAATCGGCCAGCCTGTTATGCGCAGAAGGCGCCGGCCTGGTCATTCCCAGTTACCAGCGCCCCTACGTGTGGCCGGTCGAGGACGTCATCCAGCTGCTGGACGACATCGTCGCCGCCTGCCTGGCGGGCGAGGAACACTATTACATCGGCACGATCATGAGCGCGCAAGCCGCGGGGACGCATACAGGCCCGCGCCAGGAGCTGGTGGACGGCCAGCAGCGCATCACGACGCTGATGTTGCTGGCGCTGGCCATCCGCAAGGTATTGCCGGATGCGCCACTGGCCGCATTTGCAACGCTGGATGCCGAGCCGCGCCTGACCTTCCGTATCCGTACCCAGGTTCAGGCCTACCTGGGCTCCGCGGCCGGATTGTCGTCCTATCGCGCGCCGGACGCGGAAGAAACGGACAAGGACGAGTACCTGGCCCACCTGCACCGTGCAACCAGAGCGGCGGACGATGCCATCGCCCGGCTGCAGGCCAACAAGGGCGTGGCCCTGGAACGGATCGCGGCCTATATCTTTTCCAGCGTCAAATGGGTCAACAACACGGTGCCGCCCGGCGTGAACCTGAACCGCCTGTTCGCCAAGATCAATACCAGCGGCTTGCAGCTCGAGCAGAGCGACATCCTGAAGTCTCAGCTGTTACGCAAGATTACTCGCAACAAGACACGCTACGACGCCATCTGGCAGGCCTGCGAAAACATGGGTAATTACTTCGAGCGCAACGTCAGGAAATTGTTTCCCGCAGCGGACTGGAAACACATCGCGTATGCGGACCTGGCGCGCTTCGACCCGCTCAGGTTCGACACGCATGCCGACGCTGCCGTCGACGCGGCGACGGTAGCGTTGCGTGACCTGGTGCACGACGCCATTGCCGACCTCCCCGCCGGCCGCCGGCCGCAGGCGCAGAACGGCCCGGACGAACGCAGCGGCTCCGCCGGCCCTCACGCGGAAGCCGGCGACGATGAAGAAGACGAGGACAAACGCTACTGCCGTTCGATCATCGGTTTTCCCTTGCTGCTAATGCACACCTACCGCATCTACCTGGCCCGACAGGATCATCCGGTCGACATCGCAACGCGTCTGCACGCCGCCCGTTTCGGCGAGTGCTTTGCCGGTTTCGCCGCCGACGCGACGGAGAGCGAGGCTTGCGCCTTCATCGAATGTCTGTGGCAGGTACGCTACCAGTTCGACGCCTGGGTCGTGAAATGGACTGCGTCGGACGAGACCGACGAAGCCGTCTTGCGTCTGAGTTCGGTATCCGTCGCGAACGAAAAAGGCGGAGGCAAACGGCTGTCGCGGTCGCTGCTCGATACCAGCGACCTCTCGCAACTGCAGGCGGTACGCAATTTCACCGGCGAGCGTAGCGCGCAATACTGGCTGACACCGATGCTGGGCTTGCTCATCAGGACGCCCGCAAGCAATGCGGCGACAGTCTTGCGCATGCTGGAAGACATCGACGACGATTTGTCGCTGGCCGGCGTCACGCAAAAAGAGGCGAGTTTTGCCCTGCTCACGCGCCAGCCTTTCGCGCGCGACGACGTGGCCTCGGTCGCGCATATGCTGGACACCGGCAATAAGGGAACGCGCTTCGAACACTACTGGTTTCAGAAACTGGAATATATCTTGTGGAAGCGCCGTGATGTGATGAACTTCAATGCGGGCAAGCTGGCACGCTTTCGCATCACTTCGAAGAATTCGGTGGAACACGTGCATCCGCAGAACCATGAATACGAGGAAAGTATCGGCGACTTGCTGGATGCCTTTGGCAACCTGGTCTTGCTCAGCCCCGGCGAAAACTCGGCGTATAGCAATATGGACCCAAAGAAAAAACGTGTGGATTTCGACAAAAAACAGACATATGACTCATTGAAACTGGCCTGTATGTTCCGCAGCGTGGACGATGGCGACTGGGACCAGGGTATTCAATCCCACCAGCAGGAAATGATCGAATCGATCGTGCAGCATTATGGGAGCCGCTGTTGAGCTTGTAGTTCTGGACTGACAACCACCAAAGGCCTGGTCTGTCTGCATGATCCCGCCATGCGGCGTATGATACGAACTTAGCCAACAGCAAGGACAGCTCATGAATCAACGACGCTCCTTCCTCAAAAGCTCTGCCGTTCTCGCCTCGGTGCTCGGTGCACCGGCCGTGGCGAAAGCCAAGTCGGTGCCGGCCGCCGTTGCCGCCGCACCGGGAGAACGTATCCTGCGCCTGTACAACACGCACACGGGCGAAACGACGCGCAGCGTGTTCTGGGCCGAGGGCCAATTCATTCCGGACGCATTGCAGGACATCAACAAGCTGCTGCGCGACCACCGGAACAACCAGGTTGCGGAAATCGATCCGCAATTGCTGTTGCTGCTCGACCGTGTCAGCGCGAAATTCGGCGACCATCCGACCATTCACGTGATTTCCGGCTACCGCTCGCCGGAAACGAATGCGAAATTGCACGAAAACACGAGCGGTGTCGCCAAGCACAGCCTGCACATGGACGGCAAGGCGATCGACGTGCGCATCCCCGGCCAGGACCTGGCCAAGCTGCACAAGGCGGCCATGGCCGCGAAGGGCGGCGGGGTCGGCTACTATCCGGATTCGCAATTCGTCCACATGGACGTCGGCCGCGTGCGCTACTGGTAAGCGGCCCACGATGCGCCGACTCCTGTCGTTGTTTGCCTCCCTGCTGCCTGCTGTCGCCTTTTCCCAGGTGCAGCAGTCGGCGCAGGAGGCGCCGCCGGCCGCGACCGTCGTGCCGCCCGCCCAGACCGTTACCGTGACGTCCACCCGCGATCCGGTCGACAAGTCCTACCGCAAGATGGTGCGCGGCATGGAACGCTTCGAGCGCCAGCACAATCTGGCGCCGAAGGCAGCCCTGCGCTTTCGCCTGCTGCCGCGCACGCCCAAGGTGGACATGAACGGCATCACCTTGCGCCTCGTCGGCGACGGCATCACCGTGCCCGTCCCCGTCGCACCGGACAATACCTTCACGCTGCCGCGCAACCAGCAGGCGCTGCGCGAGGATGCCGCCGTGATCGCCAACCGCAAGACGACCAGCATGACCTGGCGCGCCCAGGTGATCACACCGGGCCTGCCGTCCGGCACGCGGCGCCTGGGCGACCTGCGCCTGGAGTGCCTGGTCGGCGTGGAAGCGGGACTGGTATCGAACAGCTCGCCGCTGTTCGGCTGGATCTCGGATGCGCTCACGAGCCCCGACCAGGTCTGCAACAGCCCGGACGGCAATTTCCTGTTCTTTACGGAGCGCCCCGTGTTCTCGGTGACGCTGCGCGCCGGCGCGCGTACCGAGATCCTGCCGTTCCGCTTCCTGTATGCCGGCGGCGAGCAGACGCGCGACATGCTGGAATACTGCGATTGCCAGGTGCTGCTCGACCGCACCTATTACGCACCGATCTGGGACAAGACCTGGCCGGACGACACGCTGGTCAGCTTCGAGTACATGGATGACGGCGCGGAGGCCACCCCATGAGCCGCCTGTGCGCCGTCGCCCTCGTCGCACTGGCGCTGACGGGCTGCGCCACCCGCTCGCAGGCGCCGGGCACACTCGTGCAGGAACAGCGCTTCAGCCAGCTCGTGGTGCCGGGCAAGACCACGCGCGCCGAACTCCTGGCCGCCTTCGGCCAGACCCGCAACGTCGTGTTCGACAGCGGCATGGAAGCCTGGGTCTACAGCACCGATGCCGGCAATGGGCGTACGGCGGAACTCGTGCTGCTGCTCGACCGATCCGGCGTGGTGCGCAAGATGCGCACGCGGCCATCCTATCCGACCGACCCGGTCCCTTGAGCCGCGCTTCGTGGCAGAATGGAAACTTTTCAACCCGACCAGCGCCGCCATGAACAACTCCCCCGAAGCCGTCGTCCAGCGCCAGCTCGACGCCTATAACGCCCGCGACGTCGACGCGCTGCTCGCCACCTATGCGCCGGACGCGCGCCAGTACGAACATCCGGGCAAGCTGCTCGCGACGGGCGCGGACGAGATGCGCGAACGCATGGCCGTCCGCTTCCGGGAACCGAACCTGCATGCGCGCCTGCTGCAGCGCGCCGTGATGGGCAATATCGTCATCGACCACGAAGAAGTCACGCGCACCTTCCCCGAAGGCACGGGCACCGTGAACATGGTGGCGATCTACGAAGTGGTCGACGGCCGTATCGCGAGCGCCTCCGTGCAGGTCAGCAATCAACGGCTGCATGGGGCTGCCGAATCGGTGTAAAGTCGAACATCATTATTTTTTGGAAAGATCATGATGCGCAGGACGATCGTCGCGGCCATGCTCGCCGCAGCATGCATGGGGGCCGCGGCCGCCGCTGAACCAGGCCCAGCCGCGCTGGACCCGACCGAGCAGCGCATCGTCGCCGCGATCAAGGCCCATTCGCCGCAGGCGCTGGCCCTGCTCGAGCAGAGCGTCCTGATCAACAGCGGCACGATGAATACGCAGGGCGTGCGCGCCGTCGGCAAGCTGTTCCGCGACCAGTTCGATGCGCTCGGCTTTTCCACCCGCTGGATCGAGCTGCCTCCCGAGATGAAGCGCGCCGGCCACCTGGTCGCCACGCGCGAAGGCAGCCAGGGCAAGCGCCTGCTGCTGCTGGGCCACCTCGACACCGTGTTCGAACCCGGCAGCACCGTCCCCATGTGGCAACGCAGCGGCGACCGGATCCGCGGCCAGGGCGTGTCCGACATGAAGGGCGGCGACGTCATCGTCATCGAGGCGCTGCGCGCGCTGCAGCAGGTCGGCGCCCTCGAGAACACGACCATTTCGGTCATGTTCACGGGCGACGAGGAAGAAGCGGGCAATCCGAAGAGCGTCTCGCGCGGCGACATGGTCGCGCTGGCCAAGCGCAGCGACATTGCCCTCAGCTTCGAAGGCAGCATCATCGACAAGGACGGCCTGGCCACCGCCACCGTGGGGCGCCGCGCCACGGCGAGCTGGGAACTGGACGTCAAGGGCAAGCCGGGCCATTCGTCGACCGTGTTCGGCGCCAACGGCTACGGCGCCGTGTACGAAGCGGCGCGCATCCTCGACGCGTTCCGGCGCGAGGTGGCGGAACCGGGCCTGACCTTCAATCCCGGCCTGATCGTGGGCGGCACCGAGGTGACGGCCGACGACGCCGCCTCGCGCGGCACGGCCTTCGGCAAGACCAACGTCATCGCGGCCGGCGCCAGGATCAAGGGCGACCTGCGCTACCTCGACTATGCCCAGCGCGACCGCGCCCAGGCGCGCATGCAGGCGATCGTCGCCCAGAGCCTGCCGGGTGCCGGCGCCACCATCGCTTTCCACGATTCCTATCCGCCGATGGCCGTCACGCCGGGCAACTTGAAAGTGCTGGACGCGTATTCGCGCGCCAGCCGCGATGCCGGGCTGGGTCCGGTGGGCGCCGTGCCGGCCGAGGCGCGCGGCGCCGGCGACGTCCAGTTCGTGGCCCCGCTGCTCGACAGCCTGGACGGCCTGGGCGCCAGCGGCAACGGCGCCCACTCGCCGGACGAGGACCTGGACGTCGGCTCGATCGAGCGCGGTGCGATCCGGGCCGCGCTGCTGATCTATCGTCTCACACGCTGAATTTTTATAGAATACAGCCATGGCACGACTACAGCTCACCTTTCCCGAGGACCAGTACTACTACACGACGCTGCTGACGGTGCGCGTCACCGACATCAACGCCGCCAACCACCTCGGCAACGACTCGATGATCTCGATGATCTCCGAGGCGCGGGCCCGCTTCCTGTTCGAGTACGGCGTCGCCGAGACCGAACGCGACGGCACCGGCATCATCGTCACCGACCTCGCCACCGCCTACCGCGCCGAAGCCCATGCGCGCGACGAGCTGCTGTTCGAGGTGGGCGTCATGGACTTCAACAAGTACGGCGGCGACGTCATCTTCCGCGTCACCCGGCCCAGGGACAAGTGCACGATCGCGCTGGCCAAGCAGGGTTTCGTGTTCTACAACTACAAGACCAGCCAGGTCGTGGGCATGCCGGAAGAATTCCGCAGCAAGTTCGACAAGGTGAACTGGGTCGACTGACCTGAACGCCGTCGTCCCTGCGAAGGCAGGGATCCAATTAGTTGGAACTTTTCCGGGGTCCCGGCGGAATATGGGTAAAACACGACGACCCATGACCACTTCCGCCACCACTTCCGATACCGACCTGCTGCGCCAGATGCGCGGCGGCGCCGTCGATGCCTTCGCGGCCCTGTACCGGCGCCACCAGGGGCCGCTGTACCGCTTCGCGCTGCTGCGTTCCGGCTCGGCCGCCACCGCCGCCGACGTGGTGCAGGACGCCTTCATGGGTCTCATGACCGGCCGCTTCGCCTTCGACCCGCTGCGCGGGCAGTTGCCACACTTCCTGTTCGGCGTGGCGCGCAACCTGATCCTCAAGCTGGAAGAACCGCAGCGCCGCCAGTTGCCGCCCGCCGCGGGCGACGACGAGGACGAACCGGACATCGCCGACGATGCCGCCGGCCCGCTGGCACGCGTGCTGGGCAACGAGGCCGCCGAGGAAGTGCGGCGCGCGCTGGCCCTGCTCGCTCCCCATTACCGCGACGCCGTCATCCTGTACGAGATGCACGAGCTGTCGTATGCCGAGATCGCGGACATCTGCCAGGTCGACATCGGCACCGTGCGTTCGCGCCTGTCGCGCGGCCGCGCCGCGCTGGCCAGGCGTCTGGCCGGCTGGCGCTGCGCCGGCACCGTTTGAAAGGACACCCATGGACACCCCAGATCATCGCCCGCCCGAACGCGACCCGCTGTTCGACGTGCTGCGCCGTGAAGCCGGCAAGCTGGACGCCCCGCGCGGCGTCGAAAAGGAATTGATGCAGGCATTCGTCGCCCGCTTTCCGCGCCGGCGCCGCTGGTACCAGGTGCTGCCGGCGCGCGCCTGGGCGCTGGCCGGCACGCTGGCCGCCGCCTGCGCCGCCGTGGCGCTCGCGCTAGCGGCGCTGCACGATCCCGACCAGCGCGGCGGCAACGCTCCCGTCTTCACCCGTACCGACGACGGCGGCCTGTTCATCGCCCTCGACTCGGTCGAGCGCATCGAACGGGAACCGGCACCGCGCCTGGTCGCCACCGAAGTGTCGCGCACCAGCCTGGCCACGCTGGGCGTGCCGCTGACGCCCGAGAACGCGGGCGATTCCGTGCGTGCGGAAATGCTGGTGGCGGCCGACGGCCAGCCGCTGGCGCTGCGACTGAGTTCCATCAATTAATGAAAGAGGATGCCATGAAGACTTCCCGCCCGATGTTGGCCCCACTGCTGGCCGCCTTGCTGGCCGCGCTGCTGGCCAGCGTATCCGCCCCGGCCCTTGCCGACGACGTGCCGTTTGCCGGTCCGACCTCGCCCCTTGTCGAGCAGATAGGCATGCGTGCGATGAAGAATGCGCCATACAGCGCGGAGATGGTCACCGAACGCCAGCAGAACCTGAGCGACGGCAACCAGATCACCCAGCGCCACAGCACCCGGAGCTTTCGCGACGGTGCCGGCCGGACGCGCCAGGAGACGCTGGATGCGAAAGGCGAACTGGAACTCGTGACGCTCCACGATCCCGCGACGGGCACCACCTGGATCCTGCGGCCGCAGGACCGCAGCGCCATCCGCATCGGCGACAACGCGCGCTGGAGGGAGGTGGGACGCAAGGCCGGGGAAGCGGCACGGGCGCGCATCGAGCAGCTGCGCAAGGAAGGCAAGCTGCCGGATGCGACGCAACGCGAAGCCGTCATCGTCAAGCGCATCGACGGCGCCGAGGGCGACACCCGGAGGGACGTGCGCATCCAGGCCGCGCCGCTGCCGGGCCGCGTCGAGCTGACGTCGCTGGCCGGTGCGTTCGCCGATGCGCGCTGGGCTGCCAGGCCGGCCACGAAGGACCTGGGCACGCGCGAGTTCGGCGGCATCAAGGCCGAGGGCAAGCTGCGCAGCTATGAAATCCCGGCCGGTGCGATCGGCAACCGCAACCCGATCGTGGTAGCGGACGAACGATGGTTCGCGCCGGACCTGCAGATCACGGTGTACGCGAAGCATAGCGATCCACGCACGGGCGAGGTGGTGTCGCGGATCGAGAACGTGAAGCGGGAAGAGCCGGCGGCGGATCTGTTCGTGGTGCCGCCGGATTACACGGTGAAGGATGCGCTGCAGAAGGTGAGCAAATAAGGCAAAAGTCGCATCCATAAAACACGTCGTCCCTGCGCAGGCACACCGCTGTCCGGGATAATCGCTACGCTCTGCAATAAGACGCGTCATAGATAAACCCGTCGTTCCC
>CAUSCY010000050.1:0-47777 GCA_963529995.1 uncultured Massilia sp. | reverse complement strand
GCCGGCGCTTCCTCGATCACCTTCTGGTGGCGGCGCTGCATCGAGCAGTCGCGCTCGCCCAGCCAGACGGCCTGCTTGTGCTCGTCGGCCAGCACCTGGATTTCCACGTGGCGCGGATTTTCCAGGTACTTCTCCATATAGACTTCCGGATTGCCGAACGCGGTGCCGGCTTCCGTCTTGGTCATCGCCACGGCGTTGAGCAGCGCGGCCTCGGTGTGCACCACGCGCATGCCGCGGCCGCCGCCGCCGCCGGCCGCCTTGATGATGACCGGATAGCCGACCTTGCGGGCGGTCTGGATGATTTCCTTCGGATCGTCGGACAGGGCACCGTCCGAGCCCGGCACGCAGGGCACGCCGGCACGGATCATGGCCTGCTTGGCCGAGACCTTGTCGCCCATCATGCGGATCGAATCCGGGCGCGGGCCGATGAACACGAAGCCCGATTTCTCGACGCGCTCGGCGAAGTCGGCGTTTTCCGACAGGAAGCCATAGCCCGGGTGGATCGCTTCGGCGTCCGTCACTTCGGCGGCGCTGATGATCGCCGGCATGCTCAGGTAGCTTTGCGCCGATTGCGCGGGGCCGATGCAGACGGACTCGTCGGCCAGCTTCACGTACTTGGCGTCCTTGTCGGCTTCGGAGTGCACGACGACCGTCTTGATGCCCATTTCGCGGCAGGCGCGCTGGATACGCAACGCGATTTCACCACGGTTGGCGATGAGGATTTTTTCAAACATGGTAAGTTCGGTGTTTCTGTGAGTGCCCGGCCAGGTCGGCCGGGGAACGACATGGATCGGCGGAGCCGAAGGACAGAAGTCCGGAGACATCCATCCGGAAGTCCCCGGACTTCTGTCCGTAGCGAGGGGTGAATTAACCGATCACGAACAGCGGCTGGCCGAATTCGACAGGCTGGCCGTTCTCCACCAGGATCTTGGTGACGGTGCCGGAGATGTCGGCATCGATTTCGTTCAGGAGCTTCATCGCTTCGATGATGCACAGGGTGTCGCCTTCCTTGACGGTGGCGCCGACTTCGATGAAGGCCGGCGCGCCCGGGGCGGACGAGCGGTAGAAGGTGCCGACCATCGGCGACTTGACCACGTGGCCGGTCGGCTCCGCCGGCGCGGCCGGGGCGGCGGCGGCCGGTGCCGGTGCGCCTGCGGTCACGGCCGGTGCCGAGAATTGCTGCACGCCTTGCTGCGGCACCATCATCACCTGGTTTTGCGGGATTGCCGAGGACTTGACGATACGTACCTTGCTTTCGCCTTCGGTCACTTCGAGTTCAGCGATGTCCGATTCGGCGACGAGGTCGATCAATGTCTTGAGTTTTCTTAAATCCATGTGAAACCCCTTGGAATTATTTGTTTGTGAGTATGCGGCGCGTGAGGTGATGCACAATCCGCAAGGATGCGTGAAGTTGACGTAGATTAACGCTGTTTCAGCGCAAAGTCGATGGCAAAGCGATATCCATCAGCTCCCAGTCCGCAGATCACGCCTTGTGCCTTGTCGGACAAAAACGAATGGTGCCGGAACTCCTCACGCTTATGTATATTAGAGATGTGTACTTCCACGAACGGAATGTCCACGCTCGAGAACGCGTCGCGCAGCGATACGCTCGTGTGGGCCAGTCCGCCCGGGTTGATGACGATCGCGTCCACGCCCTCCGTCTTTGCTGCGTGGATACGGTCGATCAAGGCGCCTTCATGGTTGCTCTGGAAGCAGGCGAGGCTGGCACCGGCAGCGGCTGCCTGGGCCTGGGCAGCCTGTTCGATGTCGGCCAGCGTCGTCGAGCCGTACACTGCAGGCTCGCGCGTCCCCAATAAATTCAGGTTGGGGCCGTTGAGCAGCAGGAGCTTGTTCGCCATGTTGTAACCGTCTGTTTTGCCCGAAAGACAGGCATTTTGCCGCCAACGTTACGGGTTGGCAAGCGTTATAAAGCAGGGCAAAAGGAAGTGAACGATCGTTCGTTCGTCTTACAGCTTGGCGAGATCGGCGCGTAATTGATCGAATTTCAACCTGCCCAGGTAGGTCTTCTTCACCTGGCCATCTGCGCCGATCAGCACCGTATATGGCAGGCCGCCGTTCGCATTGCCCAGGCCGCGCGCCAGGTCGGTGGCGCTCATGCCGCCTACGTACAACGGGTAGGAAATCTTGATCTTCTTCGCGAATTCGGCGAGGTTGGTGGGCGAATCGATGCCGATGCCGATCACGTTGAAGCGCTTGCCGCCGTCCTTGGCCGCCAGCTCGGACAGTTCCGGCATCTCGGACACGCAGGGCGCGCACCACGAGGCCCAGAAGTTCACCAGCAGGGGCTTGCCTTTCCACTGCGACAGCGCCTGCGGCTTGCCGGACAGGTCGTTGAGCGATTGTGCATACAGGTTCGTCGTCGCCGTGTGGGCGCGGCCATCGGTCGCTGCATAGGTGGTCGTCACGGGCCCCTTGGCTTCCTGTTTGACGCCGGCGATGGCGCCCAGCACGGTGAAGGCGGTGGCAAGGATGGCGTAGCCCGCCAGTTTTTTCTTGTTCATGGGTTCAAGCCTGTTTTTCTTCGTTGTTCATCAGGGCGCGCAGGCCGGCCGCGTCGACCCGCTGCACGCGTCCGTCGGCGCGCGGCTTCAGGGCGCCGCGCAAGTCGTTCATCTCGTACAACTCGGCGTGCACGGTTTCCTTCTGCCAGGTAAAGCTCGCCACCTCGACGGGATCGTGGCGTCCGCCCTTGAAGTGCGGGACTTCCGCGATGTCGAGGTCGACGTTGCGGTTCAGCAGCCAGATCTCGACTTCCTTGGCGCTGTCCGCGAACAGTTGCAGGTGGATGTCGTCGTGTTCGCCGGCCGTGCCGTTCAGTACGGCCCCCGTCAGGTAGGGGCGGAATTCCGCCAATTGTTCCATGACGTCGAGCGCGGCCTGGCGCAGCCGCTGCAGGCGCGCGGTGCGGGCCGGATTGTCGAACAGCGCCTGGTAGCGGCGCACTTCGTCCTCGACCTGGATATTGTCTGGCAGATAATTGGGGGCGGGGCGGTCCACGCCGAGTACCTGGCGCGCCGCCTTGGCCTTGGCGGTGTGATAGTCGGCCCCATCCTGGGCAATCATGCGGGCCGCCGTTGCGGCTATGCGCGAACGCAAAGTCTGGAGGTCATCATTTGGATTAGGCATCATGTCCGAGATCATACTCTTGAACGGAAAATGGCATCGCGTCGGGTAGAATCGCGTATTCATTTGCTTTGCAGCGCGCTTTACCGTTCCGCTTTACAGTTTTATTTACTGACCATTCCCGAACAATGCACATCCATATTCTCGGCATCTGCGGCACCTTCATGGGCGGACTCGCCGTCCTGGCGAAGGAAGCCGGCCACCGTGTCACCGGTTGCGACGCCAACGTCTATCCCCCGATGAGCACCCAGCTCGAAGCCCAGGGCATCGAGCTGATCCAGGGCTATGGTCCGGAACAGGTGAGCCTGAATCCCGACCTGTACGTGATCGGTAACGTGATGACGCGCGGTAATCCGCTGGTCGAGGAAATCCTGAACCGCGGCCTGCGCTATGTATCGGGCCCGCAATGGATCGGCGACCATATATTGCGCGACAAATGGGTGCTGGCCGTTGCCGGCACGCACGGCAAGACGACGACCACGTCGATGCTGGCCTGGATCCTGGAAGACGCCGGCTATGCGCCGGGCTTCCTGATCGGCGGCGTGCCGATGAACTTCGGCGTGTCGGCCAGGCTGCAGGGCGACAAGGACAGCGACTTCTTCGTCATCGAGGCGGACGAGTACGACACCGCGTTCTTCGACAAGCGTTCGAAGTTCGTGCACTACCACGCCAAGACCGCCGTGCTGAACAACTTGGAATACGATCACGCCGACATCTTCCCCGATATCGGCGCCATCGAGACCCAATTCCATCACCTGGTGCGCACCGTGCCGGGCGTCGGCCGGCTCGTCGTGAACGGCGACGAAGCGTCGCTGGGCCGTGTGCTCAAGCGCGGCTGCTGGAGCGACAAGGAAACCTTCGGCGCCTCTGACGGCACCGACTGGAGCCTGGTCGAGCATCCGGGCGGCGCCAGCTTCGACGTCCTGTTCAAGGGAGAGCAGCAGGGCACCGTGCACTGGGACCTGACCGGCAAGCACAACCGCAGCAATGCGCTGGCCGCGATCGCCGCCGCCCGCCACGTGGGCGTGCCGCCGGCACAGGCGATCGAATCGCTGGCGCGCTTCCAGAGCGTCAAGCGGCGCATGGAAGTGCGCGGTACCGTCAACAACGTGACCGTCTACGACGACTTCGCCCACCATCCGACGGCGATCGCGACGACCGTCGGCGGATTGCGCCAGAAGATTGGTACCACGGCCAGGATCCTGGCCGTGCTGGAACCGCGCTCGAACACGATGAAGCTGGGCGCGATGAAGGATGCGCTGCCGGGCAGCCTGAAGGATGCCGACGTCGTATTCGGCTTCGGCAGCCAGCAGGCGCTGGGCTGGTCGCTGGGCGATGCGTTGAAACCGCTGGGCGCCATCGCCCACAGCTTCGACCAGCTCGACTACCTGGTGCAGGCCGTCGTCCAGGCCGCCCAGCCGGGCGACCATATCCTCGTGATGAGCAATGGCGGCTTCGGCGGCGTGCACCAGAAGCTGCTGGATGCGCTGGCAGCGAAGGCATGAGCGGGACTCCTCACATTCGGGACGTGCCCGCCCCGAACCGACACATTCTCTATCTGCACGGCTTCCGCTCGTCGCCGCGTTCCTATAAAGCGCGCGTCGTGCAGCAGCGCATGGAGCGCGCCGGCCGCGCCCACGACCTGACCTGCCCGCAACTGCCGGCGTCGCCGCAGGCGGCGATGGACCTCGTGCTGGGGCTGATCGAACGCTACCGGGACAACCTGGCGATCATCGGCTCGTCGCTGGGCGGCTTCTACGCGACCTGGCTGGCCGAACGCTTTCATTGCCGCGCGGCGTTGCTGAACCCGGCCGTCGATCCGCTGTCGCGCCTGGCGCAGCACGTGGGCACGACGACGGCCTGGCACTCGGACGAGCCGTTCGAGTTCAAGCAGGAATACATCGGCGAACTGGCGGCATTGAAGGTCGAGCGCATCACCGATCCGCAGCGCTATTTCTTGCTGGCGACGACCGGTGACGAGGTGCTCGATTACCGCGACATGGTCGCGCATTATGCGGGCGCGCACCAGCACGTGATCGAGGGGAGCGACCATGCGATCTCGGAATTCGACCGCTATGTCGACGAAGTGCTGGCATTCTGCGGAATTGAACAACGCGAACAACGCGAACAACGCGAACAAGGCGCCGCCGGATCGGAACAGGCAAGTTGAGGCCGGCATCGCTGCGCCGGGCCCGCTGGCTCGCGCATGTGGACGGCGTGCAGGCGCCGGCCTCGATGCGCGACTGGCTGACGACGGAAGGCTCGCTGACGGCGCGCCTGGTGGCGAGCAGCAATGCGTTCCGCGTGCAGAAGCTGCGCCAGGCCGGCAACGTCTGCCTGGCCGACGAGGCGGCCGCCATCGGGCTGCCGCGCCCGCTGCGCGTGTGGGAGCGCGAAGTGCTGCTGCGCTGCGACGGCCGGCCCGTCGTGTACGGCCACACGGTGGTGCCGCTGACGGCCACGGCCAGCGACTGGCCGCTGTTTTCCGCGCTGGGCGAGCGGTCGCTCGGCACGACGCTGTTTTACGATCCGCTGGTGGCGCGTGGCCGGCTCGAATTCGCCCGGATCCGTCCGGGCCATCCGCTGCTGGGCCGCGTGCGCGCCGCCTTGCTGGCGAACGACGTGTCGTTCGCCGCGGATGCCGATTATTTTGCGCGGCGCTGCGTCTATCGCCGCCGTCAAGGCTTGCTGCTGGTCACCGAGGTATTCTTGCCCGCGGTGCTGAAGCTGGCCTTCAAATCAACCAAGTCCAAATAAGATGAACGTATTTTTCGAAGAGTCCGGCGATTTCAAGGTCGGCACCGTGCTGTCGCAGGCGGGAGAGGCTTACCAGGTCGAAATGCCGAGCGGGAAGCGCACCAAGGTCAAGTCCAAGGACGTGATGCTGCAGTTCGACAAGCCGGATGCGGCCACGCTGCTGGACCAGGCCAAGGCGATTGCCGCGGACGTGGACCTCGAATTCCTGTGGGAAGTCGCGGGCGAGGACGAGTTCGGCTTCGCGGAACTGGGCGCCGAATACTTCGGCCACGCGCCGCTGCCGGCGGAAGCGGCCGGCCTCGTGCTGGCCCTGCACGGCGCCCCGATCTATTTCTATAAAAAGGGCCGCGGGCGCTACAAGGCGGCGCCGGAACAGTCGCTGCGCGCGGCGCTGGCCGGCATCGAAAAGAAGAAGCAGCAAGCCATCGTCCAGGCATCTTATGTCGAGGAATTGAAGACCGGCCGGCTGCCGCCGTCGATGCAGCCGCTGGTGCAGCAGCTGCTGTTCAAGCCGGACAAGAACAGCATCGAATTCAAGGCGCTGGAGACGGCCGCCAGCGAACTGCAGACCACGCCGCAGCGGCTGATGTTGTCCACGGGCGGCGTCGCCTCGGCCAAGGACCTGCACATGTCGCGCTTCCTGTTCGAGCACTTCCCGCGCGGCGCCGGCTTCCCGCCGGTGGCTGTGCCGGGAGCACCGGCCGATTTGCCGCTGGCGAACGTGGCCGCGTTCTCGATCGACGACGTGACCACCACCGAGATCGACGACGCATTCTCGGTCGAGGAACTGGACGATGGTACCGTGCGCGTGGGCATCCACATCGCGGCGCCGGGCCTGGGCATCCGTCCGGACGACGCCATCGACAAGATCGCCCGTGCGCGCATGTCGACTGTCTACATGCCGGGCGACAAGATCACGATGCTGCCGGACGAGGTCGTCAACGCATTCACGCTGGCCGAGGGCAACGACTGCCCGGCGCTGTCGCTGTACGCCGTGCTGAACCCGGACGACTGGTCCGTCATCTCGACCGAGACCCGTGCCGAACGAGTGCCGGTCAAGAACAATCTGCGCCACAACGACCTGGACGAGCTGGTCAACGAGGAAACCCTGGAAAGCGGCGCCGGCGAGTATCCGCACAAGACCGAGCTGGGCTTGCTGTGGAAATGGGCATTGAAGCTGGAAGCGGGCCGCATGCAGAAGCGCGAAGCCTTCGGCCTGAAGCCGGAGCAGGCGAACCGCGTCGACTTCAACTTCTATGTCGAGGACGACGTCGTCACGATCGTGCGCCGCAAGCGCGGCGCGCCGCTGGACAAGATCGTGGCCGAGCTGATGATCTTCGCCAACAGCACCTGGGGCAAGCTGCTGCACGACTGCGGCGTGCCGGGCATCTACCGCTCGCAGGGACCGGGCGCCGGCGGCTGGGCCGCCAAGATGCAGGTGCGCATGGTCACCCACGCGGCGCCGCACCAGGGCCTGGGCGTCGACCAGTATGCCTGGAGCACGTCGCCGCTGCGCCGCTACACGGACCTCGTCAACCAGTGGCAGATCCTGGCCTGCGCGTCGAACGGCGTCACCGCGCCGCTGGTCGCGCCGTTCAAGCATCGCGACGCGACGCTGTTCTCGATCGTCTCCGCCTTCGACGCCGCCTATGCGGCCTACAACGACTTCCAGCAGAACATGGAGCGCTACTGGTGCCTGCGCTGGCTGGGCCAGGAACACGCCAAGCAGGTCGATGCCGTGGTGCTGAAGGACGAGGTGCTGCGCCTGGTCGAGATCCCTCTGGTGATCCGCCTGCCGGGCATGCCGCAGGTGGCGCGTGGCGCCCAGGTGCGCCTGGACATCGTGCGCTGGGACGAAGTCGACCTGGCGCTGGAAGCGCGCCTGCTCGAAGTGGCGGCCGTGGCGCCGGAAGCGGCGGAACTCGACCTCGAAGAAGAGGAAGAGGGCACGGACACGGGCGAAGCCGCAGCCGCCGAGAGCGCGGAAGCGGAGGGCAGCGTCACCGTGGTCGATCCGGAATCGCAGACGGACGTGCCGGCGGAACCGCCGGCGCCGCAACCGGCGGCTTGACCGTAGGGTGGGCATCATATGCCCACCTGACTGTTGCCACCTCATCAACGGCTCTTGAATGCGCGACAATCCCATGTTGCATGCAAGACCGATACTTTCCCGCGAACCTCGCAAAGTCCGCGCGCTGCACGGTAGAATGGGGAGTTTCGTGACCCCAACCGTCCCACCCCGCAGCGCGTGAACACCCTTCGCCACAACCGTCCCCTGATGATCGCCATCGCCTGTTCGGTGCTGGCACATGCCTGCCTGCTGGCGGTCCGCTTCGCGGCGCCGGACACGTTCCGGCTGCAGCCGGCCGACCCGGGACTGGAAGTCATCCTCGTCAACGCCAAGCACCAGCGCGCGCCCCTGAAGGCCGAGGCGCTGGCCCAGGCCAACCTCGATGGCGGCGGCAAGGCCGACGCGGGCCGCGCCCAGTCGCCGCTGCCGGACCTGCGCAAGGTCGAGGATGGCGACAGCATCAGGGCCCTGCAGCGCCGCATCGCCGAGCTGGAACAGCAACAGAAGAACATGCTGACGCGTACGCGCCCATCGGACTTCAACACGGCGCCGACCGCCGAGCAGGCCAAGCCGGATCCGCGCCGCACGGGCGCCGACGACGTCGATTCGGCCAAGGCCATCGCGCGCATGACGGCCGAGATCACCCAGCGCATCAACGACGAGAACAAGCGCCCGCGCAAGACCTTCATCAGCCCCAGCACGCGCGAAGTGGGCTACGCCATGTACTACAAGGCGATGCAGAAGCGCGTCGAGGAAACGGGCACGCTGAACTTCCCGCAGCAGAACGGCAAGAAGCTGTACGGCGAGCTGGTGGTGTACATCCCGATCTTCCAGGACGGCAGCATCTACGAGAAAGAGGGCGGGCCGCGCATCGAACGCAGCTCCGGCAACGCGGCGCTGGACCGCGCGGCGCTGGCCATCGTCCGCCGTGCGGCGCCGTTCGGGAAGTTCCCGGCGAATATGCGCTCGTCGGACAAGGACGATCTGTGGATCGTCATCACCCGTTTCAGGTTCACGCGTGAGGAAAAGCTGCAGGCGGAATTGCGTGGCTAGGAAAAATCGACCGCGTCTTCCCAGCGATAAACTACGTCGTTCCCGCGATACACTACGTCGTCCCCGCGAAGGCGGGGATCCAAGTTGGCCGGCGCAGTCGAAATGCTTGCGACATTGGGTCCCCGCCTGCGCGGGGACGACGGTAACGAATTGACCATGACAGACAAATACTGCGTGATCGGGAACCCGATCGCCCACAGCAAATCCCCCGAGATCCACGCCGCCTTCGCGGCGGCCACGGGCCAGGACATCGCCTACGAGCGCCGGCTGGCGCCGCTGGACGGCTTCGCCGACACCGTGAGGGAACTCGTGGCGGCGGGCTACAAGGGCGCCAACGTCACCGTGCCGTTCAAGCTGGAGGCGGCCGCCATCGCCACCCGGCTGGAAGAGCGGGCGCGCCTGGCCGGTGCCGTGAACACGCTGCGCTTCGAAGGCGGCGACATCGTCGGCGACAACACGGACGGGCCGGGCCTGGTCGCGGACATCGTGCGCAATGCCGGCGTGCCGCTGGCGGGCAAGCGCGTGCTGCTGCTGGGGGCGGGCGGCGCGGCGCGCGGCGTCATCCTGCCGTTCCTGCAGCAGGGGCCCGCCGCCATCGTCATCGCCAACCGCACGCGCGCCACGGCCGATGCGCTGGTCGCCCATTTCGCGGGCCATGCGGCGCCGGGGCAGGTGACGGCGTGCGGCTTTGAAGACATCGGCAAGGGCGTCGCCGGCGCGTTCGACGTGGTCGTCAACGCGACGTCGGCGAGCCTGGCGGCCGCCATGCCGCCGGTGCCGGCCAGCGCTTTTTGCCAAGGCACGCTGGCATTGGATATGATGTACGGAAAAGCGCCGAGCCCGTTCATGGAATTCGCCGCCCGCCACGGCGCGGCGACCCGCGACGGCCTGGGCATGCTGGTCGAGCAGGCTGCCGAAGCCTTTGCCGGCTGGCGCGGCGTGCGGCCGGAAACGACGGCCGTCCTGGAACGGATGCGCTCTACCTTATAACGACCTATGCTCGATGCGCTCAAGGCTGCGGCCACTGCGAAGCCCCATTCCAAATCCAAGGCGAAGGCCGGCGGCCGGCGCTGGCTCAAATGGATCGTCCTCGGCCCGCTGCTGGCCGTGCTGCTGGTGCAGCTGTACTTCTTCCTGATGGTCTGCTGGTGGACGCAGTTCAATCCCTCGTCGACCAGCATGATGCGCCAGCAGTTGTCCGCGCTGCGCGAACAGAACCCGAATGCGAAGCTGGAACAGGCCTGGGTGCCCTATAACCGCATCTCGAACAACCTGAAGCGCGCCGTGATCGCGTCCGAGGACGGCAACTTCCTCGAGCACGACGGCGTCGACTGGGATGCGCTGGAGCGGGCCTACGAGCGCAACAACAAGCGCCACAAGGTCGTCGGCGGCGGGTCGACGATCACCCAGCAGCTGGCCAAGAACCTGTTCCTGTCCGGCTCGCGCAACTACCTGCGCAAGGGCCAGGAAATGATCATCGCCTACATGCTGGAGGCGGTGATGAGCAAGCAGCGCATCCTCGAGATCTACCTGAACGTGGTGGAATTCGGCCGCGGCGTGTTCGGCGCCGAAGCGGCCGCGCGCCACTACTACCGCACGGCGGCCGTCAACCTGACCCCGTCCCAGGCCGCGCGCCTGGCCGTGATGCTGCCGAACCCGCGCTACTACGACCGCCACCGCGACACCAACTACCTGGCGCGCCGCACGGCGATCATCCAGCGCCGCATGAACGCCGCCGAACTGCCCTAAATCAAACCGGGGTCAGAGTGCGATTTTTGGAAAGTTCCTCGGGGCTTTGGCCAAAAAACCGACTCTGACCCCGGTGTGAGGAAGCTCATGGATAAACTACATCTGGAATTGACAAGGCTGTACCTGCCGCTCGAAGGCGAGCAGGTGCGCGGGATCGTCATCCCGTTCCGCAAGGCGGCGGGCGGGGAGGCGCGGCATTGGGACGACTTGTGCACGATCGCGAACGCGCTGCAGGCGGACTACGACTTTCCGGCGCCGGCCGTGAGCGTCGCCGCCAGCGGCGGCTATCTGCTGTGGCTGTCGCTGGAGGAGACCGTGCCGGTGGAACAGGCGCGCGAGTTCGTGCGCTTGCTGGGGCGTGCCCACCCGGACATGACGCTGTCCGCCGACCAGGTCGGCATGCCGATCGCGCTGCCGCCGCACCTCGATGCAGCCACCGGCACCTGGTCCGCCTTCATCCACCCGGGCATGGGCGCCTCGTTTGCCGACGAATCGGGCCTGGACATGCCGCCGCCCGCGGCCGGCCAGCTGGGCTTCGTCGACGGCCTCGAACGCATCGCTTCGGACCGCTTCCAGGCGGCGCTGGCCACGCTGCGCCAGGCGCATGCGACCGTGCCGGCAGCGCCAGCGGCACCGGTCCCGGCACCCGCCCCGAAGCAGCCCGCCGCCATCCCGGACGGCCTGCTGCTCAAGGACGCCACGCTGGAAGACATCGTCCGCTTCCTGCACGCGAAGCACATCGAACCCACGTTCCGCCACCTGATTCCGCCGGCCCGACCCGGGTTTGACGAATAAACGTCGGCAGGCACGCGGCCTGCCCTGCGAAATGTCGTTTTGGGGTGGCCGCGTCCGGTCCTTGCTAGTACACTTGCGCTGTTTCCGAATCCGGCCCAGAAAGAGCGCATGATCAACGTATTTGTCCTACAAAATGGCCGACTGAACCAGGTACCGATCGCTTCGCGCGCCGATCTGGAGAACGTAGAGGCAGTCTGGGTCGACCTGAACGATCCCACCGACGAAGAACGCGCCTGGGTCAAGGCCAAATACGACGTCGTCCTGCCCGGCGAGGACGAGGTCTCGGACATCGAGGCATCCGCGCGCTACTACGAGGGCGAGAACGGCGACCTGCACCTGCGCACCGACTTCCTGCGCGAGGAAGAGGACGGGCCGTCGCGCATCCTCACCGTCGCCTTCATCCTGTCGAAGAAAGTGCTGTTCTCCGTCCACGTCGAGGACCTGCCCGTGTTCCGCCTCGTGCGCCTGCGCGCGCGTTCGCGGCCCGGCTCGATCGAGGACTACATGGACGTGCTGCTCGACCTGTACGCGACCGACGCCGAGTACTCGGCCGATGCGCTCGAAGGTATCTACGAGAGCCTGGAAGCGGTCAGCCAGCGCGTGCTGCAGAAGGAATTCACCGACCAGGACGCGGCCGCCGCGCTGAATGCGATCGCCCACGAGGAAGACTTGAACGGCCGCATCCGCCGCAACATGATGGATACGCGGCGCGCCGTCAGCTTCCTGATGCGCGGCCGCTTGCTGAATTCGGAACAGTTCGACGAGGCGCGCCAGATCCTGCGCGACATCGAATCGCTGGACAACCACACGTCCTTCCTGTTCGACAAGGTGAACTTCCTGATGGACGCCACCGTCGGCTTCATCAACATCAACCAGAACAAGATCATCAAGATCTTCTCGGTGGCCTCGGTCGCCTTCCTGCCGCCGACCCTGATCGCCAGCATCTACGGCATGAACTTCGAATTCCTGCCCGAGCTGCACTGGAAGTTCGGCTATGGCTGGTCGCTGTCGCTGATGGTCGTCAGCGCCATCGCACCCTTCCTGTACTTCCGCCACCGCGGCTGGCTCAAGTAAGCATTTCCTCACCGGCCCGCGCGGCCGGTGATGCGTTTACTCCACAATTCCCCGTTCCTTCCGCGCACCGGCGCGCAAATATGCGCGTCACCTGTTGACATGTAAATGAGAATTGTTATTATTTGCATTTCCACCCGATTCTGAACACAGGTCGACATGCGCGCTTTCTGGACCCTGATCCACCGTTACCTCGGCCTGCTCACGGCAGCCTTTCTGTTCGTCAGCGGCGTCACCGGGGCCATCATCTCCTGGGACCACGAGCTGGACGACGTGCTCAACCCGCACCTGATGGAAGCGACCACGCCCGGCAAGCCCCAGTCCGCGCTGGAACTGGCGCGCCAGGTCGAGGCGCGCTACCCGGAGATCCGCGTGTCCTATGTGCCGCTGAGCGTGGAGCCGGGCGAGTCGCTGGCGCTGGGCGTGTCGCCGCGCTTCGACCCCGTCACCCAGGACCTGACCAAGCCGGGCTTCAACCAGGTCTTCGTCGACCCGGTCAGCGGCGTCGAGCTGGGCAAGCGCGAGTGGGGCGCCGTGTGGCCGATCACGCAGGAAACCTTCGTGTCCTTCCTGTATCGCCTGCACTACACGCTGCACATCCCGGAAATGTGGGGCATCGACCGCTGGGGCCTGTGGCTGATGGGCGGCATCGCGATGATCTGGATGATCGACAGCTTCGTCGGCTTCTACCTGACGCTGCCCGTGCGCCGCAAGAAGAACGCGCTGGAAGGGCGCGAACCCGCGGCGGCAGGCAAGTCGTGGTGGCAGCGCTGGAAACCGGCGTGGAAAGTGCGCTGGAATGGCGGCAGCAGCAAGCTGAACTTCGACCTGCACCGCGCCTTCAGCCTGTGGACCTGGATCCTGCTGTTCATCCTCGCGTTCACGGCGTTCTCGCTGAACCTGTACAACGAAATCTTCTATCCGGTGATGCGCAAGGTGTCGCAGGTGACGCCGACCCCGTTCGACACCCGCCCGATGGCCGACAAGCAGCACTACATCGTGCCGAAGCAGCCGTTCGCCGACGTGATCGAGCGCGCCGGCCAGGAAGCGCAGCGCCGCGGCTGGAGCGAGCCGGTCGGCAGCATCTACTATTCGCAGGAATTCGGCATCTATATGGTTAGCCTGTACAAGCCGGGCGACGACCACGGCACGGGCGGCGTCGGCCCCGCGCTGCTGTACTACGACGGCACCGACGGCCGCCTGCTGGGCGACCGCCAGCCATGGAAGGGCACCGCCGCCGACATCTTCGTGCAGGCCCAGTTCCCCCTGCATTCGGGCCGCATCCTGGGCTTGCCGGGGCGTATCCTGATCTCGGCGATGGGCATCGTCGTCGCCATGCTGAGCGTGACGGGCGTGATCATCTGGTGGCGCAAGCGCGCGTCGCGCCGGGTGGCGGTGGCCAGGGGTCAGAGTCCGGTGTTGAAGGTTGGACTCTGACCCCGGTGTTCCGCCTGCGGCCGATCCCCTGAACGAACGGTGGGCACGTGGTGCCCACCCTACGCCATCCTCCACGTAGGGTGGGCATCACATGCCCACCAAAACCTCCGCGTTACCGCAAACTCAAACGAGGCGTGCAAACACCCTGCGCGCCGCCTCCACCGTCTCGGCAATCACCGCATCGTCATGCGCCGCCGACACGAATCCCGCCTCGAACATGGCCGGCGCAAAATACACGCCTTCGTCCAGCATGCCGTGGAAGAAGCTGTTGAAGCGGTTCTTGTCGCCCGCCATCATCTGGCCGTAGCTGGACGGGATGGTGGACGAGAAATACATGCCGAACATGCCGCCCACGGCATCGGCGCAGAAATCGATGCCCGCTTCCTTGGCGGCGGCCGTCAGGCCGTCGACCAGCTTGGTCGTCTGGGCGCTCAGCTTCTCGTAGAAGCCCGGCTCCTGCACCAGCTTCAGCGTGGTCATGCCGGCCGCCACGGCGACCGGGTTACCGGACAGCGTGCCGGCCTGGTAGACCGGGCCCACCGGCGCCATCTTTTCCATCAGGTCGGCGCGGCCGCCGAAGGCCGCCACCGGCATGCCGCCGCCGATGACCTTGCCCAGCGCGGTCAGGTCCGGGGTGATGCCGTACAGGCCCTGGGCGCCACCCATGCCGACGCGGAAGCCCGACATCACTTCGTCGAAGATCAGCACGGCGCCGTACTCGGTGCACAGCTCGCGCATCCGGTGCAGGAATTCTGGCGTGGCGCGGATCAGGTTCATGTTGCCGGCCACGGCTTCCACGATCACGCAGGCGATGGTGTCGCCCATCGACTGGAACGCGTCTTCCAGCTGCGGGACGTTGTTATAGTCCAGCACCAGCGTGTGCTTGACGAAGTCTTCCGGCACGCCGGCCGAGGTCGGGTTGCCGAAGGTCAGCAGGCCCGAGCCGGCCTTCACCAGCAGCGAATCGGCGTGGCCGTGGTAGCAGCCCTCGAACTTGACGATCTTGTCGCGGCCGGTGGCGCCGCGCGCCAGGCGCAGCGCGCTCATGGTCGCCTCGGTGCCCGACGAGACCAGGCGCACCTGCTCGATCGACGGCACCAGGCGGCACAGTTCTTCCGCGATCTCGATCTCGCCTTCGGTCGGCGCGCCGAACGACAGGCCGCGCGCGGCAGCGTCCTGCACGGCCTTGATCACTTGCGGATGGGCGTGGCCGACAATGGCCGGACCCCAGGAGCCGATGTAGTCGATATAGCGCTTGCCGTCCGCGTCCCAAAAGTACGGGCCTTCGGCGCGGGTGATGAAGCGCGGGGTGCCGCCCACCGAGCGGAACGCGCGGACCGGCGAGTTGACGCCGCCCGGGGTGGTCTTCTGGGCGCGGGCGAACAGGATGTCGTTTTTCGAAGTGGAATCGCTCATGGGATGTAGGTCTGGTCAGCAGGCGCCGCCGGGGGCGCGATAAAGTTTATTGGGAATCAGGCGGCCCATGCCGAAGCGGCAGGCATGCTGCAGGGCGCCGCTGGTGTAGTCCTGGGCCGCGGCGAGGGCATCGGCGGCCGTCGCGCCGCGCGCCATGCCGGCGGCCAGCGCGGCCGACAGCGTATTGCCGGCGCCGATGAAGGGGCCGGGGAAATGCTGGCCCCAGGAGAGGCCGGCGGCCAGGCCGTCGCGGTCGTACAGGTTGTTGGCGCGCACGCCGTCGCCGCCGCCGATGCCCGTGACCAGCACGTGGCCGCAGCCGAGCGCCGTCAGTTCGTCGACGTCTTCCTGCAGCGGCGCCTCGCTGGCGGGGTCGCGCCAGCAGTCGGCAAAGCGCGCCAGTTCCGGCTGCGACAGCATCAGCACGCTGGCCTGCGGCACCAGCAACTGGTGCAGCAGCGTCAGCAGGTCGTCGTCGCGCACGCCCCAGTCGGGCAGGCTGCTCGTGAACGGGTCCAGTACCAAGGGCACGTCCGCATAGTCGGACACGATCTCGGCGACCGCCGCCACCTGCTCCAGCGTGGCCAGCGTGCCGACCTTGATGGCGGCGATGGGCATGTCCTCGAGCAGCATGCGGGCCTGGTGCACGACCAGGCTGTGGTCGACCGGCTGGAAGTCGTCGACGCGCGCGGAATCCGCCACCAGCAGGCCGGTGACCACGGACAGGCCATGGCAACCGTGCATGGCGAAGACGTTCAGGTCCGCATGGACGCCCAGGGCGCCGACCGGATCGGCGGGGCCGAACGTGAGAATGAGTGGAGACGGTTGGTTTTGCACGACGCGTAGATTAAGATCCTGACTTCGATTCGCATTCTACTAGATACCTAGATACAAGGAACCAAACGTGAGCAATGATACGCAGCCTTACCAGACCTGGATGTGCCTGATCTGCGGATGGGTCTACGACGAGGCCGCCGGCGCGCCGGACGACGGCATCGCCCCCGGCACCCGCTGGGCCGACGTGCCGATGAACTGGACGTGCCCGGAATGCGGCGCGCGCAAGGACGATTTCGAGATGACCGCCATCTGATTCTTGCCTTTCCAGTAAGGGTATTGACACCCCGTCAACCCTTTCCAGCCTGTCTGGTTGCCTCGTAGCAACACATCGCGCACAGCGTTGTTTGCCTATGCTATCGTGCGTTTTCATGCTGAAGTGAAACGAATATGACGATGCAAGCGACAGGTCTGACGATCATGGTGATCGACGACAGCAACACCATCCGTCGATCCGCCGAGATCTTCCTGAGCCAGGCCGGCTACCAGGTGGTGCTGGCCGAAGACGGCTTCGATGCCCTCGCCAAGATCAACGATCATCACCCGGCGCTGGTGTTTTGCGACATCCTGATGCCGCGCCTGGACGGTTACCAGACCTGCGCGCTCATCAAGAAGAGCGCGAAATTCCACGCGACCCCGGTGGTGATGCTGTCGTCCAAGGACGGCCTGTTCGACCGCGCGCGCGGCGCGATGGTCGGTTCCAGCGCCTATCTGACCAAACCGTTTTCCAAGGACAGCCTGCTGGCCGTAGTGCGCGAGCACACCGCCCCGGCGCACGAATAACACGCCCACGCGCGCATGCATCGCATGCGGAGCCCCGCCATGACCATACAAAAGATCCTGATCGTCGACGACTCCCCGACCGAACGTTACTACCTCACCGACATCCTGGTGCGCAACGGCTTTTCCGTGACCACGGCCGACAACGGCGAAAATGCGCTGGAAAAGATCCGCGCCGAGCGCCCACAACTGATCCTGATGGACGTCGTGATGCCCGGCGCGAACGGCTTCCAGGTCACGCGCGCGATCGCGCGCGATCCGGAGCTGGCGGCGGTGCCGGTGATCATCTGCAGCAGCAAGAACCAGGAGACCGACCGCATCTGGGGCATGCGCCAGGGCGCCAAGGATTATTTCGTCAAGCCCGTCGACGAAGGCCAGCTGCTGGCGCGCATCGCCGCGCTCGGCGCCTGACATGGCGGCCGGCGACGATCTCCAGGGCACGGGCGGCGCCAATGCCGCGCGCCGCACGCGCTTGCGCCAGTACCAGGAGCAGCTGCTCGAGCGCATGCTCGCCGCGCGCACCAGCAGCGGCGCGCGCGCCCACCAGCTGGGCATCGAGATCGGCGGCAGGCGCTACCTGCTCGACCTGCTCGAGGCGGGAGAGATCGTGCCGCTGCCCGCGGTCGCGCCGGTGCCGCTGACGCAGGACTGGTATCTGGGGCTGGCCAATGTACGCGGCGGCCTGGTCGGCGTGGTCGACCTGGCGCGCTATCTCGGGCAAATGCGCGGACAAATGCGCGGACAACTGCGTGGACAGGAGCGCGGGCAGGAGCGGGGGCAGGACGGCGCGCCGCCCGCGGCCGGCGGGCGCCTGGTGACCTTCGCCGCCGGCCTGGGCTTCCCGTGCGCGCTGCTGGTGGAGCGCGTGGTCGGCCTGCGCCAGGCGGCCGACATGACGCCCGAAGGCAGCTGCCTGCGCGACGCCGACGGCAACGCATGGACCCCGCTGTCCCTGGCCGGCCTGGTGCGCGAGGAGCGCTTCCAGCGCGTCGGCGTTCACGACGGCCTGCAGGACGAACCGCACTCCGGCGCGTGAGCCGGACAATCACAACCAAGTCTGTACTGGAGCTGGAATGGGATTCGCATCCAAACTGCCGCTGAATTTTCTCGCCAAGGGCAAGGGCGCCGACGTCGACGATGCCGACGGCGCGACCGTGCTGGCGTCCCCGGACACCCAGTTCAACCTCGGAACCGCGGCCCCGGCCGCCGGCGCCTCAGTGGCTGCCTCGGTGACCGGAACACCGGCCGGATCGGCCAGCGACGCCGCGCTGCGCCTGGGCAGCCTGCTGCGCCGGCGCCGCCGTGCCGATGCCAATGCGACGACGTCCGGCCCGGCCGCGGACAGCGCCACGGCCGACGACGATCTGCGCCTGCCCTTCATCGGCCACCTGTCGCTGCCGCGCCAGCTGCGCATCCTGATGCTGGCCTGCGCGGCCGGCATCCTGCTCACCATCCTGGCGCTGTGGAAGAATGCCGGCAGCGGCGCCGTCGCCGCCAGCCAGACCCAGATCGCCAGCGAGGCGCTGATGCACTCGCAGCGCGTCGGTAAAGCGGCGCCGAACGCCATGCAGGGCGTGCCGGCCGCCTTCGCCCAGCTCGAGGACAGCCGCCGCGAACTGGGACGCGACCTCGAGCTGCTGGCCCGGGGCGGCGTCTACAACGGCCAGGACATCCCGGCCGCGAGCGGCGACCTGGCGGCCCAGCTGGCCGCCGTGCGCAAGAAATGGGCGGCGTCGGATGCGGCCGCGATCAGCATCCTCAAGATGAAGCGCGAGCTGGTCGGCTTCGACAAGAACCTCAAGCAGCTCGACGTCCTGTCGCCGGAAATGCTGGCGCTGACCGAGAGCATCCTGACCGAGCGCAGCGCGCGCGGCGGCAGCCCGCGCGAACTGGCCGCCCTCGGCCGCATGATGATGCTGACCCAGCGCCTGTCGCGCAGCGCCAACGAATTCCTGACCTCGGGCGGCATTACCCCCGAGACCGCGTTCCAGATGGGCCGCGACACCACGACCTTCCGCGCCACCGTCGACGGCCTGCTGGCCGGCAGCACTCAATTGGGCCTCTCCGCCGTGCGCGAGCCGGACCTGCGCATCAAGCTGGGCGAGGTGCAGTCGAAGTTCGACGTGTGCCAGGAACTGATCGCCGGCTTCCTCGGCCACCTGTCCGACCTGACCGCCGCCAAGGCGGCCGAGCAGTCGATCTTCCACGACAACGAAGACCTGCGCGCCCAGCTGGGCCGCCTGCAGTCCGGCCTGCGCGCCGGCGAAGGCGCCAGCCCGTGGTTCTGGGTGCTGGTCGCGGCATCGGTATTCGCGCTGGTCACGGCCGGCTGCATCTCGCGCGTGATGCTGCAGGATTCGCGCAACCGCACCCGCGGCGCCGATGCGCGCCGCCAGGAAGCGGAAGCGATGCGCCTGCTGGCCCAGGCCAAGGAAGAAGAGGCCAAGGCGGCGAACGACCAGAACCAGGCTGCGATCCTGCGCCTGATGAACGAACTGCAGGAAGTGGCGGACGGCGACCTGACCGTGGCCGCCACCGTGTCCGAGGACATCACCGGCGCGATCGCCGACTCGGTCAACTACACGGTCGAGGAATTGCGCGGCCTGGTGGTGCGCGTGATCGACACGGCCGCGCAGGTGGGCGGCGCTTCCAGCCAGGCCCAGGACGTGTCCAGCGAGCTGCTGGTCGCGGCCGGCCAGCAGTCGCGCGAGATCCAGGACGTTTCCGCCACCGTGCTGCGCATGGCCGGCGAGATCAACCACGTGTCCAGCTCCGCGGCCGAATCGGCCGAGGTGGCGCGCCAGTCGGTGGCCGCGGCCGAGCAGGGCGCCACCGCCGTGCAGAACGCCATCAAGGGCATGGGCGAGATCCGCGAACAGATCCAGGAAACCTCCAAGCGCATCAAGCGCCTGGGCGAATCCTCGCAGGAGATCGGCGAGATCACCGAGCTGATTTCGGACATTACCGAGCAGACCAACGTGCTGGCGCTGAACGCGGCGATCCAGGCGGCATCGGCCGGCGAGGCCGGGCGCGGCTTCTCGGTGGTGGCGGAAGAGGTGCAGCGCCTGGCGGAACGCTCGGCCGAAGCGGCCAAGCAGATCGGCGCGCTCGTGCGCACCATCCAGACCGATACCCACGATGCCGTGGCGGCGATGGAAAAATCGACCCAGGGCGTGGTCGAGGGCGCGCGCCTGTCCGACGCGGCCGGCGCCGCGCTGGCCGACATCTCGGGCGTGTCGAACCGCCTGGCCGAATTGATCCAGGGCATGGCGACGGCGGCAGGCCAGCAGGCGACGGCGGCCAACGGCGTGGCGCATAATATGCAGCATATCCTGGCGATCACCGAGCAGACCCAGGGCGGCACGCAGCATACCGCCCAGTCGATCCGCCAGCTCGCTGCGCTGGCGCAGGAGCTGAAGAATTCGGTGTCGCGCTTCCGCGTCGCCGCTGCTTGAGGACTCTTTAAGGCATTCAATGATCCAGTTTTCCCCGGCGTTTGCGCCGCACTTCGACGCCGGTCCCCTGTCCTGGGTGATCGGGGAAATCCGCGATGCCCTCGCACGCTCCGCCGCCGCCCTGCGCGACGCCGCCGCGCGCACGCCGGAAGCACGCCCGACCCTGCTGCTGCACGCCAAGTCGCACCTGCACCAGGCCCACGGCGCGCTGCAGGTGGTGGACGTCAAGGGCGTCGGCCTGCTGACGCACGGCGCGGAAAGCGCGATCGACCGCTTCAAGGACGGCACGCTGGCCTTGGGCGAGGACAGCATCGCGGTCGTGGACGAGGCCTACCGGGCGCTGATCGACTATCTGGAAGAACTGCTGGACGGCACCCACCCGCAGCCGCTGCGGCTGTTCCCGTATTACCGCAGCCTGCAGGAGCTGCTCGGCGCCGAGCGCGCGCATCCGGGCGCCTTGCTGGACCTCGAACTGGCGCCCGACTTGCTCTCGTCCCTGCTCCCGCCCGTCCAGGATGCCGAAACCCCCGATTACGTCGCCTGCCGCGCGCGCTTCGAGAAGGCGCTGCTGCCGTTCATGCGCGCCGCCGACGCTGCCGCGCGCCGCACCCACGCCGAAGCGATGCGCGACGCGCTGGTCCCGGTCGCGGCGGCCCAGCGCGACCCGCAGGTGCACGCCTTCTGGCTGGCGCTGCAAGTGGTGGCAGACCTGGCCGCGCACGATCAGCTCGAGAACGACGTGCACCTGAAGCAGCTGTTCGGCCAGGTCAACCTGCAGCTGCGCCGCCTGGCGCAGGGCCAGGAAGGCCTGTCCGAGACGCTGCTGCGCGATGCCTTGTTCCTGGTGGCGCAGGCGGCCGAACCGTCGCCGGATGCAGGCCTGCTGCGCGCCGCCTGGCGCCTGGACGGCCAGGTACCACCGGACTACCTGGAGCGCCGCTACGGGCGCATCGACCCGGGCGCGCTGAAGGATGCCAAGGAAGCGCTGCAGGAAACCAAGGAGGGCTGGGACCGCATCGCCAGCGAGGGCAGCGACATCCCGGAAGCCGATTTCGACGCCGCACTGGCCAAGCTGGCCGGGGCCAGCGAGAAACTGGGCGCCCCGGCGCTGGCACAGTTGCTGCGCGAGCTGGGCGAGGCGGCGAGCAAGTCGGTGGCGGGCAGCGCCAGCGACCAGTTCAGCATGGAGATGGCCCAGGCCATGCTGTTCGTCGAGCACGGCCTGGACCAGGTGCGCCAGTTGCCGGACGACTTCGGCCAGCACGCCGAAGCCGTCGGCCAGCGCCTGCTCGCGCTGGCGCAGGGCGAGACCCCGCCCGATGCGCCCGAGTGGCACGGCGAGCTGGCGCGCGAACTGGAGCAGGGCCAGACGGTGGCCGTGCTGGCGGGCGAGATCCGTACGGCGCTGCGCCAGGTCGAGAAGCTGGTCGAGGACTACCACCAGCACCCCGACCGTACCGACGCGCTGGACCGCGCCGATCCGCTGCTGCACCAGTTGCAGGGTGCGCTGGCCATCCTCGACCAGCATGAGGCGACGAGCGCCGTCGACCACGTGCGCGGCGCGCTGCGCGGCCTGGCCGCCGATGGCGCCGATGCGGACGCGCGCGCCGCTACGCTGGACAACCTGGCGCGCAATATCGGCGCGCTCGGCTTCTTCGTCGATGCGCTGGCCCAGAACGTCGACGGCGCGCGCCGCCGTTTCCGCTTCGACCGCGAGGAGCGCCTGTTCGGCGAGCTGCCGTTCGAGGCGCTGCAGGATGCCGTGCCGGTGGCGTTGCCGCCGGAAGCGCCGGAAGCCATGGTCCAGCCCGAGCCAGAGCCCGAGCCGGCACCCGCGCCGGCACCCGTGGCCCCCGTGCCGCAGGACGACGGCGCCATCGAGGCGGAACTGCTGGAGATCTTCATCGGCGAGGCGCGCGAGGTGCTGGAGTCGGTGGGCGCGGCGCTGCCGGCCGCGCACGCGGCCCCGGCCGACCAGGACGGGCTCACGCGCCTGCGCCGTTCCTTCCACACCCTCAAGGGCAGCGGCCGCATGGTCGGGCTGGAGCAGTTCGCGCTCGCCGCCGCCGCCGTCGAGAAGACGATGAATATGTGGCTGGCCGAGGAGCGCGCCGCCACGCCGGACCTGCTCGCACTGCTGGATGCGGCCCATGCCGAGCTGTCGGCTTGGGTCGAGGAATTGGCGGCGCAGGGCGGCACGGCGCGCGACGGCGAGGCGCTGGCTGCCGCCGCTGCGCGCGTGCAGGAAGGCGGGACGTTCGCGCCGGAGACGGACACCGCGGAGCAGGCTGCGGAGCCGGAGCCGGAGCCGGAGCTGGAGCTGGAACCGGAAGCGGAACCGGAACCGGAACCGGAACCGGAACCGGAACCGGAACCGCAAGTGGAAGCGGAAGCACAGGCGGATGCCGTCAAGCGCATCGGCGACCTCGAGATCCCGCTGCCGCTGTACGAGATCTACCTCGGCGAGAGCGCCGAACTGGTACGCGTGCTGGGCGAGGATTTCGCCGGCTGGCGCCAGGAGCCGGACCGCGCCGTGTCGGCGGCGGCCCTGAAGGCGGCCCATACGCTGGGCGGCACCTCGGCCACGGTCGGCTTCCACGCGCTGCGCGAACTGGCCAACGCACTGGAAGAAGTGCTGCAAGTGGCCTTGCCGCCGCTGGACGGCGAGCAGTTCGACCTGCTGGACGAGGCGCTCGGCCGCATCCGCATCATGCGCCAGGTGTTCGCGCTGGGCGAGCCGGCGCCGGCCCAGCCGGAACTGCTGGCGCGCCTGGAAACCCTGCGCGACGAACTGGGCCGCCGGCGCGCCGCGGTAGTGCCCGACGATGAGGTGCCGGACGATGCCGAGCCGGAACTGGCGCAGCGCCTCGACGCGCTGTTCGCCGCCACCTACGAGAGCATCCTGGCCGAGCCGCCGCTGGCCGGCGCGCTGCCGCTGCCGGCATCGACCGAGCTGGCGCCGCGCGCCGTGGAAGCGCGTCCGCCCGATCCGGCCGTGGCCGAGGTCGACGACCTGTTCGACACCTATTTCGACGACCCGTTCGCCGCGCCGGCGCCCACGCTGGAACAGGCGCAGCCGGAAGCGCTTCCCGTCGCGGCGACGCCGGCCGTGGACGAAGACGAGATCGACTTCGATGCGCTGTTCGCGCCGCCGCCGGCACCTGAACCGGCGCCGGCGCCGCAGGCTGAAGCCGAGCCGGAACAGGTAGCGATCGAGGCGGCCGAAGAGCCCGCGCCCGCGCCCGAACCCGTGCCTGAGGACGTGCCTGCGCTGCCGGCCGGCCTGCAGCAGGAAGCACAGAAAGCCGACGAAGCGGAAGAGCTGGAAGAGCTGGAAGAGGAGCCCGCGCTGGCCACGGAACCCGTGTTCGTCGACGAACTCGATCCGGACCTGCTGCCCGTGTTCATGGAAGAAGCGGCCGACCTGCTGCCGCAGATCGGCCAGGACCTGCGCCAGTGGCAGCAGGATCCGCACGACGCCGGCGTCGCCCACGGCCTGCTGCGGGCCCTGCACACGGTCAAGGGCAGCGCGCGCATGGCCGGCGCGATGCGCCTGGGCCAGCACACGCACGCGCTGGAAACCCAGGTCGAGAACATGCTGCACGCCGGGACCACGAACCCGGCCGCCTTCGACGAACTGCTGGCCAACTACGACCAGGCGCAGTTGCTGTTCGAGCAGCTGCAGCAGCCGGCCGTCGCCGCTGCCGACGAGGCCCGGCCGCAAGCGGTGCCCGGTGCCGAGCCGCAAGCTGCCACCGCGGCCCCGGCCGAGCGCCCGCAAGCGGCGCCGGCCCCGCTGGTGCGGGTGCGCGCCGACATTCTCGACCGCCTCGTCAACCAGGCCGGCGAAGTATCGATCACGCGCTCCAAGCTCGAGACCCAGGTCGGTTCGCTCAAGGGCGCGCTGTCCGACTTCTCGGACAACCTGGCGCGCCTGCGCCGCCAGCTGCGCGAGATCGAGATGCAGGCCGAGTCGCAGATCGCCTCGCGCCTGTCGATCGCCGGCGAGCGCGAATTCGATCCGCTCGAGTTCGACCGCTTCACGCGCCTGCAGGAGCTGACGCGCATGATGGCCGAGAGCGTCGACGACGTCGCCTCCTTCCAGGACGGCATGACGCGCGCGGTGGATGCCGCCGGCGCCGACCTGGTCGCGCAGGCGCGCCTGACGCGCGACCTGCAGCGCGACCTGATGCGGGTGCGCATGGTGCCGTTCGCGAGCCTGTCGGAGCGCCTGTTCCGCGTGGCGCGCCAGACGGCCAAGGAAACCGACAAGCGCGTCAACCTCGACATCCGCGGCGGCGCCGTGGAAATCGACCGCAGCGTGCTGGAACGCATGGCCGCGCCGTTCGAACACCTGCTGCGCAATGCCATCGTGCACGGCGTCGAGGACCGCGCGGCGCGCGCCGCCGCCGGCAAGCCGGAGACGGGCGAACTGCTGGTGCAGGTCAGCCAGCAGGGCAACGAGGTCGAGCTGCGCTTCGCCGACGACGGTGCGGGCCTGGACCTGGAACGCATCCGCGAACGGGCGCGCGCCTCGCACCTGGTGGCGCATGACGAGGAGATTTCCGACCAGGATGCGGCCGAACTGGTGTTCGAGCCGGGCCTGTCGACGGCCGACACCCTGACGGAACTGGCCGGCCGCGGCATCGGCATGGACGTGGTGCGCTCGGAAGCGCGCGCGCTGGGCGGCCGCGTGGACGTCGCGACCACGGCGGGCCAGGGCGCCGCCTTCACCATCCACCTGCCGCTGACGCTGGCCGTCACGCAGGTCGTGCTGGTGGCGGGCGGCGCGCGCACCCATGCGCTGCCCGCGACCCTGGTCGAGCAGGTGCTGCAGGTACGCGAGGCCGACCTGGATGCCGCGCGTGCGCAGGGCACGCTGGCGGTGCAGGGCGAGCCGCTGCCGCTGCACTACCTGCCGGCGCTGCTGCGCGAGCCGGGCGGCAGCGGGGCGCAGCGCGGCGTGCAGCGCTCGTATCCGGTGCTGGTGCTGAAAAACGGCGCCGTGCGCATCGCGCTGCAGGTCGACGAGGTGCTGGGCAACCGCGAGGTGGTCGTCAAGAACATCGGCCCGCAACTGGCGCGCATGCCCGGCATCGCCGGCGCCACCGTGCTCGGTTCGGGCGAGATCGTGCTGATCCTCGACCCGGTGCTGCTGGCCGGGCCGGGCGTGCACCTGCCCGACGGCGATGCGCCCGCCGCCGCGGCGCAGCCGGCCGTGCCGGCGCGCGTGGCCACGATCATGGTCGTCGACGATTCGCTCACCGTGCGCAAGGTCTCGCAGCGCCTGCTGGAGCGCGAGGGCTACCGCGTGCTGCTGGCCAAGGACGGCGTCGATGCGCTGGAACAGATGCAGGAGACCGTGCCCGACCTGATGCTGGTCGACATCGAGATGCCGCGCATGGACGGCTTCGACCTGACGCGCAACGTGCGCGGCAACGAAGCAACCAGGTCGCTGCCGATCGTCATGGTCACGTCGCGCACGGCGGACAAGCACCGCAACTATGCGCGCGACCTGGGCGTGGATGCGTATTTCGGCAAACCGTTCCAGGAGGATGCGCTGCTGGCGGCGATTGCGGGGTTGTTGGGTAAAGAGTTACCGGCGTAACCTCCGTCGTTCCCGCGAAAGCGGGAACCCATGCTGAGCAACAGGAATCGGCACATTGGAAGTCCACCAGTAGTCTTGAAATACGGACTTCGGCACCTCAGCATGGATCCCCGCCTTCGCGGGGATGACGTTGTTCGGTCGAGCGGTCATGCCGGCCTGATCGCCTTGAACCGCGCCAGCGTCCTCGCCCGCGCCTGCTCGTGGTCCACCACCGGCAAGGGATAATCCCGTGCCAGCACGACTCCCGCCTTTTCCAGCGCCGCTTCCTTGGCCAGCCACGGCGCATGGATCGCCGCCTTGCCCAGCTTCTCCAGCGCCGGCAGCCAGGTCCGGATGAACGCCCCGTCCGGATCGAAGCGCTTCGACTGCGTGACGGGATTGAAGATGCGGAACCACGGCTGGGCGTCGCAGCCCGTCGATGCCGCCCACTGCCAGCCGCCGTTGTTCGAGGACAGTTCGTAGTCGTCCAGCTTCCTTGCGAAATACGCTTCGCCGCGGCGCCAGTCGATGCCCAGGTCCTTGGTGAGGAAGCTGGCCGTGACCATGCGCAGGCGGTTGTGCATGAAGCCCGTGCGGTTCAGCTGCAGCATGGCCGCGTCGACCAGCGGGTAGCCGGTGCGGCCGTCGCACCAGGCCGAGAACAGGGCGTCGGCGTCCTCTCCTTCATCCCAGGCCAGCGCATCGAAGGCCGGCTTGAAGTTTTCCGTCACCACGCGCGGATGGCGCGCCAGGATCATCATGTAGAACTCGCGCCAGATCAGTTCCGACAGCCAGACGGGGGTGCCGGGGTCGCCAGCGCCGCCCTGAGCCGCATCGATGCGCGCGCGCAGCAGGCGCACCAGGCGGCGCACGCTGATCGTGCCGAAGCGCAGGTGCAGCGACAGGCGCGAGGTCGCGTCCAGCGCCGGGTAGTCGCGGTCGTGGTCGTAGCGCGCCATGCGCTCCGTGAAGGCGGCGAGCAGCTGCTCGGCGCCCGTCATGCCCGCCGCGGGCAGCGCGCAGGTGGGCGCCTGGAAACCCAGGTCTTCGAGCGAGGGCAGCGCGTGGCCGGCCGGCGCCGGGGCCAGCGTGCCCGCATGCGCTGCCGTTTCCCAGGCATCCAGCGCCTGCGGCTCGGCCGCCAGGCGCTTGAGCCAGGCGTTCTTGTAGGGCGTGAAGACGGAGAACGGGCCGCCGGTCTTCGTCAGCACCTCGTCGCGTTCGAACACGACCTGGTCCTTGAAGGTCTGCAGGCTGCGGCCGGCGCGGCGCAGCGCGTCCAGCACGGCGCGGTCGCGCCGGATCGCCTGCGGTTCGTAGTCGTGGTTGGCGAACACCGATTCGGCGTCGAGTTCGGCAGCGAGGCGGGGGATGTCGTCCGCGGCGCGCCCATGGCGCACGATGAGGTAACCTCCCATTGAACGCAGCCGTGCATCGAGCTCCGCCAGGCTGGCGTGGATGAACTGCACGCGCCGGTCGTCGGGCGCCAGGTCGTCCAGGATGTCGGTATCGAAGACGAATACGCCGAATACCCTCTGCGAGGAGAGCAGGGCGTGGTGCAGCGCTGCATGGTCGTCCGTCCGCAAATCGCGCCGGAACCAGACCAAAGAGTTTCTCATTGTCATCTTCTGTGTGCGGAGTCAAAAGCAGGACGCATTTTACTGTCTACCATTCCTCTGATTTGCCGCGGATCGACGTATTGCGATCGATCAACAACGCCGCTTCCATGGTCGCGTGAGCAAATGGGTGTAAACTAGCGAAAAGCCCAAGCTTTTCAAGTTGATACCGCGGTAATGAAGAGAGTGAGCCAACAGAGAGTATGAGCATGAAAAAAAGTAAGGTCGGCAAGCCTCTACCCATGCCCGGGATGCCGCAGGAAGACGTGACGCCCCTGGGCCAGATCGGCGCCGTTCAGCCGCAGCTGAACCTGGCCAACCATTTCCTGATCGCCATGCCATCGATGAACGATCCGATCTTCGGCGGCACCGTGGTCTATATCTGCGAACACAACGACAAGGGCGTGCTCGGCGTCGTCATCAACAAGCCGACCGACATGACCATGGACGTGCTGTTCGACCGCATCGACCTGAAGGTGGCCGAAGGCCTGCGCGCCAGCGTGGTGAACGAGCCGATCATGTTCGGCGGCCCCGTCCAGGACGACCGCGGCTTCGTGCTGCATTCGCCGGGTGGGCGCTATTCCTCGTCGCTGAGCGTCACCGACGACGTCGCCTTCACCACCTCGATCGACGTGCTCGAAGCCGTCGCCAGCGGCACCGGTCCCCAGCGCATGCTGGTGTCGATCGGCTATGCCGGCTGGAGCCCGGGCCAGCTCGAGGAAGAAATCTCCCGCAACGGCTGGCTGACCGTGGGCGCCGACGCCCACGTGCTGTTCGACCTGCCGATCGAGGAGCGCTACAACGCCGCCATCAAGCTGCTGGGCATCGATCCCTTGATGCTTGCCAGCGAGGCCGGCCATGCGTGAGCCTCGTGCACTTCTGCGAGGACCAGGCAGGTAATGGTCGACATCGTTCTAGGCTTCGACTTCGGCATCAAGCGCATCGGCATCGCCATGGGAAACACCTTGACGGGACAGGCGCAACCCCTGTCCGTCATCAAGGCCGTCGACAACGCGACCCGCTTCGCCGTCATCGGCGAACTGATCGAGCAATGGCGCCCTGCGCGCCTCGTCGTCGGCGAGCCGCGCCATCCGGACGGCGCCGAACACGACATGACGCTGCGCGCGCGCCGCTTCGCCAACCAGCTGCACGGCCGTTTCGACCTGCCCGTCGAGCTGGTCGACGAACGCTATTCGTCCGCCGTCATCCCGGCCAAGCGCGGCGAGATCATCGACGCCAAGGCCGCCGCCATCATTTTGCAACAATATTTTGACGACCATGCCAACACTTAATCACGACGCCTTCGACGCCGAAGCGCTGTACCGCGACCTGCTCGAGCAGGTGCGCGCCGGCCTGTCCGGCGTGAACGATGCCGCCATCGTCGGCATCCACTCGGGCGGCGCCTGGCTGGCCGAGCGGCTCGCGGCCGACCTCGGCCTGCCGCAGCGCCTGGGCTTCATCGACGTCTCGTTCTACCGCGACGATTACGCGAAGAAGGGCCTGCACCCGGACGTGAAGCCGACCCGCATCGAATTCAACGTCGACGGCGCGACCATCCTGCTGGTCGACGACGTGCTGTACACCGGGCGCACGGTACGCGCCGCCATCAACGTGCTGTTCGACTTCGGCCGCCCGCAGCGCATCATGCTGGCGGCCCTAGCCGACCGCGGCGGACGCGAGCTGCCGGTCGCCGCCGATTTCGTCGGCGCCCGGGCGACGCTGGCGCCCGGCCAGTCGCTGTCCCTGAGCCGCGACGGCGGCCAACTCTCGCTCACGATCGAAGACGACAATGCATAACCCGCAACTGAACAAAAACGGCGAGCTGCAGCACCTCATCACCATCGAGGGGCTGCCCAAGTCCATCATCAACCACATCCTCGACACGGCATCGAGCTTCGTCGGCATTTCGGACCGCGAAGTCAAGAAGGTACCGCTCATGCGCGGCAAGAGCGTGTTCAACCTGTTCTTCGAGAACTCGACGCGTACCCGCACGACCTTCGAGATCGCCTCGAAGCGCCTGTCGGCCGACGTGATCAACCTGAACATCGCCGCATCGTCGACGACCAAGGGCGAATCGCTGCTGGACACCATCGACAACCTGTCGGCCATGCACGCCGACATGTTCGTGGTGCGCCACTCGCAGTCGGGCGCGCCCTACCTGATCGCCAAGCACCTGAACGACACGCAGCAGAACCACGTGCACGTGGTGAACGCGGGCGACGGCCGCCATGCGCACCCGACCCAGGGCCTGCTCGACATGTACACCATCCGCCACTATAAAAAGGACTTCACCAACCTGCGCGTGGCGATCGTCGGCGACATCCTGCACAGCCGCGTGGCGCGTTCGGACATCCACGCGCTGACCACGCTGGGCGTGCCGGAAGTGCGCGCGATCGGCCCGCACACGCTGCTGCCGGGCGGCCTGGAACAGATGGGCGTGCGCGTGTTCACGAACATGGAAGAAGGCTTGAAGGACGTCGACGTGATCATCATGCTGCGCCTGCAGAACGAACGCATGTCGGGCGCGCTGCTGCCGTCGGCCGGCGAATACTTCAAGAGCTACGGCCTGACGCCGGAGCGCCTGGCGCTGGCCAAGCCGGACGCCATCGTCATGCACCCGGGCCCGATCAACCGCGGCGTCGAGATCGACTCCAAGGTCGCGGACGGCAAGCAGGCCGTGATCCTGCCGCAGGTGACCTTCGGCATCGCAGTCCGCATGGCGGTAATGAGCATTCTGGCAGGGACCCACGCATAACATGAATCTGCATATCAAGAACGGCCGCGTGATCGACCCGGCCAACGGCATCGACGCCGTGCAAGACCTCTTCATCGCCGACGGCAAGGTAGCCGCCGTGGGCAGCGCGCCGGCCGGCTTTGCCGCCGCGCGCACCATCGACGCGAGCGGCCTGGTGGTGGCGCCGGGCCTGGTGGACCTGTCGGCGCGCCTGCGCGAGCCGGGCTACGAATACAAGGCCACGCTGGAATCCGAGATGCAGGCGGCCGTGCAGGGCGGCGTGACCACGCTGGTATGCCCGCCCGACACCGACCCCGTGCTGGACGAGCCGGGCCTGGTCGAGATGCTCAAGCACCGCGCGCGCCTGCTGAACCAGGCCCACGTGCACCCGCTGGGCGCGCTGACCACGGGCCTGAAGGGCAAGGCCCTGACCGAGATGGCCGAGCTGACCGAAGCCGGCTGCATCGGCTTCTCGCACGCCGAGGAGCCGATCGAGGACACCAACGTGCTGCTGCGCGCCATGCAGTACGCCAGGACCTTCGGCTACACGGTCTGGCTGCGCCCGCAGGATCCGCACATCGGCCGCGGCGGCGTGGCCGCGAGCGGCCCGCTGGCCTCGCGCCTGGGCCTGTCGGGCGTGCCGGTGATGTCCGAGACCATCGCGCTGCACACGATCTTCGAGCTGATGCGCGCCTCGGGCGCCCGCGTGCACCTGTGCCGCATCTCGTCCGCCACCGCGCTGGACCTGATCCGCGCCGCCAAGAAGGAAGGCCTGCCGGTCACCTGCGACGTCGGCGTGCACCACCTGCACATGACCGATGCCGACATCGGCTTTTTCGACCCGAACGCGCGTTTGAGCCCGCCGCTGCGCAGCCAGCGCGATCGCGAGGCGATCCGCGCCGCCGTCCTCGACGGCACCGTCGATGCCGTATGCTCCGACCACACCCCGGTCGACGACGACGAGAAGCTGCTGCCGTTCGCCGAGGCCTCGCCCGGCGCCACCGGCCTGGAGCTGCTGCTGTCGCTGATGCTCAAGTTCGCCGACGAGCAGCATGGCAAGGATGCGCTGGCGCGCGCGCTGTCGCGCATCACGGTCGACGCGGCGCGCACGGCCGGCCTGGCCGCCGGCACGCTGGCGCCGGGCGCCGAGGCGGACGTGGTGCTGTTCGACCCGGCCGCGCGCTGGACCGTGCAGGCCTCGAACCTGGCCAGCCAGGGCAAGCACACGCCGTTCCTCGGCTACGAGCTGGCGGGGCAGGTCAAGGCGACCATCGTGTCCGGCCACGTCGCCTTCGAGCGCTGAGCCGGCCGGCGCCGCACCCGCGGCGCCTTCGACGGAACCGTTTCGTGAACCTCAAGCTCGCGTGGCGCCTGGCACGCGTCATCGTCCACCTGGTCCAGGGCCTCGCCACCTGCGCGCTGGTCTTTCCCTGGGCCGGCGCTCCCTTGCGCGAGCGCCTGGTGCGGCGCTGGTCGGCGCGCCTGCTCGGCATCTGCCGGGTGCGCGTCGAGCGCGCGCCGGGGGCGCCTGCGCTGGAACACGCGCTGATCGTCTCGAACCACATCTCCTGGCTCGACATCTTCGTCATCAATGCGCTGCTGCCCAGCCGCTTCGTGGCCAAGGCGGAGATCCGCGCCTGGCCCGTGGTCGGCTGGCTGGTGGCGCAGGCGGGCACGGTCTTCATCGCGCGCGGCAACCGGCGCGCGCTGCGCCACATCTTCAAGGGCATCGTCGACGCCCTCGGCCAGCGCCAGCGCGTCGCCTTCTTCCCCGAGGGGACGGTGGCGGCCCAGGGCCAGCTGCTGCCGTTCCACGCCAACCTGTTCGAGGCGGCGATCGACGCCGGGGTGCCGGTGCAGCCGTATGCGCTGGCCTACGTCGACGCGCGCGGCGGCTGGCACGCTGGCGTCGACTACACGGGCGATACCACGTTCGTGCAGAGCATCCTGCGCATCCTGGGCGGCGAGCCCGTGACGGCGCGCCTGGCGAGCCTGGCGCCGATCGCGGCGGGGCAGGGGACGCATCGGAGGGAGCTGGCGCAGCAGGCGCAGGAGGCGATCCGGGTTGCGTTGGGGCAGGTCGATACGACCGCGCACTGAGACCGTCGTCCCCGCGAAGGCGGGGACCCATGCTGAGCTTTCGAAGCACGTATCCCTGATGCCATCGAGATTCTTGAGGCTGCCGAATCCTGATCTTCAGTATGGGTCCCCGCCTTCGCGGGGACGACGTATTGTTGGCTACTTCTTCGCGCCGTGCTCCCGATACTCCGGACAATCCACCTGCAACAGCGTGCGATCGTCCAGGCACACGGCCGTCAGCTTGCCGCCCCACACGCAGCCGCTATCCAGCCCCACCAGGTTGGGGCGCAGCACGAGGCCCAGCGCCGACCAGTGCCCGAACACGACGGTGACGTCGTTCGTCCTGCGTTCCGGCAGGTCGAACCAGGGCGCCAGGCCGCTGCCTTCCGGCCCCTTGTCGCTTTCCTTGTGCGCAAAGTCCATCCTGCCGTCCGGCCAGCACAGGCGCATGCGGGTGAGGGCGTTGACGATGCAGCGCAGGCGCGCGATGCCCGTCAAGCCGTCGTCCCAGCGGTCCGGCTCGTTGCCGTACATCTGGCCCAGGAAACCGACCCAGCGCTCGCTGCGCAGTTCCGCCTCGACCTCGGCGGCCAGCGCCATGGTCTGGGCCGCATCCCACTGCGGCGGCACGCCCGCATGCACGAGTAGGAACCTGCCCCGGCAGGCGGGAGTCGCGTCTGCCGCGCCTGACGAGCGTGGACTGCGTTGCTCGTCGTTGCATGGCTCGCCATGCGGCCTCCTCTCGCCTTGTCCACACTCGCCAGCCATCGGCATCCGCTTCCCCCCGCCTGCCGGAGCAGGTTCCAGATGGGCATCCACGAACATCGCCAGCGGCCGCCGGCGCAGCCATTCGATCAGGTCGGCGCGGTCGGGGGCGGCCAGGATCTCGTCCAGCGTGTCCGAGCGGCTCGCCTTCTGCACGCCGGCGGCCACCGCCAGCAGGTGCAGGTCGTGGTTGCCGAGCAGGGCGTCGACGCGGCCGCCGCTCGATTCGGACAACGCCTTCATGCGCCGCAGCGCGGCCAGGGATTCGGGGCCGCGGTTGATCAGGTCGCCGACGAACAGGATGCGGGCGTCGCCGCCGGCGTCGGCAGCGATACGGTCGAGCAGCAGGCCCGCTTCATGGGCGCAACCCTGCAGGTCGCCAATTACATAGGTTTTCATCGTCTATTTTCCGTTGCGCGCGAATGCGCCTTTTCGGGAATGATACCCGCGCCCGTGACGACGGGGGATTCCGCGGTCTGAACGTTCATTTCTAAATGTAAATTGTCTCGCTGTTCACAAGCACCGCGCGGACAATTCCCGATTTGTCAATCGGATCGGTGTGAGCCATGTAAACGGTACGGCTTCGGACCCGCTGCGCCATCTAGTACAATGCGCCGGTAGAATGGCCGGGTTGCTGCGCCAATCGCATCGAAAACCGCTTTGCCTGAAGCGTGCGCTTATCCGCCGGCACGGCCCATCCAGCCACACGGCTATTGCATTCAAAGAATAATAAATGTTTTCTTTCCTCGTGAGCTTCGTGGCGTCTGCATTGCTGACCCTGCTGGTCATCAAGCATGCGAAATTACATGGGCCCGCCCTCGACAATAATTTCGGCGGCGTTCAAAAGGTGCATCAGCACTCGGTTGCGCGTATCGGCGGATTACCGATTTTCCTTGCCGTCACCCTGAGCGCCTGCATATCGGTGCTGCGCGAGCCTAGCCTCGGTTATTGGCTGGCGGCGCTGCTCGCCTGTTCGTCGATCGCCTTTGCCGGCGGCATCGTCGAGGACTATACGGGTACCGTCCGTCCGTCGCGGCGTCTGGTGCTGACGATGGCCGCGGCCGTGCTCGGCTATCTGGTACTGGATGCGAAAATCGCCCGCCTGGACATGCCGTTCGTCAGCTGGCACCTTGATTCGCTCTGGCTGATATTGCCGCTGACGGTGCTGGCGGTGGCGGGCATCGCGAATGCCGTGAATATCATCGATGGCTTCAATGGCCTGGCCAGCGTGGTGACGATCTTCATGCTGTTGTCGCTGGCCTATGTCGGCTGGCAGGTGGGCGATATGTTCGTGCTGGTATCGGCCCTCACGGTGGCGGGCGCGACCGCCGGCTTCCTGATCTGGAATTACCCGGCCGGCCTGATTTTCCTGGGCGATGGCGGCGCCTATTTCATCGGATTCATGCTGGGAGAACTGGCGCTGCTGCTGGTGATGCGCAATCCTCAGGTATCGACCTGGTATGCGGCATTGCTGCTGATTTATCCGGCATTCGAAACCATATTTTCCGTTTACCGTCGAATGTTCGTACGCGGGAAATCGCCGACCATGCCCGACGGAATTCACCTGCACAGCCTGATTTTCCGCCGTATTGCACAATGGACGGTAGGCCGCAAGGAAGCGCGCGCACTGATGAAACGGAATGCGCGCACATCGCCTTACTTGTGGCTGTTTTCGCTGACTGCAGTTATTCCTGCAACCGTGTTCTGGCGGAATACAGAAGTCCTGATATTCTTCTGTTTGTTGTTCATTATCAGCTACGTGTGGCTCTACGCGCGTATTGTTCGATTCAAGTCGCCACGCTGGCTCATTTGGCACAAGAAAAACTAACAAAAAATCCTGGATGGTGTATATTGCGACAATTGGTGAGAATTGAATACAATTCGTTTTTAAACTACTTATAAGGAATCGAGATGGATCTGTCGAATATGTCCTTGGGCGATTTGCGTAACCTGCAGGAGCAGATCAAGCAGGAAATGAAGAAGCGTGAGCATCAGGAAGTGCAAAAAGCACGCGAGCAGATTCTGGCGATTGCGCAAAGCGTCGGCGTGCCCCTGAAGGACCTGATCGCTTCCGGCCGTGGTGCCAAAGTGGCGGCAGGCGGCGGTACCGGTTCGGTCGCCGTCCGTTATCGCCATCCGGACGATGCTTCGCAGCAGTGGACCGGCCGCGGCCGCCAGCCGAAGTGGGTCAAGGAATGGGTCGAAGGCGGTAAATCGATCGACCAGCTGCGCGTCTGATTCGATTCCCTTGGATCGTTCCGGAAGCATCCCGATGCTTCCGGCGGGCGGCTCCGGCCGCCCGCCACCAGTAACGCAAAAGACTGCGTCTTTTTTACGCCATTTCGTGGAATGCGTTCGCTGTTCCCGACCTTTTTTCCCTGTGTCGCTTTCCGTCCCGTGTGAATGTCATGCATATGCATCAATGCGCGCATGAAATTCCCATCGCTCCGGCTTGCCGCTACAATAGCCTTTTATCATCTCTCCCAGCACGCCCGCGACGCCGCGTTGCCGCCGTCCGTGCAGCCATCAAGGTAAATATTCATGGTCCCTCTCTCGAAAACGATTTTCAAGGCTTATGACATCCGCGGCGTGATCGACAAGACGCTGGACGCCGGCATCGCGCGCAAGATCGGCCAGGCTTTCGGCGTCGCCGCGCTGGCCAAGGGCGAGCGTGCCGTCGTCATCGGCCGCGATGGCCGCCTGTCCGGCCCGGACCTGGCCAAGGCCCTCGCGGCCGGCCTGCAGGAAGCGGGCGTGGACGTGATCGACCTGGGCATGGTCGCGACGCCGATGGTGTACTTCGCCACCAACGTGCTGGATGCGCATTCCGGCATCATGGTCACGGGCAGCCACAACCCGCCGGACTACAACGGCTTCAAGATGGTGCTGGCGGGCGAGGCGATCTACGGCGACGCCATCCTGGGGCTGCATGCGGCGATCGAGCGCGGCGACTTCCAGCCGGCCGCCAAGCAGGGCGGCTACTCGACCCACGACATCAAGAACGCCTACATCGAGCGCATCGCTGCGGACGTCAAGATCGCCCGTCCGATCAAGATCGCCGTGGATGCCGGCAACGGCGTGGCCGGCGCCTTCGCGGGCGACCTGTTCCGCGCGATGGGCTGCGACGTGATCGAGCTGTTTTGCGAGGTGGACGGCCACTTCCCGAACCACCACCCGGATCCGGCGCACCCGGAAAACCTGCAGGACCTGATCGAGGCCGTGCGCACCAGCGACGCCGAGATCGGCCTGGCATTCGACGGCGACGGCGACCGCCTGGGCGTGGTCACCAAGGACGGCCAGATCATCTTCCCGGACCGCCAGATGATGCTGTTCTCGGCCGACGTCCTGTCGCGCAACCCGGGCGCGGAAATCCTGTACGACGTCAAGTGCACGCGCCACCTCGGCCCCTGGATCGAGCAGCACGGCGGCCGTCCGCTGATGTGGAAGACGGGCCACTCGCTGGTCAAGGCCAAGCTGAAGGAAACCGGCGCCCCGCTGGGCGGCGAGATGAGCGGCCATATCTTCTGGAAGGACCGCTGGTTCGGTTTCGACGACGGCCTGTACACGGGCGCGCGCCTGCTCGAGATCCTGACCAAGGTGGCCGATCCGTCGGCGCTGCTGAATTCCTTGCCGATGGCGTCGAGCACGCCGGAACTGCACCTGCACCTGCAGGAAGGCGAGAACTTCGAACTGATCGAGAAGCTGCGCCGCGACGCGACCTTCCCGGGTTCGGAGCGCGTCAACGACATCGACGGCCTGCGCGTCGAGTACCCGGACGGCTTCGGCCTGGCGCGCGGCTCGAACACGACCCCGGTCGTGGTGCTGCGCTTCGAAGGCGAGAATCCCGAGGCGCTGGCGCGCATCCAGGGCGAGTTTGCCCGCGTGATCCGCGCCGCCAAGCCGGATGCCGAACTGCCGTTCTGAGGTCCGCCGTTGAAGATCCTGCTGGTGCGGCTGTCGTCCCTGGGCGACGTGCTGCACAACCTGCCGATCGTGGCAGACATCCTGCGCCACCACCCGCAGGCCCAGGTCGACTGGGTGGTGGAAGAGGCCTACGTCAGCCTCGTGAAGCTCAATCCGCACGTGCGCAAGGTCATCCCTTTCGCATTGCGGCGCTGGAAAAAAGAGCTCAAGCGAGTGGAGGCGCGCGCCGAGGTGGCCGCCTTCTTCCGCGACCTGCGCGCCGAACAATACGACTACGTGTTCGACACCCAGGGCCTGATCAAGACGGGCATCGTGATGGCCTGCGCGCGCGTCAAGCCGGGCGGCCAGAAGATCGGCCTGGCCAACGGCACCGAGGATTCGGGCTACGAGGGCGTGTCGCGCGTCTTCCATAGCCGCAGCATCCCCGTCGAACCGCGCACCCATGCGGTGGCGCGGGGCCGCCAGGTGGTCGCCGCGGCCCTCGGCTACACGGTCGACACGGCGCCCGACTTCGGCCTGCCGGCGCCCGACGCGTCCGCGCGCAAGCCCTGGATGCCGGCCGGCCCGTATGCCGTGTTCTTCCACGGGACCGCGCGCGACGCCAAGAAATGGCCGCCGGCCGACTGGATCGCCCTCGGCAGGGCGCTGGCGCCGCTGCCCGTGCTGCTGCCCTGGGGCTCGCCGCGCGAAAAGGAGGACGCGGCCTTCCTGGCCGCCGCGCTGCCGAATGCGACCGTGCTGCCCAGGCTGTCGATGATGGATGCGGTGGAACTGGCGCGCCAGGCGGCGCTGGCCGTCGGCGTCGACACGGGCCTGACCCACATCGCCGCCGCCTTCCTGACGCCGACGGTCGAGATCTACGTCGATTCGCCGCGCTGGAAGACCGAAGGCAACTGGTCGCCGCGCATCGTCAACCTGGGCGACACGGGTGCCGCGCCCGATGTCGCCACCGTGCTGGCCGCCGCGCGGCGCCTGCTGGAGGCGTCCTGATGCGCCCGCTGTCTTTCCGCTTGTATTCCCTGGCGTGGTGGCTGGCGCTGCCGCTGGTGCTGGGCCGCCTGTGGTGGCGCGGGCGGGCCGAACCCGGCTACCGCATGCACATCGGCGAACGCCTCGGCTTTCATAGGCGCACGCCGGCCGGCGGTCCCTTCATCATGCTGCACGCCGTGTCCGTGGGCGAGACCCGCGCGGCCGAACCGCTGGTCGAGGCGCTGCTGGCGGCGTATCCGGACCACCGCATCCTGCTCACGCACATGACGCCGACGGGCCGCGCCACCGGCAAGGCCCTGTTCGGCAAGCACGGCGAAAGGATCGTGCAATCGTACCTGCCGTACGACACCGGCTTCATGGTCGGACGGTTCCTGCGCCGTTTCGCGCCGCGCGCCTGCATCCTGATGGAGACGGAGGTGTGGCCGAACCTGATCCACGCCTGCGCACGCCATGGGGTGCCGGTGGCGCTGGTGAATGCGCGCTTGTCCGAGCGCTCGCTGCGGCGCGGCCAGCGCTTCGGCGGCATCATGATGGAAGCGGCGCGCGCGATCCCGCTGGTGGCCGCCCAGACCGACGCCGATGCCCGCCGCATCGCTTCGCTGGGCGCCCCGAACGTGAAGGTCACCGGCAGCATCAAGTTCGACGTGGTGCCGCCCGAGGCGGCGCTGCAGACGGGCGCCATGCTGCGCGCGCGCTTCGCGGGCCGTCCGGTGCTGCTGTGCGCATCGACCCGCGAGGGCGAGGAGCCGTTGATCCTGGACGCCTTCCAGGCGCTGCCGGACCGTCCCGAGGGCATGATGCTGCTGCTGGTGCCGCGCCATCCGCAGCGCTTCGACGAGGTCGCGCGCATGGTGGAGGAACGGGGCCTGTCGCTGGCGCGCCGTTCCGCGCTGCCCCCGGAAGGAACAAGCGCGGTGACGGCCGACGTGCTGCTGGGCGACTCGATGGGCGAGATGTTCGCCTACTACGCCGCCTGCGATTGCGCCTTCATCGGCGGCAGCCTGATGCCGCTGGGCGGCCAGAACCTGATCGAGGCCGCCGCCGTCGGCAAGCCGGTGCTGGTGGGGGAGCACACGTTCAACTTCCTGCAGGCGACCGAGGAGGCGGTGGCCGCCGGCGGCGCGCTGCGCATCGCCGACGCGCCGGCCCTGATGCGCGAAGCGGCACGCCTGCTGGCGGACACGGGCGCGCGCACGGCGATGGGTGAGCGGGCACTCGCTTTCGCCGCGCATCACCGTGGCGCGACCGTGCGCACTGTTGAACTCTTGCAACGGATTATCCGCTAGCTTTTGTTACCATTCTCCTTAGCTTAAGAAACGAAAGGGGATGCGCATGTTGTGGTCTAATCGCACGCGAGCAGGCGGCAACGTGGATGGCGGGGTGGCCCTCATGGACCAACCCGAAACGATCGATCTGGGCGCCGACGCCATGCCGGCCGCCGCGATTCCTGTCGTGCATCCCCCCGCCGCCTTGTACAACCTGCATTTCTGGGTGCGCTACACGCTCGGCGAATACACGGGCTTCATGTGGGAACATGGCGGCTACCTGATCCACCGGCGCCGCATCCGCTGGCCGATGGGCCTGTACCTGCGCCTGAAAAGCACGCTGTCGGCGGCCATGCACTTCATGCTGCTGCGCCGCGGGCGCCGCACCTACGAATTCCAGATCGACCAGCACGGCATCGTGCGCACCAGCGACACGGGCGTGAGCCTGATCGACTGGGACGACGTGCAGCGCATCCGCACCTATTCGAAGGGCTTCATGATGGTCCTGAAGCGCGGTACGGTGCCGATTCCGTTCCGCTGCCTGAGCAAGGACGAGGTCAGCGCGATGCGCGGCATTGCGGATGCGCGCGCGGCGGGTGAACTGCAATTCCGGGCGTCGTGATCGGTGTCGGAGCTCCGCGGCCGATGGAACACCGGGGTCAGAGTCCAACCATCAACACCGGACTCTGACCCCTAATCCGGGAACAGCACCGGCATCTCCACGGACCGCTTGCGCAAGGCCGCCTTGGCCCCGTCGTAATCCGGGAACACCGACTCCACCACGGCCCAGAACCGCGGGCTGTGGTTCATCTCGCGCAGGTGCGCCAGTTCGTGCACCACCACGTAGTCCAGCAGCGCCAGCGGGTAGTGCACCAGCTTCCAGTTCAGGCGGATGTTGCCGGCCACCGTGCACGAGCCCCAGCGCGTGCCGGCCGAGGAAATCGCATACGTGTTGTATTCCACGCCCACCTGCGGCGCATACAGGTCCAGGCGTTCGCCGAACAGGCGCCTGGCCTCGTCCTGGAACCAGCGCTTGACGCGCTCGCGGATCTGCCATTCGGTCAGGCCGGGCCTCACGCCCACTTCCAGCGTGCGGCTTTCCGGATCGTAGTCGCAGCGGCTGCGCTCCGCCGGCAGCAGGCGCAGCACGAGGTCCTGGCCCAGGTAGGGCAGTGTCGCGCCGTCGACCCATTCGACGGGGGCGCGGCGTTCGCGCTGCACGTGGCGCTCGCTGCGCTCGAACAGCTTGGTCAGGATCCAGCGCTGCTTGGCGCGGATGGCGCTGTCGATGTCGGCCAGCGCGGCGCGGTTGGGGACCGTCACGCGCAGGCCGTCGTCGTCGATCGTGAAGCCGTAGGAACGGCGCGACGAGCGGCGCAGCACGTAGTGCACGGTGTGCGATCCGAGCTGGATCGCGCGCAGCGGCGGATCGTTCGGGCCGACCGGCGGCACCGGCAGGGTACGGGTGGGAACGGGCGGCGCCTTGAACAGGGGCGCCGGCGGCGTCGGCTTCGCGACGGGCCTGGCGGCAGGCGCGGGGGCCTGCGGGGCGGCGTCTGCGGCTGGCGCGAGCGCCGCGAACTGGGCGAACAGCTCCAGCTGTTTCGCGTCGGTCTTGGGGGAGGTCATGGTGGGCGGCTTCGGAGATGCTTTGGCGAGCGCGTCCAATTCGTTCAAGTACCTTTGTAGGCGTGGGGCGAAATGACGCGCATTTCCGATTCTATCCAATTTTCGACCTCTTGCATCAGGGTGTCGGCGGTATGGTGTTCCGGCGAAATCGGCTTGCCGATCGAGACGGTGATCAGGCCCGGGCGCTTGATGAAGGAATTCTTGGGCCAGCACTCACCTGAATTATGCGCGATCGGCACGACGCTCGCACCGGTTTCGATCGCGAGGCGCGAACCGCCGCTCTTGTATTGTCCTTTTTCGCCAACAGGGATGCGCGTCCCTTCGGGGAACATGATGATCGACTGGCCGTCCGCAAGGCGGCTCTTGCCGATCCTGACCACGTGGGCGAAGGCGCGCTTGCCCTTGCTGCGGTCGATCGGGATCATGCGCAGCAGGGCCATGCCCCAGCCGAAGAAGGGGATGTACAGGATTTCCTTCTTGAAGACATACACCAGCGGCCGCCGCATGTTCGGCAGCATGAAGATGGTTTCCCAGGCCGACTGGTGCTTCGACAGCAGGATCGCCGGCTGCGGCGGCAGGTTGTCGTAGCCCTTCACTTCGTAGCGAATGCCGCAGATGACGCGCGCGCACCAGATGACGAACACGTTCCAGCGCGACGTGATCCAGAAACGCGTGTTGTACGGGAACGGCGCCGCCAGGAAGCAGACGCAGGCCCAGACGACGGTGGCGACCGCCATGACGACGGTGAACAGCAGGGAACGCAGGAACAGTATGGCGGTTTGCAAGGACGATGTCTCCAATGCGGCGGTACGGGTGGTAGCGGTCATGCGTTGGCCGGGGCGGGGCTGGGCGCGGTTTTCAGGAGGGCGTTGACCATCGCGGCGAGGTCGGGGAAGACCTGGGTGCCGGGCGGCAGGCCGCCCGTTTCGAAGGTCTTCTGGCCCTTGCCGGTCAGGACCAGGTAGGGCAGGCAGCCGCTGATGAAGCCCGCCTGCAGGTCGCGCAGCGAGTCGCCCACCGTCGGCACGCCCTTCAGGCTGAGCTTGAAGCGCTTGCTGATCTCCTCGAACATGCCGGCCTTCGGCTTCCTGCAGTCGCAGTTGTCGATGGCCGCGTGCGGACAGAAGAAGATCGCGTCGATGTCGGCGCCCACCAGCTGGGCGGCGCCGTGCATCTTCTGGTGGATGGCGTTCAGCGTGGTCATGTCGAACAGTTCGCGCGCGATGCCCGACTGGTTCGATGCGATGACCACGCGGTAGCCGGCCTGGTTCAGGCGCGCGATCGCCTCGAGCGAACCCGGGATCGGGATCCACTCGGCGGGCGACTTGATGAACTCCGGCGAATCGTGGTTGATGACGCCGTCGCGGTCGAGGATGATCAGCTTCATGGCGCCTGCCTTATGCCGCCAGCTTGGAGATGTCGGCCACGCGGTTCATCATGCGGTGCAGGATGGACAGCAGGGCCAGGCGGTTGTTGCGCAGCTTGACGTCTTCGGCCATCACCATCACGTCGTTGAAGAAGGCGTCGACGTCGTCGCGCAGCTGGGCCAGCGTCTTCAGCGTGCCGGTGAAGTCGCCGCGCTCGAAGGCGGCATCGACTTCCGGCTGCACGCGCAGCACGCTCGCGTGCAGCTTCTTCTCGGCCTCGTCCTGCAGCAGGGCGGCATCCACGCTGCCGGCTTGGGCGAGGGCTTCCTCGTTCTTCTTGAGGATGTTCGAGATGCGCTTGTTGGCTGCGGCCAGCGAGCTGGACTCCGGCAGCGCGGCGAAGGCCTGCACGGCTTCCAGGCGCTGCACGACGTCGTCGACGCGGTCCGGGTCCTGGGCCAGCACGGCTTCCACTTCGTTCGGCGAGAAGCCGCGGTCGCGCAGCAGGCCGCGCAGGCGGTCCAGCATGAACGCCTTCACTTCCGCGGTCGGATCCTTGAAGGTGGCGACGGTGTCGAACGAGGCGGCGGCGTCGGCCAGCAGTGCGGACAGCGTCAGCGGCAGGCGTTTTTCCACCAGCATGCGCATCACGCCCAGCGCGTGGCGGCGCAGCGCGAACGGATCCTTCTCGCCGGTCGGCTGCAGGCCGATCGACCAGATGCCTACGAGCGTCTCCAGTTTATCCGCCAGCGCCACGGCCAGGCCCGTATTCGTCGACGGCAGGGCGTCGCCCGAGAAGCGCGGCTGGTAGTGCTCCGAGGCGGCCAGCGCGACTTCTTCCGGCTCGCCGTCGTTGCGGGCGTAGTAGGTGCCCATGATGCCTTGCAGTTCCGGGAACTCGCCGACCATGTCGGTCAGCAGGTCGGTCTTCGCGAGCTGGGCGCCGCGTTCGGCCAGCAGCACGTCGTAGCCCAGGCGGCGCGCGATGGCGCCGGCCAGGCGCGTGACGCGCTGGGTGCGTTCGAGCTGGGTGCCGAGCTTGTTGTGGTAGACGACGTTGGCCAGCAGCGGCAGGCGCGATTCCAGCGACTTCTTCTTGTCCTGCTCGAAGAAGAATTTCGCATCCGACAGGCGCGGGCGCACGACGCGCTCGTTGCCGCCGATGATCGCCGACGGGTCGTCCGTCTGCAGGTTCGACACGATCAGGAAGCGCGAGCGCAGCTTGCCGGCGGCATCCGTCAGCGCGAAGTATTTCTGGTTGGTCTGCATGGTCAGGATCAGGCATTCCTGCGGCACGGACAGGAACGTCTCCTCGAACCGGCATTCGTACACCACCGGCCATTCGACAAGGGCCGCCACTTCGTCCAACAGCGATTCCGGCATCAGCACCTGGTCAGCGCCGGCCTTGGCCAGCAGCTGGGTGCGGATCGATTCCTTGCGCTCGTCGGGGCTGGCGACGACCTTGCCGGTGTCCTTCAGCAGCGCGGCATAATCGTCCGCGTGCGCGACGTCGAAGGGCAGGCCGTTCGACAGGAAGCGGTGACCCAGCGTGGCGCGGCCCGAGGACAGGCCCAGCAGCGTCAGCGGCACGATCGCGTCGCCGTGCAGCGCCAGCAGCGAATGCACGGGGCGCACGAACTGCACGGTTTCGCCATCCGGGCGCTGGTAGCTCATCACCTTCGGGATCGGCAGCTTGGCGACCGCCTCTTCCAGCACCGGCTGCAGGCCGTCGGCCAGCTGCGCACCCGGGGCGGTATAGGTGTAGAAGAAGCTCTCGGCCTTGCCGTCCTGGGCGCGTTCGAGGTCTGCCACCTGCAAGTCCGGGAAGCCCAGCGCGGCCAGCTTCTTGGCCAGCGGCGCGGTGGGGTTGCCGTCCTTGTCCAGGGCGACGGTCACCGGCAGCACTTTTTCGCGGATCGATTTGTCCGGCGAAGTGGCGCGCACCTTGGTGATCGACACGGCCAGGCGGCGCGGGGTGGCATAGGTGGTGACGACGCTGTCGGCGTCGAGGAAGTCGCGCGCCTTCAAGCCGTTGGCGATGCCGTTCGCGAAGGCGGCACCCAGTTTCACGAGGGCTTTCGGCGGCAGCTCTTCGGTCTGCAGCTCGATCAGCAGGGTCTGGGCGAGTAGAGTTTGATTCATGGTTGTTCTATTCTGTTCTGGACTCAGGCGGCTTGTGCGGACGGCTTTTCCGATGCGGGCAGCATCGGGAAGCCGAGCTTCTCGCGCGAATCGTAATAGGCCTGGGCGACGAGGCGCGACAGCGTGCGCACGCGGCCGATGTAGGCGGCGCGCTCGGTGACGGAGATGGCGCCGCGCGCATCCAGCAGGTTGAAGCTGTGCGAGGCCTTCATGATCTGCTCGTAGGCGGGCAGCGTCAGGGCCAGTTCGATCAGGCGCTTGGCTTCGCTCTCGTGGTTGTTGAAGGCCTGGAACAGCAGGTCCGCATTCGTGTGCTCGAAGTTGTAGGTCGACTGCTCGACCTCGTTCTGGTGGAACACGTCGCCGTACGACAGCGACTTCTTCACCCCATTTTCTTCCCACTCGGTCCACACCAGGTCGTAGACGTTTTCCACGCCCTGCAGGTACATAGCCAGGCGTTCGATGCCGTAGGTGATCTCGCCCAGCACGGGCTTGCAATCGAGGCCGCCGACCTGCTGGAAGTAGGTGAACTGGGTGACTTCCATGCCGTTCAGCCAGACTTCCCATCCCAGGCCCCAGGCGCCCAGCGTCGGGCTTTCCCAGTCATCCTCGACGAAGCGCACGTCGTTCTTCTTCAGGTCCAGGCCCAGCGCCTCGAGCGAGCCGAGATAGAGGTCGAGGATGTTTTCCGGCGCCGGCTTCAGGACGACCTGGTACTGGTAGTAGTGCTGCAGGCGGTTCGGATTCTCGCCGTAGCGGCCATCCTTGGGACGGCGCGACGGCTGGACGTAGGCGGCGCGCCACGGCTCCGGGCCGATCGCGCGCAGGAAGGTGCCGGTGTGGAAGGTGCCTGCGCCGACTTCCATGTCGTAAGGCTGGAGCAGGGCGCAACCTTGCTTGTCCCAGTAGGTTTGCAAGGTCAGGATGATTTGTTGGAAAGTAAGCATCTTATCGGCTTGGAGCTGGTGGCTTCGCGCGCGCGGCGCACGAAGTCGGTGAGTTTGCTAAAACACCAATTTTAGCGGGTTTTGCCGCGTGCCTCGAAACGAATCTCGCAGCACCCGGTCCTTGGACGAGTTTTCTTCGGCAGACTTTACTCATGAACAGCGCCGAAGGGAAGGGCTCAGGCGGTTTTACTCCCGCCGGTGCGGCGCTTGCGCCCGGCAAACCAGGCGGCCAGCAGCGCCAGGACGCCCAGGCCGAGGAAGCCGAGGTTGCCGACGCGGATATACGGGGTGTCGCCCGTCATGCCCTGTACCTTGGCGGCCAGCACGCCCGACTCGTAGAAGGGCAGCACGGCGCTGACGTTGCCGCGCCCGTCGATGACGGCAGTGGCGCCGTCGTTGGTCGCGCGCAGCATCGGCCGGCCTGTCTCGAGGCTGCGCATGCGCGAGATCTGCAGGTGCTGCGGGATCGCCGTCGACTGGCCGTACCACGACAGGTTGGACACGTTCAGCAGCATCGTCGCCGGCCGCGCCGAGGCACGCAGGTTGCGCGCGATCTCCTCGCCGAACACGTCTTCGTAGCAGATATTCGGCAGCACCAGCTGGTCCTTGACGGCGAACGGCGCCTGCACGTCCGCGCCGCGGGTGGCGTCGTTCAGCGGAATGTTCAGCATGTCGGTGAACCAGCGGAAGCCCGGCGGGATGAATTCGCCGAACGGCACCAGGTGTGCCTTGTCGTAGCGGTAGGCTTGCGGCTGCGGCAGCGGCTGCGGCGACAGGGTAAACAGGCTGTTGCTGTACTTGCCGGGGCCGTCCAGCAGCGGCATGCCGATGGCCAGCGTGCTGTTGTTCGCGGAGGCGAAGCGCTGCAGGCCGTCCAGGTAGCCTTCCGGCAGGTTGTGCGGGAACACGGGGATCGCCGTTTCCGGCGTGGCGACCAGGTCGGCCGGCGCCGCCGTGATCATGCCCTGGTAACGCTCCAGGATGCTGGTGAGGAAGGCCAGGTCGAACTTGCGGTCCTGCGGAATATTCCCCTGCAGGAGGCGCACGGTGATCGGCTGGCCGACCGGGTGGGTCCACTCGACCTGGCGCAGCAGGGCGCCGGCGACGAGGACGACGCCGAGCAGGGCCAGCGCCTGCATGCGGTGGCGCTGGGTCAGCATCACCAGGCAGGATGCGCACACGGCCACCAGCACGCCGATGCCGTAGACGCCGATCAGCGGCGCATAGCCGGCCAGCGGCGCGCCTGCGTGGGCATAGCCGGACGCCGCCCAGGGGAAGCCGGTGAATACCCAGCCGCGCATCCATTCGGACACGCCCCAGGCGACGGGCAGCACCAGCAGCAGGAAGGCGACGACGGGCAGCGCCCAGCGCCGCCGCAACCAGGTCGCGACGCCGGCGGCGAAGGCGCCGAACAGGCCCATGTAGAGTCCCAGCAGCACGATGCCGAGCGCCCCCAGCACCGCCGGCAGGTGGGCGAAGCGGGTCATCAGGACGTACAGCCAGTGCATGCCGGCGACCGACCAGCCGAAGCCGAACGCCCAGCCCAGCAGGGTTGCGCGGCGCACCGAGCTGCCCATGCCGACCTGGTAGAACAGCCAGGCCAATGCCAAGAACTGCACGGGCCACCAGCCGAACGGTTCGAACGACAGCAGGCTGGATGCGCCGACCAGCGCGGCGACGAGCAGGGCGGGATAGCTGGGGCGGGTGCCGCGCAGGGCCGGATCGGGGGCGCTGGCGGGAACGCTGGCGGAAGAGGTGCGGCGGAGGATCAAGCGGGTTCCGTATCTACGTAACTAATGAAAACGCCCCGGAAGGGGCGCATGGAGGGGCACATGGAGGGTCAGTCGCGTTCCTCGTCGACGTCGGGCAGCTTCTCGACCAGCAGCACGTGGATCTGGCGCGCGTCGGCGCGCAGCACCTCGAAGCGCAGGCCGTCCAGGTCGAATACCTCGCCCTTGTGCGGCATGCGTCCCAGGTGGTTCGCCACCAGGCCGCCGATGGTGTCGGCTTCGTCGTCGGACAGGTCGACGCCGAGTTCCTCGTTGAACTGTTCGATCTCGGTCAGCGCCTTCACGCGCCAGCGCGGGCCGTGCTGGCCTTCCTTGATCGACAGGATGTTGTCCTCTTCCTCGTCGAAGTCGTATTCGTCCTCGATGTCGCCGACGATCTG
>CAUSCY010000049.1:0-50414 GCA_963529995.1 uncultured Massilia sp. | reverse complement strand
TGGCGGTAGCTAACCACCAACTCAATCAAGATACAAGGGTGGGCATCACATGCCCGCCATGCCTGCCAACCTGTTAATGCAATAACTTCACCGCCACTCCCGCCAGCGTTACCGCCAGCAAGCCGCGCAGGAAGCGTTCCGGTACCGCCTTCGCCGCCCAGGAACCGAGCGTAATACCGGGCAAGGATCCGACCAGCAGCGTCAGCAGCAGCATCCAGTCGATCGATCCCAGCCACCAGTGGCCGACCGCCGCGATCGCCGTCAACGGCACCGCATAGGCGATGTCGGTCCCCGCCACCTCGGCCGGCTCCAGGCTCGGGTACAGCATGACGAGCAGCGTCGCGCCGATGGCGCCGGCGCCGATCGACGACACGGTCACCAGCACGCCCAGCACGGCGCCTGCCGCGACGGTGGCCGCCACCAGAGGGCGTCCGCGCAGCTGCCGCTGCGGATGGCGGTGGATCCAGGCCAGCATGCGGCCGCGCAGCAGGATGGCGACGACGGTCAGCAGCACGGAGACGGCGATCGAATAACGGATGACCTGGCCGATGGCCGCGTCCAGCGGGCCGAAGCGGTGCAGCGCGAGCGTGGCCAGCAGCGCGGCCGGCAAGGCGCCGGCGCACAGGCGGCCGACGATATGCCATTGCACGGTGCCGCGCACGCGGTGGGTGATGGTACCGGCGCTCTTGGTGATGGAGGCGAATGCGAGGTCGGTGCCGACGGCAACCGACGGGTTGACGCCGAACAGCAGCGTGAGGAGCGGCGTCATCAGCGAGCCGCCGCCGACGCCCGTCATGCCGACCAGCAGGCCGACGGCGAATCCGGACAGAATGTATGTAATGGACATGCGCTTACCCTCAGTATTGGCAGAGGGTACGGCAGCTCATCCATCGGGCAAACGACAGCTTCCTTATTTGCTTATGCGGACTGTGCGATTTGGGTAGGGTGGACGGCAGAGCCGTCCACCCTACCGCCGAACAAGTTTTACTTGTTCGGCTGCGGCGTCAGACGCAGATACGGCTTGGGCGCATTGAAGCCCTTCGGGTACTTCTGCTTCAGCTGTTCCGGATCCTGCACGGTCAGCGGGATGATGACGTCGTCGCCATCCTTCCAGTTGCCCGGGGTCGCGACGGTGTAGCCGTCGGTCAGCTGCAGGGCGTCGATCACGCGCAGCACTTCGTCGAAGTTGCGGCCCGTGCTCATCGGGTAGGTGATCATCAGGCGCACCTTCTTGGCCGGGTCGATCACGAACAGCGAGCGCACGGTGGCGGTGGCCGACTGGTTCGGGTGGATCATGTCGTACAGTTCGGAGACGGTCTTGTCGGCGTCGGCGATGATCGGGAAGCCGACCACGGTCTGCTGGGTCTCCTCGATGTCCTTGATCCACTCGCTGTGCTTGTCGGCCGGGTCGACGGACAGCGCGATCGCCTTGACGTTGCGCTTGTCGAATTCCGGTTTCAGTTTGGCGGTCAGGCCCAGTTCGGTGGTGCAGACCGGGGTGAAGTCGGCCGGATGCGAGAACAGCACGACCCAGGAATCGCCCGCCCAATCGTGGAAGCGGATCTTGCCGATGGTGGAATCCTGCTCGAAGTCCGGCGCGGTGTCGCCAAGGCGTAAGGTCATCTTGATCTCCTTCAGGTGAGTTTAAAAGAACCGGTTGTACAACACGACGGCCCAGGTCGCCAGCGCGATCATGATGGCCAGCGCGACGGCGGCGCTGCCCAGGTCCTTGGCCGCCTTCGACAGCGGATGGCGTTCCAGCGACACCCGGTCGACCACGGCTTCGATCGAGGCGTTGATCAGTTCCACCAGCAGTACCAGGCCCAGCACGGCGATCAGCGCCAGCTTCTGGAAGGCCGAGATTTTCAGCAGCAATGCCACGATCGCGGCCGGCACGGCGACCATCAGCTCCTGGCGGAACGCGTGTTCATGCTGCCAGGCGGCCTTGAAGCCATCGAAGGAATAACGGATGGCCGAAAAGATCCGCTTCAGGCCGCCTTTGCTCTTGAACTCGCTGCTCGATGATTCCATGGTGCTCGCAATGCTGTACAGGACCGCCATTATGCCCACATAGCTTGACAGCTGCGCAACATGAAAGTGAGTTCGCCACCACTTTTTTTCACATTATGGTATAAACTGAAGAAATATACCGCACCGCACCAACCACATCATGAAACTGGAAACCCCCGAACCGGCAAAGACGTCGATCCAGGTCATCGAGCGCATGGTCGCCCTGCTCGACGTATTGGCCAGCTATCCCGATCCGGTCAGTCTGAAGGAATTGTCGCGCGTGTCCGGCCTGCACCCGTCGACGGCGCACCGGATCCTGAACGACATGGTGGTGACGCGTTTCGTCGACCGCGTCGAGCCGGGCACCTACCGCCTGGGCATGCGCCTGCTGGAACTGGGCAATGTGGTCAAGAGCCGACTGTCGGTGCGCGAGGCGGCGCTCGACCTGATGCGCCTGCTGCACAACAAGACGCGCCAGACGGTCAACCTGTCCGTGCGCCAGGGCGACGAGATCGTGTACATCGACCGCGCCTTTTCCGAGCGCTCCGGCATGCAGGTGGTGCGCGCCATCGGCGGCCGCGGCCCGCTGCACCTGACCTCGACGGGCAAGCTGTTCCTGTCGATCGACGAACCGAAGACGATCCGCGCCTACGCCACCCGCACGGGGCTGGCCGGCCACAACAAGAATTCGATTACCGACCTGGCGCGCCTGGAGCGCGAACTGTCGCTGGTGCGCGCGCGCGGCTATGCGCGCGACAACGAGGAACTGGAACTGGGCGTGCGCTGCATGGCGGCCGGCATCTACGACGACGGCGGCAAGCTGGTGGCGGGCCTGTCGATCTCGGCGCCGGCGGACCGGCTGCAGGAAGAATGGCTGGACGATCTGGTCAGCACCGCGATGCAGATCTCGGCGACGCTGGGGCACCGGACGACGCCGGCGGTCTAGGGGTCAGAGTCCGGTTTTGCTGGTTGGACTCTGACCCCGGTGTTCCGCCCGCGCCGTTAATTCAACCATCGGCGGTACCACTTATTGCACCATCGACGGCGCCGTCGCGGCCGCCGACACGGTAACAGGCACGCCGGCCGCCGCAGCAGCGGGAATATTCGCCGGCTTCAACGCTTCCAGCCACTTGCGCATCCGCCCCGCATCCGCCGTCCGCGACTGCTTCCCCTTCGAATCGAGGAAGACCATGATCACGTTGCGGCCCTGGATCATGGCCTGCATCACGAGGCAGCGCCCCGCTTCGTTGATGAAACCCGTCTTCTGCAAGCCGATATTCCAGTCCGGCAAGCCCACCAGGTAATTGGTGGTATGGAAATTCATGGGCCGGCCGCTGCCTTCCACGACATAACTCGGGTCGGTCGAGTACTGGCGCAGCAGCGGTTCCTGGTGCGCCACCATCGCCAGCTTGGCCAGGTCGCGCGCACTCGACACGTTCTGGCTCGACAGGCCGCTCGAATCGACGTAACGGGTGTCGTGCATGCCCAGTTCCGCCGCCTTGGCGTTCATCGCCGCCACGAAGGCCGCGATGCCGCCCGGGTAGTTGCGGCCCAGCGCCGCAGCGGCTCGGTTTTCCGAGCTCATCAGCGCGATATGCAGCAGGTTGCCGCGCGTCATGCGCGTCCCGACGGGCACGCGCGAGCTGCTGAACTTCAGCTTGTCGACGTCGGCGTCGGTAATGGTGATGACTTCGTCCAGGTTCAGGCCGGATTCCACGACGATCAGGCCCGTCATCAGCTTCGTGATCGAGGCAATCGGCAGGGCAACGTCGGAATTCTTTTCGAACAGCACTTCCGAGCTGTTCTGGTCGACGACGTAGGCGACGCTGGAACGCAGGTCGAGCGGATCGCGGGTACGGTTCAGGCCGGCCAGGTCGCCGGCGGTCAGGATGGCGGCGACGGGCGCGGCATAGGCGATCTTGCGCTTGCCGCGCACCATGGCGATGCGGCGCGCCATCTGCTTGCGGTTGTCGGCGGCGATGACCCTGGCCATCTCCGTGCGCTTGGCCGGCTTCGCCTTCACCCGTTTGGTGACGGTCGCCTTGGCCTTCGTCTTCGTCGCGGCAGCGGCCGGTTCGAGCACGAAGCACAGGGAAATAAGGGTAGCCAATGCGAGCTTGAGCATCTTCGAAATCCTTGAACGCGACTGATGGGCACACCTGATGGGGTCGTCAGGGTGCGGTGGTGCGAAAGACGAGCGGTACACGGATAAATGTAACACTTGCGCGCTCGTTTTGCTACAGCGCAACTTTGCTGCGTTGTAGAAATCTCTTGAATTTTCAACAGCTTGCCGGTGCACACCTTGCCGTCTAAGTATAACGTCAAGTACGGATTCCCGCCTGCCGGGACGGCGCTCGGCGCCACGCTCTGCCGTTGTGCTCGCTAAACGCGTATGCGGGCCTCGAATCGATTCATTCGGTTTGGACATGCATGCCTTTTATCAAGCGCAGCGCCATGTCGATCCATTATGTTATTTAAAAAACAAACATCATCGCAGCGGTGAAATGATTAACGGCATTATTTTTAGCGTCGCCACGTAATTATTAAGCTGCAATAACTCACGGGACTTTCGATCATGCCGACAAAGCAGGCGGCTTGCGTATGATTCGTTTTTCTACCGCATTCATATCTGATCAGGAATCGGTCAGAACGACAGTGTGCATCGTCGGCGCCGGTGCGGCAGGGATCACCATTGCATGCGAACTCGACGGTACTGGTATCGACGTCCTGTTGCTGGAAGCCGGCGGCTTTGGTCAAGACAGGCAGGTTCGCGACGATTATGTCGGCGACGCCAATTTCCCGCATCCGGATACGACCGCATTCCGACGCCCGGGATTTGGCGGCACGACGACCATCTGGGGAGGACGTTGCGTTCCGCTCGACCCGATCGATTTCGCGCCTCGGCCACATATTCCCGACAGCGGCTGGCCGATCGCCTACGAGGAAGTGGCGCGATATTATCCTGAAGCCATGCGATATTGCGACGCCGGCCAGGCAGATTTTTCCGTTGCCGGCTCGCTCGGCGCGGCAGCGCCGACCATCGATGGTCTGGCGTCGAACGAGACGATTCTTGCAGACCGCATCGAACGTTACAGCCGGCCGACGGATTTCGGAAAGCGCTATCGCGCACGCCTGGCGCGCTCGGCCAATGTCACGGTGCTGCTGTTCGCGCGCTGCATCCGGTTGGTGCGCGATGCGAACCACCGGCGCATCGAACGGCTGATCCTGGTCGATCGCGCCGGCCGGCAGGTGTGCGTCGTTGCCGATACCTTCGTCCTGGCCGGCGGCGGCCTCGAAGTCACCCGCTTATTGCTGGATTCCGACGTGGCCGGTCCCGGTCTCGGCAACCGGCATGACAAGCTGGGACGCTATTACGCCTGCCACGCCGAGAGCATCTGCGCCCGTCTCGTCCCCGGTCGCGGCAAGCTGCCCTTTGCGTTCGAAAAGACAGCCGATGGCGTGTATGCCCGCCGCAAGCTGCAGTTTTCCGATGCCGCGCAGCACCGGCATCGCTTGCTGAACAGCGCGTTCCGCCTGCACTTCCCGCCTTACGCCGACGCACGGCACGGTAGTGCCGTCCTGTCGACGATCTACCTCGCCAAGGCTGCGCTGGTCGCCGAGCACGACAGCATCTTGCGCCACGGGGTAGCCGATAACGTCGTGTCGCCGCCGCGCGCGCATCTCAGGAATATCGCATCCGGCTTGCCGCAAGTCGCTGGATTCGGCATGCAATGGCTATTCCTGAGAAAGTTCGCCCGAAGAAAGCTGCCCTATACGCTCGTGCCGAATGCCGATGGCAGTTATCCGATCGAATTCAACTGCGAGCAGACGCCACTCGCATCGAGCCGGATCTCGCTGCTGCGCGAGCGCGACCGGCATGGCATGCGCCGGCTCCGGGTCGACTGGCGCCTCGGGCGGGAAGACGTCGACGCAGCCTGCCGTGGCTTCATGGTGCTGCGCGACACCCTCCAGCGCTCTTCCAGCTGCCGGCTCGAATTCGACGAGGCGCGCCTCCATGCCACGCTGGAAAACGCGAGGCCGCTCGGCGGCCACCACATGGGCACGACGCGCATGGCCGCGAGTCCCAGGGACGGTGTCGTGGACGGCAACTGCGCGCTGTTCGAGCTTCCCAATCTCCATATCGCCAGCGCCGCCGTCTTCCCCACCGTGGGACACGCCAACCCGACGCTGACGATCGTGGCGCTTGCGATCAGACTGGCCGAGCACTTGCGTGCACCGGCCGGACGTTCCCTTTCACCGCCATGACAGTGGCCGCGGAGCAATCATGATGAACGAATCCATGCAGCCGATGCGCGTGGCGTACCTGATCAACCAGTACCCCGCCATCAGCCATAGTTTCATTCGCCGGGAAATTCTCGAACTGGAGCGATCCGGCGTCGACGTGGTACGCATTGCCTTGCGCGGCTGGAAGGATGTCGTCGACGACGACGAGCACCGCCGCGAGCTGGAAAAGACCCGCTACATCCAGCGGCTCGGCGTGTTCGGCCTGCTCATGCAGTTCGTGAGGACAAGTGTTACCAGTCCCGTGCGTACGCTAGCCATGCTTGCGCTCGCAATCGGCATGGCACGGCAGGATCCGAGCCGGTCATTCGTTCACCTGTTTTATCTGGTGGAAGCATGTGCAGTTGCCGCCATGCTGGCAAGGGAAGATATCCGGCACCTGCATGCGCATTTCGGGACGAACTCGACGGAAGTCGCCATGCTTGCCTGCGGGCTGAGCGGTGGAACCTACAGCTTCACGGTGCATGGTCCGGAAGAGTTCGACAAGGCAAAGTCGATCGGCCTGGCGACGAAGGTCGCGCGCAGCGCATTCGCCGTGGCAGTCAGTTCATTCGGTCGCGGCCAGCTTTACCGGTGGATCGACCACGGCCATTGGAACAAGGTCAAAGTCGTCCACTGCGGACTGGAGCCCGGCTTCCACACCGGCGTACCGGTGGCCGCGCCCGTGCAAAAACGGCTCGTGTGCGTCGGGCGGCTGTGCGAACAAAAAGGACAGTTATTGTTGCTGCAGGCAGCCGAACTGCTCGTTCGGCGCGGTCGCGACTTCCAGCTGGTACTGGCCGGCGATGGCGAGCTGCGCAGGCAGATCGAGGACGACATCCAGTCGCGCGGGCTTGGGCAGCACGTGTCGATTACGGGATGGCTGAGCAACACGCAAGTCCGGGAACAGCTGTTGCATGCCACGGCCCTGGTCTTGCCGAGCCTTGCCGAAGGCTTGCCCGTGGCGATCATGGAGGCGATGGCGCTCAGGCGTCCCGTGCTGTCGACCTATATTGCCGGCATTCCCGAGCTGGTCCGTCCGGGCGTCAACGGCTGGCTTTTTCCCTCGGGCTCGCCCGAGGACCTCGCCGCCGCAATGGAGCACTGCCTTCTCGCATCGGCCAGCGAGCTCGATGCGATGGGAGACGCTGCCCGCGCCGCCGTGCTCGAGCGCCACGATATCCGTTCGGAGGCGAGGAAACTGAAGGAGCACTTCGTCGACGTGCTGAACGATGGCGCCTGCGCGGTCCGGGGATAGCCATGGACTCCCCTCTCGAATTCGTGTTACTGCTCCTGCTCGCGCCCATGGCGGCCATGACGGGCATGTTCCTGGTCCAGACGTTCGCCGCCACGACACGAGACCGGCGCGACAGGCCGCTGCCGGGTCCACGACCTTCGGTCGCGGTGCTGGTGCCGGCCCATAACGAGAGTGCCGGGATCAACGGAACGTTGCAGTCGATCCATGCGCAGCTCGGTCGCGGCGACCGGCTCGTGGTCGTCGCCGACAACTGTACGGATTCCACCGCCGCGACTGCGCTTGCCTGCGGTGCTGAAGTCTGTATCCGCACCAACCCGGAGCAGCGCGGAAAAGGCTATGCGCTGGGTTCGGGCGTGGACTTGCTGGACACGGCTCCGCCAGAGGTGGTGATCATCATCGACGCCGATTGCGAGATCGCGGCCGGGACCATCGACGCCCTGGCGAAGCGGGCGTGGATCACGGGGCGGCCCGCGCAGGCCCTCTACCTGATGCTTGCGCGGCGAGACACGGGAGCGACAGCGCGCATCGCCGCCTTTGCCTGGATGATACGCAATTGCGTCAGACCGCTCGGGCTCCTCCGCCTGGGACTGCCTTGTCAACTCATGGGGGCCGGCATGGCCATTCCATGGTCGCTGATCAGTACCGCATGTCTTGCGAACGGTAGCCTGGTGGAAGATATCGTATTGGGACTCGAACTCGCGGGGCGCGGCGCCGCACCCGAGTTCTGTCCCGACGCCCTGGTGACGAGCTTCTTCCCGACCTCCCTGGACGCACTCAAGTCGCAGCGGTATCGCTGGGAACACGGCCATCTGGGCGTGATGCTCGGCCTGGTGCCCCGGTCGCTGTTTCGCGCATGTCGCGGACACAACCTCCACCTCGCCGTGCTGGCATGCGACCTGCTGATTCCGCCGCTGGCCTTGCTGGTCCTTGCGCTCGGCGCGACCTTCATTGCGGCGTTGGGACTGGCTTCATTGTCGGGCCCGGCCTGGCCCTTGCTGGCGTCCTCGATGCTCCTTGCCGCCCTGGCTGCGGCGATTTTCGCCAGTTGGTGGAAGTTCGGCCGCGAATCCGTGGGCCTGTGGGACCTGTGTCTCAGCCTCGGCTATGTGATCTGGAAGATACCCCTGTATTGTCATTTCTTCGTACGGCGACAGGTCCAGTGGATCCGTTCGGAGCGGGGTTAGACAGGCACCCACGTCCCCCGCTGCCGGCATCTGCGCTAGTCGACAAAACGGACGAACGAGGTCAGCGGTTCGCGCTCCGTCACGAGCGTATTCTCGATCTTGTCCGGATCCGCATGGCCGAGCGCCATGCCGCACACCACCATCTCGTTCGGCGCCAGGCCGAGCTCGGCACCGATGATGCGGTGGAATTGCGTGAACGCGGCCTGCGGACAGGTATCCAGCCCCCTCCCCCGCGCCGCGATCATGATGTTCTCCAGGAACATGCCGTAGTCGAGCCAGGAGCCCTGCTGCATCACGCGGTCGATCGTGAAGATCAGGCCGACCGGCGCGTCGAAGAAGCGGTAGTTGCGGGCGTGCTGCGCCGCCATGCCAGCCTTGTCCTCGCGCGTCAGGCCCAGCAGCGCGTACAGGTCCCAACCGACCTTGCGGCGCCGTTCGATGAAGGGCGACACCCACTCGCGCGGGTAGTAATGGTATTCCTCCGTATGCTGGCGGGCCTGTTCGGGGTCCTGGTAGGCGGCCAGGATCGCGGCGCTCAGGCGCTCCTTGGCGGCGCCCGTCAGCACGTAGACTTTCCACGGCTGGGTGTTGGTGCCGGACGGCGCGCGCGCCGCCACTTCCAGGATGGCTTCGATGTCGTCGCGCGCGACCGGGGTGTCCAGGTAGGCGCGGATCGAGCGGCGCGAGGTGATGGCGGCATCGACGGCGTGCCGGCCCGTATCATCGATCGTGTTGATGGTCATGCGGTTCCTTTCATTTCTTGACGACGCAGGCGACGCCCAGCACGGCCACGGCCATGCCCGCCAGGCCGAGCGGGCTCAGCTTTTCCCCGAAGACCAGCCAGGCCATCACGGCCGTGGTCGGCGGGGTCAGGTACAGCAAGCTCGTCACGCGGGTCGCATCGTTGCGGCGGATAAGGGTAAACAGCAGGAAGATGGCGCCGATCGACAGCGCCAGCACGGACCACAGCAGCGCGCCCACGAATTGCGGCGTCCAGTCGACGTGGTCGAGGCGGGGCGTGAAGCCTTCCAGCCAGACAGCCAGCGGCAGCAGCGCCAGCGCGCTGGCCGAGAACTGGATCACGGTGCCGGTGCGCAGGTCGAAGCCGGGGCACCAGCGTTTCTGGACCAGCGTCCCGGCCGTGATCGACAGCAGCGCCAGCACGCACAGGCCGATCGCCAGCGGCGACAGTCCGGACAGGCTGACCTTGGCGGCCACGACGAGCGCGACGCCGGACAGCCCCAGCAGCAGGCCCAGCCACTGGCGCGGCGTGACCCGCTCGCCGATCAGCGGCGCGGCGAAGGCGGTCAGGATCGGCTGCATGCCGACGATCAGGGCCGACAGCCCGGCCGGCATGCCGATCTTGATGGCGCTCCAGACGCCGCCCAGGTAGCCGGCCTGCAGCAGCAGCCCGGACAACGCCACCCAGGCGACCTGGCCGCGCGGCCAGGGCGCGCGCATCAGCAGCGCCAGCGGCAGCAGGATCGCCACGGCGCCCAGGCAGCGGATGATCACGAAACTCAGCGGCGGCGCGTACGGCAGGCCGTACTTGGCGGCGATGAAACCGGTACTCCACAGGAAAACGAAGAACAGGGGGACGGGCGCCAGCCAGTTGGGCGGCGCAGTCTCGGCGGGATGCGCGGCAGGCAGCGTGGCGGCAGGGGGCGAGGCGTCGGACATGGATGCGGGCGCGTCGGATGAATATTGGAAAGGCAAGTCTAGCATGCTGCCCCGTTCCATGGACGATGGGTTTTCCTACCAGGCACTGTTGTAACGGCGCCAACAAAAATCCCGCAAATGCTTGTTTTAATTGATATGGCGCAAAGAAATGCACTCATGTTGTGCGACGCATCAAAACAGCTTGACGCATAATCGAAAAGCAGCAAAAATTGTTCATGTTGCGGCGCACAATCGCCGCACTTGACGATAAGTCGTCTGCTGTACTGGTCCAAAGCAACACGTCCGACGTCCTAGGGCTATTCCCGCATCATGGCCCCTATAAAATCCATACTGGAGAACTTTATGTTTGCATTCCCTGAACAGTTTTCGAACGCGACCAAAGCCAATCTCGAAGCCCAGTTTGCCCTGCTGTCGACGCTGACGTCCAAGACGTTCGAAGGCGTGGAAAAGCTGGTCGACCTGAACATCGCTACCGCCAAGGCCGCAATCGAAGACTCGTCGGCGACCACCCGCCAGCTGCTGGGCGCCAAGGATCCCCAGGAGTTCTTCGCCCTGTCCGCATCGCAAGCCCAGCCGAACGCCGAGAAAGCGCTGTCCTACGGCCGCCAGCTGGCATCGATCGCCACCGACACCGGCGCCGAATTCTCGAAAGCCGCCGAAAGCCAGATCGCCGAAGTCAACCGCAAGGTGATCTCGCTGGTCGATGAAGTGACCAAGAATGCCCCGGCCGGTTCGGAAACCTATGTGTCGGCCTTCAAGACCGCCATCACCAACGCCAACGCCGGCTACGAGCAGTTCAGCAAGACCACCAAGCAGGCCGTCGAAGCGATGGAATCGAACCTGAACTCGGCGATGTCGCAGTACACCCAGGCCGCCAACCGCGCTGCCAATACCGCAGCCGCCGCCTGATCGCCCGCCCCTGCCGCGGCAGGGAATGCGCAACGGCCCGGATCGCTTACGCGGTCCGGGCCGTTTGTTTTGTTGCCTGCAGGATGTTGAACTGGACCTTGTTCGCCCAGCTCATTCACCCAAGTATGCTGCCTGCACGCGCGGATCGTGCAGCAGATCCTGGGCATTGCCGCTCATGGTGATCGTGCCCGATTCCATCACGTAGGCGCGGTGCGCCGCCTGCAGCGCCAGCCTGGCATTCTGCTCGACCAGCAGGATCGTGATGCCCTGCCGCGAGACGTCGCGGATCACCTCGAAGATCTTTTCCACCATGATGGGCGCCAGGCCCATCGACGGCTCGTCCAGCAGCAGCAAGGTCGGATGGCACATCAGCGCGCGCGCCATCGCCAGCATCTGCTGCTCGCCGCCGGACAGCGTGCCGGCCAGCTGGCCCGCTCGCTCCTTCAGGCGCGGGAACACGGCATACCACTTCTCGATGTCGGCCTCGATGCCGGCCTTGTCGCTGCGCGTGTAGGCGCCTATCAAGAGGTTTTCGTGGATGGTCATGCGCGTGAACACGCCGCGGCCTTCCGGCACCATCGCCAGCTTCTGCTGTACCAGCTTGAACGACTTGGCGCTGCCGAGCGGCTGGCCCTGGTAGCTGATGCTGCCTTCGACCTTGCTGGACGGCAGCGTGCCCGTGATGGCTTTCAAGGTGGTGGTCTTGCCGGCGCCGTTGGCGCCGATCAGCGTGACGAGTTCGCCGCGGTCGACGCGCAGGTCGATCCCCTTGACGGCCTTGATGCCGCCATAAGCCACTTTCAGGCCGGCGACGTTCAGGATGTTGTCGCTCATTGGTGCGCTCCTCCCAGGTAGGCATCGATCACGGCCTGGTTCTTCTGGATCTCGGCCGGCAGCCCTTCCGCGATCAGCTTGCCGTATTCCAGCACCGAGATGCGGTCGCACAAGCCCATCATGAGTTTCACGTCGTGCTCGATCAAGAGGATCGTGATGCCGGCCTGCTGGATCTTGACCAGCAGTTCGCGCAGCAGCAGTTTTTCGGTCGCATTCATGCCGGCCGCCGGCTCGTCCAGCGCCAGCAGGCGCGGGTCGGTGGCCAGCGCGCGCGCGATCTCCAGGCGGCGCTGGTCGCCGTAGGACAGGAAGCGCGCGGTGCGGTTGCCGAACTGCCCGATGCCCACGAAATCCAGCAATTCCTGGGCCCTGGCCCGGATCGCCGCCTCTTCCGCGCGCGCGGCGCGGTGGCGGAAGACGGCGCCGAACACGCCCTGGCGCGTGCGCACGTGGCGTCCGACCATCACGTTCTCCAGCGCCGTCATCTCGCCGAACAGGCGGATGTTCTGGAAGGTGCGCGCGATGCCCGCCTTGGCGACGGCGTGCGGGGCCGACGGCGAATAGGCCTTGCCATCCAGCTCGAAGGTGCCCGTGTCCGGCTGGTACAGGCCCGTGATCACGTTGAAGAAGGTGGTCTTGCCGGCGCCGTTGGGGCCGATGAGCCCGACAATCTGGCCTTGTTCGATGCGGATGCCGACGTCGGTCAGCGCCTGCAGGCCGCCGAAGCGCTTGTTGACGCCGGCGATATTCAGAAGGACGTTGCTCATGCCGCCTTGCCCTCGTTGTCTTCTTCCTCGTCCTTGGCGGTGGCCGCCACCGGACGGTCTTCGCGCACCGGCGACGGCCACAGGCCGGCCGGACGGTACAGCATGATCAGCACCAGCGCCAGGCCGTACAGCAGCTGGCGCAGCACCTCGGCCTCGATCAGCACCTTGCCGAACACGGCCTGCTGGGCCGGCGCCACCACATGGCGCAGCACTTCCGGCAGCGCCGCCAGCAGCACGCCGCCCAGCACCACGCCGGGGATGTGGCCGATGCCGCCCAATACCACCATCGCCAGCACGGAAATCGACTCCTCCAGCGCGAACGATTCCGGCGAAATGAAGCCCTGCAGCGCGGCGAACATGGCGCCGGCGACGCCGCCGAACGAGGCGCCCATCGAAAACGCCAGCAGCTTGACGTTGCGGGTATTGATGCCCATCGCCTTGGCGGCGATCTCGTCCTCGCGGATCGCGACCCAGGCACGGCCCAGGCGCGAGTGCTGCAGGCGGCTGGTAATGAAGATCGTGGCGATGCACAGCAGCAGGAACAGGAAATAATAGGCGTTCACGGACGGGATGCCGTAGCCGCCGACGAACACGGTGGCGCGCGAGCCGGCCTCCCCCGCCAGCGACACGCCGAACACGCGGATCGGGTCGATCAGGTTGATGCCCTGCGGGCCGTTGGTGACGTTGATCGGCCCGTCGAGGCTGTTCATGAAGATGCGGATGATCTCGCCGAAGCCCAGCGTCACGATGGCGAGGTAGTCGCCGCGCAGCTTCAGCGTCGGCGCACCCAGCAGCAGGCCGAACAGGGCCGCCACGAGCGCGCCCAGCGGCACGATCGCCCATACCGACAAGTGGATGCCGTTGGTGCGCACTTCTTCGCCGAAGGTGGCGACGATCGCATCCTGCAGTTCGGGATGGAAATTGATCACGGACTCCAGCAGCGTCGCGAATTGCGGCGAGGCCAGCAGGCCCGTCATGTAGGCGCCGACGGCGAAGAAAGCGATATAGCCGAGGTCGAGCAGGCCGGCGAAGCCCACCACGATGTTCAGGCCCAGCGCGAGCATGATGTACAGCAGCGCGATGTCGATGATGCGCACCCAGGAATTGCCGAACTGGGAGGCGACGAAGGGGAATACCAGCATCACGGCCAGTACCAGCGCCATGCTGGCGTAGGCCTGGCGCGGCTTGTGGGCGGTGTCGAAGGTCAGCAATGCCATGCGCTCCTCCTTATGCCCGGTCCGCCACGCGCTCGCCCATGATGCCGGACGGACGCACGGTCAGCACGAGGATCAGCACGACGAACGCGAAGATGTCCTGGTAGCGGGTATCGAGGAAACCGCCGGTGATCTCGCCCAGGTAGCCGCCGCCCAGGCTTTCGATGATGCCCAGCACGATGCCGCCGATCATGGCGCCGTAGATATTGCCGATACCGCCCAGCACGGCGGCGCAGAACGCCTTCATGCCCGGCAGCGTGCCCATGCCGAACTGGATCGACGCATAGTTCGCGCCCCACATCACGCCGGCGACGGCGGCCAGCGCGGCGCCGATGGCGAAGGTGGTGACGATCACCCGGTTGGCGTCGACGCCCATCAGGCCGGCCACGCGCGGGTTCTCGGCCACGGCGCGCATGGCGCGGCCCATCTTGGTCTTTTCGACCAGGAACACAAGCGCCAGCATGGCGGCGGCGGCCAGCACCAGCAGCAGCACCTGGGTCTGCGAAATGACGGCGCCGCCGACCATGATCGGGTCGGACGACAGCAGTTGCGGGAACGGCAGCGGGCTGCGGCCCCAGATCATCATGGCGAAGGTCTTCAGCAGGATCGACACGCCGATCGCCGTGATCAGCGGCGCCAGGCGCGGCGCGTTGCGCAGGCGGCGGTAGGCGATGCGTTCGATCAGCACGTTGACCAGCATGGTGACGGGAATCGCGCCGACGATGGCGATGGCCAGTTGCACGCCACCCGGCAGGCCGGGGAAGGCGCCGTCCAGCAGCTTCAGGATCGACAGGCCGACCATGGCGCCGATCATGAGGACGTCGCCGTGGGCGAAGTTAATCAGGTTCAGCACGCCGTACACCATCGTGTAGCCGAGCGCGATCAGCGCATACATGCTGCCCAGCACCAGTCCGTTGAGGATCTGTTGGATAAAGGTTTCCATGCCGTCGTTTTTTCCTTTTAAACTAACAAAAACGGCACCCGGGGTGCGAGTGCCGCTCTGTGGGCTGGCGCGATGCCGCTGTTATGCAAGCAACATCATTCCAAACGCCATCATCATAACGATGTTTTGGGAAAACGAATATCGGAAAATGGATGACGGGAGAATACGCGCGCTCAATACGTCGTCCCCGCGCAGGCGGGGATCCAATTTCTGCATGCACAGCGGCTACGCGAGCAAATTGGGTCCCCGCCTACGCGGGGACGACGTGCTACCACTCAGGCCGCAACAGCCTTGCCCCCATCCAGCCCCTTCGGCAGCGGGAACGTGACGTTCTCTTCCACGCCCTCGAGCGCGCGCACATTGGCCGCGCCCAGTTCCTTCAGGCGGTCGATCACGGCCTGCACCAGCACTTCCGGCGCCGAGGCGCCGGCCGTCACGCCGATGCGGCGCTTGCCGGCAATCCAGGCCGGGTCGATGGCCGTGGCGTTGTCGACCATATAGGCCGGCGTGCCCATCTTGTCCGCCACTTCGCGCAGGCGGTTCGAGTTGGAGCTGTTGGGGCTGCCGACGACGATCACCACGTCGACCTGCGGCGCCATGAACTTCACGGCTTGCTGGCGGTTGGTGGTGGCGTAGCAGATGTCGCCCTTCTTCGGCTCGATGATCTCGGGGAAGCGCTTCTTGAGCGCGGCGATGATCTCGGCCGTGTCGTCGACCGACAGCGTGGTCTGCGACACGTAGGCCAGCAGCGCCGGGTTGGCGACCTGCAGGGTTTCCACGTCCTCGACGGTCTCGACCAGGTGCATGCCCTCTTCCGCCTGACCCATCGTGCCCTCGACTTCGGGGTGGCCGGCGTGGCCGATCATGATGATCTCGGCGCCCTGCTTGCGCATCTTGGCCACTTCCACGTGGACCTTGGTCACCAGCGGGCAGGTGGCGTCGTACACCTTCAGGCCGCGCGATTCGGCTTCGTCGCGCACGGCCTTCGACACGCCGTGGGCCGAGAACACGAGGGTGTTGCCGGGCGGGACGTCGTCCAGGTCTTCGATGAAGATGGCGCCCTTGGCGCGCAGGTCGTTCACGACATAGGCGTTGTGGACGATCTCGTGGCGCACGTAGATCGGCGCGCCGAACTGCTGCAGGGCGCGTTCGACGATCTCGATGGCACGGTCGACGCCGGCGCAGAAGCCGCGCGGCTGGGCTAACAGGATCTCGTTTTCCATGTGGTCTTTAGAGTACGGAAATCAATTGCACTTCGAACCGCAGCGACTGGCCGGCCAGCGGGTGGTTGAAGTCGAACAGGGCGGCATCCTCGCGCAGTTCGCGCAGCACGCCGGCGAAGCGGCCGCCGCCCGGCGCGGCGAAGTCGACCAGGTCGCCGACCTGGTAATCGGCGTCCGGCACGGAATTCTCTTCCAGCGTCTTCTTCGACACCAGCTGGACCAGCTCCGGATTGCGCGGGCCGAAGCCCTCCTCCGGGCCCAGCTCGAAGGTCTGGTGCGCGCCTTCCGGCATGCCCAGCAGGCGCTGCTCGAGGAACGGCGCCAGCTGGCCCTGGCCCAGCATCAGCGTGGCCGGCGTGCTGCCGAAGGTGGTGACGATGTCGGTGCCGTCGAGCGTGGCCAGGCGGTAGTGCAAGGTCAGGTAGGCCGATTCGGTGACGACGGGAACGTTGGTAGTGTCGGACATGGTGAGGTATGCGGTTTGGCGTGCAAACCGCTATTGTAAGCCAGAAGCGGGCTTTCCCGCCGGGTTCGGGGGCATTCCCGCCACACGCCGTTGCACGTTTTTTCGGCAGGCTGGATCGCCACGCCGCTTCATCATGCCGCTTCCTGTTCAAGTTGCTGCGCCTGCGCCCGCCGCGCGAAGCGCGCCGGCGACACGCCGACATGGCGCAGGAAGGCGGCGCCGAAGGTACTGGCCGAGCTGTAGCCGACCCGTTCCGCCACCTGGGCGACGGGCAGCCCGCCTTCACGCAGCAGGCGCTGGGCCAGCGCCATGCGCCACAGCAGCAGGTAATCCATCGGCGTCACGCCGACCGTCTTGCTGAAGCGCTCGAAGAAGGCCGAGCGCGACATGGCCGCCTCCTTGGCCAGCTGCTCGACGGTCCAGGCGCGCGCCGGTTCCCCGTGCAGGCAGCGCAACGCGGCGGCCAGGCGCGGATCGGCCAGGCCGCGCGCCACGCCCGGCGATGCCGCCCGGCAGTCGTCCTGGCAGGCGGTCAGGCGCAGCGCCTCGATCAGCACCACTTCCAGCAGGCGCGCCAGCACCACCTCGCGCGCCGGCCGCCCCGCGCGCGATTCGTCGTTGATCATCTGCACCAGCGTGGCCAGGCGCGGCTCGGCGCGCACCAGCAGCCACTGCGGCATCAGGGACACGAGCAGCGCCGCATCGGGCGATTCGAACACGCAGTGGCCGATCAGCATGCGCGCGACGACGGGACCGTCCGGATCGCCCACGTGCACGCCGCCCGGCACCATCTGCACGGGCGAGGAGACGGCGTCGCGGTCGGCGGCCCGCGGATTGCCGACATTGGTCGTCGCGAAGCCGTGCATGGCCGGGATCAGCACGAAATCGCCCGCGCGCAGGGTGATCGTGTCCTGGCCATCGATGGCGAGATCGCAACTGCCCTCCAGCACGGCACAATAAAACGGCTGGCCGGATTCGGTGCGCCGCACCAGCCACGGCGCCGCGCAGGCGACGACCTTGGTGGTGGCCGCGCGCGGCTGCAACAGCGAGACGACTTCGGCTAACGGGTCGGTCATGGCGGACGCTCGCGATAGAAAGATGGACTTCCGAATGTAGCAAGTCCAGGCTCGCAGGTCTATCGTTGCGGTTCCACATCACCAACACAAGGAAACGCCATGCAAACCGTCATGATCACCGGCTGCTCGTCCGGCTTCGGCCTCGATACCGCCAAGCTGTTCCTGGAACGCGGCTGGAACGTCGTCGCCGCGATGCGCACGCCGAACGCGGACGTGCTGCGCCGCTCGGAGCGCCTGAAGATCGTCGCGCTCGACGTAACCGATGCCGCCAGCATCCAGGCCGCCCTCGACGCGGCCGGTCCCATCGACGCGCTCGTCAACAATGCCGGCATCGGCGTGCTGGCGGCCCTCGAGGGCACGCCGATCGCCACGGCGCGCGACGTCTTCGAGACGAATACGCTCGGCACCATCGCGATGACGCAGGCCGTGCTGCCGCAGTTCCGCGCGCGCCGCGCCGGCACCATCGTCAACGTCACCTCGACCGTAACGCTGAAGTCGCTGCCGCTGCTGTCGGTGTACACGGGCAGTAAGGCGGCCGTGAACGCGTTCACGGAATCGCTGGCGCTGGAACTGGCGCCGTTCGGCATCCGCACGCGCCTCGTGCTGCCGGGCCGCGCGCCGACCACCCGCTTCGGCGAGAACGCGCGCACCCGCATGGGCAGCGCCTTCCCCGAGCCGTATGCGGAATTCGCCCAGGGCGTGCTCGGCGCCGTGCAGGACTTGTCGACCCCGACGACGGCCTCGCAGGACGTGGCCGAAGCCGTCTGGCGCGCCGTCACCGATCCGGCGGCGCCGATGCGCATCCCCGCCGGCGCGGATGCCGTGGCGCTGGCGAACGAAGGCTGAACGTTGCCTACAGGCGCGCGCGGCATGCTATCGTTGGCGCATGTCCCACCGTGAATTCGCGCCGCCCGCGGCCTTGCGGGAATCGGTGCGCTGCTTCTGGCACGAGCGGCGCGACGGTCCGGCACGCGTCGATGTCCTGCCCGACGGCCATCCCGAGATCGTCTTCCATGCCGGCGGCCCCTGTCGCCTGGCAGACGGCACGCTGCTGCCGTCCCCGTTCGTCATGGCGCTGCTCGACGGCCCCGTTGCCTTGCGCACGGACGGCCCGCTCGACATCCTCGGCATCCGCTGCTTTCCCTGGACCGTATACGAACTGCTCGGCCTGCCGTCCGGCACGGCGGCCATCGACCTGACGAACCATCCGATCGCCGTTCTGCACCCGGCCGTGGCCGCGGCCCTGCGCGCCGGCCGCGCGGACGATGCGATCACCGCACTCGTCCAGTACCTGCTGTCGGCGCCGATGGACATCGACCGCCTGCTGGCGCGCGCGGGCGGCGCCATGCAGGATGCGGGCGGCACGCTGCCCGTGGTCCAGGTGGCGGCGGCCGCGCATGCGACGGTGCGCACGCTGGAACGCCGGTTCAAGCACGCCTCCGGCCGCACCGTGAAGGACGTGTCGGGCCTGATGCGCTTCGAACAGGCGCGCAACCGGCTGTGGGTCGCACCGGATGCCGACCTGGCCGCGCTGGCGCAAGAATGCGGCTATGCGGACCAGCCGCACCTGAGCCGCGAATTCAAGCGCTACAGCGGGACGACGCCGGCGGCGTTCGCGCTGCGGCGCCGCGCAGCGAACGAAACCTGAGCGCCGTCGCCCCTGCGAAGGCAGGGGCCCAAGTACTGCACGCGTCGCCGCGACGCCAACAAAATTAGGCCCCTGCCTTCGCAGGGGCGACGGCGCCGATGTTTGTCGCATTCGTGCAAGCCGCATCCGCCCCCACCCCGTACCGTGCGGTTTTCATTACCGGAACCCCGCACCATGCACCCCACGTACGACGTCATCATCGCCGGCGCCGGTCCCGTCGGCCTGTTCCTGTCCTGCGAGCTGGCCCTGGCCGGCTGCGCCGTCCTCGTCCTCGAGCGCGAGCAGGATCCCCATGCGCCGTTGAAACGACTGCCCTTCGGCCTGCGCGGCCTGAACGCGCCCACGATCGAGGCGTTCGAGCGCCGCGGCCTGCTGGACGCGCTGGAGGTGCCGAAGCGCCTCGGGAATCCTTTCGCCACGAATGGTGCTCGTCCTGGCGGCCACTTCGCCGGCATCCAGTTCTCCCTCGACGACGTCGACGCCGCGCAATGGCCGTGGCGCCTGCCAGATGCAGGTCCCGCCACGCTCATCGCCGAGATGGCCGAACTCGATGGCGTGCTGACCCGCCGCGCGCAAGCGCTCGGCGTGACGATCCGGCGCGGCGCCGCCGTCGACGCCGTCCGCCAGGATGCGGACGGCGTCACCGTCGCGGCCGGCGGCGAGACCTTCGCGGGCCGCTGGCTCGTCGGCTGCGACGGCAGCCGCAGCGCGGTGCGCAAGGCGCTCGGCATCGCGTTCTCCGGCACCGAACCCGCGTTCACGGGCTATACGGTCCGCGTCGACATCGCCGACCCCGAACAGTTGCGCCCGGGGCGCAACCTGACGCCGGCAGGCATGTATTTCCAGTCGCAGCCGGGCTACCTCGCCATGCAGGACTTCGACGGCGGCGCTTTCCACGACCGCGGCGAAGCCCCCACGCGCGCCCACGTGCAGGCGCTTCTGCGCCGTATCTCGGGCACCGGCGTCACCATCGACGCCCTGCACGTCGCCACCACCTGGACCGACCGCGCGCGCCAGGCGGACGCCTACCGCAGCGGCCGCGTGTTGCTGGCCGGCGACGCGGCCCACATCCATGCGCCACTCGGGGGCCAGGGCTTGAACCTGGGCATCGGCGATGCCGTCAACCTGGGCTGGAAGCTGGCCTCCACCGTCAAGGGCAAGGCCCCGCCGGGCCTGCTGGACAGCTACCACGCCGAGCGGCATCCGATCGGTGCGCGCGTGCTGGACTGGTCGCGCGCCCAGGTCGCGGCGATGGCACCCGAGCCCGGCGCCCGCGCGCTGCACGACATCCTGCGCGACCTGCTGGCGACGCGCGACGGCGCCACCTACGCGGCGGGCCGGGTCTGGGGCGTGCTGGCCCGCTACGATCTCGGCACGGCGCATCCGCTGGCGGGCCGCAGCCTGCCCGCCTTCGCCCTCGACGACAGCAGCGCCGTCGATGCCTTGCTGCGCGCGGGACGCGGCTTCCTGCTCGATTTCCATAAGACCAGTGAACGTGCGACATTGGCTAGCGAATATGGTATCGCCCATGTGACGGCGGCCGCGCCGGAATGCCTGGGCACCAGCTGCCTGCTGGTGCGCCCCGACGGCATCGTGGCCTGGGCCGGCGCTGCGCCGGACGACGCACCGGACGATGAGGGCGGCCTGCGCGATGCCATGGCCCGCTGGTTCGCCGCCTGAAGGCACATCAGTACCTTCGGAAATAGCGGGCCGATAATGCATCCCGGGCATCTGACGGGAGAACGCATGGGCATCAACGACTGGATCGCGGCAGAGCGGCCGCGCGAGCGCCTCGTGCGCGAGGGGGCGGCGGCATTGTCGAACCCGGAATTGCTGGCGCTGCTGCTGCGCGTGGGCGTGCGGGGCAAGAGCGCCGTCGAGCTGGGACGCGACATCCTGCAGCACTTCGGCTCGCTGCAAGGCCTGTTCGGCGCCACGCTCGACGATTGCACGGAGGTGCACGGCCTGGGCATGGCGAAATATGCGCAGCTGCAAGCCGTGATGGAACTGGCGCGGCGCGCCATCGCCGAGCAATTGCAAGCGGGGCAAACGTTCGGCTCGCCGGAACTGGTCAAGCGCTATCTGCAGCTGAAACTGTCCGGCCGGCGCCACGAGTCCTTCGTCGTGCTGTTCCTGGACGTCAAGAACCGCCTGATCGCCGACCGGGAATTATTCAGGGGCACGCTGACGCATGCGAGCGTGTATCCGCGCGAAGTCGTCGTCGAAGCGCTGGCGCACAATGCCGCCAGCGTCATCCTCGCGCACAACCATCCGTCCGGCGTGGCGGAGCCGAGCAATGCCGACCTGGGCCTGACGCGGCAACTGGCGCAGGCGCTGGAGCTGGTCGACATCCGCGTGCTCGACCACATCGTCGTGGCCGGGCCGCTCGTGCATTCGTTCGCCGAGCACGGCCAGTTATGATGCCCTGCGGGCCAGGGCGCGGTCGACGCTGGACGCCAGATCGGCCAATTGGAAGGGTTTGCGCAGCAGGATGTCGTCCCCGAGGATGTCCTCGATGGCGCGCATGTCGGCATAGCCGGTGGCGATGATCATCGGCATGTGGGGGAAGACTTCGCGCGCGTTGCGCATCAGTTCGGCGCCCGTCATGCCCGGCATCAGGTAGTCGGTGATCATCAGCGCCGGATGCTCGCGTTCCAGCGCGACCAGGGCCTGGGCGCCGTCCGCCGCCTGGATCACCTGGTGGCCGAGCGCCTGCAGCGATTCCGCGACCGAGTTGCGCACCACGTCGTCGTCCTCGACCAGCAGGATGCGTGCTGTCGCCCGCGGCTGCGGCGGCAGGTCGGCGGACGCGCCGGCGTCGGCCGCGTCCGCCGCGGCGCAGCGCAGCCAGATCTCGACCGTGGTGCCCTGCCCGGGCAGGCTGACGATGCGCGCGGCACCGCCCGATTGCTGCGCCATGCCGTACACCTGGCTCAATCCCAGTCCTGTCCCCTTGCCGACCGGCTTGGTCGTGAAGAAGGGCTCGAACACCTTCGCGGCCACGTCGGGGGGCATGCCCTCGCCGTCGTCGGACACGGCGATGCGCACGTAGTCGCCGTCCGGCAGCAGGCCATCCGGCGGCGCGGCGCGCGCGGCGTCGAAGCGCAGGCTGCCGCCGTGCGGCATGGCGTCGCGGGCATTGATCGCCAGGTTCAGCAGCGCCATCTCCATCTGGTTGGCATCGGCCAGCACGGCCCCGCAGGTATCGTCCAGGTCGAAGCGCAGCGCAATGGCGGACCCGACCGACGTCGCCACCAGTTCGCGGATGCCTTCGAACAGCGCGTCCACGGGCACCGGCCGCAGGTTCAGGCTCTGGTTGCGCGAGAACGCCAGCAACTGGCCCGTCAGCTTGGCGCCGCGCTGGCAGGCGGTGCGCGCCACGCCCGCGCGCTTCCTGGTCGCCTCGTCCTTCGACGTCAGCATGATCAGGTCCATATTGCCCTGCACGACATTGAGCAGATTATTGAAGTCGTGCGCGATGCCGCCCGTCAGGCGCCCGATCGCTTCCATCTTCTGCAGCTGGGACACGGTCTGCAGCACGCGTTCGCGTTCGATGATCTCGTTGGTCAGGCGGTCGTTGGCCTGGGCCAGCGCGCGCGTGCGCTCGTCGATGCGCACTTCCAGCGTCTCGTTGAGCTGCACGAGCTGTTCGCGGCTGCCGCGCAGGTCGCGCGCATCGCGGTCGCGGTCGACCAGCATGTCGCGCGCCTGGTACTGGCGGCGGCGACCGCGCAGGGCCGAGGCGGCCGCGCTGCGCAGGGTCTGCACGTTCAGGGGTCGTTCGAGCAGGATGACGTTGCCCAGCTCGACGAGCCGGCCGCGCACGCCGACGCCGTCGCGGCTGACGGGGCGCGAGACGAGCAGCACCAGCGGAAAGTCGGACCACGTCGGCTGGCGGGCCAGGCGCGCTGCCAGCCGGTCGATGCCGGCATCGTCGAGCGCTTCTTCCGCGACGATGGCGGCGCCGGCACCCTCCTCCATGCCGTCCAGCAAGGCATCCAGCGACGCGAGGACGGCGCAGCCGAACTGCTCGCGCTCCAGCACGTCGGCGACGACCTCGGCGTCGCGGCCGCGCGGCGCGAGCACCAGAAGGCGCAGCTCGTGTGCGTCAGGACTGGCCATCGCTTCCCATGTCGACCCGATTGCCCATCATCGGCGTATTGCCATGGTACGTAGGAACGCCGGTCAGCACACCCTCGAAGCCTTCGAGGGCGTCGCCGATGCGCACGCCGTCCTTGCCCAGCAACATCTCGTGGATCGTCAGCGCGTGGGTCGTCGTGCGGCTCTTGATCACGGTGACCGCGCGCCGCACCCTGGCGTGGGCCTCGAAAAAGCGCAGCAGCACCGTGGTGTCGCTGAGGTAGCTGAGGTCGACGTCCGTACGCACCTCGCCGACCAGCCCGTGCTGGCCCAGCACCAGCACCGTCGTCACGCCCTGCAGGTTCAGGTAGGACAGCAGTTCGTGCATCTGCAGCGTCAGGTACTGCTCGCCCGGCATCGCCTGCAGGTAGGCATTCAGGCTGTCGATGGCGACAAACTTGACGCCATCCCGTTCGACGGCGTCGCGCAGCATCTGGGTGAACTCGCCCGGCGCCAGTTCGGCCGGATCGATGTGGTGGACGAACAGCTGGCCGTTGTCGAGGTAGGGCCGCAAGTCCATGCCGAAGGCGGCATTGCGGACGAAGAACGTGCCCATGCCTTCGTCGAACAGGTAGAACGCCGCTTTTTCGCCGCGTTCCAGCGCGGACAGCATGCAGCGCACGGACAGCGTGGTCTTGCCGATACCGGACGGCCCCACGATCAGCGTGTTGGTGCCGGCGACGAGGCCGCCGCCCAGCAGCTCGTCGAAGCCCGGCGAGCCGCTCGAATGCACGTGCGGCACGAAGTCGCGCGGGTGCTCGGCCGCCACCAGGCGCGGGAAGATGCGCAGGCCGCCCGTCTCCAGCACATAGTCGTGGTAGCCGCCGCGGAAGCGGATGCCGCGCATCTTGAGGACGTTCACGCGGCGCCGTTCCTTGCCGAATTCCTTGGCGATCTGTTCCAGGGTGATGACGCCGTGGGCGATGCTGTGCAGGTGCTGGTCCGACTGGGCCGTCTTGTCGTCGAGCAGCAGGACGGTGCAGGCACGCGCCGAAAAGAATTGTTTCAGCGCGAGGATCTGGCGACGGTAGCGCAGCGGGTTCTGCGCCAGCAGGCGCATTTCGGACAGGCTGTCGAACACGACGCGTACGGGCCGGACGAGGTCGACCTGCTCGATTACGTTCTGCGTCGTTTCGCCCAGTTCCACGTCGGCCGGGTGGAAGACCGACTGCTGGGCTTCCGGGTCGAGCGCCGTATCGCTGGCCAGCTCGTAGATATCGATGCCGTCCATCGTCCAGCCGTGGCTCTCTGCGACGGCGTCGAGCTCGTCCGCCGTCTCCGACAGCGTGATGTACAGGCCGCGCTCGCCCCGGGAGACGCCCTCGCGCAGGAACTGCAGGCCGAGCGTGGTCTTGCCGGCGCCCGGCGAACCTTCGACGAGGTAGACGCGCTGGGCCGTCAGGCCGCCGCCGAGAATGTCGTCGAGGCCGGCAATGCCGGTGGAAATGCGGGAAGTAGGGATGCGGCCGGCGCGGCGCGCATGGGAATCCTGGGTCATATGTCGCGCTAAGTCGTTGGGAAATTACCGAAGCGCCATCCATGCCGTGTTGACGGCAGCAACGCTTCGGGACGCGGTCCGCAGAGATGCGAGTGCTGTGCAGGCCACAGTTCCATTATAGGCCGAGTAGGCCCGGGCGGGGCGCCATGCCCAGGAATAACAGTGTGTAAACAGGAACTTACGCGCAAATTATTGCGAAAGAATACGATTGTTAAATTCTTGAATTTAATCGAGAAACAATTTTTTTCTGCAAGTTGTTGATTACGCTGCTGTTTTCACGCTATACTCTCGTTTTTCCAATTGTGGAAGTTTACTCAAGGAGTGCGCTATGGCACGTGTTTGCCAAGTTACTGGCAAGGGCCCGATGGTTGGCAACAACGTCTCCCACGCCAACAACAAAACCAAGCGTCGTTTTCTGCCGAACCTGCAGAACCGTCGCATCTTCGTAGAATCGGAAAACCGCTGGGTCTCCCTGCGTATTTCGAATGCCGGCCTGCGCGTCATCGACAAGCTGGGCATTGACGCTGTGCTGGCCGACATGCGCGCCCGCGGCGAGAAAATCTAAATAGGGAGTCATCATGGCAAAAACTGGCCGCGACAAGATCAAACTGGAATCGACCGCAGGTACCGGTCACTTCTACACCACGACCAAGAACAAGCGCACCATGCCGGCGAAGATGGAAATCACCAAATTCGACCCGAAAGCACGCAAGCACGTTCTGTACAAAGAAACCAAGATCAAGTAATCCTGGTTTTGCGTCGAAGAAGCCGCCACTGAGAAGTTGGCGGCTTTTTTATTGGGCGCGTACAAACCCGTCGCCCCTGCGCAGGCAGGCGCCCAATTTCACAGCGCGCGAAACTTGGGTCCCTGCCTGCGCAGGGACGACGGGCGAAAAAAAACGGCTCCGCATGGAGCCGTTTTTCATGTTGCCGATTCAGTATCGATCAGGCATAGCTGCGCAAGCGCATCGAAAAGTCCTGCAGTGCCTTGATGCCCGACGCTTCGGCACGCGTACACCAGTCCTGCAACTGCTGCAGCAACTGGTCGCGGGTCGAGTGCGAACGCTCCCAGATCGCGCTCAGTTCCACGCGCATCTCGTGCATCGTTTCCAGCGCCTTGCTGTGCTGGAACAGCTCGACGAGCTGGGCCTGCTGTGCCGCGAGCAGCTTGCCCGGCTCGCGCTGCATCGACTTGCGTGCGCTCTTCAGGAAACGCGCTTCCAGCTCGGCCTTGTGCTTCAGGTGCTCCACTTCTTCGCGGAACGCGGCCTTGACCGACTTCGCATATTTCGCCATCACGTCGTAGCGGTTGGCGATGACGGCCTGCAGCGTGTCGAAGTCGGCTTCCAGCTTATTCTTGGCCAGGCGCGGTTTCGGAATGGTCTTCTTGATCTTGGCCAGGCCCACCGCCTGCATCATGCGGATGTAGGCGTAGCCGATGTCGAACTCGTACCACTTGCTCGACAGCTTGGCCGAGGTGGCGAAGGTGTGGTGGTTGTTGTGCAGTTCCTCGCCACCGATGATGATGCCCCACGGCAGCAGGTTGGTCGCCGCATCGTTGCAATCGTAGTTGCGGTAGCCCCAAAAGTGGCCCAGGCCATTGATGATGCCGGCCGCCGTGATCGGGATCCACAGCATCTGCACGGCCCAGATGGTGATGCCGGCCACGCCGAACAGCATGAAGCTCACGGGCAGCAGCAGCGACACGCCCAGCCAGCTGTACGGAGTGTACAGCTTGTTCTCGATCCAGTCGTTCGGGCAGCCGTGGCCGTACTTGTCCAGCGTTTCCTTGTTCTTCGTCTCGGCGCGGTACAGTTCCGCGCCCTCGAGCAGCACCTTCTTGATGCCATGCGTTACCGGGCTGTGCGGATCGTCGACCGTCTCGCACTTGGCATGGTGCTTGCGGTGCACGGCGGCCCATTCCTTGGTTACCTGGCCCGTGGTCAGCCACAGCCAGAAGCGGAAGAAATGGCTGGCGATCGGGTGCATGTCCAGCGCGCGGTGCGCCTGGTGGCGGTGCAGGTAGATGGTCACGCCGGCGATCGTGATGTGCGTGACGACCAGCGTGTACACGACCATCTGCCAGACCGACAGGTCGAGCAGACCGCCATCCATGAAGGACAGCACGGCGTGCAGGGTGTTGCTCAGAGAATTCATCGATGCTCCACTGAAGGAAGGGTAAGTCGTTCTTTCTGTGGAACGATCACAAAGGAAAAACGGTCATTCGAACTGCATGAATACATACCGCATTTTACGCGGATCCGGTTCCGCACGGCATATGCACTCTCAATCAATGTGCTGGTGGCGATGAATCTTCCGGCGTTTTTGCGATTCGCGCCACAACTGTCGCTATATGGGAGTCGAGCAGCCTGGTATCAACGGCAGGATAGCCAAGTTTGATCTCGCCCGTCGATACGAGTGCATAGATCTTCTTGTTGATTTCCGACACCACGCCGCCCTGCCCGTTCTCCGGATCGGCAATCCAGAAACCGAGGTCGAGTTCGTAGCCGTCCGGCCCGAAGCGCGACAGCGAACAGCCCGGCGCCGGATCCTCCAGCACGCGCGGCGTGCCGACGGCTTGCGCGATCAGCAAGGGCATCACGACATCGAGGTCGCTGCCATAGGCCACCGTGATCTTGGTGCCGGCGCGCACACGGCGGCTGCTCAGCGACTGGTTCTGCACCGTACCCGAGATCAGCATCTCGTTGGGCACCACGGTCTCGACCCCGTCCAGGCCCTGCAGCACCGTATAGCGGGTATTGATCTGCGTGACCTTGCCGGTGAAATTGGTCACCGAGATCATGTCGCCGATGGACAGGCTGCGCTCCATCAGGATGATGAAGCCGGAAACATAATTGCTGGCAATGCGCTGCATGCCGAGACCCAGGCCGACGCCCAGTGCGCCGCCGAAGACGGACAGCACGGTCAGGTCGATGCCGACCCAACGCAGGCTGGCCAGAACGGCGCCGACGATCAGCACGGCGCGGCCGACCCGCGCCAGCGCCACGCGCAGCGAGCTGTGCAGGGCCGTCATGCCCATCAGGCGCTCTTCCAGCGCCGTGCCGGCCCACAACGCCAGCATCAGCATGACGACGATCGTGACGATGCCTTGCAGCAAGTCGTCGACCGACACGAAATCGTTCCGCTTGGGACCGTACTGCAGGCGGTAGCTGCCCAGGAACTCGATGACGTCCGGCCACAGCCCCGTGATGTAGAGCACCACGGCCAGCCAGACCAGCAACACGAAGATCTTCTCGAACGTGACGAAGGCTTCGCCCAGCTGCCCGCGCCGCGCGAACACGCGCCGCACCAGGTAGAAGGCGGCGCGGATCAGCGCCAGCGACCAGAAGATCGGAATCGCCACCTTCACGATATTCGTGTGGAAGCGATACTTGTTCAGGATGAATTGCGCCAGCGTGAGCAGCGCCACGACCAGCAGCGGCGCCACCACGCGGGCAAAACTGTCCACGCCGGCATGCACGGCATCGGTCACGCCGCGACGGCGCTGCCACCAGCCGCGCCCGAGGCGGGTGACCACCAGCCCGATGAGGATCGAGGCAACGATCGACCCGATCTGCCACGGCATGCCGGGGCGGCTCAGGTCGTCGAGGAGGTCACCGATCAGGTTGGTCAGCGGCATGGACAGTGCTTACTCCTCGTCCGCCTCGGCCGCAGCGGCCTTCGCGGGCGCTGCCTTGCGCTCCAGTACGGCGGCGAAGAAGCCGTCGGTGCCGTGCTTGTGCGGCAGCATCTTGAGGGTGTCGCCCATCTCCAGCTCGATACGTTGCTCGGCCAGCACCTTGCTTACCGGCACCAGCTCGAAGTCCGGGTGCGTCGCCAGGAAGCCCTGCACGATGGCGTCATTCTCTTCGTCCAGCAGGCTGCAGGTCGCGTAGACCAGGCGGCCGCCGAATTTCACGAGGCGCGCGGCGCCGTCCAGGATCGAGGCCTGTTTTTCCGTCATCTCGGCGATGGCGCCTTCCTGCTGGCGCCATTTCACGTCCGGGTTGCGGCGCAGCGTGCCCATGCCCGAGCACGGCGCGTCGACCAGCACGCGGTCGATCTTGCCGGCCAGGCGCTTGACCTTGGCGTCGCGCTCGTGCGCGATCACGACCGGGTGCACGTTCGACAGGCCGCTGCGGGCCATGCGCGGTTTCAGCTTGGCCAGGCGTTTTTCGGACACGTCGAACGCGTACAGGCGGCCGGAATTGCGCATGATCGCGCCGATGGCCAGCGTCTTGCCGCCGGCACCGGCGCAAAAGTCGACGACCATCTCGCCGCGGCGCGCGCCCAGCAGCTGAGCCAGCACCTGGCTGCCCTCGTCCTGCACTTCGATCGCGCCTTCCTTGAACAGCGGCAGGTTCTGCAGCTGCGGCTTCTTGCGCACGCGCAGGCCCAGCGGCGCGTACGGGGTCGGTTCGGCGACGATCGGCGCGCTCGCCAGTTCGGCGATCACTTTCTCGCGGTCGGACTTGAGCGAATTGACGCGCAGGTCGAGCGGGGCCGGGGTGTTCAGCACGGCGGCCAGCTGCTGGGTTTCCTCTTCGCCGTACTGGGCGACGAATTTCTCGTACAGCCATTCCGGCAGGTTGGCGCGCTGTTTCGGCGGCAGCAGGTTGCGGTCGATTTCCTGGATGCGCGCCACGAAGGCGGTCTCTTCTTCCGTCAGGCCGCCGAGCGCGTCGGCGCCGATCGCGTCCGCCATGCCCATCAGCACGAGGCGGCGCATGGTGGCGCCGCCGGCGAAGTCGGTATAGAAGGTTTTGTTGCGCAGCACGGCATAGATGCACTCCGCGATGGCGCCGCGCTCGCGGCCGCCGAGGCGGGGATGGTCCTTGAAGTAGCGCGACAGGGTGACGTCGGCCGGGGCGGTAAAGCGCAGGATCTCGCGCAATACCTCTTCCGCATTGCCGAGAATCGCGGGTGGCAATCTCATGGTGTTCCTTGAATTTTCAAATACTGGTGGCCGCGGCGATCTGGACTGCGCCGTCGTCAATGCTCAGTTTGCCTTCGACGAACAAGCGTACCGCTTGCGGATAAATCACGTGTTCCTTTTCCAGCAGGCGCCGGGCCAGGCTCTCTTCGGTATCGCCCGGCAAGACCTCGATCTTGGCCTGCAGCACGGTCGGGCCATGGTCCAGCTCGGCCGTCACGAAGTGCACGGTCGCCCCGTGCTCCGTCACCTTCGCGTCCAGCGCCTGGCGGTGCGTGTGCAGGCCGGGGAACAGCGGCAGCAGCGACGGATGGATGTTCAGCATGCGGCCGGCGTAGTGCTCGACGAACGGCGCCGTCAGGATGCGCATGAAGCCGGCCAGCACGACCAGGTCGGGCGCGAAGCCGTCGATGGTCTCCAGCAGCGCCGCATCGAAGGCGTCGCGGGTGGCGAATTCCTTGTTGGGGACGACGGCAGTCGGGATGCCGTGCGCCTGGGCGAATGCGAGGCCCTTGGCGTCGGGCTTATTGCTGATCACGGCGGCAATCCGGGCCGGCCAGCGCTCGGATGCGAGCGCACGCACGATGGCCTCCATGTTGCTGCCGCGGCCAGAAATAAGGATCACGATATTTTTCATAATCGCGTATTGTAACCCGGGGCTGGGTGTGGGCCAATGGAAAGAGCGGAGTTGCAACGGTTACGGCGCGGCAGAAATCCTGGGCCGTGAAGGACCGTCTACACAACCAACGTCATCCCCGCGTAGGCGGGGATCCAAGCTGAGCGGCCGGAGTTAGCAAAACAAAAATGATCGCGAAGCCGACAACTTCGTGGTCTTTAATGGCTTTTAGAATTCCCGACGTCGGATACGATGCTTGGAGGGGATAGTGCTGGGAGCACTATCCCCGCCTTCGCGGGGATGACGTTTACGGGTACGTGGCAGAGTTGACGGGTACGTGGCCAAAAACGGGCGCCGCCGAAAAACCTTACTCGAACGGCCTCGCCCCCACCCACCCCACCGACTGCGGCGATTGCGGCTCTTCGAAGGAATAAAACACGCGGAACGGGACTTTCTTTTCGGCCCAGAATTCGGCCGCATCGCGGAACACGTCCAGCAGCGTTTCGCGCGCTTCCTTGTCGAATTTCTGCGTATTCGGCAATTGATCGAGCACGGCCAGGAAACCCGGTTGCGGGCCCGCGTCGGCAATCACATTGGTCAAGCAATTGCGCAGCGCATCGAAATTCTTGCTGCAGGGCTTGGGGAAGAAAAATTGCTCGCCGATCCGGGCGCAGACTTGCTGCTTGGTCAAGGCGTTAGTGCACAGGGCATAGAGAAAATGATGGCCCAGGCGGAGCGCTTCTTTCTGCAACTCCGTAGGACGGTAGGCGCGGATCGACTGCACAAGATTCGGCGGTACTCTCATCAACAAACTCATCTTTTCCTCAAATACCCGGTCGCCAGCGCGTGGTCTTGTGGAAGCGTCGGGCTTGCTCGCTTTCTCCTGATCTCGTTTCCACGCGCCAATAAAACCCTAAGTCTCCTAAGGGTAACGTTTTGTGGTATGGGAATCAACCCGAATATGGCCGAGCACGGAAAATTTGTGAAAAATGCCGGGTTTTCGGAGAAATTCATGGCGGTTTTCTAACGTTTTTCCTGTCCTAAAGACCATGGTGGCATCTGCATACCAGCTGTTACATTTTGTTGCCACGTGGATCGTTTCTTCCCGCTTTTCGGCGCTACCATAGAATCGTGGCGAAAACGCCTTCCACCAACACCGCAAAACGTCAACGCATCCAGGAATCCAGAATCGAGGTATGACCATGAAACTGCAAGCCAAATTGATTGTTTCCGCTCTGGGCATCTGCGCCCTGCCGCTGGCCCAGGCCCAGGCCGGCGCCTTCGAGGACTTCGGCCAGGTCGTACGCGTGCAGCCGCGCGTCGAGCAGATCCGCACCCCGCGCCAGGAATGCCGTACCGACTATGTGCAGGTACCCGTACAGCAGCAGCGCAGCCAGGCCGGCACCGTGATCGGCGGCATCGCCGGCGCCCTGCTGGGCAGCCAGGTCGGCAGCGGTAACGGCAAGGTGGCCGCCGCGGCGGCGGGCGCCATCGCCGGCGGCATGGTCGGCGACCACGTCGACAACGACGGCCGCCAGTACGGCAACGGCGTGCAGGAACAGGCTGTGCAGAAATGCCGCACCGTCGACGCCGTCGAGACCCGCACCAACGGCTACGACGTGACCTACGACTACCGCGGCCATACCTATACCACGGTGATGAACCGCGATCCGGGCAACCGCGTGCGCCTGCGCGTCTCGGTCGAGCCGGACCAGTATCAGTAAGCCATGCCATAAACGGCTCGCAGCTTTTCCGGGCGCGGTCCCCCTCCTCTTCGCCGCGCCCTCGGCTTCCCCGGTGCTTGCACCGGGGAAGCCGGTCCAACGATAATAGGACGTTCCCATCAGGTCGCCCTATGCTCATCAAACGCAAATCCATCGAACTGGCCGAATCCTCGCGCCGCCCCGCCCGCAAGCCCAAGTTCGCCCCCGTCACCCTGTCCGAACAGGACGGTGTCCGCTATCTCCATTTCGGTACCGAATGGGTGCAAGGCGCCATGCGCATCCGCAAGCCCGACTGGCCCGAGCTCGAATACGCCCAGCAGATGATGGCCTGGATGCTGTTCGTCGAGGAGCCGCACGCCATCGTCCAACTGGGACTGGGCGCCGCCTCGCTGACCAAGGCGACCTACCGCCTGTTCCCGCAGGCGACCGTCACCGCCGTCGAACTGAACCCGTCCGTCATCGCGATCTGCCGCTCGATGTTCAAGCTGCCGGACGACGACGAGCGCCTGAACGTGATCGAAACGGATGCGCTGGACTTCGTGCTGGACGAGGCGAACCACGACGCCTTCGATGTGCTGCAGTGCGATCTGTACGATGCCACCGCGCGCGGGCCCGTGCTCGACACGCCCGAATTTTATAAAGCGTGCAACGACTGCCTGCTTGATACCGGCGTCATGACCGTCAACCTGTTCGGCGACCATCCGAGCTTTGCCAAGAACATCAAGGCGATGCGCTTCGCCTTTGCCCACGTGATCTGCCTGCCCGAAGTCCACGACGGCAACGTGGTCGCGCTGTGCTTCAAGACGGCGCCCGACCTCGACCCGGCCCGCCTGGCCGCGCGCGCCGCGCAGATCGTAGCAAGCACCAAGCTGCCGGCCAAGTCCTGGGTGAAAGGGATCCAGGCCGCCGGAAAAACCTGACCGGGAACGCCATGCAGACCGCCGCGCCAGCAAAGAACACGCCGCAGAAACTCGACCTGCAGACCATCTTTTCCTGGCTGCTGGCCGACGGCATCGTCGAGAAATCGACGGTCAAGCCGCACTTCGCGCAAGCCCAGGGCATCCTCAGGAACGCCGTGGGCTCGATGCATCCGCTCACCGCCGTCGCCCAGTGCAAGATCGTCTCGGCCAGGGAGCCGCACCGGCTGCTGACGCTGGACGTGCTCAGCGAATGGTGCGCCGCCAAGGTCAACCTGCCCTGGCTGCGCATCGACCCGCTCAAGATCGACTTCACCAAGGTCGCCGACGTGATGTCGGCCAGCTACGCGGCGCGCTTCAACATCCTGCCGGTGGAATTGAAGCCGGACGCGTTGGTCGTGGCCACCGCGGATCCGTTCCGCACCGAATGGCAGGACGAGATCGCGCGCATCTCGCGCCGCCGCATCGACCTGGTGATCGCCAATCCGCTCGACATCGCCCAGTACATCTCGCAGTTCTTCAGCCTGGCGAAGTCGATCCGCGACGCCAACAAGGCCAGCGGCCAGGACCTCGCGCTGCGCAACAACTTCGAGCAGCTGGTCGAACTGGGCAAGGCCAACCGCCAGGTCGACGCCAACGACCAGCACATCGTCAACATCGTCGACTGGCTGTGGGGCTATGCCTTCGAGCAGCGCGCCTCGGACATCCACCTGGAACCGAAGCGCGAATTCGGCGTCATCCGCTTCCGCATCGACGGCGTGCTGCACCAGGTCTACCAGGTGCCCGCCGTCGTCATGCTGGCGATGACGGCCCGCATCAAGCTGCTGGGCCGTATGGACGTCATCGAGAAGCGCAGGCCGCAGGACGGCCGCATCAAGACCCGGACCCACGCTGGGCAGGAAGTAGAGCTGCGCCTGTCGACGATGCCGACCGCCTTCGGCGAAAAGCTCGTGATGCGCATCTTCGACCCCGAAGTGGTGGTGAAGACCCTGCCGGAACTGGGCTTCCCTCCGGACGACGCCGCGCGCTGGGACGGCCTCACGCGCCGCCCGCACGGCATCATCCTCGTCACCGGCCCCACCGGGTCGGGCAAGACGACCACGCTGTACACGACCCTGAAGGCGCTGGCGACCAGCGAAGTGAACGTCTGCACGGTGGAAGATCCGATCGAGATGGTCGAAGCGTCGTTCAACCAGATGCAGGTCCAGCCGGGCATCGACCTGTCGTTCGCCGACGGCGTGCGCGCGCTGATGCGCCAGGACCCGGACATCGTCATGATCGGCGAGATCCGCGACCTGGAGACGGCCGAGATGGCGATCCAGGCCGCGCTGACGGGCCACCTGGTGCTGTCCACGCTGCACACCAACGATGCGCCGTCCGCCGTGATGCGCCTGCTGGAGCTGGGCGTGCCCTACTACCTGCTGGAAGCGACGCTGATCGGCATCATGGCCCAGCGCCTCGTCCGCACGCTGTGCCCGCAATGCAAGGCGCCCGACGGGGAACTCAACGACGACGTCTGGAACAACATCGGCGGCAGCTGGAACATGCCCAGGCCGCAGACCGTCTACCGCCCGATCGGCTGCCCGGAATGCCGCCAGACGGGCTTCCGCGGCCGCACGGGCCTGTACGAACTGGCGGTGGTCACCGAAGGCTTTTCCAAACTGATCCAGGAAGAGACGGATATCGGCGCGCTGCGCCGCCAGAGCGTAGCCGACGGCATGAAGCCGCTGCGCATCGCCGGCGCCCTGAAAGTGACGGAAGGGGTGACGACGGCCGAGGAAGTGCTGAAAGTGACGGCGGCGCTCATTTAATTTGGATCGCCCCTGGCGCAAACGGGAATCACCCGCTATAATGCGTGCCTTCTTCGGGTCGTTAGCTCAGTTGGTAGAGCAGCGGACTTTTAATCCGTTGGTCGCGTGTTCGAGCCACGCACGGCCTACCAGAGAATTCAGCGAGAACGCCAGCCTTCGGGCTGGCGTTTTTGTTTTTGGTCGCGCAATGTGAACGTCGTCCCCGCGAAGGCGGGGGCGACGTTAATCGCGGATGCTCGCCAGGATGTTCTCCACATCCGCCATCTGCACCGGCTTGGTCAGGTGATGGTCGAAGCCCGCCTCGCTCGACCGGGTGCGGTCGCCCTCCGCGCCCCACCCCGTCAGCGCCACCAGCACCACGTGTTCCAGCCCCGGGACCTGGCGCATCGCGCGCGCCGTCTCGTAGCCGTTCATGCGCGGCATGCCGATGTCGAGGAAGGCCAGCTGCGGCACGAATGCCCGTGCGCTCTCCAGCGCCTCGACGCCGTCGTGCGCGACGCGCGTCACGTGGCCGTTCAGTTCCAGCACCATCGCCAGCGTGACGGCCGCGTCGACGTTGTCGTCGACCACCAGCACCCGCACGCCCTGCACGTCGTTCCCGCCATGCAGTGCCGCGTCATGGTCGCCCGTTTGCGGCAACGCGGCCGGCGCCGGCTCGACGGCTGCCAGCGGCAGGCGTACCGTGAACGTGCTGCCGGCGCCCGGTCCCGCGCTTTCCGCCTTCACGCTGCCGTCATGCATCTCGACCAGGCGGCGGACCAGCGACAGGCCGATCCCGAGCCCGCCCTGCGCGCGGTCCATATTGCGGCCGACCTGGCTGAACATCTCGAACACACCTTCCAGCGCGTCGGCCTGGATGCCGACGCCCGTGTCCGCGACCGTGACGATGGCCTCGGTCCCCTCGCGCCGCAGCGCCAGCACGATGCTGCCGCCGGCCGGCGTGTACTTGGCGGCGTTGTTGAGCAGGTTGGCGACGACCTGCGAAATGCGGGTGGCGTCGACGTCGGCCAGCAAGGGTTCCTGCGCCATGTCGACGCGGAGCCGGTGCTGCCCGGCCTCGATGACGGGCAGGCTCGTCTCCACGGCGCTCGCCAGCACCTCGGCCAGGTCCACGCGTGCCTTCTTGAGTTCCAGCTTGCCGCCGCTGATGCGGGCGATGTCGAGCAGGTCGTCGATCAGGTGCACCATGTGCGTGACCTGGCGTTCCATCATCGCGCGCACCCTGCCGACCGTGGCGGCATTGTCGCCGCCCAGGCGCATCACACCGAGGCCGCTGCGGATCGGCGCCAGCGGATTGCGCAGCTCGTGCGCCAGCGTGGCCAGGAACTCCGTCTTGCGGCGGTCCGAGTCCCTCAGGTCCGCGGCCAGCTGGCGCAGCGTGTCGTCGGCCCGCTTGCGCGCCGTGATGTCCGAAAACAGCAGCGCGACGCGGCGGCTGGACGGATCGCCCATGCGCGTGGCGTAGACCTCGAACCAGCGTCCCATCGCCGCGGCCTCGCTCTCGAAGCGCTCGGACTTGCCGGTGCGGGCGACGCGGCCGTAGGTATCGATCCAGAAGCGGTCCAGGTCCGGCACCAGCTGGAGCGCCGTCTTGCCGGTGGCTCCGGCCAGGCCCGTGTGCTGCTCGAACATCGCGTTCATCTCGACGAAACGGTAGTCGACCGCTTCGCCGGCATCGTCGACGATCATGTCGATGATGCAGAACCCCTGGTCCATCGACTCGAACAGCGTGCGGTAGCGCTCCTCACTGGAGCGCAGCTCCGCGGCGGCGCGCTTGCTCTCGGTGGTGTCGAGCACGATCGCCACCACGCCCTGGATCTCGCCGTCCGGCCCGCGCAGCGCGTTCACGCTGCTGGTGGCCGGCATCAGGGAGCCGTCCTTGCGCAGGTAGTAATTGTCGATGGCGGCCTGCACGCCGTCGCCGAGCAGCTTGCCGATCGTGGCCAGCGTCGCCTGCACGGACTCGGGCGCGGTGACGTCGATGACGTTGCGGCCCACCAGCTCTTGCGACGCATAGCCGAGCATGTCGCCGTATTTCTGGTTCACGAAGGTGATGCGGCCGCCGGTGTCCATCTCGACCACGCCGGTCGCGGCCTGGTCCACGATCTTCTGGAAGCGCTCGCGGCTCGCATGCAGCTCCAGCTCCGCCAGCTTGCGGTGGGTCTGGTCGACGCCGTGCGCGAGCAGGCCCGTCACCCGCCCTTCGCCGTCGCGCAGCGCCATGTACACGAGGTCGAGGAAGCGCTCCTCGAGCGGCATGCCGGGCTCGCGCTGCAGCATGACGGGCATGTCGAGGCCGACGAACGGCTGGCCCGTCTCGTAGACGCGGTCAAGCAGCTCGAAGAAGCCCTGCCCCGCCACCTCGGGCAAGGCCTGGCGCACGGGCTGGCCGACCAGGTCGCGGTTGCCGACGACCTGCAGGTAATGGTCGTTGACGAGTTCGAACACGTGCTCCGGCCCGGTCATCACGCACATGAAGGCAGGCGCCTGGCGGAAGATGTCGTTGATGCGCTCGTTCGCGGCGCGCAGCTCGCGCACCAGGCGCTCGCGCTCCCCATCGGCCTCGATGTCGGCCGAGATATCGGTATGCGTGCCGACCCATTCCACGAGCGCGCCGGCCGCATCGACGATCGGCACGGCTTTGGCGCGCATGTGGCGATAGCGCCCGTCTGCATCGCGCAGGCGGTGTTCGACGCAATAGATGCCGAGCGTGTCGACGGCGCTGGCGCGGGCCGCCAACGTGGCCGCGCGGTCGTCCGGGTGCACGGCGTCGAGCCAGCCGTCGCCGTAGTAGGCGCTGGGCTCCTGGCCGGTATAGGCCTGCCACGCCGGCTGCGGTTCGTCGAAGCTGCCCGTCGCCGTGGTCACCCAGACGATGGCGCTGGTCGCCGTCACCAGCGAGCGGAAGCGCGCTTCGCTGACCGCCAGTTCGCGCTGCGCCTGGTGGGCCGCGGTGACGTCGCGCGACACGGCCAGCAGCTTGCCGGCCTCGCCGCCTTCGCTGTCCATGTCGACCGGAGTGACGACCACCTCCCACCGCTTCGGCGCTCCCTTGACGGTCGGGCAGGACGCCGTGAAATTGCCGGCACCTCCCTGCGCAGCGGCATCGATGGCCGCCTGCACGGCGGCACGGCTGTCCTCGGGCCAGAACCCGATCCACGCCCTCCCCGCGACGGCGGCGAAGTCGTCGATGTCCATGGCGCGCTGGCCATTGCGGTTCATGGCCAGCAGCCGGCCATCGCTGCTCAGCAGCTTGACGCAATCGAGGCTGGTTTCGAACAGCGAGCGCCCCAGGTCCGGGTTGCCGCGCGGTGCTGGGAGGGAACAATCATCCTGCATGGAGTGGGCGATTTCTTTGAATATTTCTCCTTGGAGACCCAAGAAGGTAAAAATTTTTGACGAAATCGTATCTATACCATATCAGGAATGCTATTACGCTAATCATTCGTACGTGGCGGGCATTTGTCGCGTACCCCGTGCCCAGTCGCGCCTGCCTGCCCGTCATTGCACGAAAACCCTTAGCAGATCGCCACCGACCCGCTATAATGCACGCCTTCTTCGGGTCGTTAGCTCAGTTGGTAGAGCAGCGGACTTTTAATCCGTTGGTCGCTGGTTCGAGCCCAGCACGGCCTACCACGAATTTGCAGGTTCAATGAAGGCGTTGCGAGTGATCGTGACGCCTTTTTTGTATCTGCGCCAGCCCTCCTTATTCTCCCTAGCGTGCCGCCGTTGTGATGCGTTGCAGCCCATCTATTGCTGCCACGTGCCGCACGTGCGCCAGCTAGCTTTTAAATCTCAGAGACGCAACATTACGGCGGGAACCGCTACGCGGCACGACACCGCGAAAGCTTGCGCTTTGTCACTTCCTAATCGCAACTTAGTTAATACAGTCAAGAGGTTTGCCGCAAGTTCAAGCGCTTCAATACCGATTTTAAGCATCGCGAATTGAACAATGTCCAGCTCAACTGATGAGCAAAACGATGACTGACCTGCAAGCACTTCTGGAAGCCCACCAAAGCACACGTCTGTTGCGCTTGTCATTCCCGGGGAACGACGGTCCGCAAGCCAAGCTGATGATGAACCGGTTCGAAGGTACGGAGTACCTGTCACGCGACTTCGAGTTCAAGGTGGAACTGCTCAGCGACGATGCTCGGATAGAACTCGAGGCGATGCAGGGAAAACTGCTGTGCGTATCGCTGGTGCAGGACGACGGCAGCCTGCGTCCATTCACCGGTCATGTCGCCTCTTTCAAGCTGGTCAAAACGGACGGTGGCGTGGTGTTCTATGAAGCCATGCTGGTGCCATGGCTTTCGTACACCCACCTGCGCCGGAACAACCGGGTGTTCCATGCGCAAAGGCTGAGCGAACAGGCGGAAACGATCTTCGCCGCCTACGGCGGCCTCCCGGCGTGGGAGTGGAAAGTCGCCGGCGAACAACCGCAGCTGACAATGGCCACGCAATGGGACGAGACCGACCATAACTACCTGTGCCGGCGCTGGGAGGCGGCGGGCTACAGCTATTGGTACGAGCACAGCGGCGAAGGTCACATGCTAAACGTCTGCGATGACACCCGTGCCGCTGCGCCGATCGACGGCCGGTCGCCCGGCATCCGCTTCCATGGCGCCGGTGGCGCGGCGGAAGAAGACGCGATCAACCAGTGGAGCCCGCTGCGCCGGTGGGCGTCCGGACAAGCAGCGGTGAGCGGCTTCGACTTCAAGAAACCGCGCCCGGTACATGCAGATATCGTCACCATCAATCAACAAGGCGATATTCCGCAGCTGGAAGTGCACAGCTACGAGGGGCATTACGGCTTCAAGGACCAGTCGGGCGCCGACCAGCTTGCGCGCCTGCGCATGGAAGAGATCGAAGCCCGCGGCACGATAGTCGAAACACGCGGCAACAACCGGCGGCTTGCGGCGGGCAGATGGTTCAAGCTTCTCGACCATTTCAGCGCCAGCGAAGACAGCGAATTCCTGATACTGGAAGTGCATCACAAAGCCAGCAACAATTATCTGCAAGGCAAAAATGCGTCCTCCGAATACGAGAACCGCATGGTCTGCCAGAGCAAGTCCTTGCCCTGGCGTCCGGGACGTGGCTTCAACAGCACGGACACTAAACTGCTTGCCCTGCAGACCGCCACCGTGGTCGGCTCCGAAGGCCAAGGCAGCCTGAACGTGGACCAGTACGGACGCATACAGGTCAAGTTTCACTGGGATCGGGACGAAAGCGGTAGCTGCTGGGTACGGGTAAGCAGCAACTGGGCCGGCGGCGAGAAGGGTTTGACCAGCCATCCCCGGGTCGGATCTGAAGTGATCGTGCAATGGCTCGACGGCAATCCCGACCATCCGATCGTGACTGGCGCCGTGTACAACCAGAGCTACATGCCCCCTGGAAACTGCCCGAACAGCGGGCGCTGATGGGGCTGAGAAGCCGGGAACTGACAGCCGAGGGCGGCAACACGCCCGGCGGACGTAGCAACCACCTGATATTGGATGACACGCAGGGGCAGATCCAGGCGCAGCTCAAGAGCGACCATCTCGCCAGCCAGCTCAGCCTCGGCCATATCACCCGCATCGAAGACAATGCCGGACGCAAGGATGCACGTGGCGAGGGCTTCGAGCTGCGCACCGACGGCCACGGCGCGGTGCGCGCGCAACGGGGCCTGCTGCTCAGCACCGAAGGACGGCCGAACGGCCGCGCCCATATCACCGACATGGCGGAGACGCTGGCGCGCTTGACGCAAGGCCAGGAATTGCATGACAGCCTGTCGCAGGCCGCACAACAGGTGCAGGCGCACCTACCGGGAGACCAGGACCAGGTCGCCGCCGCGCTTCAAGCGCAGGTCGACGCCATCAAAGGCCAGGGAAGCACATCGGCACAAGGTGCATTCCCGGAATTCCAGGCTCCCCACCTGACCTTGTCCAGTCCCGCCGGCATCGAAACCAGTACGCAAGGTTCCACCCACCTGATGAGCGTGGAGCACACCAGCATGTCCAGCGGTGGTCATGCCAGCCTCAGCGCAGGCAAGAGCCTGCTCGTCAGCGTCAAGGAAGCGGTGCGCATGTTTGCCTACAAGGCCGGCATGAAGCTGGTGGCGGCCAGCGCCGACATCGACATCACCGCCCTGAAGGACAGCGTCAACATCCTGGCCAAGCTCAACATCACCCATACCGCCAACCGGATCACGATCACGGCAAAGGAAGAGGTAGTGATCAACGGCGGGACCAGCTTCAGCCGCTGGAACTCATCGGGGATCGTGCATGGCACCAGCGGTACCTGGCGCCAACATGCGGCGCAACACAGCTTCGTTCCCGCCAAGAGCGAAGGCACGCCGGGTTTGCCGCAGACCGTGCAACTGCCGCCGGGACAACTCGACCTGTATCACCAGTACGTGACCCTGGAAGGGAGCACGAAGCAAGGCATCCGGCAAGGCGACTACACCGTCGTCGACGCCGAAGGCGGCATCCACCAGGGGACGCTCGATGGCGATGGTTTTGCCAGCGTGGCCGGCCTGCCGATGGGAATGGCCACGGTCAGCTACGGCAAGGACCCGCGCGACCCGTGGGATGAAAACAGCTACTTCGGCCAGGGAACGGCATGGCCGACCGTGGCGCTGCCCGAGGCTGGTGCCGCTGCCGCTGTCGCTGCCGCGGCAACGTCTGACTCGCCAGCACTGGCGCTGAAGGCCATTGGGCAAGCCGCGGAGCAAGCGGCAAGCGCGGTGCAAGCGCTGAAAAAAAGCGGCGCGCAAGCATTGCTGGCGCCGCTCGGACAAGCGGGCATGGCCAATGTCGCGGGCAAGCTCCCAGGCGGCGCGACGGCCCTGAATACCTACGGCGCGTCAACTACCGGCAAGCCTGCCGCCGCTATCGCATCCTCCCTCTGTTTGCCCGGATCGCTGCCGCGCATCGGCGCTCAAGTAGCGCCCTCGGCCCTGAAAAAATCCATCATCTGAACAGCCTCCATGACCGAACCCACGCAAGCTTCGTCCAAGCCCGCCGAACGCGCGCCGGAAGTCGCAGTTGCTCCGCTCAACACCATAGACCAGCAAGACGTCGGCGCCGGCGCAGCCGCCTTCGACAAATGGCTGCGCAAGATCAGCTACGACTACGTCACGCTGGAGCGCCTGAGTACCGTGGCCGGAAGCCTCCCGGTGATCGGCAACATCATGGCGCTGATCGACGCCATCATGGATATCGTGGAGGTCATCCAGAAGTACCTTGCCAAGAAGGATATCGATTTCCTGCAATGGGTCAGCTTGGGCATCAACCTGATCGGCGTGGTGCCGGTTCCCCCGGCGATGAGCGCGGCGCGCATGAGCCTGCGGCCAGCACTGCACCTGGCGCGGCAAAAGCTGACGTCGGGCGTCAAGGATCTCGGCCCCGCGCTGATCGAGGTGCTGATCGTTCACCTCAACGCCAGGCTGGCCGGCGAGATCGAGACCTTTGTCGACACCGCGATGGGCAAGCTGGCCGGTATCCTCGACGATTGCGCCGATCTTGCCGACGGCGTTGCCGACGATCTGATCAAGATCCTCAAGCGCTGCATCGGCAAGGAACCGCTGTTCGAGGTGGCATCACCAGCGGAAGTGGAAGACAAGCTGTACGACCCCGGGGTGAAAAGCAGCTGGCGCCGCATGCTGGGCGCCCTTGGCCGGCAGTACAAGAAGACCGCGAACTACGTCGTCGCGGTAGCAGCCAGCCACCTGCCGCAGGACGCGGTAGCGGGTGTGACGGGCATCATCGGCCACCTGACCGACTTCAAGCCCGCGTTTCGCGGCAAGCTCGCCGCTCTGGCCGACGAACAGGCGCAGATGAGCATCCGCTGGATACTGATGCGGCTGCGCGATGCGGTGGTCAAGCACAAGAAGCGGTATCCGGCGATGGTCCCCTCGGCCAAGGGCGCGGACCACAAGAAGAACAATCCCGGCCACGAGCTGGGCGCCACCGGCCGGCAACACCCGGCTACCGCCGACGCCAATGCGTGCAAGCTGTGCCCCGCAAAAGGCGGCACCGCGCACTCGATCAGTTTCGCCACCGGCGCCGAAACCTTCATCCACACCGACTTCGTGCTGGATGCGCCGCTCCCCATCGAATGGAGCCGCACCTACCGCAGCCAGTTGAGCGCCTACGACCGCGGCAATCTGGGCGCGCGCTGGCTCACACCGTACAGCACCCGCATCGACGTCGTCGGCCAAGGCAAGCCGGCCGCCCTGCTCTATCATGCTGCCGACGGCCGCAGCCATCGCTATCCGTGGCTGGGCATCGGCCAGCGCCACTACGACCCGATCGAGCAAATCATGCTCGCCCGCGTAAGTGCCACCTTGCTCACGCTCGACTTCGGCAAACCATTGCCCGAAGGCGAGCCCAGCGCTTGGCGCGAAACCTACGAGCTCGTCGACACCGTGCGCGCCAAGGCAGTCGACCTGGGCAAGGAACATTTCCGCCTGATCGCGCTGCATGCCCGCGACGGTGCTGCTCTCGGCCTGCGCTACGACCACGTCGTCGCCAATGGCCCGCATGCTGGCGAGGAGGTGCTCAGCGACATCATCAGCAAGCAGGGCGAAACGATCGTCGCCCACGCCGGCACCCGGATCGACGCCGACAGCGGCTGCATCCTTGCGCTATGGGAGATCAAGGACGGCAAGCTGGTGCGCCAGCTTGCCGCCTACGACTACGACGACCACGGCGACCTGGTCCGCGCCCAGGACGAAAACGCCGCCGCCTGGCACTACGAGTACGACCGCCACCTCGTCACCCGCTACACCGACCGCACCGGACGCGGCATGAACCTCGCCTACGACACCAGCGTCGACACCGGACTTCATGCCAAAGCGATCCGCGAGTGGGCCGACGACGGCAGCAACGACACGCGGCTCGAATGGGACAAGAACATCCGCCTGACCTACGTCACCGACGCACTTGGCCACGAAACCCGTTACTACTACGACATCGCCGGCTACACCTATCGCGTCGTGTACCCGGACGGGCGCGAGGAATGGCTCTTCCGCGACGACGCCAAGAACGTCGTCCGTCACATTCACACCGATGGCAGCAGCGAGCATTACCGTTACGACGCACATGGCAACCTGCTCACGCATACCCGCGCCGACGGCAGCCAGGTCTACTTCGAGTATGACGGCCAGCACCGCGTCACCGGCATCCGCGATGCCGAAGGCGGCACCTGGAAGCGCGACTACGATGCCCAGGGCCACCTGGTCGAGGAAGCAGACCCGCGCGGCAATACAACCCAATACGCGTACGACAAGGCCGGCCGTCCGATCGAAGTCACCGATGCCAAGGGCGGTGTCAAGAAACTCGCCTACACCCCGGACGGACAGCTCGCCAGCTACACCGACTGTTCCGGGCACAGCAGCCAGTGGGAATACGACGACCGCAAGCGCCTGATCAAGAGTATCGACGCCGCCGGCAACGTCACCCGCTACCGCTACACGCCGCTCAGCGCCGCAACGCTGGCGCAAGCGCACAGCGAAGGCCCCGACGGCGGCAACCATCCCGGTCAACTGGAAGCCATCGTCCACCCCGACGGCAGCGAAGAGCATCTGCGCCACGACGCCGAAGGCCGGCTACTTACGCACACCGACGCATTGCAACGCACCATTACCTACGGCTATACCGCGGCCGGATTGATCGCAAAGCGCACCGACGCATTGGGACATAGCCTGCACTACAAGTGGGATGTGCTCGGTCGCCTGTCCGCGCTGCAAAACGAAAACGGCAGCGTTTACCGCTTCCAGTACGACCCGGTCGGTCGCCTGCTGCAGGAACAGGGCTTCGATGGCAAGGTCGTCGCGTACCGCTACGACGAAGCCAGCGGCGTGCTGGCGGAAACAGTCGAAGCCGGCGTAACCACGCTGCTCGACTTCGACATCATGGGTCGCATCATGCAACGCCGCGCCGCGGCCCCTGGACAGCCCGAGCAGATCGAAACTTTCGCCTACAACGCCAACGGCCAGCTGGCTGAAGCGAAGAACGAACACGCCAGGCTGCAATGGTTCTACGACGCCGCCGGCAACCTGGTGCGCGAGCACCAACACTACCACGGCCCGTTACACGCCGACAAACGCACCGCGGTCTGGCACCACCACTACGATGAACTCAATCAGCGCACCGGCACTATCCGCCCCGGCGGACATCGCATCGAATGGCTTACCTACGGTGCCGGCCACGTGCACGGCCTGCTGCTCGACGGACAAGACCTCGTCTCCTTCGAGCGTGACCTGCTGTACCGGGAAACCGGCCGTACCCAGGCCAACGGCTTGCTGCAAACGATGAAGTACGACCCGGCCGGTCGCCTGATCGAACAGCAGCTCGGCGCCATCGCACAGGCCAGCCAGAAGGACCAGCATTTCCATCCCGACCAGTACCGTCCCGACGTCCAGGTCGGCATGCAAGCCGCGATCCTGCGGCGCTACCGCTACGACCCGTCCGGCCAGCTGACTAGCCTCGAAGACAGCCGGCGCGGCCGCGTCGAATACTGCTACGACCCGGTTGGACGGCTGCTGGCGGCAAACAGCGCATTGGGCCATGAAACCTTCGCCTTCGACCCAGCAGGCAACATCCAGGCAGCCGATACCGCGCAGAAGGAGCCCATCAGCCAACGTGTCCAGCTGCCGAAATTGCTGGACAACCTGCTCAAGGAATATGCCGGCGTCAGCCATCGCTACGACGAACGCGGCAACCTCGTGGAACGTACCCAGGAAGGCAAGCAGTCCGAGTTTGAATGGGATGCGTTCAACCGCATGACCCGCGCCACGACCTCGCATGGCATCACCACCTTTGCCTACGATCCGCTGGGACGGCGCATCGCCAAACATAGCCAGGCGATGGAAGGCACTGCAGTCCTGAAAACGACCCGGACCATCTACGGCTGGGATGGCGACACGCTGGCGTTGGAAAGCAGCGTGCATCAGGGCTACGCGGCGGGCGAACGGACAGTGCACTATCTGTACGAGCGCGACAGCTTCGTGCCGCTGGTGCAGGCCACCCGAAGCCAGGCACTTCGACTGGCGCCCACCACCGATGTGAAAGCGCTGATGGCGGGCAACGACGGCAAATACGACATCGCGCTCGATCCGCTATGGAACGGTGAATACGACCAGGAAGCCGAGCCGTTCGGTAAGGACGAGATCGCCTTCTATCAATGCGACCATCTGGGCACGCCGCAGGAGTTGACCGACCATGAAGGCAAGGTCGCGTGGTCGGCGCAGTACAGGGCTTGGGGGCAAGCGAGGCAGGCGATCAGCGAGGCGGCGCGCAAGGCTGGGATTCGGAATCCGATCCGGTTCCAGGGGCAGTATCTTGATGATGAGACGGGCCTGCATTACAACCGGCATCGGTATTACGATCCCGATACGGCAAGGTACCTCACTCAAGACCCGATTGGGCTCAATGGCGGTGAGAATTTCTATGGGTACGCGCCTAATCCAACGGGATGGATGGACCCGTTGGGGCTTACCACATGCACAGGAACTCCAATCAAAAATAACACTGCGAGAAACCTTTTGAAAGCACGAGGGCTTTCAAAACAACAGCGGCAGGAGGTAGTAAGCAGTTTTGATGGTCAAATTTATGCTTCTCATGGACGCGCGGGCGAGCAATTCACAATTACTGAATCCGACGCAGGTGCAGCGTCAGGAGTATTTGTGACACGATGCTCGGCTGGAGCAACACCTGCGGAAAGACGCCAAAAACTTGCGCTTCCGCCAAGCAATACAGCAGAATTTGAGAGTCCTGTTGCCCTAACTCGGAACCAAATGTTACTTGAAGGGAAAGTGGCTCCTCAGCCACAGTGGGGAGCTGACAAAACCGGAGGGGGGTGGCAAGTCGTAACCGCAGGAGGCAAATACACAGGAGCAATTAAACGATGACGACTTTTTCAGAATTAATCACCACCATCGTCGCCGATTTACATCAAGGAGGATTTATTAAAGATGCTGATGAGTTGCAGCACCTAGCTAATTTGGCGTTAGACCAAACTCTGTTGGCAGATACTCGCAAAGATGCTTTGAAGCAGATAGAGATGCGTTGCCACGTGAAGTGGCTTGGCGATTTTTACTTGCCTCATTTATCGCAAAAAGATTGGTGGGGAAGGCTTGAAAAACTTGGTAGGTTAACCAAGAAGCTTGTGCAATCCATTTGATAGTCCAAAGGGCAGCATGAGGATGGAGAGACAGGGTTCTATACAACTGGCATCGGTATTACTAGCCGGACGGCGCATGCTACATAGCGGCTGATAAATTATTTATGTCAAAGAAAAACTTGGTCATCGTAGATTTAAACCATGTCGTCGGAGCGACGCTACCAGTCTCGGATCGGACGTTCTACCAGTGCCTTAACTGCTGGAGCATTCTCCTGTCGAACCCTTGGGACAATGACTACTGCGTCTGCGGAAATGTCTTTGTTGATGTTGATGCCGGAAGGGCGGGAGCTAGGAACGAGCGGTTGCTTCGAGTGTTGCAGATCGTTCATGCAGACTGATTCAAACGCATGGGCACATCCACCATGAAGAGTCCAACCCGGTTTCAGCTACGACCCGCTGGGTCAGCGAAGAAGCACATAGGCCTTCATGAGCAAACGAGTCATCCGAGTCAACGACCTCACCAGCCACGGCGGCAAAATGTTCGCCAGCGGCGCGCCGAATTTGGGCGTAGACGGCATCGCGGTGGCATTGGTCGGCGCCCACGTACCTGCCCCAAAAATGACAACATTGGACATCTACTTTTCTTCACACAACGGGGTCCTGCGCACCGGTGATCAGGTACTGGTCTTCCCTGGACTTGCACGCTCGGAATTCGACCGCGGCCTTGGTCAGTGCGTATTTCGGCGATCGTGACCGGCCATTTCGGCGCATCGTGACCGCTGCGCAGCGCGCGGTGTTGCGCGTCGAAATTCTAAAGCATGCGGTCACAATGGAGCGATTTTTTCGAGCGCGTCAGCGCCAATTCGGCGCGAGTCCGTACGCTGGAATGACAGTTGCAGCTCGGGTACTGCCTGCCGTGAAAGTCCGTGACTTTTCCGCGCCGGCAACCTGCTATGCTGGGTCTGAACGGCCGGGTTCGGCCAAAAGCAGCCCCTCATCACTAACTGCGACGTCATGCTCTTCCGTTCCCTCGTTCAATGCTTGTATTTCATATTTACGCATGCTAATTTAGTTAATACGTTAACTAAATTAGGGGTGAACAATGCAGCCAGAACCGTTCCACATTGTACTTTCCGCACACAGCAAGATTGAAGGCAGTCTTTGGACGACGGATTCGGCCAAGGCTGTAGTTCTCCTGCACCCCGGCACAGCAATCACGCAACGCTATTACGAACCCTTCGCACTCTACCTGTTGGAACTCGGCTTGAACGTCGTTACCTATGATTACCGTGGCACGGGGCGGTCGCGGCCTGCGAGTTTGCGCGGCTTCGCTGTTTCGATGTCGGACTGGATGAATGACGATGTGAGCGCAATCACACGCTGGGCTGCTGCACGCTTTCCCGCTCTACCAATGCTAGCTGTTGGACACAGTTTGGGCGGGCATGCCCTTGCTCTATCAAACGATACGAATTCGCTTCGCGCAGCCGTACTAGTTGCTTCACATGCTGGGGTGACTGCCTCAATTCGCGGAGTTGCAGAACGAACTAAGATATGGGTAATCATGCGTGTCCTCGCTCCGCTGCTGTGCGCAGTGCTCGGCTATATGCCACTACGCAAACTTGGACTTGGCGAAGACCTGCCGCGTGATGTGATGCTTCAGTGGAGCCGCTGGACTACTCTCCCTCGCTATTTTTTCGATGATGGTGCAATGGACGCCGAGCGGCGCATGGCCCGCGTGAAAATACCTCTTCTCGTATTGGGCTTCGACGACGATCCCTGGGCCAACTCAGACGCAATCAGTATGCTCATCGCACCACTTACCAACGCAAAAATAGAGCGACATCAGATAGCGCCGCGTGACGCTAACATGCCTGCCATCGGGCACATGGGGTTCTTCCGAAAACGTTCAGCAGAACATCTATGGCCTCAGATCGGGTCTTGGTTTCAGGAACAACTCAAACATGTTGATAGCCAACCTGCCCGTGTTGCCGGTGATTTACGAACGCAACAGAATACGAAATGAGCAACGTGGTCAAATCCCCTCGCTTCGTTTTTCTGTTGAATCAGGCCCACCGAAGACTGCAACGCTGGACCGAAACCAGGCCTGGAACGTGGGAAGGGATCAGCACAGCTCAAGTTGGGCTTCTTTTTTTGCTGGCATCGCGCAACCAAGCCACGATTGGCGAGATCGCCCAAGCATTGCAGGTAGCTCCTGCGGCGACTACCAACCTCTCCAAGCGCATGGAAGCTTCGGGGCTAATAGAACGAATTGCTGACCGTGATGACGGGCGGATAACTCGGCTACGACTTACGCAATCCGGCGAGGATGCGAGCACGCAAAGCAGGGAGATGCTCAAGGAGCTAAACAAACGGATAAGCGACGATTTCTCTAGCGAAGAATTGGCTACCGTTGCGCGCTGGCTCTCACACGTTAGCGACTTAGAACTATAGTTCGATTCTATCTCATCGTCTGCTTTGGGTCGACAGCGGCCAGTCGCGACCGCCCATGATGTTTTCGCATTGGCAACATGCTGTGCGGGGTCGAACGGCCGAGAACGGTGGCGTTACGCAGTATCGATGTGTGATCGTTACTGCGTAACGGATGGTGCCTGCTACTGACTTTCGTTTTCCGTGGCTGGACGGCGTCCGGCCTGGCGGATCGACTCGCCAGTCAGCGTGAAGCGGTGGTGATGCTGCATGACGCGGTCGAGAATCGCATCAGCGATGGTGGCGTCACCGATCCAGGCGTGCCAGTGCTCGATGGGGAGCTGGGCCGTGATGATGGTGGCCTTGCTGCCTGCGCGGTCGTCGATGATCTCCAGCAGGTCCGAGCGGGTGGCGCTGTCGATGGCGCCCATGCCCCAATCGTCGAGCAGTAGCACGTCTGTCTTGGCAAGCTGTAGCAGCCATTTGCCGAAGGTGCCGCTGCCATGTCGGATGCGCAGTTCCTCCTGCAGGCGCGGAACGCGCTGGTAGAGCACCGTGTAGCCGCGTCGACAAGCGTGCTGGGCCAGCGCGCACGCCAGCCAGGATTTGCCGGCGCCGGTCGGGCCCGTAATCAGCACGCTATGGCCGGCGGTCACCCAGCTTCCCAGAGCCAGGCTCATAACGGCACGCCGGTCCAGTCTGAACCGCCCCGGCTTCCGTGGAGGCCGGTTAGTGTGAGTCAGGCCGGGATGG
>CAUSCY010000048.1:0-51169 GCA_963529995.1 uncultured Massilia sp. | reverse complement strand
GGGCGGGGCGTGCCCGGGGCCCCCCCCCCCCCCCGCCAAACCCCCCCCAAAAAACCGCCGGCGCCCCGCCCACCGACACCACGTCGTCCCTGCGAAGGCAGGGACCCAATTTCGCACGAGTTGCGTCAGCGCACGCAGAAATTGGACCCCCGCCTTCGCGGGGGCGACGGGCATGTTTTATTTCCCTCATAAGCAAATGCGCCGCGGATCGGCTACCATCTGCCTGTCCCGCTTTCGTTTCTACCCATGTTTTCCAAGCTGCGCGAAGATATCCAGAGCATCATCCAACGCGACCCCGCCGCCCGCAACGGCTGGGAGGTGCTCACCTGTTACCCCGGCCTGCATGCCGTCGTCATGCACCGCTGGGCGCACGCGTGCTGGCGCGCCGGCTTCAAGTGGCCGGGGCGCTTCATTTCCTACCTGGCCCGCATCGTCACGGGCATCGAGATCCACCCGGGGGCGACCATCGGCCGGCGCGTCTTCATCGACCACGGCTTCGGCGTCGTGATCGGCGAGACGGCCGTGGTCGGCGACGACTGCACGATCTACCAGGGCGTCACGCTGGGCGGCACCACGCTGGTGGCCGGCACGAAGCGCCATCCGACGCTCGAGCGCGGCGTGATCGTCGGCGCCGGCGCCCAGGTGCTCGGCGCGTTCACGGTCGGCGAATACGCCAAGGTCGGCTCGAACGCCGTTGTCGTCAAGCCGGTGCCGGCGGGCGCCACCGCGGTCGGCAATCCGGCCCACATCGTGCGCAAGGAAGAGCAGTCGCGCAGCGCCCAGATGTTCGCCGCCTACGGCGTCACGCCCAACGGCGACGATCCGCTGTCGAAGGCGCTGCGCAACCTGATCAACCACGTCGCCCAGCAGGACGAGCAGATCGAGCGCATGTGCGCCACGCTGAAGGGGGCCGGCATTTCCTGCCAGGGCCTCGACGAGAATGATAAACTCGACCAGGCCCAGCTCAACCGCCTGGTGGAATGACCCCTTAGAGGACCGCAATGCAAGACAATATCCCGGGCAGCTTCGACCCGGCCTCCGACCTCGACCCCTTCGAAATCCGCGTGCTCGGCGTGCTCGCCGAAAAAGAGGCGCTCACGCCCGACAATTATCCGTTGTCGCTGAACGCCATCATGAACGGCTGCAACCAGCTGTCCAGTCGCGACCCCGTGATGCAGCTGTCCGAAGACGTTGTCCACGACACCCTGCAGCGCCTCATGCAGCGCAAGCTCGTCAACGGCATGTCGCAGGCCGGCGCCCGCGTCGTCAAGTACGAGCACCGGATGCGCATCAAGTGGACGCTCGAGCAGGACAAGGTCGCCGTGCTCACGGTACTGATGCTGCGCGGCCTGCAGACGGCCGGCGAGATCCGCGCCCGCACGGGCCGCCTGCACGACTTCAAGTCGGTCGCCGACGTGGAAAGCGCGCTGCAGTTCCTGATCGACAAATACCCGCCGCTCGTCGCCCGCCTGGAACGCGCGCCCGGCACCAAGGAGCCGCGCTATGGCCAACTGCTGGGCGGCGAGATCGACGTGGCGCGTGCCGACTCGGCATTCGGCGCGGCGAGCGCGCCGGCGGTGCCGTCCTCGGCTAGCCGCACGGCCCAGCTGGAGCAGGAAGTGGCCGCGCTGCGCAGCGAGGTCGACGAGCTCAAGGCGCAGTTCGCGGCGTTCCGTCAGCAGTTCGAATAAGCCGGTTCGAACAGGCCGTTCATTCCGCCGCCGGAGCGGCGGCCACGGCCTCCGGCACCTCCGGCGGCGCATACTCCAGTTCGATGATGGCGTCGTTGCTCCAGCTGGTATCGCCGATCGGCGCGGTGAACGACTTGCCGCGCACTTTTAGTGCCAGGCTGCGTTCCCCGTCGCGCAGCGTGGCCGCGGCCAGCTTCGCGTCGACATGGTGCGGCCAGCTGCGGTCGCCTCCTTTCGGTGTGGCGCCCTTGAACCACGAGCACCAGTCCGTGGTGAGCAGGACGCCATTCACCAGCCCGACCACCCAGAACGGCGCCTCTTCCTTCCCGATGGCGATCATCACCTTGCAGTCGAGGCGGATGTCGCCGAGCCGGCGCTGGTTGTCGGGCAGGCCCGGCGTGCGCACCCAGGGCATCACCTGGGCGTCGCGCTTCTTGCGGTTGAGGACCAGTTCCGCCTTCGCGTCGTAGGCTGCCTGGCTGCGCGCCACGGCAAAGCGGCGCTGTTCGTCCAGCGTGAGCGGAATCGAGAAGTCGTCGGCGGCGATGCGGGCCAACGGCGCCTCGCCGCTCCAGGCCTTGTCGCCGCGCGCATCCACCTTGAACAGCAGCTGCGGCACGTTCGGCGCCAGGGCGTGCTGGGCGTCGAACATGTCCAGGCCTGCGGCGATGGCACGGTAGGTCCAGCGCTCCGGGTCCTTGATGGCGTTGATGTGGACCGTGTCCGCTTGTGCTCCTGCTTGTGTTCCCGTCTCTTCCTGCGCCGGTTTCTGCTCCTGCGCGCCGGCGCCGCCGCACCAGCAGGCGAGTCCGAGCACGAGGGCAGCAGGGAGGCGATGCATCGGGGTGCCCATGCTCAACCCTCGTCGCGCCAGCGGCGCAGGCGGGTCGCACCGAACAGCATGACGGCGCCAGCGGCAGCGCCAATCCAGGCGTCGATGCCGGCCAGCGAAGCGTAGGCGCTGGTCACGATGCTGTTGCCGTCGACGCCGAACTGGGACGGCTGCAGTGGCTGCGGCATGCCGGGATAGGTGTACCAGATGCCGGGTACGACGCCGCTCAGCAGGCGCGCGACGACGTCCTGCGCGACCGGCATGATCGACAATTCCTGGCCCGAGAAGTTGAGCAGGGCGGTGCTGACCCACTTCACGAGGATCAGCCCGACGATGGGAATGCCGACGGCCCACAGGAAGGGCTTGGTGCGCGCCCAGCTCGACACCAGGAGCAGCCAGCCCACGGTCGGCAGCGCCCACACGACGTACACCGGCAGCAGGGCGACGAGGCGCAAGGGGCCCAGGTACAGGTCGGGCGAGGACAGCACGGGGCCGAACATGTTCATGCCCTGCAGGCCGACGGCCGCGCAGACGATGAACAGCAGCGCCAGCGATACCACGGTGGCGATGGCGATGACGATCAGCGGCGCGACAAGCATCGCGGTAGCGGCCTTGGAGACTACCGTCATCCGGTCCGAGATCGGCAGCGATTTCCAGAACAGGATGCTGCGGTCGCGGCGCTCGTCGTACAGGGCGCCCAGGCAGTAGAAGAACACGACGGCGGACAGCACGAGCAGCAGCGGCGTCGCGGTGGCCAGGTAGGAGCTGCTGGCGATGCGCGCGATCATGGTCTTCATGTCGACGGACATGAATACGTTCATGCTGTCGCCGCCGAAGCTGCGGCCGTTGACGGTGATGTGGCCCGGCATGCCGTGCGCGGCGATGCCGTAGCCGATGGTGCCGCCCACCAGCACCACCAGCAGCGTGCCGATGATGGCCGGCGCCCAGAACATCGAGCCCTTGTTTTCCCAGAACTCGCGCTGCAGCAGCCATTTCATGGTCGTCGTGTTCATGCGTAGGTTCCTTTCATGGTCGCCACGAACAGGTCGGCGACGCTGGGATTGCGGGTTTCGCCGAGGGCGGCCAGCTGCTGGCGCAGTCCGGCGCCGGCGCCGTCCGCGCTGCCGGCGTCGAACAGCATGACGGCCTTGCCGAACACGGTGCGGCGGTCGATCGGCTGCAGCGCATTGGCGGCGCTGATCTTGTCGTGCGAGACCATCACCTCGATGTAGCGTTCGCCGATTTCCTCCATCGACGCGGCCAGCACGATGCGGCCGTCGCGGATGAACATCAGGTCGGTGAGGATGTGCTCCACTTCCTCGACCTGGTGGGTGGTGATGACGATGGTCTTGTGCTCGTCAAAATAGTCTTCCAGCAGGTTCTGGTAGAACTGCTTGCGGTAGATGATGTCCAGGCCCAGCGTCGGCTCGTCCAGCACCAGCAGCTTGGCGTCGATCGCCATCACGAGCGCCAGGTGCAGCTGGACGATCATCCCCTTCGACATCTCCTTGACCTTCATCGACGGCTGCAGCTTGGTGTTCGCGATATAGCGCTCGGCCTTCGCGCGGTCGAAGCGCGGGTGCACGCCGGCCACGAAGTCGATGGCATCCTTCACGCGCAGCCAGCGCGGCAGGATGGCGACGTCGGCGATGAAGCAGACGTCCTGCATCAGGTCATCGCGCTGGGTGCGCGGGTCGAAACCCAGCACGGACAGTTCTCCCTCGAACGGGATCAGTCCCAGTGCCGCCTTCAGCGTGGTGGTCTTGCCCGAGCCGTTGGGGCCGATCAGGCCGACGATGCGGCCGGCGGGAATGGTGAAGTCGATGCCGTCGACGGCGGTGCGCTTGCCGTAGCGCTTGCTGAGACCCTTGGCCGAGAGGACGGTATTCATGCGCGGCCTCCCTGCGGTTCGCGCAGCAGCACGTCGACGTTCAGGCCGAGCTGGCGGATGCGTTCCAGCATGGCCGGCCATTCCTCGCGCAGGAAGCGCTCGCGTTCGCTGGCGAGCAGTTTTTCGCTCGCTCCTTCCGTGACGTACATGCCGATCCCCCTTCGTTTTTCTACTAAGTTGTCGTCGACCAGTTCCTGGTAAGCCTTGGAAACCGTGATCGGATTGAGCTGGTATTCCGCGGCGATCTGGCGCACGGAGGGCAGCGCATCGCCGGCCTTGAGGGCGCCGTCGAGCATCATGCCGATCACTTTCTCCTTCAGCTGCCGGTAGATGGGTGTGTTGTCATTCCAGCCGATGGTCATCGTTAGCCTCCTGTCGTGATGCAGCCTGTCGCGTCATGCCTGCCTCCATGTTGGTGATGTGATGAGGTGGTGGTGTAGTTAAGTATAACACCAAGAGGCCGGCGGTCAACGCCGACGGCCAGAAGGCGTACCTGACAGTATTGATAGGGACAGAACGGGCATCCACGGCACATGAGTTGCAAAATTGCAATCCCTAATGCTATAGTTGCTTTTCGGAAACTCTGCTGTCCACGGCCGAGCCGAATTCCATCAATCGAGGAGCCCGAATGCGTTACTTCCCGGCGGCACTGGCCGCCTTCCTTGCCGTATCGATTCCCCTGCCCACGGTGGCATCCGGCGATGGGGACCTGTGGGTCGGCCCGGCCGCCATGGCCTGTCTCGCCAGTCAGCCCGAGTTGTCGTCGACGCCGCTGGGACGCCAGATGACCGCGAGTCCGCAATTCATGGCCGAGGTGCAGGCGCTCAAGTCGTCCGGCTGCCTGACACCCGAACGGAAACCGCCGGCCGCCTTGTGCAAGGAATTGCTGGGATTCGACCCGACCTCGAATCCCGACCTGGCGCCGCTCTACCAGCGCTATGGTGGAGACATCATGAAGCTCGGCGATGTCTTCGCCTGCAAGGACAGCAGGGGCGCCGCGGACGCGAAGCGATGACGGCGCGCCGGGCCGCGCTCGCGCTGCTCGCCTGCGCGCTGGCCGGCTGCCAAAGTGTGCCGGTATTGCAGCCGTTCGCCACCGACGGCTGCAGCATGTTTCCCGACCACGCCCCGATCGGCAAGGCCGACTGGTGCGCCTGCTGCGTGGCCCACGACCTTGCCTACTGGCGCGGCGGCACCGAGGCCGAACGGCTGGAAGCGGACCGCGCGCTGGAAACCTGCGTGACGGCCGCCTCCGGCAGCCCGGCGCTGGCGCAGACCATGTATGCCGGGGTGCGCGCCGGCGGCGTGCCGTATTTCCTTACTTCCTACCGCTGGGGCTACGGCTGGCCGTATGGCCGCATGTACCGCTCCCTCGGCAGGGAAGAGGCGGCGCAGGCGGACGCGCTGCGCGCGCACTACCTGGCCGCCAATCCGTTCCTTGTCTGTACCGCGGACACTACCGCATCCTCTTCGAGCGAATAAACCAGCATGCATTCCACCACCAACACTCTTTCCCTGGCATTGCTTCTCGTTCTCGGCGGCTGCGCTTCCGACACCGCCTCGCGCATGGGGACGGCCGCCACCACGCCGTTGAGCGACCTGGGCATCAAGAAGGCCGATATCCCGGCCGTGCTCACCAGCGCCAAGGAGCAGCCTTACCTGCTGCCGATCGCGCACGGCTGCGCCGCCATCGCGCTGGAGATCGGCAAGCTGGACGAGGCGCTCGGCCCCGACCTCGACGTGCCCGATCCGGAAGAAGCGAGCACGATGGACAAGGCGAACAAGCTGGCCAACGACCAGGTGGTCGGCGCCGTGCAGCGCACAGCCGAAGGCCTAGTGCCGTTCCGCGGCTGGGTGCGCAAGCTGAGCGGCGCCGAGCGTTACTCGAGCCATGTGTCGGAATGCGTGATGGCGGGATCGGTGCGGCGTGCCTTCCTGAAAGGCGTGGCGGCGGCGCAAGGCTGCGCGCTGCCGGCGGCCCCGCTGGAAACGAAGAAGGCGTAGGGTGGGCGCCCCGCGCCCACGCGAACGCAGGCGGCATGCACACGTTACGCGTGGGCGCGGGGCGCCCACCCTACGTCACTAGGCGGAGATGAGCGCGCCGTCGAGCGCGTGCCGCGTGATGACGCCGTCGCCATTGATGGCGATCCAGCCGCCGCGCACGGGTTCCTGATCCAGTTCCCAGTCCGGCAGCACGTAGCGCCGGTGGCCGTTCGCATCCGCATGCAGGGCAGGACGGTGCGTGTGGCCGTGGATGATGGTGGCGGCGCCCGTCTGCGCATGCAGGTCGGCGATGGCCTGCGGGGTGACGTCCATGATCTCGTAGGACTTGTCGCCCTGGGCGGCGCGGCTGCCTTCGCGCAGGCCGGCGATGATCCCCTTGCGCTGCGCCAGCGGCATTGCGAGGAATTGCGCCTGCCATGCCGGGTCGCGCACCTGGGCGCGGAAAGCCATGTATTTGTCGTCGTCGGTGCACTGGGCGTCGCCGTGCACGAGCACGACGCGCGTGCCGCCGAAGTCTTCCACGTGGGGTTCCTGCAGCAGCGCGAGGCCGGCCGCGTCGGCGAACCCGGTGCTCACGAGGAAGTCGCGGTTGCCGTCCATCCAGTACACGCGCGTGCCGGCGTCGGCCACGCGCCGGATCGCGGCGGCGATGGAACGGTTGAACGGGTCGGCGAGATCGTCGTCGCCGGCCCAGTATTCGAAGATGTCGCCGAGCAGGTAGAGCCGCTCGGCGTGGGCCGCGCGCTCGGCCAGGAAAGCCAGGAAGGCGTCGGCCGTGCGCGGGTGGGCCGCCTGCAGGTGCAGGTCGGAGATGAAGAGCGCAAGCGTGCGCGCGGCTGCTGCCGTCGATACGGTCATCGTGTTTCCAGGATGACCGCAGAAGCAGCATGCCTCCGCGTCACGCCTGCCATCGTTGGTTACTGGACGACTTCGACTTTCTCGATGACGACTGCCTCGGTCGGCACGTCCGAGTGCATGCCCGAGCGGCCGGTCTTGACGGTGTTGATCTGGTCGACGATGTCCTGGCCTTCGACGACCTTGCCGAACACGGCATAGCCCCAGCCGTCCTGGCCCGGGTAGTTCAGGAAGTCATTGTTCTTGGTGTTGATGAAGAACTGGGCCGAGGCCGAGTGCGGGGCCATGGTACGGGCCATCGCGAGCGTGTACTTGTCGTTCTTCAGGCCGTTCTTGGCTTCGTTCTCGACGGTCTGCTCGGTCGGCTTCTGCGACATGTCCGGTGCAAAGCCGCCGCCCTGGATCATGAAGTCCTTGATGACGCGGTGGAAGATGGTGTTCGAGAAGTGACCCTTGTTCACGTAGTCCAGGAAGTTGGCAACGGTCTTCGGCGCTTTTTCGGCGTCCAGTTCGATCTTGATGTTGCCCTTGTTGGTGGTCATCAGCAAAGTGGTCATGGTGTTCTGTCCTGTTGGTTGACGGTTAATGGAGCGTTATTTTACCCGCTTGTCGGCTTTCACGACGGTCGCGGACTGGATCACGATCGGGGTCACCGGCACGTTTTCCATGCCGCGCACGTCGTCGACGACGACGCCCTTGATCTTGTCGACCACGTCCTCGCCCTTCACGACCTTGCCGAACACGGTATAGCCGCCGTTCATTTCCGGATAGTCGAGGCCCGCGTTGTCGACGACGTTGATGAAGAACTGCGAGGTGGCCGTGTCCGGATTCGCCTCGCGCGCCATGGCCACGCTGTACTTCACGTTCGACAGGCCGTTATTCGCTTCGCTCTTGATCGGCTTCTTGGTGGCGCGGCCGGCCAGCTTGGCGTCCATGCCGCCGGCCTGGATCATGAAGCCGTCGATCACGCGGTGGAAGATCGTGCCCTTGTAGAACCCCGACTTCACGTACTGCAGGAAATTGGCCACGGTGACGGGCGCCTTTTCCTGGTTCAGCTCCAGCACGATCTCGCCCATCGACGTCTTGAGCGAGACCTGCGGATCGTCGGCCGCGAAGGCGGCGGCGGACAGGGTCAGGGCAGCCAGGGCAGCCGCGCAGCGGGTGGCCAGGCGCGTGCCCGGGGATTTCATCGTCAACATTCGTGGGTTCTCCTCTGTGGACAGAGCGCAAAGCGGTGTCAAGGGTTTTGTCGAAAAATAAACCTGTGGCATATGCGGCCAGCCGGGATTTTATCAATGCTATACTTTGCGACGGACTGCCGATTCTATCAAAAGCGAAAAACCGGCAGGCTCGTTCGCGTCGATGCGCGTGTCGGGCCTGGCGGCGGCGATCCCGACGTCCCGGCGCCGGCCCCAATCTCCGGCAATGCGCGCGTGCACGTCGTGCTCCAACCCTCTAGCCAACATCCGATGAGCCAATTAAAGATCTACAACACGCTCGCGCGTGACAAGCAGTCATTCGTTCCCCTCCAATCCGGCAAGGTCAATATGTACGTGTGCGGAATGACGGTCTACGATTACTGCCACGTCGGTCACGCCCGGATGATGATGGCGTTCGACGTCATCTACCGCTGGCTCAAGGCTTCCGGTTACGAGGTCAAGTACGTCCGCAACATCACGGACATCGACGACAAGATCATCAAGCGCGCCGTGGACAACGGCGAGACCATGTCGGCGCTGACCACCCGCTTCATCAAGGCGATGGACGAAGACACGGCCGCACTGGGCATCCTGGCCCCGGACTTCCAGCCGCGCGCCACCGACTACGTGCCGCAGATGCTGTCCATCATCGATCGCCTGGAAACGAAGGAACTCGCGTACCAGGGCGAGGATGGCGACGTCAATTACGCCGTCCGCAACTTCCCCGGCTACGGCAAGCTGTCCGGCAAGTCGCTGGACGATTTGCGTGCCGGCGAACGCGTCGACGTCAATACGGGCAAGCGCGACCCGCTCGACTTCGTGCTGTGGAAGGCCGCCAAGGCGTCCGAGCCGGCGGAAGCCAAGTGGGACTCGAAGTGGGGCATCGGCCGTCCGGGCTGGCATATCGAGTGCTCGGCCATGTCCTGCGCCATGCTGGGCGAACACTTCGACATCCACGGCGGCGGCGCCGACCTGCAGTTCCCGCACCACGAGAACGAGATCGCGCAATCGGAAGGCGCCTTCGGCGCGCCGATGGCCAACTACTGGATCCACAACGGTTTCGTGCGCGTCGACAACGAGAAGATGTCGAAGTCGCTGGGTAATTTCTTCACGATCCGCGACGTGCTCAAGAAGTACGATGCCGAAGTCATCCGCTTCTTCATCCTGCGCGCGCACTACCGCAGCCCGTTGAACTATTCGGACGTCCACATCGACGACGCCAAGGGCGGCCTGACGCGCCTGTACACGGCGCTCAGTTGCGTCGACCTCGGCATCGACCTCGGCAGCGAGCCGGTCACCGTCGACTGGAACGAAGCCCATGCCCAGCGTTTCCGCGACGCGATGGACGACGACTTCAACACGCCGCTGGCCGTGGCCGAACTGTTCGACCTGGCCTCCGAAGTGAACCGCAGCCAGTCGCTGGCCGACGCGCGCCAGCTGAAGGCGCTGGCCGGCGTGCTGGGCCTGCTCGAACGCAGCCCGCAAGCCTTCCTGCAGGCCGGCAATCCGGGCGAGGGTACCCTCGACGAAGCCGCGATCCTCGATGCCATCGCGCGCCGTGCCGCCGCCAAGAAGGCGCGCAGCTTCGCCGAGGCGGACGCCATCCGCGCCGAACTGACGGACGCCGGGGTCGTGCTGGAGGACAAGCCGGACGGCTCGACCAACTGGCGCCGCGCCTGATCTCCGCCCTCCGGACGACAGCAGAGCATGGCACTTTCCAAGGACCTCGCGGGCGCCGAGCAGGCGCTGCCTGACGCGCCGCCCTACGTTCCGGTGTACTGGGCGGAAGCGAAGGCCGAGCTCATGGGCCGCGACCGCATCATGAACAAGCTGATCCCCCAGTTCGGGGACCTGCAGCTGCGCGGCCATCCCGACCCGTTCACCACGCTGGCGCGGTCCATCGTCGGCCAGCAGGTGACGGTGAAGGCGGCGGAAGCGGCCTGGACGCGCCTGCGCACGCTTAGCCCGAAGATGACGCCGGCCCAGATCCTCAAGGTCGGCGCGGCCGAGCTGGCCGCCTGCGGCCTGTCCAAGCGCAAGACCGAATACATCCTCGACCTGGCCGATCACTTCAAGGCGAAGCGCGTGCACGCCGACCAGTGGTCGCAGATGGAAGACGAAGCCGTGATCGCGGAACTGGTCCAGATCCGCGGCATCACGCGCTGGACAGCAGAGATGTTTTTGATATTTAATCTGCTCAGGCCCAACGTGCTGCCGCTGGACGACCCCGGCCTGATCCAGGGCATCAGCCAGAACTATTTTTCCGGCGAACCGGTCTCGCGCAGCGATGCGCGCGAGGTGGCGGCGAACTGGGAGCCATGGCGGACGGTTGCCACATGGTATTTATGGCGTAGCTTGGACCCCGTTCCGGTATAAAATATGCGCCTTTTTGCGGGAACCTTGAAAAACTTGCCAATATTACACGTTGGTTTTTCAAGACTCCCTTGCCGCCGCGTGGACGATCTTCCGCGGCCAGAAACAACCCCGGAGGTACAATGACTAAAACCACTTTCCTCAGTTTTGAACAGCCGATCGCCGAGCTCGATTCCAAAATTGAAGAGCTTCGTTTCGTGCAGGACGATTCGGCCGTCGACATCTCGGAAGAGATCGACCGCCTGGCCAAGAAAAGCCAGCAACTGACGAAAGACATCTATGCCAAGCTGACCCCGTGGCAGGTGTCCCAGATCGCGCGCCACCCGCAGCGTCCATACACGATGGACTACGTGAACGCGATCTTCACGGACTTCCACGAACTGCACGGCGACCGCACCTTCGCGGACGATCAGTCGATCATCGGCGGCCTGGCGCGCTTCAACGGCCAGTCCTGCATGGTCATCGGCCACCAGAAGGGCCGCGACACGAAGGAGCGCGCGGCGCGCAACTTCGGCATGCCCCGTCCGGAAGGTTATCGCAAGGCCATGCGCCTGATGAAGCTGGCCGAGAAATTCAACCTGCCGATCTTCACCTTCGTCGACACCCCGGGCGCGTTCCCCGGCATCGACGCCGAAGAGCGCGGCCAGTCCGAAGCCATCGGCCACAACCTGTACGTGATGGCCGAACTGAAGGTGCCGCTCATCGCCACCATCATCGGCGAAGGCGGCTCGGGCGGCGCGCTGGCGATCGCCGTGGGCGACGCCGTGCTGATGCTGCAGTACTCCACCTATTCGGTCATCTCGCCGGAAGGCTGCGCCTCCATCCTGTGGAAGACGTCGGAACGCGCCGCGGAAGCCGCCGACGCGCTGGGCCTGACCGCGCACCGCCTGAAGGCCATCGGCCTGATCGACAAGATCGTCAGCGAACCGCTGGGCGGCGCCCACCGCGATCCGAAGGCGATGGCCCAGCTGCTGAAGCGCGCGCTGGCCGACACGCTGCGCCAGTTCCAGGGCATGAAGACCAAGGACCTGCTGGACGCCCGTCACGCCAAGCTGATGGCCTACGGTAAGTTCAAGGAAACGCTGCCGCGCGAAGAGTGAATTCCCATCCAGCTGCAAGCTTCGCGCAGGCGATTGCTCAGTGTATCGAGCGCCTGCGCGAACAGTACCTCCCAGGTAGTCTTCCGCGCATCGCCGTCGCCCTCAGCGGCGGCCTCGATTCGATGGTCCTGCTGGACCTCGCCGCCGGCTACGTCCGCACGCATGGCGGCGCGCTGTTCGCCTTCCACGTCCACCACGGCCTGAGTCCCAATGCCGACGCCTGGCGCGACCATTGCGCCGCCAGCGCGGCCGCCTTGGACGTCCCGTTCGACGCGCGCGCGGTCGCCGTCGACAAGGGCAGGAGCGGCATCGAGGCGGCCGCGCGCAAGGCGCGCTATGCCGCGCTGGGCGCCATGTGCCGCGCGCACGATGTGGACCTGCTGCTCACCGCCCACCATCAGGACGACCAGGCCGAGACCGTGCTGCTGCAACTGCTGCGCGGCTCCGGCGCCTCCGGCCTGTCCGGTATGGACAGCGCCAACCGCGCGCCCGCCTTGCTGGGCGACGAACGCCTCGTCATGGCGCGGCCGCTGCTGGCGCATGCGCGCGCCGAGCTCGAAGCGTACGCGCAGGAACGCGCCGTCGCCTGGGTCGAGGACGAATCGAATGCCGATCCGCGCTACACCCGCAACGCGCTGCGCCACCAGGTGATGCCCGTGCTGGCCCAGCTGTTCCCCGGCTTCCAGCAACGCATCGCACGGTCCAGCCTGCACGTGCAATCGGCCCAGCGTCTGCTGGACGAACTGGCGCAGCAGGACCTGGCCGCCTGCCTCGACGGCGACGGCCTCGACCTGGCGCTGCTGCGCACCCTCAGCATCGACCGCATCAACAACCTGCTGCGCCACTGGTTCGCCGTGCGCCGCCTGGCGATGCCGTCGACGGCGCTGCTGGCGCAGATGGTCGCGCAGACCATGTCGGCGCGCGAGGACGCGCAGCTGCTGGTGGCGCACCCGGAGTGCGAAGTGCGGCGTCACCGCGACCGCCTGTACCTGGTGCCGAAGTTGCCCGACCTGGCCGGCATGCGCGACCCGGACGACGCCGGCGTCATCGAAAAGTATGCGCAGGCGTTCCGCTGGGAAGGGCAGGGCAGCATCGCCTTCCCGGACTACGGCGGCGTGCTGCATTTCGATGCGGTAGAGCATGAGCACGAGCATGGCTTCGACGCGGCCTGGCTGCGCTCCCAGCCGCTCGAGATCGACTTCCGCAAGGGCGGCGAGAAACTCAAGCTCGCGGCCAACCGTCCCACGCGCAGCCTCAAGCAATTGTTCCAGGCGAGCGGCGTGCCGGCCTGGGAGCGCACCCGCCTGCCCATCGTCGGCAACGGCATCGACCTGCTGTTCGCGGCCGGGCTCGGCATGGATTGCCGCCACCTGGGCGCCGGCCCGGGCCGCATCGCGCTGCGCTGGGAATCGGCCGCATGACCGTAGGGTGGGCACCACGTGCCCACCGAACGCCTGTCTATACATCAAAGACGTTCCCTGTCGTGCGCGGCGCCTCATGACCTTGCCGAATTACCATATTCCAATTCCATATAGTTTTCCGCCGATGACAGCTTGTTATTCTGCATAGCAGCATGTAGAGTAAAAGGCTCTTTTGATTTTTTACAAGCGGAAATCCCCCAGCATGGCCTTTATAGTCCACAAATATGGCGGTACGTCGATGGGCTCGACGGACCGCATCAAGAACGTCGCAGCCCGCGTCGCAAAATGGCATGACGCCGGTCACCGGATCGTCGTCGTCCCCTCGGCAATGTCGGGCGAAACCAACCGCCTGATTGCGCTGGCGAAGGAAATCATGCCGCAGCCGGACCCGCGCGAACTGGACATGATCGCCTCGACCGGCGAACAGGTCTCGGTTGGCCTGCTGGCGATGGCGCTGCTGGCGCTGGGCAAGGACGCGGTGTCGTACACGGGCTGGCAAGTGGGGATCAAGACCGACTCGGCATTCACCAAGGCGCGCATCCAGTCGATCGACGACAAGCGCGTGTCGGCCGACCTGGACGCCGGCAAGATCGTGATCATCACGGGCTTCCAGGGCGTCGACGACCACGGCAATATCGCGACCCTGGGCCGCGGCGGCTCGGACACTTCGGCGGTGGCCATCGCGGCCGCGCTGAAGGCCGACGAATGCCTGATCTACACGGACGTCGACGGCATCTACACGACCGACCCGCGCGTGGTCGACGAGGCGCGCCGCCTGACCAAGATCACGTTCGAGGAAATGCTGGAACTGGCCTCGCTGGGCTCCAAGGTCCTGCAGACCCGCTCCGTCGAATTCGCCGGCAACTACCGCGTCCCGACGCGCGTGCTGTCGTCGCTGACCGATCCCCTGATGCCGCTCGACGAAGAAGCCAAGTCGGGCACCCTGATTTCGTTTGAGGAAGAAAGTAACATGGAACAAGCCGTCATCTCCGGCATCGCCTTCCAGCGCGATGAAGCCAAAATCACCGTCCTGGGCGTGCCGGACAAGCCGGGCGTCGCCTTCCACATCCTGGGCCCGATCGCCGATGCCAACATCGAGGTCGACATGATCATACAGAACGTGTCCGTCGACGGTAAGACCGACTTCACGTTCACCGTGTCGCGCAACGAATACCAGCGCGCCGTCGCCGTGCTGGAAGCGAACAAGGAAGTCCTGGGCTTCTCGCGCCTGGTCGGCGACGGCAAGGTCTCCAAGGTCTCGGCCGTGGGCGTGGGCATGCGCAGCCACGTCGGCGTCGCATCGCAGATGTTCCGCACGCTGTCGGAAGAGGGCATCAACATCATGATGATCTCGACCTCGGAGATCAAGATCTCGGTGCTGATCGACGAGAAATACATGGAGCTGGCCGTACGCGCCCTGCATAAGGCATTTGCGCTGGAGCAAGCTTAATCTTTTCCAAAAAAAATGGCCGTGCTTCCTTGACCAAATGAAGTGTGGCCATTAATATGCGTGCACTCAGCGACAACGAGCAACACCGTGAAGCTGATTGGAGGCGTGGCCGAGTGGCCGAAGGCACTTCCCTGCTAAGGAAGCATACGGGCTTAAACCTGTATCGTGGGTTCGAATCCCACCGCCTCCGCCAAGACAACTGTTCGAGGGAAACCTTTAACAATCAGAGAACCCGCAAGCCCTTGGCCTGCGGGTTTTTTGTTTTCACGCTACATGCAATCGCCGCAGATAAAGCGGTGGAGGGTCCGTCCTTACCCTGATGTGCGTTAGTCATGGGCACGCGCAGCGTGATGACGTCATATCATTTTCCGAAGCAGCGTGGCACTTCCGCGAGTATGGTTCCCGGACCGTTGCTACCGTGACTTCGTCAGCGTCGTCACCAGCTTTACCGTATCGCATTCCGAGCCGTTGTTGGTGACTGCCACATAGAAACGTTCCCCGCCCGGCGGCACCCGAACGACGACATGCCCGTCATGACTGAGCATGCGCCTGGTCAGCCGCCCGTTGGCGAGGAGATTCTCGTGCATGACGGTCGTAGCAAATACGTCGCGCGGGCCAGGATAGAGCCGGTCGCTGAACATGCGTTCGAGCTGCAGCATGTCCGGGTGCGCAATGTGCCAGGAGGGGATGACCCATGTGCGCGGCCGCAGCGTGCGCACGACGTCGGCATCGAGACCGTCGAACATGCCGTGGTGATCGGCCGTCGCCACGGTGGCGGCGCCCGCGGCACGCGCGGCGGGGCCGAGTACGTCCTGCCAGGGCAGGGCGCCATCGTTCGTGTAGCTGGTCAGGTCGCCCGCAGTAAAGTAGCTGAACGGGCCGTAGCGGATGCGGATCGCGGCCGAGCACTGGTTTTCGCTGGGCCAGTCGGCGCGAGGGAGCGATGCCAGGTCCGGGAACAGGCGTCGGGTGGCGTCCCCCCGGCCTGTCCAGACCTCGCCGTTGGCGGCGACGTTGCGTACCTCGAAGCTTTGCGGCGCCGGGTGATGGCGACGCGGGCCGATCTGGTCGGCGCTGCCCACGCGGACGCGCTCGACGGCAAGCCCGGCGCGCTCGCGTGCCTCGACGAAAGCACGGTAATTTTGCGCGAACTGCGCGGTCACGCGCTCGGGCCAGGCGTAGTCTGGATAGCCGCGGTCGATGAGGGTGCGCACCGGCAGCTGTTCGGCCACGTCGGTCACGCCGCCGAGCCGATAGGCGCCGCGCATCGATGGTGGTGAACCGGCGTCGATATCGCCCGTGTGATCCGGATGAAGGTGGGTTGCAAGCAGGTAGTCGAGCGCGACGTCTAGCCGCGCCTGCGTCAATTGGCGGCGCACGTAGCGACCGATCCACTCACCAGGACGCCGGCTGGCGTCGGGGCGCGGCGCCACCGAGACGTCCAGGCCGTTCAGCGAAGCGCCGGCATCGATCAGCAGGCTGGTTCCGTCGGGCAGCAGCACGAAAGTCGCGTTGCCGCGGCCGGTGGCGATATGGTGGATATCCAGCCAGCCGGGCTGCCATGGTGCCAGCGGCGTGCCGGCACGGTCCCGTATCGGGGGCGACGAGAGCGGCGCTGGATCGGCCGCCTGCGCCACGTGCGCCGCTGGCATGGCCAGCAGGGCGCCCAGCAACAGGCGGCGTTTGTCGGAAGGCGCGCCCATCAGAAGCGCGCCGTCAGGCTCAGGCCGAAGGTACGCGGGTCGCCCGCGTAGCGTGCGCGCACGACCTGGGTCGAGCGGGTCAGCAGGTACTCGGTGTCGTTGGCGTTCTTGACCCATGCGACCATGCGCCAGCTGCGGTCGGGCGATTCAACGCCGGCCGACAGGTTCGCCAGACCGTAGCCCGGCAGCTGCAGGTTCGGGTCGTTGGCGGCGCCCGTATTGTAGCTGTCCTTCCACGCATAACTGGCGGCGCCTACGAGGTAGCCGAACGAAACCGGATAGCTGAAGTTGGCGGCGGCGCCGGCCTGGCGCCGCGGCGAATTGGACAATGGATTGCCGCTGTTGTTGACGGTGCCGACGACGAAGCGGTCGTAGCGGCCGTCCAGCCAGGCGGCGTTGACGGAGAGGTCGAGCCAGCTGGCAGCCTTGTACGCGACCTCGATCTCGCTGCCGTCAACGCTGGCCTTGCCCGCGTTGACGATGGAGAGGATGCCAGTCAGCGTGTTGTTGACGAGTTCCTGCTTGTCGCGGTACTTCATCCGGAACAGCGAGGCATTGAAGCGCAGTCGGTTCTGCAGCCATTGCGACTTGAGGCCGAGCTCGAAGTTGTTCACGGTTTCGGGGTCGAACGGCGTGCGGAAGGCGGCCACGCTGGAGGCATCGGCATTGTAGCCACCGCTGGTGAAGCCACGCGTCGCGCTCAGGTAGCCCATCAGGTTGGCGCGCGGCGTCCAGCTCAACACTGCACGCGGGGTGACTTCGCTCCAGTCGTGCGACAAGCCGGCAACAGCGAAGGTATTCGAGGCGCGCAGCAGGTCAGTGCGTACCAGGCTGGCGTCCTTGCGGTCGCGCGTGTAGCGCGCGCCCAGCGTCAGGTCGAAGGCGGCGGGCAGGTGCACGGTGCCGTCGGCGAACGCGGCGATGCTGCGGCTGTCCACCGACTGTTCGGCCAAAGTGGCGCTGGTCAGTACGCCGGTGCGCGCCGCCAGGCCGCGGGTTCCCAGCTGGCGGTCGCCGTTCTCGTCGGCATAGTACAGGCCGGCCACGAAGTCGCCATTCGCCCACTTCGGGCTGGCATAGCGCAATTCCTGAGAAAACGTCCCGATCTGGTCGTTGTCGCGCGTGATGCTCTGGCTGCCGCTGGCGAGCAGCGCGTGGTTGGCCCCGACCCCCGAGTAATCCTCGCCCGACTGCGATTTGCGGTAGGCGGTGATCGACGTGATCTCGCCGGCAGGCAGACGCCATGAGAGCTTTGCGGAGACGCCGGAGATGATGCGCGCGTAGCGCTGCTCGACCCCGACTTCCGACGTGCGCACGTCACCGTCGTTGCCCAGTGTGTCCGAGGACAGCGTGCGGCCGCCATTGCGGTCGTCGCTATAGTCGGCGCTTGCGGTGGCCGTGAAATCCGGCGTCACCCGCACGTATGCCTGGGCCCGGAAATTCTTGCTGTCGATGTCGTCCTGTTCGCGTCCCGTCAGGCGATCGCGCCCGAAGCCATCGCGCTGACGCAGCGATGTCGAGAGCTTGACCGCCGCATGCTCTGAACCGCCCCGGATCTTGTAGCGCTTGAGTCATTTGAGTCACGACACGACGAGATCGATCTTCTGACAGTCAATCAAACAGCAGGGGCGATTTTGGGTGGTCGGATAAGAGCCTCGGCAGGGATGCCGAGTTCTTTGTGTAGCCGCCAGATCATCGGAAGTGTCAAAGGACGAACGCGATTCAGCACCTCGTACACCCTGTTCGGCCGGCCTATCATCGGCTCGAGATCCTTGACGGTCAGACCCTTCTGATCCATCTGGAATTTGATGGCATCGACCGGATCCGCAACTTCCATCGGAAAATGCTTCGCCTCATAGGCTTCGACCAGCGTGGCAAGCACATCCAGACGGTCGCCTTCTGGCGCCCCGAACTCGGCAGCCATGAGCGATTCCACCTCTCGCAGCGCTGCTTGATAGTCTGCTTCAGTGCGGATAGATTTAATGTCCATGATGTCCCTCGATAGTTTGTGCATCGATGGCGTCGTATTGCTTGTGCGTGCCGACGAACTTGACGAAAACAATCCCGTACGGGTAGTTGATGGACGTGACCAAGCGATACTTGTTGCCAGCGATATTGAAGACAACGCGCCCGTCCTTCAGAATGCTCGCGGTACCAAAATGGGCGCGTGGCTGCCGCTTTCCCAGCGCGGATAGAGCAGGGTCACGCGGCCCGCCTGCTGGACCGGGATGGTCTGCTCGATCCAGAACACCTGGTGGTCGGTGTCGGTGGCGTCGACCTCCAGCGTCATTGCGCTGGCGGAAGGCGGCGCCGGTACGGCAGCGCGGGCGGCGGGGGCCAGCGCCACGGCCACCAAGAGGCAGGTCAGGCGCTTCATGCGGCGTCTGCAGGCGCCGCGGCGATCCACATCCACATGCCCGCAAGCGGAAACAGCACACAGCGCGACAGCAGCGCCAGGGCCTGGCTGACAGGACCATAGCCGCCGTCGTAGCCGGCGCTGCCGAAATAGGCGAAGAACCAGTAGGTGCTCAGCAGCACGACACAGGCGATGGCAGCCGGTTCACCTGCGGTCAGCTGTGCGATGTGGCGCCGGTAGGTGACCAGGAAGAAGTGGCTCACGAGTGCGAGGGCGGGTACCAGGACAAAGGGGAACAGTTGGAGCGGAGCGAGTCCGAAGCCCTGCGCCGCCAACGCGATATCGGCGTGGGTCGTGAGCGCACGCGTCGGCACATAGCTCCACACGTTCCCGGCACACATCAAGGCAATCCAGTACAGGCCGGCCAGGAGCGGCCGGTTTGCGCCGATGACGGCGCTGGCCATCATGCGGTGGACGAGCAGGTAGGGCAGCACGTTGCCGAACACGAGTCCGGCCAGCGCGATCAGGGCGGCCTGGCCGCCGCGTCCAGCCTGGAAAATCGGCGCGTAGTCGACACCGTCACCGACGTCCGACTGGAACAGGATGTTCAGCACGGTCGGCGCGCCGTAGTCGATCTGGAAAGGATGTGCTTTCCAGCCGAGCAGCCAGGCGGCGAAGCTGTGGCTGTACTCGTGCAAAAAGTAGACGAGCCCGTGCGCGAGCAGCACGGCGACGCAGCTGAAGACGCCGAAGCGGATAATGCCGCCGTCGCGGCGCGGCGGCGGCGCGGACGCCGTATTCGTGGCCTCACGCGTGCGCATGGACGATCTCTCGTGCGCCATCGGCGAGCGTTGCGGCCGGCTGGTCCATCGTCCTTGCCATCCTCATTGCCCGACCTGCCAGCCGATCCCGAACGGCTTCAGCGCGTCCAGGAACGCGGCGGGCTCGAACGCGAGCGACGGTGGCACCGCGCCGACCGGCGCGCCGCGCGCACCAAGCCGAACCGCGGCCTCGACCGCGATCAGGGCGGTGGAGCCATAGGTGTCGTTCCCCGACACATGGCCGCGCGCTGCCGTTCCGTCCGGCGCACTCGCCACTGCGAGGATGGTGAAGCGTGACGCGTGCCGCTCGTCGTCCGACGGTCCGAACGGCGCCGCGGCGATGGACTCGTCGGTCAGGTAGGACACGGCTGCCACGACGTCGATGTTCATGGTGGCGTCGATGGCGCGGGCGGTCACGTGGCGCTGGATCGTGATCACTTCCGGCCCGGGCAGCGCCCAGGACGGCTGCTCGCCGTCGCGCGGAAACTCGGCCGGCTCGCGGGCGCCGGCGTCGGTCTCCCGCCACGCGCCGTCTTGCCACGCCAGCGGAGGCGACGCCGCAATATGGCCAAACGACCGCATCGATCCCTGCGACAGGCCGGCATCGAACAATGCGTGATGCACGCGCAGGGTCTCCACCTCGGCGAGGCGCCTGGCGACAAGCGCGGCGATCAGGTCGCCCGGCACGCCGTCATCCGTCGCCGCCGGCATTAAAGTGACGCCGGCAGCCGCGGCCCGGGGGCCGAACTCGTCGTAGACCCGTCTTACCCAGCGCTGCTCGCCGGCTGTGTCGACGTAGTTGCACGCGGCGGCGATTGCCGCTTCGACGACCGGCGCGCCGAAATCGGTGAACGGGGCGACACAGTTGATCACCACATCGCAGCCGCGCAGCGCATCGACGAGCGAGGACGGGTTGGCCAGACTGATGGCCCTGACGTCTCGCGCTCCTTCGATCCCTGACAGTGCCTTCTCGTCGCGGCCCAGAAGGCGGGTGTCGACATTACGGCGAAACAACTCCGCCGCTACCAGCCGACCGGTATACCCCGTCGCTCCTAATACTGCTACCTTCATGATCTTGCTCCTAATGGTCGTTCGCGGGACCATTAGTTTCCCTTAGGCGTTACCTCTCCACAATTGCGTATCCGGGATAACAGCAATCCCCCAGCGGATTAACGCTCGTCTGCCGACAGTGCTTCCGGCACGCGCGAAAGTGCATTGCCGGTATCTCCGGCCCGATTGGCCGCTCCTCGCCGCCGCACGCTCTCCAACGCCGACCTGATCTTTGGCGTGTTGCGCAGGCGCTGCGGGAAAACGGCGTGGACAGAGGAAACAACAGGCGTCCAGCCGGCGATGTCGATGGTGACCAGGCGATCGTCGACCAAGGCTTCCGGCAGGAACCCGATACCACGCCCCAGGCTGATCGCATTCGTCACCACCCAAGGGTCATTCGATGCCGCGGCGAGTCTGGTCGGCGTTACCTGACGTTCCTCACCGTCTTGGGAGACGAAGCACCAGTTCGTGATCGGCAGGATGAGTGCGCACACGTGCTCGAGAAGCTGCTCGGGATCGTTCAGGTTTCCAAGCTCGGGCTTCTGGCGAAGCAAGTCTTCGGAAACGACAAGTCGGAACGGGACATCGTATAGTTTGACGGACACGAGGGTCTGCTGCCTGGGCTGCCCGAGCTGGATGGCCAGATCGACGCCGTCCGCGACAAAATCGGCCTCATTGCCATTCACTGTCAGGTTGATCTGAAGATCGGGCCGCTCCGAACCGAAATCCGCTACCCAGGCGCGAAACTGGTCGGGGCAGATGTAAGGCGAGACTGCAATCGACAGCGAAGTGCTCGCGCCCGACGACGCTGTCGCGATGTCGTCCAGTGCGGCCCTGACCTGCGCGACCGGCGACGTGCACGCTTCGACCAGGCGCTGTCCTTCAGGCGTCAAGTTCAGCGATCGCGTCGTCCGCCTGAGCAGCAAGGTGCCGAGCTGCTCCTCCAGTGCCGCCACCCGAAGGCTTACCGAGCTCTGCGGTATCCCGAGCGTCCGTGCGGCGCCAACGAAGCTCTTGCATTCTGCTACCGCCAAAAAAACCGCCACGTCGTCCAGCGCTACAGCTTGTGTCATACCCGTTCCTCGTGCATGTGTTCGCCCTGCGGCGATGTGCCTCCGCGACGGTGGTCACCGCCCGGTACTTCGTCCGGCGGGGCAGGACAAAGGAAATATTGTATCGCTCAAGTGTCAGGTAACGCATGCGCTGAGCCATTCCGGCGTACCCGGAAGTCGTGATGGTTCAGGCAGTCCAGGCACATCGAGACGACATTCGGGCGCGCAAAACCGTATAGTCGGTTTGTCTTGTTAGAAACATGCAAGCTCGCTAGGCTGCTCGCCATGGCGAACAATACCAATCCGCTTTCGACGATCTCGAGGCCTTCCTGGCCTCTCGTAACGATCCCCCCAGCCTGGGCCGGAGACCATGCGCCAGGCCCTCGGTCCAGCCCTTCTTGTAGGCCAGCCTTAACTGCCGTACCGGTACCATTTCAGCACGGCCAGTTGCGGGTACAGGATGAGCACGGGCATGGCCAGCCATTCCAGCGCATCCCACAGGCGATCGCGCCCGACATGCAGCTGCTCCAGCAACCTGGTTACGGGTTCGAACAGCGTGCGCTTCATGCCGCCTCCACGCCGGTGTGTTTCCGGTGATGGGGGCGCAGGAACGGTGTCGCCGCCAGCATGACGGCACTGACCGCCACGAGCAGCCACAGTGCGGAACGGAAGTTGCCGCTGGCGTCGCGCAGCTGGCCCATCGCCAGTGGCCCCGCGGCGGCGACCGTGTAGCTGACCAGCAGCACGAAGGCATTCCAGGCGCTCGTTTCCTCGGGGTGTAGCGTATTGTCGAGAGGAAGCGTCATCGACAAGGTGAACGAGCCGCCGGTGCCGAATGCGAGGACCGCCACCGCCAGGTAGGGCGATGCCGTCGGTGCGAGCGCGATGGCCAGGATGCCCGCCAGGGCCGTGGCGGCGCCGAGGGCGAGCGGCAGCCGGCGGTCTTCGTCGCGGCTCAGGAAGCCGAATACCGGGTTGGCGGCCATGAACGCGAGGGTGAACGTGCCCAGCAGCAGGCCGGCATGCGCAGCTGTCCGCGCGAGGCGGCAAGGCGCGCAGGGGTATCGCCGGCTGCGCCGGCGCATCACTTCGGCGATGTGCGCGGCCTGCTGTCGGCCGTCGCGACGGTGGGATTCCGCGACTTCGCGGACGAGCTGGAGTCGATCCAGGGCGATGACCGTCAGGCCACCATCAGGGCCATCGCGCACGCTTATCTACGGTTCGCCGAACGGCGGCCGGGCATGTTCCGCCTGATGTGGAAGACGTCGGCGTTCTATCTGACCGACGAGAACCTCTACCAGGCAGGCCTGCGCGCGTTCGGGGTGCTCGACAAGGCGGTACGCGGTACCGCCACGCCGGCGCTGGTGGGCGACCTGTCGCTTGCTCCGACCATCGCCTGCTGGTCGCTGATGCATGGATTTTCTGCGCTGGCGATCGACAAGGCCTTCTTCGCGGACGACCCGGAAGAGAGCGCCCGGCTGGACGTGATGCTCGACGCGGTGCTTGCGAACCTGAATGTGTTCGACACATCCCCTCTGCAGGACGCGCAAGGCCGGCGCAAGCGGTGAATCGCCGACATGACGGGCGCTCGTGCGCTGACGTGAGCACCGCTTGCGTACCGTTTGAGCGCGACTTGCCTACCAGTCGCGCTCCGCTGCCCCGCTCATGCCTTCGCGAGCGGCTTCATTCGGAAGCTGATTCCCATGCGGTTGAGCGCATTCATCGTCGCGATCACGATCGTGAGGTCGACCAGTTGCCTTTCGCCGAACGCGGCCAGCGCAGCCGCATACGCGTCGTCCGACGCGTGCGTGTCGCCGACGCGCGTGACTTCTTCCGCCCATGCGAGCGCCGCCTGCTCCTGATCCGAAAACAGGTACGCAGCTTCTTCCCATACCGGCACCAGGGCGATCTTGTCGAACGACATGCCGTGCTTGACGAGATCGCGCGTGTGGATATCGATGCAGTGCGCGCAGCCATTCAGCTGCGACACGCGCAGAAAGACGAGATGGATCAGCCCCGTCGCCAGGTCGGTGCCGGTGGTGGCGTAATGATGGAGTGCTCCCAGCGCTTTCGCGCCATCGGCGGAAACCTGGAACCAGTTTGCCCTGCTCATGGTGTCTTCCTTTTCTTGTCGAGTAGTCGAGTGGGGGGCCGCATGCGCCGGCCACTGTCATAAGACGGACTACGTGACGCCGTTGTGACACCCCATCGCCCGATGGTTGACGACGGATAGTCAAGATTGACACTCCTTGATTGACAAAATAGCCTGATCAAACGGTGCACCGACCGCATGCGGCGCCGGCATATAACAACAGGAGACGACATGAAGAAGCTGAACCGCAGGCTGGCGCTCGCCGGTCTGCTCCCCGTTTTCCCTCTCGCGGCCATGGCCCAGACCGCGTCCGAGAACGCAAGCGCCGGCGGCACCATGGAAACCATGGTGGTGACCGCGACGCGGCGCGCCCAGGCCATGCAGGACGTACCCCAGACCATCAACGTATTCTCGGAGAAGAACCTGAAGGACACGGGCGCGCGCGACTTCGCCGGCCTGGTCGGCTCCCTGGCCGGCGTCGAGCTGCGCCAGGAACAGCCGGGGCAGGGCGGTGTCGCCATCCGCGGCATTTCGGAGCTGAACCTGATGAACCAGTATGGCGGCACCGGCTCGGCCACGGGCCTGTACCTGGACGAGCTGCCCCTCAGCGCGGGCGGCCGTTTTCCAGGCCTCGGCGCTTTCGACGTGCAGCGGGTCGAAGTGCTGAAAGGGCCGCAAGGCACGCTGTTCGGCGAGGGCTCGCTGGCCGGGACGGTGCGCTTCATCGCCAACAAGCCGAAGTTCGACAAGGCCGCAGCCGCCTGGGAGGCCACCGGATCGAAGACCAATGGCGGCGCCGACAGCCAGGCGGTGAACCTGATGGTCAACGTGCCGCTGGCGGCGCGCGCGGCGCTGCGCATCGTCGCCTTCGAACGCGAGGACGGCGGCTACACCGATGCGCGCATCACCGATGGAAAGACGGTCTTCCGCGTCATCGACGACGCCGATTACCTGCGCAGCCGGGGCGGGCGGGTCATGCTGTGCGTCGAGCCGACCGCCGACCTGGCGCTGTCCGCCGTCCTGCTCGTGAACCAGTCGAAGAACGGCAACCGGCCGCGCGGGCCGGAGGCCGGCATCGGCTCGTTCTCGATTCCCGAAAACCAGGACGACAAGCTGAACGCCTTCAACGTCGTGGCCGAATACGATGCGGGCTTTGCCAGCCTGACGGCCAGCGCATCCCATTACGACCGCAAGATCAAGGCGGACATCGACCAGTCCCAGACCATCCCCACCATCAACGACGCCCTCGACGAATTGCGGCCGCTGGCGGTCGGCTTGCTCGGCGTGCCCTGGGTCGACCGTGCGACCGCGGCGCACAGCCTGCACCGCATGGACGCGCGCAGCGATACGCTGGAATTGCGCGCCGTGTCGAACGAGGCGTCGAGCCTGAGGTGGACCGTGGGCGCGTTCTACAAGAAGACCGAGACGCTGCATACGGCGCGCGCCGATCTCGTCGAGCCGGTGCCGAACGCCAGCTGGGCCGCCGTCACGGGCGCGCTGACCGACGGCGCCTACCGTATCGGCGAGGCGCAGGACGTGCGTGCGGAATCGACCATCAAACAGACCGCGCTGTTCGGCGAAGTGTCGAAGGACATCACGCCGCAATTCCAGCTGCAGGCGGGCGGGCGCCTGTTCCGCGAAACGCGCGACTCGCGCACGGCCTGGGAAAGCGCCTTCGCCTTCCTCAGCGGCGGCTTGCCGCCGGGGTCGTCGGGCTCGGGCGCCTCGTCCTCGCTGTTCAATCCGAAAGTCACGGCCAGCTACAAATGGACGCCCGACGTGCTGGCCTATGCGACGCGCAGCAAGGGCTTTCGCAGCGGCGGGCAGAACGAGTTTCGGCCGTTCACGCCGGACTCCCCGCCGGACTACAAGCCGGAGACGCTGATCAACAACGAGCTGGGCCTGAAGACCAGCCTGCTCCAGCATTCGCTGGGCGTCAACGTGTCGGTCTACGACATGAAGTGGAACGACCTGCAGCAGGTCATCGCGCAAGGCATCGGCGGCATCGGCAAGGCGCTCGGCAACGTCGGCAGCGCGCACAGCCGCGGCGTCGACCTCGATCTGCGCTGGCTGCCCACGCGCCGGCTCGAGCTGACCGGCGCGGTGTCGCTGCTCAGGGCCAGGCTCGACAACGACGTGGTGCTGGTGCCCAGCGCGGGTGGCGTCACGGTGCCGGCGGGGACGCCCATTCCCGGCACCAGCAAGAAGTCGCTCAGCGCGGGCGGCACGTACCGCTTTCCGGTGGCGGGGGGGCTGAACGGCTTCCTTGGTGGGCGGGCTTCCTATCACAGCGACACGATCTCGGACCTGCGCCATTACCAGGACCATACGCCCGGCGCCACCACCGTGGACCTGCGCACGGGCATCGAGGGGAAAAAATGGCAGGTCTACCTGTTCGCCGACAACGCGCTCAACCGCCATACGCCGGTGCGCGAGGATTTCGACGGTCCGGATTCCTTGACCCAGCAGCGCAACTTCTTCTGGTCGCGCCCGCGCACGATCGGGGTGACCTTGCGTGGCGACCTCTGATCCGCCGGGGCATCGCTTGACTTGGCTTGATCCATCAATATACCATCTGAAGAGATCAACATTGATGGACTACCCCCATGGAAAAGCCCCGCAAGCAGGTGGGAGCCGACAGCATCCCGGTCGGCGACTACCTGACGTCCACGCAGGCGATGGACATGCTCGACATCAGCGCACAGACGCTGTACGCCTATGTCAGCCGCAAGGGTATCCGTACGAAGGCGGTGCCCGGCACGCGCAAGCGCCTGTACTGGAAGGCCGACATCGAACAGCTGCAGCGCCGCAAGGCTGCCGCGCCGAAGCATGGCCACGTCCACAACAGCACGATCACGCTGGTCACGCCGGACGCCCTGTATTACCGGGGCCGGGACGTCGCCGAACTGGCGGAGCATGCGTCGTTCGAATCGGTGGCGGCGCTGCTGTGGGCGAGCGACGAGCGGCACAGCTTCGGCGACCGTCCGCCGCGGCCGCTCGAGCACTGGGACACGCTGCGCAAGCTCCTTGCCGGCCAGAGTCAGGTCAATCTGGCCAGTGTGCTGTTTCCGCTGCTGGAAGAAGCGAATCCGAAGGCCTACGACTTGTCGCGGGCGGGCATGGCGCGCACCGGCGCCGGCATCCTGCGCTGGCTGGCGGCGATCACGGTGTCGGCCGAGCGGCCGACGGACGAGCCGATCCACGCCTTCCTGGTGCGCGCGCTGAAACTGCCGGAGCCCGCCAGCGAGATCGTGCGGCGCATCCTGATCCTGTCGGCCGACCATGGGGAGGAGCCGGCGACGCAGGCGGTGCGGGCCCTCGCCAGCACGGGCGTCACGCCGTGGCGCGCGATCATCGGCGGCTTGTCGGTGACCGTCGGCCGCAACAGCAAGAGCAACGAATTCGGCGCGATCCACCGGCTGGTGGCGGAAATCGTCGCGAGTCCGGACCCGCAGCGCGTCATCGTGCAGCGCATCCGCATCGGCGATCCCTTGCCGGGCTTCGACGCCGGGGTGTATCCGGGCGGCGATCCGCGTGCCGTCGCCTTGCTGAACCATTGCGGCGACGTGTTCGGCGGCGAGCAGCCCTGGTTGCGCCTGAAGGCGGCATTGCAGACCGTGGCCGAGATCCGGGAACAGCAGCCGACCTATGCGCTCGCCTGCATCTTCGCGGCCATGCGGGTGGGGCTCGGCGCCAGGACCGCCTTCTTCCACTTGGGCCGGACTGCCGGCTGGATCGCGCACGCGATCGAACAATACCACGCCGGCGACAGCCGATAGCGGCGCTTCCGCCAGCTCTCCAGTCGCCGCAACCCACCGGCGATCCTGTCGCCATCCGACTGGAGCAAGCATGGAAGATCCTGTCCGCCGGCCCCGCCGACGCGTCGTCATCACGCAGCGGCACATCGACGCCACCACCCTGGCTTACCTGGACGAACACGGTTGCGACGTCCACCTTGCCGACCTGCCGCCGGGCCAGGCCGACGGCGAGCTCGGCGAAGACCGGCTGCGCGGCCTGCTGGCCGATGCGGACGGCTGGATCGTCGGCCATGCGCGTGTCTCCGCCAGCCTGCTGCAGCAACTGCCCGGGCTCCAGGTGATCGCGCGGCGCGGGGTCGGCTACGACCGGGTCGACACCGCGGCCGTGGCCCGCCTGGGCAAGGTCGCCACCATCGCCTCGGGCGGCAACGATGCCTGCGTCGCCGATCACGCGCTGGCGATGATGCTGGCGCTGGGCCACCGGCTGCGCGAATCCCAGCGCAATATGGAGCAGGGCGACTGGACGATCCTGGCCGGCACCGACCTGTATCGCAAGACGGTCGGCATCGTCGGCTTCGGCCGCATCGGCCAGGCCGTCGCGCGGCGGCTGTCCGGCTTCGATGCCGACGTGCTGGTCGCGTGTTCCGGGGCCGCTGCCGGCCCCCATGGGCCGGCGGTCCGCCACGTCGACCTCGACACCCTGCTGGCGCAGAGCGACTACGTGACCCTGCACGCGCCGCTGACGCCCGCCACGCGTTGCATGATCGACACCCGCGCGCTGGCGCGCATGCGGCGCGGCGCCTTCCTGATCAATACCGCGCGCGGCGGCCTGGTCGACGACCGTGCCCTGCTGCATGCGCTGCGCGAAGGGCGGCTGGCCGGGGCCGGCCTGGACGTCTTCGCCAGCGAAGCCGATCCCGCCTATGCCGATGCCACCGCGGCCTTGCTCGCGCTGCCTAACGTGGTCTGTACGCCGCATGCGGCGGCCTCCACGCGGGAGGGCTTGCAGCGTACGAACATGATCGCGGCCCGGTGCGTCGTCGCCGTGCTGGACGGCGGCAGTCCGCCGTCCGCTTGCCTCATTGCCGACGGGCGTAATACTTGATTTAAAAAATCAATATTGACCGTATAAATGTTGAGAAGCATCATTGATCAAAACTCACCACGAAGGAATGAGCATGCCTGATACCACCACCCTGGCGCGTCCCGTCACGCTGCTGGTGCCCGTCGGTTCGCTGGGCGCCGGCGTGCGCGCCGGCGAGATCCGCTTCGGCCTCGAACGTGGCGCCGACGTGATCGCCTCCGACGCCGGCTCCACCGACAGCGGCGCGGCCTACCTGGCACTGGGCGTGTCGAAGAACAATCGCGAGGCGGTCAAGCGCGACCTCGAGATCCTGATGGCAGCCCAGGCCGAGGCGGGGATTCCGCTGCTGGTAGGCTCCTGCGGCCAAGCTGGCGGCGACGCGGGTGTGGCCTGGACCCGTGACATCGCCATCGAAGTGGCGCGCGAACTCGGCATCGCGCCGCGCATCGCCGTGCTGTATTCCGAGCAGAGCAAGGAAGTGCTGAAGCGCAAGCGCGCCGAAGGCCGTATCCACGCGCTGTCGCGCCTTGGCCCGATCACGGACGCGATGATCGACGGCTGCCAGCACATCGTCGCGGCGATGGGACCGGAGCCCTATATCGCGGCGCTGGAAGCGGGCGCCGACATCGTGCTCGGTGGACGCACCACCGACACCGCCGTGCTGGCCGCCGTGCCGCTGATGCGCGGCGCGCCCGCCGGCCTGGCCTGGCATGCCGGCAAGACCGGGGAGTGCGGCGCACAATGCACGGACCGTCCGATCGCCGGGGCCGGCGTCCTGATCCGCATCGGCGCCGAGCATTTCGAGGTCGAGCCGCTCAGCGAGGCCAATACCTGCTCGACGCGCAGCGTGTCGGCCCACATGCTGTACGAGAACAGCGATCCGTTCCTGCTGGTCGAACCGGGCGGCGTGCTGGACGTGCGCGACGCCCGGTACAGCCAGCTCGACGCGCGCACAGTGCGCGTGGCCGGCTCGCGCTGGGAACCGCGGCCCTACACGATGAAGCTCGAGGGCGCCGCCGCCGGCCCGTTCCAGACCATCATGCTGGTCGGGATCGAGCAGCCCGACGTGCTGGCCAACCTGGACGAGTTCCACGCGAGATTCCTCGCGGCCCTGCATGCGCGCGTCGCTTCGACCATTGGCGCGACCGCCGGCAACTACGACATCTCGCTGCGCTTCTACGGCTGGAACGCGGTGTCCGGCATGCCGGTGCCGGCCGGGACGCCGGCACCGCGCGAAGTCGGCGTGCTGTTCGTGGCCACCGCCGAGACCCAGGAGATGGCGACGCAGATCGCGCGCGCCTGCAATCCCTGGTTCTTCCATTTCCCGCTCACCATGGAGACGGAATTGCCGAGCTATGGCTTCGCGTTCTCGCCGGCCGACATCGAGCGCGGCCGGGTCTACGAGTTCCGCCTCGACCACGTGGTCGAGGTCGACGATCCGCTGGAACTGGTCCGCACCGAATGGGTGGACCCGCAGGTGTTCGCGCGCTGATTTTCGCCCGCCGATTTTCGCCCACTGAATCCGGGCTACGACAACATGACGCATCAGGAGACAACATGCCTACCGTGAAACAGGTTTGCCACCACGTCCGGTCCAAGAACGCCGGCCCGTTCTGGGTGACCGTCGACTTCTTTTTCGACGTCCCGGACAACTTCGACCGCTACCACGCCCATCCCGCGCTGGGGCCGGACGCCTTCGCGGCGGCCTATGGCGTCGACGCCGCGCAGGTCAAGCATTTCTCCGTGCCGTCGCTGAACGTGCTGAAGGTCTCCTATCCGCGCACGAACGTGCAGGGCGGGGTGGTCGAGCGCGACATGCACAGCGGCCAGCAATACGTGCGCCTGCTGAATGTGGAGCTGTCCGGGGAGGCGTCATGAGCCGCCCCGCCCACATGTCGGAGCAAGAGTGGCAGACGCGGGTCGACCTGGCCGCCTGCTACCGCCTGGTGGCGCTGCACGGCTGGAGCGACCTGGTGTTCACGCACATCACGGCGCGCGTGCCGGGCGAGGACGGGGCACTGCTGATCAACCCCTACGGCATGCTGTTCGACGAGATCACGGCGTCCAGCCTCGTCAAGATCGACCACGAGGGGAACAAGCTGGACGGCTCCCCGCACATGATCAACCCGGCCGGCCTGCTGATCCATTCGGCCGTGCACGGCGCGCGCCACGACGTCGCCTGCGTGGTGCACACGCATAGCCTGAACGGCGTGGCGGCGTCGGCGCGCAAGGACGGCGTGCTGCCGATCTCGCAGCAGTCGATGTTCGTGCTGTCCAGCCTGGCCTACCACGCGTACGAAGGTGTGGCGCTGCACCAGGACGAAAAGGCGCGCCTGGTGGCCGACCTGGGCGACCGGAATTTTCTCATGCTGCGCAACCACGGCCTGCTGACCGCCGGCGCCAGCATCGCCGACGCCTTCCTGGCGATGTACGTGTTCGAGGCGGCCTGCACGATCCAGGTGCGCGCCGGTCACGAGCGCGCAGGGCTGGTCGAGATCCACCCGGCGATGATCGCCGGCGCGCGCGAGCAGGCCGCGATCGTCAGCAAGTCGCTCGGCGGCCAGCTGGCGTGGCCGGGACTGCTGCGCAAGCTGGACCGGATCGACGCGTCCTACCGCGACTGAAGGGCACCGCGATGGGAGATCCGATGTTGGCGACACTAGGTTTCACCATGGTCCTGGGCTTCATGCTCTTGATCATGACGAGGAAGATGTCCACCGTGACCGCGCTGCTGCTGGTGCCGATCCTGTTCGGCGTCCTGGCCGGCGATGCGCCGCGGCTGGGGCGGATGATTGCCGACGGCATGCTGCAGGTGGCGCCCGTGGGTTTCACCCTGATGTTCGCGGTGCTGTTCTTCGGGCTGATGCTGGAACTGGGCCTGTTCGATCCGCTCGTGAACGTGATCGTGCGTCGCGTGCACAGCGATCCGGTGCGGATCGCGCTCGGCACCGCGCTGCTGTCGATGCTGGTGAGCTTCGACGGCGACGGCACCAGTACTGCCCTGATCGTGATCGGTGCCTTCCTGCCGATCTACAGGCGCACCGGCATGAATCCGGCGGTCCTGCTCACGCTGCTGGCCCTGTGCGCGGCGGTGAGCAACCTGACGCCCTGGGGCGGTCCGCTGGCGCGCGCGGCCAGCGCCCTGCACCTGGATCCGAACGCGATCTTCCTGCCGCTGGTGCCGGCCATGCTGCTGGCGTACGCCGCCATCCTGCTGCTGGCCTGGCATTTCGGCCTGGGCGAGCGGCGACGGCTGGGCCTCACGCCGGCGCAGTGGCGTACGAGCGCCGAGCCGGCCCTGCGCGCCGCGCCCGCCGCCGACGCCCCCGGCCCGGGACGGCGCGTTGCCAACACTGTGCTGACGCTGGCCGTGCTGGGCTTCGTGCTGAGCCGGCTGGTGCCCTTGCCGGTCACCTTCATGGTCGGCATCGCGCTGGCGCTGCTGATCAACTTCCCCGACCTGGAACAGCAGCACAAGCAACTCGCCGCCCAGGCCGGCAACGCCTTCACCACGCTGTTCCTGATCCTGTGCGCCGGCGCCTTCACCGGCATCCTGAACGGCACCCGCATGGTCGACGCCATGGGCGCCGCGCTGATCGGCATGGTGCCGCCGGCGCTCGGGCCCTACATGGCGGCCGTGACGGCACTGATCTCGATGCCCCTGACGTTCTTCCTGTCGAACGACGCCTATTATTTCGGCCTGCTGCCGGTGCTGGCCAAGACGGCCGCCCTGCACGGCGTGCCGGCAGTGGAAGTGGCCCGCGCCTCGCTGCTGGGCCTACCGGTGCACGTGCTCAGCCCGTTGATGGCGTCCTTCTACCTGGTGGTCACCATGCTCAAGCTGGAGATCGGGCCGGTGGTGCGCTTTGCCTTGCCGTGGGCGGTGCTGTGCGTGCTCGTCCTCGCGCTCGGCGCTTTCCTGAACGGCGCCATCGGCATCCACCCGGCGGGGGGCTGACCAGGGCAGCGCTGCAGTCCTGGTCAGCCAGTCGACCGGATGGTGTGGTCGGCCATCACCGACCAATCCCTGTCGCCGCCGCCTGCCTCGACGGCTTCGGCCATCTGGTGACGGACGGCGTCGAGCATCGGCAGCGTGCGTCCCAGTTGTTCGGCCGCCGCATGGGCGAGCCGCAAGTCCTTCAAGCCCAGCGAAGCCTTGAATCCCGGCTCGTAGCGGTCCTGCAGGATGTTGGCCGAATAGACCTGGTAGGAACGACTGCCGAACAGGGTATTCAGGATCAGGTCGAAGAAGCGCGCGCGCGGTACGCCGTTCGCTTCGGTCAGCACGACGGCTTCCGCCATCGCCTCGATCGCCATCGTGATCATCATGTTGCAGGCGATCTTGGCGGCATGCGCTGTCGGCGGTTCCGTCCCCATCTCCCAGACGCGCTTGCCGATGACCTCGAATACCGGCCGCACCTTGTCCAGCGCCGCGGCGCTGCCGGCGGCCAGGATATTCAGCTCGCCACGCGCGGCGACATCCGGCCGGCCCAGCACTGGCGCGGCGACGTAGTCGACCTGCGCGGCGTCGTGATGCGCCACGAGTTCCTGTGCGAACGCGACGGAAATGGTCGATGCGATGACGTGCACCAGGCCCTTGCGCGCCTGCAGCAGCGCCGCCGTGTCCAGCAGGACGGCGCGGATTGCCGCGTCGTCGGCCAGCATCGTCAGGGCGATGTCCGCCTGCAGTGCCTCTGCCGGGGTTTCCACCATCCGTACGCCGGCGATGTCGCCGCCGGAGCGGTTCCATGCCTTGACGGCGTGGCCGGCCGCGGCCAGGTTGCGGGCGATTTCGCGGCCCATGGCCCCCAGGCCGATGATTCCGATGTCCATGGCTTTCCTCCCAGCGGTTCAGCGCATGCCGCCCGCAGCCAGAATGTTCTCCGCAGTCACCCAGCCCGCATCGTCCGATGCGAGATAGGACACGATCGGCGCGATGTCCCGCACCGTGCCGATGCGGCCGAGCGGCGTCATGCTTTCGTACCAGGTCTGGAAGTCGGAGCCGATCGCACCGGCCGTGTGGGTGCCTTCCGTCTCGACCAGGCCGGGGCTCACGGCATTGACGCGGATGCCGCGCGGGCCGAGTTCGCGCGCGAGCACGATGGTGATCGCATCGATCGCCGCCTTCGTGCCCGTGTAGGCCGCGCTTCCGGACGGATGGACGCGCGTGACATTGGAACTGATGTTGACGATGCTGCCGCCCTGGCCCATGTGCGGCACGGCGGCGCGGATCACCAGCAGCGGACCGAGGACGTTGATGTCGAACTGCTTGCGATAGAGTGCTTCGGTAGTCTCCTCGATCGTGGCCAGCTGGTAGATGCCGGAGTTGTTGACCACGATGTCCAGGCGCCCGAAGCGCTCGATGGCGGCCTTGACCAGCGCCGCGACTTCCGCCTCCTTGGTGACATCCGCACCCACCGCCACGGCCGTGCCGCCGGCGGCTTCGATGTCGGCGACCACCTGGGCGGCACCGCTCCTGCTGGAGGCGTAATTGACGACGACCTTCGCGCCGTCGGCCGCGAGCCGGCGGGCGATGCCCGCGCCGATGCCTTTCGAAGCGCCCGTCACGATGGCGACCTTGTCTTTCAGCTTGTCCATGTTCGATATTCCGGATGACGCTGGCCGGACCGGCCAGCAAGGTTGAAAATGCCATGGTGAGGCGTACAGCGTTGTCTGTGAACTGCCATTCCTGCGCATTTCGCGTACAGATTTGTACGTGCATGGCACGGGCAGTGCCGGCCCGTGCCATGCATTGACAACCGCAGCGCGGTCACAAGGTGTAGCTGGCGCCCAGGCTGAAGAAGCGGCCGACGGCGCCGGCCTGGTGCAGGGACGCGTTGTACGCGGTCTGCAGGGTCGAGTTACCGTAGGTGTTCGGGTCCAGCGGCGGCTCCTTGTCGAACAGGTTCAGCACGGCCCCGCGCAGGGTCAGGTTCTCGTTCAGCTTGTACTGCACGTTCAGGTTGGTGACGGTGAACGACGCGACATGGCAGAAGGCGTTCGGCTGAACGAGGTTCTGGAAGTACGGACGGCCCGTGATGTCCCCCGCGATCGTGGCGCAGTTGTTGTAGCCTGCGGCCGGATCGAGCGCGGAGAAGTCGCTGGTGTAGTTCACGGTCGCATTGACGTCCAGCGGACCCTTGGCCCAGCCGAGGCCGAACTGCGCGCGGTTCTTCGGCGAGCCGGTCGCACCCGAGATCACCGACGGACCGTGGGTACCCGCCAGCTGGTAGGTCTTGCCGGCGATGGACTGCTCGTAGCCGAAGGTGTGGGAGGCGCTCACGTTGGCGCGCAGCACGCCGAGGTCGTTCGGCAGGCGGAAGCGGTAGTTCACGTCCGCCTCGAGACCCGTCGTCTTCGTCGATCCGGCATTGATGTACGTCGATTCCGCATACAGGATCGGCCCGACCGACGGGGTGCCCAGGAAGGTACCGCCGTTACCGTCGGAGATGTCGACCGGCACGGGCGCGCCGCGCACGTAGGTCGGACGGTAGCTCGGATCGTTGCCGACCGCCGTGACGATCTGGTTGTTCACCTCGATCTTGTAGTAGTCGAGGGTCGCGTTCAGGCCCTTGAACGGTTCGACCACGATGCCGAGCGTGTAGGATTTCGATTTCTCGGGCGACAGGTCGGGGTTCGGCTTCTGCACATACAGCGGCGTGATCGCGCAGGCGCCCGTCTGCGGCGTGCCCGCATCGGTCTGGTGGCCGGTCGGGCACAGGACGGGATCGTCGATGCCGTTGGCGGAGAAGAACGAGCCGGAGTTGCCGTTCTCGGCCGGATTCGGCGCGCGGAAGCCCCGTGCGAAGGTGCCGCGCAGGGCGAACTGCTGCGACGGGCTCCACTTGAAGCTGGCTGCCGGCGTGAACGAGTGGCCGTAGGTGTCGTAGTGGTCGTAGCGGCCGGACACGTGCAGTTCCAGGTTCTTGATCGGCGTGGCCTGCAGTTCCGCGAAGCCGGCCGTGTTGGTTTCGTCGCCGATGACGAACTGCGAGGTGTTGTCGACGGCGCCGATGCGGGTCAGTTCGGACGGCGGCGCGTTCCACGTGCGCTTGTGCCAGTGGAGACCCGTGGCCAGCGCCAGCGGGCCGGCGCCCAGTTGCATCAGTTCGCGCGAGCCGACGGCATCGAAGTAGTTCAGCTTCGATTCGAAGGTGTTGGAAAAGTGCGGCGCCACCTGGCTGACCAGATCCGGCGCATTGCCGCCGAGGACATTCCATTTGCCCGAACCGATCAGGTCGTACAGCGCCACGCGGTTGATGTAGCCGCTGTAGTCGATGTCCGCCTTGGACTTGGTCAGGCCGCCGGCAATGCTGAGATCCCAGCCGTAGGCACGGCCCGTCAGGTCGAGGGCGAAGCGGGTCGTCGTGGCGGTGTTGTCCTGGGCGCGCGATGCCGGTATGCCGGGAATGTAGCCGTACAGCCGGGTGCCGTCGCCGAACGGGTTCACCAGGCCGGCGCCGATCTGGGCGCCCTTGTCGAAGGTCGTCGGGCGCGCGCCCAGGGCCGGGGTCAGCACGCCGCCGTCGAGGACGTTGTAGCCGCTGAAGCTCGTCGGGTTGTAGGTCGGGCCGATGCCGCGGTTGTTGGTGTTGTCGCGCTTGAACAGCGAGCCCTTGAACGCCAGCTCCCAGTCCGCGTTCAGCTTCTTGGTCATGCCGACCAGCAGGTTCAGGTTCTCCGTCTCGGGTTGGATGTAGCCGACATTGTCCGTCACCGCGCAACCGCCCGCCATGTACTTGCCGTAGTTGCAGCTCGGATCGAGGAACTGGAAGTTGGTCGGGTTGTCGAGGCCGCCGGCGCCGGACGGGTTGTACAGGAACGGCGAACTGGCCGCCGTCAGGTAGCCGAGGCGCTCGGTCGGCACGCCGTAGGTCAGGTCGTTGCCGCCGCGCGCACGCCAGTCGAGATTCGTCCAGTCGTTGCCGAGGCGGTCGGAGATCTTGATCGCACCCTGGTGGCGCCACTCGGCCGTCACGAAGGCGTTGTAGCCGTCCGTGTCGAGGTTGCCGATGCCGGTGCTCAGCGAGGCACGGTGCGTCTGTCCGCCGCCGTGCTGGGTGTCGCCCGTCTCGGCCGCGAAACGGGTGCCTTCGAAGTTCTTCTTCAGCTTGATGTTGACGACACCGGCAACCGCGTCGGAGCCGTACAGCGACGAGGCGCCGGACTTCAGGATCTCGATGCTGTCGATCGCGTCGAACGGGATGTTCGAGACGTCGACGAAGGCGCGCTGCGAGTCGTCGCCGATCGCGTAGGGCGACATGCGGTGGCCGTCGATCAGGACCAGGGTCGAGCCCACGGTCAGGCCGCGCAGCGAGACGCCGGCGGCGCCGTTGGCGAATGCACCCGAGAAGCCCGTGCCGAGGGTACCAGCGCCGTTGGCCGCCAGGTCGTTCAGCAGCTCGGCGACCGAGGTCTTGCCGCTGCGCTGGATGTCCTGTGCGGTCAGCACCTGCACCGGGGTGGGGGTCTCGGTGTCGGTGCGGCTGATCAGCGAGCCGGTGACCACCACGCGCTGGGGCGCGGTTGCCGCAGCCGCGGCCGTGTCGGACGTCTGTGCCAGCGCGGGTACCGAGGCCAGCGCGCCGCTGGCGATTACGCACGATACCGCGAACGGCATCGACTTCAACTTGAACAACATTACTGCATCTCCTTGTGCTAGGGGCTGTCAACGTGCAACGAAGTGTGTCGCGTTCCGGTCCCTTGTCGCGGGGCCGTACGAGCGCTTGTCTGGGGCCGCATGCGATGCGCGGGTTCGGCTCGCCATCGATGGTCATGTCGGATTGTTCAGGCGGGGCATCCTACCTTTTAGTAGGTTTGGAGGTCAAGTCTTTACGCGAAGCCGCTTCGGCGGGGCGCCGGGGCGGGGAAGGACATGCATATGAAGAGCGAGCGGAGGAGGGACGGGCAGAGGGGGACGCGCAGGATTCGCCAGGCGGCTGGCACGCAGCGCCGCACCCTGTGCGTCCGAAAAGGTGGAGGCTAGCGGCCGGCGGCATCCTCGATGATGGCGGCGACCTTGTCGGGATGGGAGATATAGACTGCGTGGCTGGCGCGCGGGATCGTCGTCGTCCTCGCCCCCGCGCGCTCGTACATGAAGCGTTCGAGATCGGGGCTCAGCGCGCGGTCGGCGCCCGCGACGATCGCGTAGCTCGGTTTCGTCTTCCACGCGGCGACCTTGACCTTGGCCGTCAAGATTTTTACCGAGGGCAGTACCTGGGAATTGGCCATGAAATCGGCTTGCCGCGGCGGCAGATCGGCGGCGAACGCCTCGCGGAACCGGTTCGGTGCGATGTAGACGTAGCCGTCCGGCGTCGTCAACATCGCATCGCCGCTGGGCGAGGGAATGCGTGCGCTGAGGTCGGCAAGGCTTTCGCCGACGTCGGGCACCGAGGCGGCGACGTACACGAGTGCGCGCACTTTCTGGTCCGTTCCCGCTTCCGTGATGACGACGCCGCCGTAGCTGTGGCCCACGAGGACCACCGGGCCGTCCTGCATCGCGATGGCGCGCCGCACGGCCTGGACGTCGTCGTCCAGGCTCGTTTCCGGTTCCTGGACGACGGTGACCGCGAAGCCCCGGCGCGCGAGGCGTTCATGGACATCTTTCCAACCGGATCCGTCCGCAAATGCGCCATGCACGAGCACGACGTTCTTCACGGGCGGCATGGGGCGCTCCGGCGCGGCGGTACCGTCGGCTGCGGCGGCTGCGACGGCGGTGGCAGCCAGCAGCGCGATGCCGGCGAGGAGGCGTTTGTTCGGGATGATCATTGTTTCGTCCTTTCTGTCGATGACGGAGGGACGTCTGCGGACGGTCGCCGCGAACGCTTACGATTTAGGCTACCTTTCAGTAGGTCGGCGGTCAAGCGGCGGCGCAATCGTGCGCGGGTCAGGCAGCCGTGGCTTGACGACCCGGGCGGCGTGCCGGGATATACTTGTCCTCGATACCGCCGCAAGGGTGCATACCAGGAGGAACATGAGCATCGATTCACACATTCGTTTCGCACCCACCGGCGCGGCGGCATGGCGCGCTCGCTCCTGCAGGCACTGTTCGATCACGCGCGCGCAGGCGGCGTGCAGCAGGTCCATCTCGCCGCCAACGTCGAGAACGAGCGCGCCGCCGGTCTGGACCGATCGATGGGATTCGTCGCCTACGGGCGCGAACCGCGGGCGATGCGGGTGGCGGAGCGTTACTACGATGAAGACCTCATGATGCTGCGCCTGTAAGCGCACGCGCACTTCCTGCGGGCGCGACGCCTCTGCGCCGCGTCCGAGAACACATCGCTTCTTGACCTGGATGCCACCATGACTTTCGAAAACAACGCTGAAGCACTCATTTCGCTCCTGTCGCTCCTGCCGCATCCGGAAGGAGGGCATTTCAAGGAAACGTACCGAAGCGAAGGCCGCGTGACCAGGGTAGGCGAAACGGTAAGCCGTTCTGCCTCCACTGCGATCTATTACCTCCTGCGCGCCGGTGAGAGGTCGACCTGGCATCGCATCCGATCGGACGAACTATGGCATTTCTATGAAGGTGTGCCGGTGCGGATTCACGTTCTGCAGCCGGATGGGGGGCTCAAGACGCTGAGGCTCGGCAATCCCCTGCGGCATGCGGGCACGGATTTCCAGGCACTGGTCCCTGCCGGATACTGGTTCGCCGCCGAGTGCGAGGAACCGGAGGGTTACAGCCTGGCCGGTTGCACGGTGGCCCCGGGCTTCGAATTCGAGGAATTCGAGATCGGGGAGGGCAGCGTCCTCGCACGGCAGTGGCCGGAGCATGCCGGATTGATCGCACGGCTGGCGGGATGATGCGATGCGCTTCGGTACGAGCAAGGGCGGATTGTCGATCAGCGTGCAGATCGTCGGCAGGCGGGGGGCGGAATCGACGATTCGCCATATCGCCTCATGCTCGAGGGCGTGAGTCCCGTCCGCGGCCTGCACCCGCTCCTGTAACGGCGTACCGTCATTTGGTATGCTCCAGCACGTGACCATGCATACAGAACGACTCCGTCTTCGCAGGCCCGGGCCCGACGATCTCCAGGCCTTCCTGGCGTATCGAAACGATCCGGCGAACCTGCGCCTGCAACCCATCGCGCCGATGGAGGAGGGGCAGGCGTTGGCATTCCTGGTGGCCCAGTCGCGGCTCGACGTCGATGCCGACAACTGCTGGACCATGTTCGCGATCGAGCGTATCGAGGACGGTCGCATGATCGGCGAAGTCGGCATCTATATCGAAGCCGCAGCCGAGCACGCGGGCGACATGGGATGGTCGCTGCACCGGGACGCGTGCGGACAAGGGTATGCGACCGAGGCGGCGAAACGACTGGTCGACTACGCGTTCGCCGAGCGCGGCTTGCTTCGCTTGACCGCATCGATGAGCGCACACAACCGGTCGTCCATCCGGGTATGCGAGCGCCTGGGGATGCGTCGTGAAGCCACGGCAAGCAATGCGCAATGCGTTGCCGGCGGCTGGCACGACGTGTATCGATACGCGCTCTCGCACGGCGAATGGGCGCCCTGAGGTTCGCAGAATGCGCTCAGCCCGCGAGCGACTTGGCGATCTCCGTGTGGAACTGCCAGTTTCCTTCGCTCCACCTTACCAGCTGCACCGAGCTCGAAATCTTCCAGCCGTCGTCCGTGCGAACCAGGGTCAGGTCGTACGAGCCGATGAGCGCCTGGTAGGGGCCGCCTTGGGTATCGCGCTTGAAGTGATTGGCATGCATCAGGACGTGGCACGCTGCGGCGTCGCCGTTGACGACGATACTCTGGGGGATAAGGATGTGTTCATCCCCATCGAGCTGCGTGTGGAACAGGCGGGCGAGCCGGCACCACTCGTCGGCGGCGAACACCTGGCGCGGCATATTGGTCGTCGGTCGATGGTCCATCTCGATCTGGTCGGTATAGCATGAGCGCAGCGTCTCGAAGTCGTGCGTGTCGATGCATTGCCCGTAACGCGTGACGACGTCGGTAATCTCTGCGTAATCGAGCAGGAATCGGACCTGCGCCTCCAGCGGCGCGCTGCGGATGGCTGCGAAGTTTTCCATGGCGTTGTCATACATGCGAGGTTCTCCAGTAGACTCGCCGCGGACGCGACGCGGGATGCGGCGCGACGGCGGGCAAGTGAAGTGAGCGTAGCGCCTGCACGTGCCTGGCCGTGACAGCGATCCTCTAGATCGATTGCCTGATTCTCTCCGGGCGACGGCATGTCCGGGAGGCGGTGTGCTCCCGCCGGTTTCGCGTACACTGCCCGGTATGAATGACACCCTGCACGCGGGACGTCGTGTCGACGTGCCCGACTAGAGCGCCCAAAGTTCCACCCCGCTGATGGCAAAAATTCAGCGATATGTGGAAAGCCATCGGGATGGACAGCGCGAGCGCGATACGCCGCTCGCTGGCCTGAGCTTTGCCGTGTTGCGCGCGCCGACCGCGCCCGTTGCCTACCTTTATCCGCCGAGTCTGTCGCTGATCATTTCGGGGAGGAAGCGCGTGCGCGTCGGGGACGAGGAATATGTGTATGACCACGCACGATTCCTTCTGACGGCCGTTAATTTGCCGACCGTGACGGAAGTGCTGGAGGCCTCGGACAGCGTGCCCTACATCGCGCTGCGCATGGCGCTAGACGTGCCCGCGGTGCGGGACTTCATCGCCGACCCCCACTCTCCAGGGACACCCGCGCCGTGCGGCCGAGCGCTCGGCATGGGAGAGGTGAGTGCCAGGATGCTCGCCGCGGTGGAGCGTCTGGTGGACATCGTCGACGATGCGCATGCGCTGCGGCACCTGGGGCCGTTGATCCAGCGGGAAATGATGTATTACCTGCTGACGAGTGCGGCGGGTGGACGGTTGCGCGAGATTGCCGTGCCCGATTCGGGCAGCTACCGGGCAGCGAAGGCAATCCGCTGGATACAGGAGCATTACGCCGGACCGCTGCGGATAGACGACCTGGCCGCGCACGTGGGATTGGGCGTCTCGACGCTGCACAAGCATTTCCGCGACATGACGGCGATGAGTCCGCTGAGTTACCAGAAGCAATTGCGGCTGCTCGAAGCCCAGCGCTTGCTGGTGACGGAGCGGATGGAGGCCTCGGCGGCGGCATTGCAAGTCGGCTACGAAAGTGCCTCGCAGTTCAATCGCGATTACAAGCGCATGTTTGGCGATCCGCCGATCCGGAGCGTGCTTGCGATCCGTGCGCGCGTGTCCGGAGAAAACGCACTGTCGCAGCAGGAGGAGCGGGCCTAGACCAGACCCGCTGCGCCGGCTCACGCGGCCGTGATCTTCGCGCGCTGCGGCTGGAAGGCGGCGGGTCGACGGAATCGCGCTTGACACGCGCTCCCGCCCGCCGCAGGATCACGTCCACCGTGTGCAGCGGACGCAAGGAGCGCCAGGCATGACGACGAACAGATTTGACGGCGACCCGCGGCCGGCGGTGCCAACGGCTTCGCGTCTTCCTCCGGCGCATGTTCCGGCCCGGCTGTCCATTACGCTCGTGACCGACAGTGCGGACCCGTCCGGGGTCGGCGAGCACATGATCACGCTCGCAGCGATGTTGCAGAACGATGTCGAAGTCAGCCTGATCTTTGCCGACTCGGACAAGGGTTCGGCGATGGCGTGCCGGGGCCGCGATGCCGGGCTGGACACATGCACGATCGGGACGCAAGCCCTGGCCGAGGGCAGTGCCGGCCTCGTCGAGGTGCTGCAGATGCGCCATCCGGACATCGTGCACATCCATGCCGGCATCGCCGTGGAGGGACATGCGGTGGCCGCCGCCGCGTGTTCCGCCCGCGTGCCGGCCATCGTGCGGACCGAACATCTTCCTTACACCCTCAGGGCGCTGGGCGTGCCGGCGCTGGAAGCGCTGTATGCCCGCGGCGTGGGTCCGGTGGACCGGATCATCTGCGTCTGCGAGGCGGCCCGGCACACGTTCGGCATGGCGGCCGTCGATCCGTCGCGCTACGCGGTCATTCACAACGGCGTCATCGTCCGCGCGCCGATGTGCGGCCGGGAAGAGGTGCGCGGACGACTGGGTGTCGAAGACCGATCCGTGATTCTCACGGTCGCCCGCTTTTCGGAACAAAAGCAGCATGCCACGCTCGTCGACGCCTTGCCCTGGCTGCTCGACACGCATCCCGACGTGCAGCTGCTGTGGGCAGGCACCGGGCCGCTGCAGGAGCAATTGCGCCGGAAAGCACGTCACATGGGCGTCGCGGCGCACATCTCGTTCCTGGGGCGGCGCGACGACGTGCCCGACCTCATGGGGGCAGCGGATGCCCTGTGCGTGCCGTCCTGCTTCGAGGGGCATCCGCTGGTGATCCTGGAAGCGATGGCGGTCGGCTTGCCGGTCGTGGCCGCCCGTACGCTGGGCATTACCGAAGCGGTCCGCCATGAAGAGACCGGGCTGCTGTTTCCCTTCCAGAATGCGCAGGTGCTGGCCCGTACGCTGGCGACGCTGCTCGAGGATCCGGACCTGGGTGCCTGCCTGAGCGAAAACGGCCGCCGCGCGATCGACGAGGAATTTTCCGCGCGACGGATGGCAAGCGCCACGCTGCTGCTCTACCAGGACGTGCTCGAGCGGAGATCGCCTGGTCATCGAACTTTTTCGTAGTGCGCCGGTCGCATGCTGTTTCGTACCACGCCTCCCGGAGCTCCCTGAGCGACTCACCGGCGGCGATGCCTGGCAGGGCGGGGAGCTCTCATGTTATTCAGCAGTTACTTTCTCGGCGGGTTCGAGTGCACGACCGGATTCAACCGCGAAGGCGATTGGATCGACCTGATGCACGAGACCCGGCACCTGCGCCACGCCGACGCCGACTACCGCCGCTTGTGCGAGGTCGGCATCCGGGCCGTGCGCGACGGCATACGCTGGCCGCTGGTCGACCGGGGCCGCGGCGCGTTCGATTTTTCCTCGGTCGAACCGCTGGTTCGCGCCGCCCGCAGGTATCAGGTCGAGGTCGTCTGGGACCTGTTCCATTTCGGCTATCCGGCGCGACTGGACCTGCTGTCCGATGCGTTCCCCGCCAGCTTCGCCGACTATTGCGCGGCCTGCGCCCGCTACCTGCGCGACCGGCTCCAGGGTACCTTGTGGTTCACCCCGGTCAACGAACCCTCGTACTTTTCGTGGGCGGCCGGAGAAGTCGGCCGCTTCCCGCCTTATCTGACCGGCCGCCATCGCGAGGTGAAGGTGGCGCTGGCCCGCGCCGCGATCGCCGGCATCGATGCGATCCGAGCGGAGGTGCCGGACGCGCGCTTCCTGAACGCCGATCCCTTGTGCCACGTGGCGCCACGGGACGAGCGGCACGAATCGCTGCACGCAGCCAGGCTCTTCAACGACGTACAGGTGTTCGAGAGCTGGGACATGCTGTGCGGGCGGACCATGCCGGAACTGGGCGGCAGCCCCGCGCATCTCGACGTGGTCGGCGTGAACTATTACTGGAACTCGCAATGGCAGCTCGGCACGGAAGAGCAGTGGCTGGACGACGACGACCCGCGCCGCGTGCCGCTGCGCGACCTGATCCGATCCGTGCATGAGCGCTATGGAAACGAGCTGGTCATTTCGGAGACCTCGCACTGGGGCACGCACCGGGCCCGCTGGATGCACGAACTCGGGGACGAGGCCGAGCGCCTGATGGACGCCCGCGTGCCCCTGGGCGGCATCTGCATCTATCCGATCATCGGCATGTTCGACTGGCACCGGCCCCGCCACTGGATGCCGATGGGGCTGTGGGACTGCGACAGCGCGCGGGGCATGCGCCGGCTGGTGCACCGGCCCATGCGCGAGGCGCTCGCCCGCGTGCAGGCGCGCCTGGGGCGGAATCCGCGCGCGCCGCGCAACGAGCCCCGCCTTCATGCGGCGAAGGCAGGGCCGCCGTTGCCAGAGCGCTAATACCTGCGGCGCTTCAGCAGCGCCACGGCGCCGCCCACCACGATGGCGGTGATCACCGTCTTGCGCACCAGCCCGGCCGGGTTGTAGCGCAGTTCGGACCGGATGCCCATTTCTCCGAGCACATTCGGCACATGACCATGCCGCAGGTCATCGACGATGCCTTCGACCACATTGACGCGGTCGGCCGCGATCAGCATCAGCCAGTGGCGCAAGTCGTTTTCCGGCAGCTTGTAGGCCAGGCGCCGCATGGCGCCCGACAGCCACTTCGGCGGCTGGGCCGTGCCGAACAGCGGCGTGATGCCCGGCCGCTCCGGCGAGCAGAACACCTCGACGGTCTGTGCCTGCTGTACCGGCTGCCCCTCGGGAACGTGGATGAAGCGCGGCGGGGTGCGTTCCATCGGGATGGCCGGACGATTCTTGTGGTCGAGGTCCGAGCCCCAGCCGGGAATGCCCTGCAGGTGTTCGCGGGGCGGACTGTGCCGGTCCACCGGGTGGTCCATCTGGCGATCGTAGTCGACGTGGCCGTGGTGGTGAGGATTGCGCCGCTGTTCCTCCAGATCGCGCAAGGCGAGTTGATTGTCCATGGCTGTTCCTTCAATGGATGACGCTGCCCACCGTCGCCCGCGCCGCGCCGGCGCGCGGAGGAATCAATACGGTTTTGATGCAGTCGTCGTACTTGCTCGAGAAAATGTGGTACGCGTCCGAGACTTCCTCCAGCGGAACGCGGTGGGTGATGATCTCCTTCGGGTTCAGGTGGCCCTGGCGGATATGCTCGATCAGGTGCGGCACGTGGCGCTTGACGGCCGCCTGGTTCATTCGCAGCGTGAGGCCCTTGTTCAACGCGTTACCGATCGGCACGGCGTTGAATGTCGGCCCGTAGACCCCGACGATCGACACGTTGCCGCCCTTGCGCACGGAGTTGATGGCCCAGAACAGGGCAGTGGCCGCGCCCGCCTGCAACATGGTCCAGCGCCCCGTGATGGTCTGGGTGAGGCTGCCCGAGGCCTCGCAGCCGACGGCGTCGATGCAGGCGTCGGCGCCCAGCCAGTCCGTCATCTTCTTGATGTGCACCGCCATGTCGCCCACCTCGCGGAAATTGACGACTTCGGCGGGCGCGTAGCGCCGTACGAAGTCGAGCCGGTAGTCCACGTGGTCGACCACGATGACGCGGCCCGCACCGAACAGCCAGGCCGACCTGGCGGCGAAGATGCCGACTGGTCCGGCGCCGAACACCACCACGGTGTCGCCTTCGTGGATGTCGGCCATCTCGGCGGCCTGGTAGCCGGTCGGCAAGGCGTCCGTGAGCAGCACGGCGTCGTCGTCGACGATGTCGTCGGGGATCTTGTACGGCCCGACGTCGGCCATCGGCACACGGACGAACTCGGCCTGGCCGCCGTCGTAGCCGCCGGTGGTGTGCGAGTAGCCGTAGATGCCGCCCACGGCGGTCGCTTCCGGATTCGTGTTGTGGCAGTTGCTGTACAGCTCGCGCTGGCAGAAGAAGCACGAGCCGCAGAACAGGTTGAACGGCACCAGCACGCGGTCGCCCGGCTTGAGCGTTTCGACCGCCGAGCCGATCTGTTCGACGATGCCGACGAATTCGTGGCCGAACGTATGGCCGACGCGCGTGTCGGGCACCAGGCCGTGGTAGAGGTGCAGGTCGGACCCGCAGATGCAGGCGCGCGTCACGCGCACGATGGCGTCGCCTGGATGTTCGATGACGGGATCCGGCTTTTGCTGCGCCCGGGTCCTGTATGGTCCACGATAGGTCATTGCTAGCATACAAACCTCCTGTCAGGAATGTTCGGCGCGCGTTCCTTGCTGCCGCTGCGCAGAGAGGGTTTGACCCCAAGGACGGTGATATGTGCGGAACCGCCGGATTGGCCGCATGTCCTGTTGCCGCGCTCAGCGGGCAGAAAAGGCGTCGCCTGCACGCGCCGTGGCGGGGTCGATCACGGCCATGTCGTAGTCCATGTAGCGTGCCAGGCGCTCGACATGCGGATGCCACTCCTGCCGCAACCGCGCATACTGCCGCGCGCCGTCGCCCCCGTCCGGTCGCACGCGGATGCCGGCCTGTTCGAGTTGGCGCAGCGCGGCCCGGTAGCGCGCGCACCACGCGTCGTGGCCGTCCGCCTCCGTCTGCGTGCCTTGCGTCGCTGATGCAGTGGCGGGAATGAAGCCGTGCTCCAGGGTCTGGACCAGGAGCGACGCCATGCCGCCGAAGTTCTCGACCGCCGCCGAGTCCTTGAGCCAGCCATATTCCTCGTCATCGAGGGCGGTGCGCAGCAGCGCGACCGTATCGAGCGCGATGAGCGCGACCCGCGGGATCGAACATGCCGCGTGGTACGGCCGGTAAAAGAACAGCATCGGATACAGGTGGTGCGCCTCGTTGATCGCGGCGAGCTGGGTGGCGAGGTCGGCCACGACCGAGTAGCCGGTATCGAAGCGGCCTTGCGGACCCAGGCCCGCAAGGAGCACGGCAGGGTCGGCAGTACCCTTGGTCATCATGTGCATGCTCAGGCCGAGGCCGTTGCGTTCCTTGACGGCGCTATAGATCTGCAGGACATAGGTGATCGTCACCGAGATACTGATCGTGCCGATCAGCGCGTTGGCGAGGAACAGCAGGCGGTAGAAGCCCGTCTGCGGGTAGAAGTCGCTGCTGGAAGCGAGCGACAGGCTGCTGCCGCCGACGTACAGGGCCGAGACGAGATCGCGCGCATGCGGACTGCTGCTGGAGCGCACGGCCTCGCCGAGCGCCGGATGCAGCATCAGCCCCGCGCCGACCGCCAGCAGCGTCGACCACACGGCCACCAGCAACACCACGGCGACCGCCCCGCAAAACGAACGGACGGCGTCGCGCTGCGCCGGCAGCCGAGCCGGCAGCCGCCGGAACACCCACCACGTGGCGCGCGCGACGCCCAGGCTGATGATGCCCGTGCCGGCGCGGCTGGCGCCGTGCGCGCCGATCTTGGCGTACAGCACGGTAAGGAAAATGTCGAGGAGGGCGCAACAGATCAGCAATGCGCCAGCCAGCTGTTCGCACCATGCCGCCATCGCTCCTCCACCGAACCGCTCGACGGGCGCCGGGATTGGCGCCGGTTCGATTGAATCGCAATCGGGCACTTGCCGGCGCGCGGCACGGTTGCCCGGGCTGCGCGGCAGCCATCCGCAACCCCATGTGGAGTTCAGGTCCCGGACTGCTCCAGCGCCCGCACCAGCAACAGGATGCGCTCGGCGCGCGCGCCGGGACGGATGCGGCCCGCGCGCTCGAGTTCGGCCAGGCCGTGCAGGCTGGCCCACAAGGTCTCCGTCGCCACGTCGGCCTGGGCGCAAAAGGGCGCGACGGCCGCCCCGAGCGCCTCGAATGCGGCGCGCAGTTCCGGCCGGGTGGTGGCGTCGGCGAACAGCAGGCCGGTCGGCAGCACGAACATGGCTTCGTACAGGGCAGGGCAGCGCAGGGCGAAGTCGACATAGGCCGTCGCGACATGCTTGAGCACCTTGCGCGCGCCACGCGACCTGCGCGCGGCCTCATGCAGCGCGGCCGCGATCTCCACGAAGCCCTGCAGGGCGACGGCCGCGACGATGGCGTCGCGGTTCTCGAAATGGGAATAGATGACCGGCTGGCTGTGCTCGATCTCGTCGGCCAGGCGGCGGATCGTGACGGCTGCCCAGCCTTCCTGTTCGGCGATCAGGCGCGCCGCCGCGACGATGCGCGCTTCGCGCTCCGCCCTTTGCCTGGCCTTGCGATCGGTAATGCTCAAGTCGGTCTCCACGATTCGATAGGTAATCGTAGAAATCATACTATAGCTTGAAAATCTAGCGATGCTAGATTATATTGAGATGGTACTTCGCCTTTCTGGAGATTCGACATGGTTACCTTTGCAATGGGAATGGCGGTGCTGCTGGCGGTCGCGATCATGGTCATCGGGACGCAATACATCGTGGCGCCGAGAGCGGCGACGCGGGGCTTCGGGCTGCCGCTGCCCGATCCGGGCGCGCATACCGACTGGTGGCTGCGCCTGAAGGGCGTGCGCGACATCGCCGCGGGCGCCGTCGTGCTGACGCTGATGGCCTCGAGCGGCCCGAAGGCGATGGGCCTGGCGCTGCTGGCCCTGGCCCTCATCCCGATCGGCGACATGGGCCTGGTCCTGGGCGGCAAGGGCTCCGTGCGGCTGGCGCTCGGCATGCACGCCGTGACGGCCATCGTGATGGTCGCGACGGGTGTGGGGCTGCTGCTCGCGGCCGGGTGAGCGGATGGCGGTGCGCGGTCCGCCGCGCTGCGCGTGCTGTCAGAAGCGTTCGCGCACTCCGGTTGCGGACGACGTGCGGAATGCCCCGAGCGTCCGATGCCGTCCCACGGCCGACAAGCCGTCGAACTCTCCAAGCAGGTCGACCTCGGGTCGTTCGATCAGCGCCTCGTGATGGTCCACGCGAGCCCGATGCCCAGCGCCGCGGCCGTCGCCCGCGCGCTGTCCATGCCGGTCGTGCTGACGGCCCGGATGTCGAATTCCGGCAGGGACTGCAGCGCCGGTATATGGGCGATGCGGGCCCATCCCCGCCGGGCGCTCGCCCCGACGATGCCCACGCCGATCCGGGGCGGCGATGTGTGCTGGCTCATTCGTGGTCCTTCACGGCGGCTTGTGGAGCGTGGTGGGCGGACGCGCCTGGGTCAGGCGAGCGGGCCGCCGTCGACCGTGATCGTGGTGCCGGTGATGTGCCTCGCCGCGGGACTCGCCAGGAAGGCGACGGTGGCGGCGATGTCCGCCGGCTCGGCGAAGCGCCCGAGCGGCATCAGGCTGCGCTGGAAGTCCGAGCTCTCGCCATTGGCCGGATTCATGTCGGTGTCGGTGGATCCTGGCTGCACCAGGTTCGACGTGATCTCGCGCCCGCCCAGCTCGTGCGCCAGCCCGCGCGCGAACGATTGCAGGGCCGACTTGGTCATGTAGTAGACGGTGCCCGGCGTGCCCACGATGCGGTCGGCCCCGGCCGAGCCGATCGTGATCACGCGGCCGCCCGTGCTCAGGTGCGGAATGGCGGCCTGGGTCGCCAGCAGCGGGCCGCGGACGTTCACGGCAAACAGCGCATCGATGTCTTCCACGCTGAAGTCGGCGATCAGGCTGTAGCGCGCGATGCCGGCGTTGTTGACGAGGATATCCAGTCCGCCGAGCGCGGCGACGGCCTCGTCGACGGAACGCCTGATCGCGGCCGGGTCGGCGCTGTCCGCCTGGATCGCGATGCCTTTCCGGCCGAGTTCCTCGATCGACGCGACGACCGCCTGGGCGCGGTCCGCGGCGCTCTGGTACGTCAGCGCGACATCCGCGCCGTGTTCGGCCAGCGTGCGCGCAATGGCGGCGCCGATACCGCGCGAGCCGCCCGTGACGAGTGCGCGTTTTCCCTGGAGAGTCTTCATGTTGCATCCTTTATGCAGTGATCGATACATAAAAGCATATGGTACGATCGCGGCCTGGTCAAGGAATTTTGTAATGAGTGCTGCAGAAAAAACCAAGAAGGCTTCCGCGGCGCCGCCGGGCGCATCCGGGCGGCGCGGGCGACCGCGCGTGTTCGACCGCTGTGCGGCCCTCGAAACGGCCATGAAGCTGTTCTGGGTGAAAGGCTACGAGGCCACCTCGATCACGGATCTCACGACGGCACTGGGCATCGGTCCGACCAGCCTGTACGCGGCCTTCGGCTCGAAGGAGCAGCTGTATGCAGAGACGCTGCAGCTGTATGCGACCAGCTACGAGCATCTCGTGCTGGGCCGGTTCCGCACCGCTGCCACGGCGCGCGAGGCGGTATTCGCCTATCTGTGGGACTCGGCGGCGGCGATGACGGGGTCCGACTGCGACCTGCCGCACGGGTGCATGGTGACATTGGGTACCGTGGGCGGCGACGAGCACGCGGAGCTCGGCAACCTGATGCGGACGACGCGCGGCGGCGGGTACGACATCCTCATGGCGCGCTTCGCCAAGGCCGTGCAGGACGGCGAACTGCCCGCGTCCCTCGACCTGTCCCAGCTGGCGCGCTATGTGCAAACCGTCCAGAGCGGCATGGCGATCCGGGCGCGCGACGGCGCCAGCAGGGAAGAACTCCAGTCCGTCGCCAGGATCGCCATGGGGTCGTGGGACGTCATGGTGCGCGGCGTGGACGAGGACCAGGACCGGCCGCGCGCCTGACGCGCTATTGCTGGCGCTGCGCCGCCACCGTCTCCGCCGTCACGGCGCCCTGCCTGCCCCCGAATTGGTAGATCACGTAATTGCTCACCTGGGCGATCTCCGCGTCGCTGAGCGTGCGGAACGACGGCATGAAGACGTCCTGCGTGCCGATGCGCAGATGGGCGCCTTGCAGCAGCGTCTGCACGATGTTGCGGCCGGACGGATCGTGCACGGAGCGGGCGCCTGCCAGCGCGGCGTACTCGGACTGCGGCCCCGTGCCGTTCCACTGGTGACAGCTGGCGCAGCTGCCTTCGAACAGCCGCAGGCCGGCGCGCAGCTGCGCCGGCGTGTCCGCTGCCGGTCCAGAGCGTGTAAAAACTCAAAACGTAGGGCTGGAAGCCGAATTGTACGGACAAA
>CAUSCY010000047.1:0-52167 GCA_963529995.1 uncultured Massilia sp. | reverse complement strand
CCAGTTTCTCAAATCCAATCCGAATGAACAACCTATTGAAACATCACAGCTAGACCACCGTTTTCCGCGCGGGTGGGCGGTCCTTGCGACCGCCCCCCGCGCTCATGCTTTTCTTCGGCTACACTAAGCGGCAATTAAACGTAGCTCTTTTGTCCACGATGCCGCTGCTGCACGTCCTCTCGAACCTGCTCTCGCGCGCCAGCCGCGCCCTCGGTCTGGAAAGCGTCGACCGCTTCCCGCCCGGCCACCAGTACCCGCGCACGCGCTGGGACCGCGCCTATTTCGACATCGCCTCCGACCTCAAGGCCGAGCAGATGGAAAACGCCATCTGCGAAGCGATCGCCAACACGCCCAGCGTGTTCGCCTGGATCGAACACCCGACGCCGCGCATGCAACGCACGCTGCTGGGCGTCATCCATGCGCGCCTGCGCCGCGGCGGCACGGCGCCGACCGACCTGGTGGCCATGCTGATCGATGCCTACGACAGCATCCACACGCCTGAAGCGGTGCCCGGGCTGCGCGCCGCGATCGCCTCGACCCACGGCTACGACCCGTCGATGCGCGTGGCGCACCTGCAGGCCTTTCTGCTGGATATGCCGGCGGCGTTCGATGTCATCGAGGCGCCCGGACGGCACTGACTTGCAGCAGAATTATTGCCGCGGGCCGACCGCACGCGCACTGACAACCCGCCCGCGCTGCTCCTCTACGCGGGCGCGGCAGAACGTTGCAAGCTCCATCAGTCCGGGCCCCAAGGCCGCATCGCCCTCTGGATGGACTGCGGATTGCCTGATCGATATTCGTAGGTAGTCGAGCAGGCCGTGACGCTCGAACAGTTCGATATCCTCGCCGGAATCGGCGGCCGCCGAGCCATAGACCGACACACGGCAATACATGCCGCCTCCCAGGTCCGCGACTGCCGCCGAGTTGCCCTCGAAGGCGGACACCAGGAACGTCAACAGGACCGCGAACAGCCATGCCACGACGCACAAGCCGCCCAGCGACAGTGCCACCCATCGCGGACGCATGCTGAAGACGAAAAGCGCCAGGAGCGCGGCTGCGCCGAAAGCCGCACACACGGCGACCACGTTTGCGCCGTGGTGAAAGAATGTCCACCCTGTCCGCGCCCCTGCCGCGATGACGCAGACGAGAAGCGCGAGACCGAGGGCGTGTCGCAACATGGCCTTGTCCGCCGTGCTACTGCCCGGCTTCAGCCATGCCAGGCATGGACATAATGCTGCCGTTGCGACCACGCCACCGAGGATGTTGCACGCGGTATCAAAGAACATTCGAGGCCTTTCCCATGCATGCCCTGTTGGACTGGAAGATCACTGCAGCCGACTCCTTGGCGAACGGTACGGCATCGTCCCGCCCCACCGGACAGGATACCGGCGCCAGTCACCATGAATGCTCACACATTGTCATCCTACGCTACGAAAGTCCGCTAGAATTCCCGGATTCAATCCACGGAGAAGCCGCCGCATGAGCGCCGCCAGCAAGTACCAGTTCAAGTCCGTCAACTACACCGGCATGCAGCCGGGCCCGAAAGTCATCATCATGGGCGCGACCCATGGCAACGAGAAGTGCGGCACGATCGCGATCCGCCGCGTCATGGAAGAACTCGACAGCGGCCTCCTGCGCGTCGCGGCCGGCAGCGTGACCTTCGTGCCCATCGTGAATCCGCTCGCCTACGAGAAGAACACGCGTTCGGGCGACCGCAACCTGAACCGCGACCTGTTCCCGAAGGCGGCGCCGCAGGATTTCGAGGACCACGTCGCCAACTGGCTATGCCCCCTGCTGGCGCAGCATGACGTGCTGCTCGACCTGCATTCGTTCAATGCGGCCCACGGCGAGCCCTTCGTGATGGTGGGCCCGCTCGACAACGACGGCCCCATCGAACCGTTCAAGCACATGCGCGAGGAACGCGCGCTGGCCCGCGTGCTGGGCGTGCGCCGCTTCGTCACGGGCTGGATGGCGGCCTACGGCGGCGGCGTGCAGCGCCGGGCGCGCGGCAACGCGGCTGAACTGGAAACGGTGATGCGCTATGGCGTGGGCACCACCGAATACATGCGCAGCACGGGCGGCTATGCGCTGACGCTCGAATGCGGCCAACATCTCGATCCGCAGGCGCCGGAAGTGGCCTACCGCGCCATCATGAACACCCTCGCCCACCTGAAGATCGTCGATGCGCCGGCGCCGCAGCCGGTGCCGTTCGACGAGATGGAGGCGCTGCAGATGGTCGTCGTGCACGACAGGTTGGACGCGGGCGACACCTTCAGCCGCAGCTGGGCGAGCTTCGACCCCGTCGAGGAAGGCGAACGGATCGGCACGCGCGCGGACGGCACGCCCGTGCTGGCCGAGTTCTCCGGGCGCATCCTGTTCCCGGACACGAACGCGCGGCCGAACCAGGAGTGGTATTACATGACCCGGCGTAACCCGGACTTCGGACGCGAATAAGCGCTCAGGACTGGGCCAGCTTCAGCTTGTCCTCGCGCTTGTCCTCCCGCTTGTCATCCCTGTGCTGCTTGTAGAGGAACAGGGCCGTCGCTGCCGATGCGAGCAGCAGGATCACGCTCGCGGCATCGACGCCCACGTTCACGCGCACGTCTACTTTTACGTCTTTCATAGTGTTCCTTGTACATGGTTGGCTGTCGCCGCCGAGCGCCTCGGCGGCGAGGTAGCCCAAGCATAACCATGCACTTTTGCTCATGCAAGCCGGCGCACCCAATCGCGCGCCATTGCATTATTGATAACAATAAAATCGAGTCCGAACCATCCGTACGATGAGGACCTCGATGATCGACATGCCCGCCAAGCGCACGCAGGCTGGATTCACGCTGGTAGAACTGCTCGCCGTCGTCACGGTCGTGGGCGTACTCGCGGCCACGGCCCTCCCCGCCTATGCCGACCTGCAGTCCGACGCCCGTGTCGCCGTGCTCCGGTCCGCCGGGGCATCGCTTGCCGCCGTCGCCCATACCGTCCACGCGAAGGGGCTGGTCGATCCCCGATCGCGGGGCGACGGCACGAACCTGCGGCTCGAATCGGCCACCGTCACCGTCCGCAACGGTTATCCGGCGGCGGACGAGGGGCTGGCCGCGGCGGCCGGCCTCGCAGGGGAAGACGGCCAGGCCGGCTGGCAGGTCGACTCCGGCGGCGGCAAGCTCGTCGTCGCGCCGGCCGGCGTTCACGCCGTCGACCGTTGCAACGTCACCTACGTACAGGCGGCAGCGGCCGGCGCGGCGCCCGCCATTACCGTCACGACGGCAGACTGCAGCTGACTACATACATGCATATGGGTGCAGCGAGGGCGCATAAAGAAACCGTTTCCATGCAGGTCGGATAACGTTGCTGTCATGCTATTCTTGCGAGTTCCAGGGGCACGGCCACGAGCCGCGCCCGTGTCGTCACCCCTCGCAAGGATCACCGTGAATACCTTCGTACCCCGCCTGATGTCGCTCGCCGTCGCCTCCGCGCTGGCACTTGCCTCCACCTCGATCGCCCACGCCGCCGCCACCGCGCCGCGCGCCGAGAATGCCTTCCTGTCGCAGACCGAAGCCGCCGCCCGTTCGGCGCGCGTGTCGAACGTCGACTACAAGCTGGACTTCACGCTGACCGGCAAGGAGACCTTCTCCGGCACGACCACCCTCGCCTTCGACCTGAAGGACACGGCGAGCGCGCTGACCGTGGACCTGGACAAGGCGACCATCAAGTCCTTGAGCGTGAACGGCAAGGCCGTCACGCCGCAGTACAACGGCTGGTTCATCACGCTGGCGGCGAAGGATCTCGCCAAGGGCCGCAACACGGTGGTCGTCGCCTACGAGCGCAAGCACAGCACCAACGGCGAAGGCCTGCACCGCATGGTCGACCCGGTCGACGGCCGCGTCTATACCTATTCGCACTTCGAACCGGCGGCCGCGCACCAGATGTTCCCCGTGTTCGATCAACCGGACCTGAAGGCCACCTACACCGTGACCACGACGGCGCCCGCCGACTGGACCGTCGTCTCGACCACGCGTGAAACCAAGGTGGACACCGTGGGCGACGCCAAGCGCTGGACCTTCAAGCAGACCAAGAAGCTGAGCCCCTATAACTTCTCGATGCACGCGGGCCCGTATAAAGTCTGGGAAGACAACAGCGGCAAGTACCCGATGCGCCTGATGGCGCGCCAGTCGGTCGCGTCCCAGGTCAAGCCGGAAGAATGGTTCCGCTACACCAAAGCGGGCCTGGCCTTCTTCGACGACTACTTCGGCATCCCTTACCAGTTCGAGAAATACGACCAACTGCTGGTGCCGGACTTCCTGTACGGCGCCATGGAAAACGCAGGCGCCATCACCTTCGCCGAGGGCGGCTTCCTGTTCAAGGCCGACATGACGGCCGAGCAGCGCGCGCGCCTGGCCGGCGTCATCATGCACGAGATGGCGCACCAGTGGTTCGGCGACCTCGTCACCATGCAGTGGTGGAACGGCCTGTGGCTGAACGAAAGCTTCGCGTCCTTCATGGGCACGCTGGCGACCGCGGAAGCGACGGAATTCAAGGACGCCTGGCGCGCCTTCTACTCGCAGGGCAAGCAGGCCGCCTATGCGCAGGACCAGCGCGTGACCACGCACCCGATCGAGGTGCCGGTGCCGTCCACGGAGAACGCCTTCGACAATATCGACGCCATCACCTACTCGAAGGGCGCATCGACGCTGATGCAGCTGCGCCACCTGCTGGGCGCCGACGTGTTCCGCAAGGGAGTGCACAACTACCTCGTCAAGTACCAGTACAAGAATGCGAAGCTGGACGACTTCATCGGCGCGCTGGGCCAGGCCGCCGGCCGCGACCTCTCGGGCTGGACCAAGGAATGGCTGTACCAGGCCGGCGTCAACACGGTCGCCGCCAACTTCACCTGCGCGAACGGCAAGGTCACCGCCTTCAGCATCGACCAGACCGCGCCGAGCAAGCAACTGCCGACGCTGCGCGAACAGCGCGTGCAGATCGCCACGTTCAAGCTCGATGGCAAGGACGTCAAGCTCGATCGCACCGTCCCCGTCATCTACAAAGGGGCGAAGACGTCGGTACCGGCCATGACCGGCGCGGCCTGCCCGGACCTCGTCTACCCGAACTTCGGCGACTGGGGCTTCGTCAAGGTGCAGCTCGACCAGCGTTCCTTCGACACGGCGCGCGCCCACCTGGCCAAGGTCGACGACCCGCTGCTGCGCGCCATGCTGTGGCAGGCGCTGTGGGACGGCGTACGCGACGCCAAGCTGCCGCTGAACGACTTCATCGCCACCGCCCTGAACAACGCGCCACAGGAAAAGGATTACACGCTGCTGGGCGACATCACGGGCAAGATCGACACGGCCAAGCGCTACCTGGACAACATCGACCCGAACGGCGCCTACACGCAGGCCGCCACGCGCCAGCTGGAAGACATGGCGTGGACCGCCGTGGAAGCCAACGGCACCGACGCCAACTTCCAGCGCCGCTGGATGAGCACCTACCTGGCCGTGGCCAGCTCGCGTCCCGCGCTGGACCGCCTCGCCGCCCTGCTGGACGGCAAGCAGAAGGTGCAAGGCCTCGCGGTCGACCAGGACCTGCGCTGGGCCATCATCAACCGCCTGAGCCGCCAGGACTACCCGGGCGCCGGCGCCCTCGTCCAGGCCGAACAGGCGCGCGACAAGTCGGATACGGGCCAGGCGGCCGCGCTGGGCGCGACCGTCGCGCGTCCGGATCCGGCTGTCAAGGCCGAGTGGCTGGGCAAGATCCAGGACCTGCAGACCAAGCTGCAGTTCTCGCGCGTGCGCACGGCGATGGGCAATATGTATCCGGCCGGCCAGAACGCGCTCAGCGAGCAGACCGCGCAGCAGCGCCTGGACGGCCTCGCGGCGATCGACAAGGCGGCGGGCCCCGTGTTCATGCGTGCCTACGGCGCCTCGATGATCCCGGTCGGCTGCACGCCGGCCAGCGTCAAGCGCCTGCAGGCGGCGGCCGATACGAACAAGGACCTGTCGGCCGGCACGCGCCGCAACCTGCTCGACACGCTGCAGGAAGACCAGCGCTGCGTGGCCATCAAGCAGGCGATGACGGCGAAGTAAGCGCAGCATGAACGTCGGCGCCACGGCGGTGCGGGATGCAGCGCGCAACCGGCTGGCGCTGGGGTTCACGGCCGTCGTCCATATCCTGGCGCTGCTGCTGTGGATGCAGCAGCAGCGCCGCCATCCCGAAGCGCCGACGGCGGAAGTCGTCGGCGTGCTGCTGCAGTTGCCGCTGCCGGCGACGGTGACCCGCACGCCCGCAGCGCCATCCATTCCCGCGCCGGTCACGCGACGCAAGGCCGCTCCCGCGACAGTATCGGCGGCGCCGGCTCCCAGCGCTGCCTCCCCCAGCGAACCGGTTGGTCAGCCGGACACGGCGCCCGCCGACGAACCAGCGGCGGCCGCACCTGCCGCCGAAGCTGCGCCCGCCGGCGGCTTCGCGCTGGGTCTGGCGCGGCGCCAGGCCGGCCGCATCGACCGCGAACTACGCAAGGGGAAATCGGGCGTGCCCGTGGAAGCGGACACGCCGTGGGCCCGCTTCCAGCGCGGCGTCGACGCCGCGCACATCGACAGTTCGCTCACGCTGACGACCGACACCTATACCTCCCCGGACGGGGTGATCTATTACCGCTACCGCCAGGGCAACAGCGTGCGCTGCCGCAGGAGCGGCGGCGTGGGCGTCCTGCCGCAGAGCATGGCTGCAGCCGGATCGGCCGCGAACGTGCCCTGCCCGAGCGGCGCCACCTGGCAGCGCGATCCCTGACTAGCGGCGCGCCGCCTTGTCCCCTTCCGTTCCATCCGCCTCCGCCGGGCGGCACATCGCCGCCAGGCGCTCCCACGCGCCTTCGGCCTGGCAGCGCAGCGGCGCATGGGCCTGCAACGCCTTCGCCAGGTCGAGCGGCGCGGCCTGGTTGACGCGCACGTTGTTGGCGATCTTGACGCACATGACGTCCTGCCAGGCCGCCGCATAGTTGGCGGGGATCGGGATGGGGCCGCGCAGCTTGCGCGCCGCGGCCTCGCAATCGGCCTCGCGGACGTATTCGCCGCGCAGCCTGGCCTGGTCCAGCGAGACGTCGAGGTTCTGCTGCAGATAGGTCAGGAGAATCATCGTAAACATACAAGCTCCTTGGCATTGCCAGCCGTTGCCGTTTTTTCCATTTGCCGTTTTATCCATTCGTTGCCATTATCGCAAACCGCGCGGCAGCGTAGAATGTGCTGCTGATGATCGAACGAGGAAACGACTTGGACTGGGACTACCCGCATCCGTTCACGCTGCCGCGCACGCCGCAGGCGGCCGACATCGATGGCCTGAACCACACCAACAACGCCGTGTACGTGCGCTGGTGCGAGCACGTCGGCTGGGCGCATTCGGAAGCGCTGGGACTGTCGCTCGAGGATTATCGCCGGCTGGACCGCGCGATGGCGATCCGGCATGGCGGCTACGACTACCTGCTCCCCACTGCCGAAGGCGAGGCGCTGGTGCTGGCGACCTGGCTCGTCGGTGGAGACGGCAAGCTGGCGATGGAGCGCCGCTTCCAGCTCGTACGCGAGCGCGACGGCGCCACCGTGCTGCGCGGAAGATGGGAACTCGTCTGCATCGAGATCAGCAGCGGCCGGCCGCGCCGCATGCCGCAGGAATTCCTCGACACGTATATGCCGGTGGTCGTGACGGCGCCGGGCGCCGCCTGACGCCGGCTATTCCGCGTCGATGATCCAGTCGGCCGCCTTGCCGCCGGCCTGGCGCGGCAGGCGCTCGCCGAAGGTGATCGCTGCCGGGCACTCCGGTACGGACAGGCGCTGCGCGCACCAGTCCACCAACGCCTGCTGAGACAAGGACGCTGCACCACGCGGCACTACGAAGGCTTTCAAGCGCGTTCCCTCGTCGGGGCGCATCAGGCGCACGCTGGCCTCGAGCACGCCCGGATGCATCGTCAGCACGTCGGCCACATAGGACGGAAACACATTGGTGCCGGCCACCTGCACGGCGTGGTCGATGCGCCCGGCCGGGCGGAAGCTTCCGGTGTCGGTCCATTCGAGCTTGTCCTGCAGCGGATAGCTGGCCGACGTCCCGTCCGGCAGCGCGCGCTCGAGCAGGGACGCTTCGGCGCCGCGCGACCAGTACGGCAGCAACGCGTACGCGGCACCGCCCTGCTCGCGCCAACCCACGCCGGCCGTCTCCGAGCTGCCATACATCTGCAGCAGGCGCAGGCCCGCCCCGGCCAGCGCATCGGCCAGCGCGTCCGGGCACGGTGCCGTCGACGTCACGCCGACGACGTCGGACGGGAATGCCGGCTCCAGGCGCGACACGGCCTCCCACCAGAACGGATGTCCGACCACGAGATCGCCGGGCCGCAGCATGCCCGCCAGCGCGGCCGGACCGGCGGCGCGCAGGTCGACCACGTCGGCGATCCCGAGGCGGCGCGGCAGCAGCACGGTGAACAGGAAACCGTAGATGTGGTGGGCCGGCACGGCCGACAGGATACGGCGGCCGCCCGGCAGCAGCGCGGCCAGCGCGTCGACTTCCTGCCACAGCGCCGCCAGCGCATGCGTGCAGCGCCTCGGACTGCCGGAACTGCCGGAGGTGCGGAAGGTCAGCCGGCTGCCGTCCGCCTGCAGCGCCGATGCGGCGCTCGCGATCCAGTGCGCGACGCGCGGCTCGGCCAGCAGGCGCGCGTCGGCATTCCCGTGCGCCAGGTGCAGCGCGTCGGCCAGCGCCGTGGCCATGCCCATCAGTTCGAGCGAGTCGGCGCCCAGGTCGCGCGCCAGGTCCGCCTCTGCCGGCCAGGGCGGCGCAAGCGTCGCACGGCCGGGCCGGGCCAGCGCCAGCTCGGCGGCGAGCAGGTCCGCGACGAAGCGTTGCAGCGCGTTCGCATCTTCCCACCAGGAGGCGTTCGGAAGGCTTGGGTCGGGTATCATCGGCGTAGAAACAGTAGGCGGGAACGCAGCATAACGCATGGCCCAGGCTTGTCAAAGCGCCAGCCCGGACCCACGTCAATACCTGCGCACGATTGATTTGACAGAGACATGACCCCATGTCACTATCCATTTCTTAACTGCAACATTCCCGCCCAAAACTTGCTGGAGACACCATGAGCGCCGCCGACGTGACCTTTTCCACTCCGGGCCTGTTCGCCCGCCTCGAACAACTGGACGCCGAGGGACTCGACAGCCTGGACTTCGGCGTGATCGGCTTCGACGGCGACACCAATGTCCGCCGCTACAACAAGGTCGAATCGGAAGCGGCAGGCCTGGGCGCACCGCGCGTGGTGGGTCAGCCGTTGTTTACCAACGTCGCCCCCTGCCTGAACAATTTCATGGTCGCGCAGCGTTTCGAGGATGCGCAGGACGATGCGGCGAGCCTGGACGAGACCATCGACTACGTGCTGACGCTGCGCATGCGCCCGATCAAGGTGGCGCTGCGCCTGCTGGCCGAGCCGGGCAAGGCCACGCGCTACGTGCTGGTCCAGCGCAAGGTATGACGCCGCCATGACGCACGACGCCTGCGCCCAGCTCGCTGCCGAACACGAGGCGCTGATCCAGTTCCTGTACCTCGCTCCCGTCGGCCTGGTGCAGGCGGGCACCGACGGCGAGATCGTCATGATCAACCCGATCTCGGCGCAGTTGCTGATGCCGCTGCAGCGCGACGGCAACCTGACCAATCTGTTCACGGCGCTGGAGCGCGTGGCCCCGGAACTGCGCCACCTGTGCGCGCAGTTCGCGCAGCCCAGCGGCATGGTATGCGACGGCCTGCACATCCACCTGAACGGCGGCGCGGCGTCCGCGCGCCGGCGGCCGCAGGTGCTGTCGCTGAGCCTCCTGAAGCTGGACGACACGCGCCTGATGGCCGTGCTGCAGGACGTCAGCGAACAGGTGCGGCGCGAACGCCAGCTGCGCCAGAACGACGCGTGGCTGAACGCCCTGCTCACCAGCATCACCGACTATGCGCTCGTGGGTCTGGACCGCCAGGGGCGCGTGAGCGAGTGGAACGAGACCATCGGCCGCGTCACGGGCCACGACGGCAGCGTCGTCGGCCAGCCGTATTCCGTGTTCTACCCGCAGGACGCGACCACGGCCGAGCAAGTAGGCGATCGCCTGCGCGAAGCGGACCAGAACGGCTGGTCGCTCGACGAAGGCCCGCGCCTGCGTGCCGACGGCAGCCGCTTCTGGGGCAGCACGATGATCTCGCCGCTGCCGGACCGCGATGAGGCGGCCAACGACGGGGCGGGCAATGACGGCAGCGAGGCCGGCGAGCCGGCCTACTGCATGGTCGTGCGCGACATCAGCGACAAGCAGGGCGCCATCGAGCAGCGCCGCCACGCGCTGTTTTCCGACCACCTGACGGGCGTCGCCAACCGCCGCGCCTTCTTCGAGGCGGCCGAGCTGGAACTGGAGCGCAACCGCCGCACCCCGCGTGCGACGGCGCTGATCCTGATCGACGCCGACCACTTCAAGGCCGTCAACGACCGCTACGGCCATCCGGGCGGCGACGCCGTGCTGCACGAGCTTGGGCGCCTGCTGGTGCGCACCTTCCGCCAGGTCGACGTGGTGGCGCGCGTGGGCGGCGAGGAATTCGCCGTGCTGCTCCCCTCGTCCACACTGGCGGGCGCCGCCGCCGTCGCCGAACGCCTGCGCCGCACGATCGCGCAGCATCCAGTCTCGTTCGACGGCCGCCCGATCGCCTATACCGTCAGCGCCGGCGTGGCCGCCACCGACGGCGAGCCGCTGAACCTGGACACCCTGATGAAACGCGCCGACAGCGCCCTGTACGCCGCCAAGGCGAACGGGCGCAACCGCGTCGAATGCTGGACCCCGACCTGATCCGAGGATCCGATGACACAGAACGAACTCGCGCCGCACGCCGACAAGATCGATGCCTACGAGGCGCTGGTCCAGTTCCTCTACCGCGCCCCGATCGGGCTGGTGCAGGCGAGCCTGGACGGGACCGTCGACATGCTCAACCCGATGTCGTCCAGCCTCCTGATGCCGCTGGCGCGCGACGGCAGCCTGGACAACCTGTTCACGGTGCTGCAGGACGTGGCGCCGCAACTGCGCGAACTGGCCGCATCGTTCGCCGAGCCGTCCGGCGTCGTGTGCGAGGGCCTGCGCCTGCCGCTGGGCGAGGCGGCGGCGCCGGGCACGCCGCAGGTCCTGTCGCTGTCCGTCCTGAAACTCGATGGCGCGCGGCTGATGGCCACCGTCACCGACGCCACCGCCGAAGTCCTGCGCGAGCAGGAACGTCTGGCACGGCGCCTGAAGAGCCAGGCGCGCACCGACGCGCTGACGCGCATGCCGAACCGCGAGGCGCTGCTCGAGCAGTTGCAGCAGATGCTGGCGCGGCCCGGCAGCGCCGAAGCCGGCGGCTTCGCCCTGCTGTTCCTGAATTGCGACCGCTTCCGCCAGATCAACGACGCGCACGGGCAGGCCATCGGCGACCGCCTGCTGGTGCAGATCGGAGAACGGATCCGCGCCACCCTGCGCCCGCCCAGTGACCGCATCGATCCGCTGGCGGGCAGCGGCCAGTTGGCCGCGCGCACCGGCGCCGACGAATTCGCCGTGGTACTGGACGGCATGCGCTGCCGCGCCGACGCCGAGAAAGTGGCGCTGCGCCTGCTCGACGCATTGGGCAAACCGCACCAGCTGCCGGACCAGGACATTACCTGCCGCCTGAGCATGGGCCTCGTCTGGAGCGACGACGCCCCCGGCCTGGCCGGCGAGATGCTGCGCGACGCCAGCATCGCGATGGTCGAGGCCAAGCGCGCCGGCGGCGCGCGCTGCGTCGTGTTCGAGAGAGCGATGCGCGAGCGTTCCGCGCGCCGCGCCGACATCGAGTCGGAACTGCGCCTGGCGCTGGCCGACGACCAGCTGTTCACCGTGTACCAGCCGGTCGTGGGCTTCGCGCCGGCGGGCGCCATCGACCACGGGGCCGCCGTCGAAGCGCTGGTGCGCTGGCGCCATCCGCAGCGCGGCGTCGTGCCGCCGATCGAATTCATCCAGGTCGCCGAGGAATCGGGCCTGATCGGCGCGCTCGGCGACTTCGTGCTGCGCCGCTCCTGCCACGATTTCGCCGCGTGGCAGCGCGAATTGGGTCCGCGCGCACCGCGCCTGCTGGCGGTGAACCTGTCGCGCGCCCAGCTGGGCCAGGCCGACCTGCCCGCCACCGTGGCCGCCGTCCTCCACGAATACGGCATGCAGCCGCAGCAGCTGCAGCTCGAAGTCACGGAAAGCCTGGCCGCCCAGGACCAGCACGTGCAGGAACGCCTGCACGAACTGAAGGCGCTCGGAATCAAGCTGGCGCTGGACGACTTCGGCACCGGCTATTCCTCGCTGTCCAGCCTGCACCTGCTGCCGGTGGACACGGTCAAGATCGACCGCTCCTTCGTCTGCCAGGCCGACACCAGCAACCACCACCGCGTGCTGATCGAAGCCACCGTCAAGGTCGCCCAGAGCCTGGGCATGAACACGGTGGCGGAAGGCATCGAGACCGAGGCGCAGGCCGCCGTGGTGCGCGCGCTGCACTGCGCCAAGGGACAGGGCTACCTGTTCAGCCGCCCGCTGACCTCGGGCGACCTGCTCGAGTGGCTGGCCGGGGCGGCGACCGCATCGGCCACCCCGACCCCCGCCTGATCAGCGCATCGCCAGCGGCCGGCGCCGCTGCGGCGGCGCGAAGCCGGCGTCGAGCTGGGCCAGGTCTTCCGCGCTCAGTGCGATGTCGAGCGCCTCGCGGTTGGCACGCACGTGTTCCAGCCGCACCGCCTTCGGGATCGCGACGACGCCCTGGCGCAGCAGCCACGCGATGGCGATCTGCGCCGGCGTCTTGCCGTGGCGCGCCGCCACGGCGCGCAACTGCGGCCGGCCCAGCAGCCCGGCCTGCTCCGAGGGCGAGGATTCCAGCGGCGAATAGGCCATCACGGGAATGCCCTGCTCGCGGCACCAGCCCAGCAGATCCCATTCGATGCCGCGCTGCGCCAGGTTGTACAGCACCTGGTTGGCGGCGATGCCGGCGCCGCCCGGCAGCGCGGCCGCCTCCAGCATGTCGTCGAGGTCGAAGTTCGAGACGCCGTAGTCGAGGATCTTGCCCTCGTCCTTCAGCTGCACGAAGGCGTCCAGCGTTTCCGCCAGCGGCACGTTGCCGCGCCAGTGCAGCAGGTACAGGTCGAGACGGTCCGTGCCCAGCCGGCGCAGGCTGCGCTCGCAGGCGGCGCGCACGCCGGCGCGGCTGGCATTGTGCGGGTAGACCTTGCTGACCAGGTAGACGTCGTCGCGGCGGCCCGCGATGGCCTCGCGCACGACTTCCTCGGCGCCGCCCTCGCCGTACATTTCCGCGGTGTCGATCAGGTTCATGCCCAGCTGCAGGCCGAGGCGCAGGGCCGCGACCTCGGCGGCGCGGGCGGACGGGTCTTCGCCCATGTTCCAGGTGCCCTGGCCGAGGGTGGGGATCGTGCGGCCGGACGGTAAGGTGAGATGTTTCATCGTGCCTCCTCGTTCGAAGTCGTGGCATCAACCATACCGCAAAATAAAAAACGTCGTCCCTGCGAAGGCAGGGACCCAATGTTTCCGCGCTGCCGAGCTGCATGCGAAATTGGGTCCCTGCCTGCGCAGGGACGACGTTGGTTGGTGCTAACGGTTTACTTGGCGCGGGCCGTCGCAATCTGATCCAGAATATGCTTCGGCACCGCCGCGTAGTGCTTGAACTCCATCGTGTACGTGGCCCGCCCCTGCGTCAGCGAACGCAAGGTGGTCGAATAGCCGAACATCTCGGCCAGCGGCACGACGGCGTTGATGATCTTGCCGCCGCCGCCCGGGATCTCGTCCATGCCCTGCACGACGCCGCGCCGGGTCGACAGGTCGCCCATCACGTTGCCGGTGAATTCCTCCGGCGTCTCGACCTCGACCTGCATCATCGGCTCCAGCAGTTCCGGCGACGCGCGGCGCATGCCGTCCTTGAACGCCATCGACGCGGCCATGCGGAACGCGTTCTCGTTCGAGTCGACGTCGTGGTAGGAACCGAAGGTCAGCGTGGCGCGCACGTCGACCACCGGATAACCCGCCAGCACGCCGGCCGGCAGCGTCTCCTGGATGCCCTTATCCACGGCCGGGATGTACTCGCGCGGCACCACGCCGCCCTTGATCGCGTCGACGAACTCATAGCCCTTGCCGGGTTCCAGCGGCTCCAGCTTCAGCACCACGTGGCCGTACTGGCCCTTGCCGCCCGACTGCTTGACGAACTTGCCCTCGACGTTCTCGACGGTGTTGCGGATCGTCTCGCGGTACGCGACCTGCGGCTTGCCGACGGTCGCCTCGACGCCGAACTCGCGCTTCATCCGGTCGACCAGGATCTCCAGGTGCAGCTCGCCCATGCCGGACATGATGGTCTGGCCCGATTCCTCGTCGGTGCGCACGCGGAACGACGGGTCTTCCTGCGCCAGGCGGTTCAGGGCGATACCCATCTTTTCCTGGTCGGCCTTGGTCTTCGGCTCCACGGCCTGCGAGATCACGGGCTCCGGGAACACCATCTTTTCAAGCACGATGACCTTGTCCGGATCGGACAGCGTGTCGCCCGTCGTCACGGCCTTCAGGCCCACGGCCGCCGCGATGTCGCCGGCGAACACTTCCTTGATTTCCTTGCGCTCGTTGGCGTGCATCTGCAGGATGCGGCCCAGGCGTTCCTTCTGGCCCTTGGTCGGGTTGTAGACGCTGTCGCCCGAGTTCACCACGCCCGAATACACGCGGAAGAAGGTCAGCTGGCCCACGAACGGGTCGGTCATGATCTTGAAAGCGAGCGCCGAGAACGGCTCGTCGTCGGCCGGATGACGCTCGATCGGATTGTCGTCCTCGTCGGTACCGGCGATCGCAGGAACGTCGACGGGCGACGGCAGGTACTCCACCACCGCGTCGAGCATCGCCTGCACGCCCTTGTTCTTGAAGGCGCTGCCCGCCAGCATGGGCACGATCTCGCCGGCGATGGTGCGCTGGCGCAGCGCCGCCTTGATCTCGTCTTCCGTTAGCTCCTCGCCGTTCAGGTATTTCTCGGTCAGTTCGGGCGTCGCCTCGGCCGCCGCTTCGATCATGTTCTCGCGCCATTTGCGCGCCACGTCCTGCAGCTCGGCCGGGATGTCGCCGTATTCGAAGCGCACGCCCTGGCCGGCGTCGTCCCATTTGATGGCACGCATCTTGACCAGGTCGACCACGCCCTCGAAGCGGTCCTCGGCGCCGATCGGCACCTGGATCGGCACGGCATTGCCCTTCAGGCGGTCCTTGATCTGCTGCTGCACGCGGAAGAAGTCGGCGCCGACGCGATCCATCTTGTTGATGAAGGCGATGCGCGGCACCTTGTACTTGTTCGCCTGGCGCCACACGGTTTCCGATTGCGGCTGCACGCCGCCGACGGAGTCGTACACCATCACGGCGCCGTCCAGCACGCGCATCGAGCGCTCGACCTCGATGGTGAAGTCGACGTGGCCCGGGGTGTCGATGATGTTGATGCGGTGCTCGGCGAAATTGCCGGCCATGCCTTTCCAGAAGGCCGTGGTGGCGGCCGAGGTGATGGTGATGCCGCGTTCCTGCTCCTGCTCCATCCAGTCCATCGTGGCCGCGCCGTTGTGCACTTCGCCGATCTTGTGGTTCACACCCGTATAGAACAGGATGCGCTCCGTCGTCGTCGTCTTGCCGGCGTCGATGTGGGCACTGATACCGATGTTGCGGTAGCGGTCGATGGGGGTTTTACGGCTCATCACAATCTCCTTGGATTAGCACCCGGCGCTTAACGCCGGGCAGCGAGGACGCGTAGGTGGAGGCTTGTTTCCGCGTTTCAAGGCCGGCAATCCCTATCCGAGGATAGGGGGATATGCACGGCGGGTGAAGCGGCGCTGCACCAGAGAGCAATGTAGCCGATGTACGCGAATCCTGCTGGAGCATACCCCGTCATTCCCGCGAAAGCGGGAATCCATGCTGAGCCTCGGAACGAGATTAACTCGACGCCGACCGTGCAGTTGCCGGAGCTTCAGTATGGATTCCCGCCTACGCGGGAATGACGGTGGTTTACATGTAACTACTCAGGCCAGCACCGTCTGAATCGCCCTCGCCGGAATCTCCACCGTGGTCTCGACCTTGTCGATGAACAGCCGGTAGCGCTGCGCCTGCTCCGTCTTGTTCATCACGACCACGGCCAGGCTGCCGTCCGGGTTGCGGAAGGCGGTCGTGTCCAGCACGCTGCGGCTGGTGGTGGCGGAGACGCGGCGCGCCTGCGGCTTGAAGTAGCGGCTGATATGGGCGATGTAGGGGAAAATCGGCGTGATCACCAGTTCGCCGTCGTCGCCCGCATGCAGCGGTGCAAAGCAGTAGTTCTGCACGTGGTTCGGACCGCCCTGCATGTCGAGCAGCATGTTCCAGTCGACCCAGCCGCTGGCGCCGGCGTTCAGGTCGGCGATCATCTGGCTGCCGTAGCGCTCGCCGTTGGCCCAGTCCTGCAGGCGCTTCACGTCGTACTTCTCGATGCAGCCTTCCGTCATCAACAGGGGCACGTCCGGATAGGCTTCGTGCACGGCCGCCACGTTGCGGTGCATCGGGTCGCCGCCGGCCCAGGTCTCGTACCAGTGGTAGCCCACACCCCAGACATAGGGACGCGCCTTCGGATCGGACAGGATGTGGCCCGCGCGCTGCGGCAGCAGGTCGCGGTTGTGGTCCCACACGAGGATCTTCTTGCCGCCCATGCCCGCGTTCTTGAGCGTCGGGCCCAGGTAATCCGCCAGGAAGCGGGTTTCTTCCTCCGCCGTGTACAGCATCGATTCCCACTTCTGCGTCGCCATCGGCTCGTTCTGCACCGACAGGCCCCAGATCGGCACGCCCGCCTTTTCGTAGGCCTGGATGAATTTCACGTAGTAGCGCGCCCACACGTCGCGGTATTCGGGCAGCAGCTTGCCGCCCTTGAGCATGGTCTTGTTGGACTTCATCCAGGCCGGCGCGCTCCACGGCGAGGCGAACACCCGCATCTCGCTGCCATTGCGCTTGGCCAGCGCCAGCGCCTCGCGCAGGAAGGGCACGCGGTGCTTCATGTCGTGGGCGATGTCGAACGAATCCAGCGAGGTATCGCCTTCGCGCACGTAGCTGTAGGTGTCGGTGCCGAAGTCCGAGCTGTTGATCGTCGTGCGCATGATGTTGTAGCCCATGCCCTCGCGCGGGTCGAAGCAGGCCGTCATGAACGCCTTCTTCGCGGCCGGCTTGAGCTTCGCGTACAGGTCGGCGGTGGCGTCGGTGACGGCGCCGCCGAAGCCGAAGATCGCCTGGAAGCGCTTGCTCGTGTCGACGAAGACCGAGATGTCGGTCTCGACGGGTTGGTCGGCGGCCTGCGGCGCGGCGAGCGCACGCGTGGCGAAGCGCTGGGCGTCCTTGGCGGTGGTCACCACCTGCCATGGGCGGCCTGGCGCCGGGGCGGTTGCGGGAGCCGCCGCGCCGCCGGACTGGCCGGCGGCGCGTGCCAGCGGGCTGGCGGCCAGGGTAGCGGCGCCCATCAGGCGCAACGCATCTCGTCGTGTGGTCAAATCGTGTCTCCTCGTCGTCGTTGGTGTCGTCCGTGGTCGGCGCGCACGCGCGGCCGACCACGGTAGCTTACAGCTTGTAGTTCAGGCCGAACAGCACCTGGCGGCCGTAGGTCGTGTAGCGTTCCGGCGCATAGGCGCCGCTGGCGAAGGCGCTGCCCTGCTTGGTCTGGTACGGCTGGTTGTTCAGGTTATTCACCTGCACCAGCAGGCCGAGGTTCTTCATCGGGCCGTCCTGGAACTCGTAGCCGACCTGCACGTCGATCTGTTTCTCGGCCAGGATCTCGCTGAACGAGCGTTGGGCGAACAGGCCCGTGACCTCGCCGCGGAAGGCGGAGCGATAGCGTTCGCTGATGCGCGCCGAGAAGCCGTTCCGTTCGTAGAACGCCGTCAGGTTGGCCACCACGCCGGACAGGCCGGGCAGCTTTTCCTTCGTGCCCGGTCCGTTCGGGTGGATCGAGCTGTCGGTGCCGGAGGCGCTGGCCTGCACGCCGAAGCCGTCCAGGCGGTTCCACAGCATGCCCAGCTGCAGCGACACGGTGGCCTCGATGCCGCGCACGAAGCCGCCCTGGCCGTTGGACGGCTGGTTGATGGTGCCGATGTTCGAGATCGGGACGACGGTGCTCGGATTCGGGAAGCCCGTGAAGTCGAAGGCGCGCTGCTGGTTGTAGATGTAGCTCTTCAGGTCCTTGAAGAAGTAGGCCAGCGAGACGTAGCTGCCCTTGCCCAGGTAGTGTTCCAGCGACAGGTCGTAGGAATTGGCGCGCCACGGTTCCAGGTGCGGATTGCCGCCGCTGCCGTTCCATTCCAACGTGCTCTGGCTGACACCGGCCGCGATACCGGCCCGCATGTCCGACATGCGCGGACGCGCCACCGTCTTGGCCGCGCCGAAGCGCAGGTAGGTATCGCCCACGTAGTTGCCGAGGTCGAAGTTCAGGTTCACGCTGGGCAGCACGTCGTGGTAGGTGGCGCCGTCGCGCAGGTCCGTGACGATGCCGCTGTTGACGGCCTTGCCTTCCGCTTCCTGGTTGACGCGCACGTATTGCACGCCCGCGTTGCCGCGCACGGGGATCTTGCCGATTTCCGTGTCGATGCCGAAGCGCACGAAGCCCACCGTCTGCTTTTCGGTGACGGCCCAGTCCTGCTGCGCCACGTCGGTATCGATCGGCATCTTGTCGTAGAACTGGTTTAGCACGGCCAGCGGATCGTAGCTCAACACGCCCGGGATGCCGGCCCAGGCCAGCGAGGTGGTCGGCTGGATCAGGTTCGCCGGGACGGTGGTCAGCGCGCGATCGTTCTTGAGGGCGTAGCGCTGCGAGATGTCTTCGTGCGACTTGTCGCGCTTCGAGTACGACAGGCCCACCTGCACGTCGCGCAGGACCGGCATCTCCAGTTCGCGCTTGGCGTTGAATTTCGCGGCGCCCAGCTTGTCCTCGACGATCGGGTGGTGCATGGTGGCGTCGTGGCCCCAGCCGCCCGGGTCGGTCAGCTTGATGATCGCGGGATTGGCGAGATCCACGCCGGGCGTAAAGATCGGCAGCCCGGCGCCGGTCGGGATCGAGAAGCCGAAGTTGTTGTCGGCCGCGCCGCTGCCCGCGCGGCCCAGGCCGGAATAGGTCTCGGACGTTTCTTCCTTGCGCTTGGCGGTGGAGTACGACAGATCGCCGTCCACCGTCCACTTGTCGTCGCGCCAGTTGGTGTTCCAGCCGGCCGCGCCCAGGTGGTCCTTGCGGTGGTTGGCGTCGTTGCGCACGATCGGCTCCAGGTTCACGAGCGTGCCGCCGGTCAGCATTCGTACATTGCCCATCGATTCGATGACCGGGTCGCGGTAGCTCACGGAATCGGCCGAGTTCCACATCACGCCGCGCATGATTTCCTTCTGGTCGAACTGCGAGTAGTACAGGTCGACGACGGAGCGCAGATTGCGGTTCGGCTTCCAGTCCAGCACCGCCATCAGGCCGTCGCGCTTCTGCTCGCGCGAGGTGGCGGTGACTTCCGCGCCCTTCAGCGCCGTGACGTCCTCGTTCCCTGGCGGGAGCTTGTTGTTGGTGCCCCAGTACCAGGACTTGTATTCCTTCTGCTGGCCCGGCGAATCGAGGTGGGCGTAGCCGACCGCCACGCCGAACGTGTTGTCGAGGAACTGGTCGATGTAGGAGACGGAGAAGCGGCCGCCGTTGCGCGACCAGCCCGAGTTGATGCTGCCGTTGCCGTTGCGCTCGCCGCGCGCGTTCAGCGCGACGGTGCGGCCGCGGCGGTCCAGCGGGCGCACGGCGCGCAGGTCGATGGTGCCGGACAGGCCGGCCGACGTCATCGACGCGTCCGGCGTCTTGTACACGGTGACGCCGCCCAGCAGCTCGGACGGATACTGGTCGAATTCGGCGCTGCGGTCGTTGCTGGTGGACGTCTGTTCGCGGCCGTTGAGCAGCGTGACGGCGAAGTCCGGCGCCAGGCCGCGCAGCGAGATCACCTGGGCGCGGCCCGCGACGCGCTGCGCGGTCAGGCCAGGCAGGCGCGCGATCGATTCGGCGATCGACACGTCCGGCAGCTTGCCGATGTCTTCCGCCGTGATGGCCTCGACGATCTGGTCGGAGTCCTTCTTGATCGCGGTGGAGCTCTCGATGCTGCCGCGGATGCCGGTGACGACGACGCGCGAGGCGCTGTCGCTGCCGGCACCGTCCTGTACGCCCTGCTGCGCGCTCGCGGATGCGGTCCACAGCAGCAGCGCGCAAGCGGCAGCAATCGGGCTCAGGGTAGGAATGCGGGCATGCGTACGGAAATGCGTGGGGGAATGCGTGCGGGAATGGCCGCCCGCGCGGGCAGCGCCTCGGTTGCTCATCGTCGTGTCTCCAGTATCGTCGTTATCGTTGTGTGGAAACGTTGCCAAATCGAGGCGCAATTTGGAAACATTGCCAATATTTTTCGGCCACGCTCGCTACATCGCACCGATGGCGGCGCCGGCTCCGTGGGATCGGCGCGCTTCCGGTCATGCTCACGACATTGGAAACGTTGCCAAACTCATGCGCATTATTGACGTTCGTGAAATTTACTGTCAAGACGAATTTGTATGTGCGCAACAGCTACGCGCGCGGCTTGCGCGTGCGCTTAGGCATAGGCACGGGCATGGCACGGTGCACGAGCGTCGAACGCAGGCTGACGCTGACGGGGAAAGTACGGGTGACGGGACGATCGAAGCCGTAGCACAGGTTCATCAGCGCGGCGATGCCGTTACGCGTCATCTCGCGCCAGGGAATGTGCACGGACGTGAGGCGCGGCGTGGCATAGGCGGCGCCCGGCGCATCGTCGTAGCCGACGACGGAGACGTCGCGCGGGACCTGGATGCCCGCCTCGTGGAAGTAGGACAGTGCACCGAGCGCCATCTCGTCGTTGGCGCAGAAGACGGCCGTGAACGCGCGGCCGGACGCCACCAGTTCCTGCGCGGCCGAGCGTCCGCCGGCCGGCGAGAAGTCGCGTTCGGCACACCACAGCGCGGACGTGTCGACGCCCGCCGCGCGCAGCTCGTCCATGAAGCCGGCGATGCGCTCGACGTTGTCGAGTGCGTCCGGCGGACCGGCGACGACGGCGATGTCGCGGTGCGCATGGTCCAGCAGCGCACGCGCCGCCAGCCGCCCGCCGAGGCGGTGGTCGACCGTGAAGCACTGGGCCGGGATGCTGTCGAAGCTGTGGTTCAGCGCCACCAGGCGCTCGCGCTTGGCGCCGAAGGACGCGAGGTCTTCGTCCGTGAGAGGCGTGTTCAGGACGATCACGCCGTCGCAGCCCCGCTCCAGCAGGAAGCCGATGCCCTCCACCGCCTGCGCGCGCGCGTGTTCGCGCTCGCGGCCGAAGGTCACCATCATGTGCAGGCCGGCGCCGCGCAGCTCCGCGTCGATGATCTGCAGGACCGCGGCATAGAAGGTCCCGGACAGCAGCGGGATGTAGACGCCCACCATACGGCTGGTCCCGTACAGCAGCGAGCGCGCCGCATGCGAGGGCCGGTAGCCGAGGGCATCGATGGCCCGTCTGACGCGTTCCAGCTTGGCCTGCGACACCGAGCCCTTGCCGCGCACCACGCGCGACGCCGTGCCCAGCCCCACGCCGGCCATGCGCGCCACATCCTTGATCGTTGCCACATCCGCTCCGTTATCTGAACAGCGCCAGCATACCGCATGCCCAGGCCGGCGGCATCAGGAACCTGGACCGCGCCACGTGAGCGTCGCCACGCTGCCGGCCGGCAGCTGCCAGCGGAAGCTGTGCCCCTGCACCCGCACCGAGAACGCGCGCTCCTGCGGGGCCCCGTTCGCGACCAGCAGCACCAGCGAACCGTCCGGATTGCGGAAGGCGACGTTGGCCAGCTCCTTGTCCTTCGTCTCGGACGCGATGCGGCGCGCGCCCGGCAGCACGAAGCGGCTGGCGTGGGCCAGCGCGTAGTACTCGACGTTGCGCGTGACTTCGCCCGTGCGCGAGTCGATCGTCACGACGCCGCGGCAATTCTTGCACCCGCCCAGGAACGGGCCGTCGTTCTCGTCCAGCGCCAGGTTCCACAACAGCACGCCGCGTGCCCAGCCGCGGGTCGTGTCGATCATCAGCGTGCGCGTGAAGTAGATCAGGTTCTTCGCCCAGTCGGGCGCCCACTTCCCGCCCGAGCATTCGGTGAACCACGTGTCCTTGTCCGGAAAGCGTTCGTGCAGGCGCCCCATGGCGCGCACGTCGCCGCCGTAGCAGTGCCAGGCGATGCCGCTGACGTATTTTGCGGCTTGGGGATCGGACAGCACGATGGCGGGCGACTCCGGCTCGTCCCAGTTATGGTCCCAGTCGAACAGTTGCACGCCCGGCTGCTCGGCGGCCAGGCGCGGCCCCAGGTAGCCGCGGATCAGCGCGGCGCGCTGGGCCGGCTCGACGCGCATGCCCGGATAGTCGGCTGGCTCGAAATGCGGCTCGTTCTGCAGCGTCAGCGCGGAGATCGGGACACCCTCCTTCTTCATCTCCGTCACGTAGCGGCTCAGGTAGCGGGCGAAGGCATCGTAGGCCTGCGGCTTCAGGCTGCCCTTCACGAGACTGTCGGTGCTCTTCATCCAGCCCGGCGCACTCCAGGGCGACGCCATCACCTTCAATTGCGGATTGATCGCCAGCGCCGCCTTCACGGTCGGTATTACGGTGCCCTGCTGCGGCGCCAGCGAAAAGCGTTCGAGTTTCGGGTCCTGCTGGCCCGGCGGCATGTCGTCGAAGCTGTAGTGGGAGCGCGAGAAGTCGGAGGCGCCGATGGTCAGGCGCGTAAACGACAGGCCGATACCCTGCGTGTCGTGCGCCAGCGTGTCGTGACCCAGCGACTCGCGGCCGAACAGCTCGCGCAGCAGCGCGTCGCGCTGGGCAGGCTTGAGGCGCTGCTGGATCAGCCAGCCCGAGGCATCGGTGATGGCGGCACCGAAGCCGGCGATCTCCTGGTACCGCTTGGCCGGATCGATGTCGATGACGGCGCTTGCCGCCGCTGAGTCGGAAGCGTCCGCGCTGAAAGTGGTGTCGGGCGCGCGAGCGAGCAGCTTGGCGCGGTCGCCGGTGGTCACCCAGCCTTGCACGGCCTGGGCATGGACGCCGCCGGTACAGGCGGCCAGCAGCACGGCAGCGCCGATGCGGCGCAAATCATTGTTCATCTCGTCTCCTCCGTTCGCCGGCCTCGTCCATCTCGCCCAGCGAAATTGGAAACGTTGCCAATCTTGTCTGGCGCACTATACCGTCGATATTTCTGACTGTCAAAAACAAGAATTGGACTTGTGCGGGGTCAAGCGCGCGATTGCGCCAGGCAAGTAGTCGTGCGCGCGCGTGGCGCACACTACGTCTCCATGAAATATGCATTCGCCGTGTTCCTGGCCGCCGTTCCCGTACTGGCCGCCTGCTCCGTCAAGGACAAGCCCGCCGTCAGCGTCACGCCCCAGGTGGTGCCGGGCGAACTGTGGGTCGCGCCGAGCGGGCTGGACGACAACCCGGGCACCCGGGCGGCGCCGCTGCGCACACTCGCGCAGGCCGCGCGCGTCGTCGGGCCGGGCACCGTCGTCAACGTCCTGCCGGGCACCTACCACGGCGGCTTCCGCACGGACGTCGACGGCTTGCCGAACGCCCGCATCGTTTTCCGCGCCACCGAGCGGGGCCGGGCACGCATCGTGCCGCCGCCCCGGTCGCACAGCGACATCGCCTGGGACAACCGCGCCAGCTGGATCGACATCGAAGGTTTCGAGATCGTCGGCAGCACACACGGCGCCGGCACGCGCTGGCGCATCGGCATCTACAGCGGCGGTTCCTACAACCGCATCGTGGGCAACCGCGTGCACCACGTGGCCATTGACGTGCCCTGCACCAGCGCCGGCGGATCGGCGATCGGCGTGGACAGCTATTACCGCGGCAAGCACACGGACGTGATCGGCAACGTCGTGCACGACATCGGCCCGGCCGGCTGCCGCTGGGTGCAGGGCATCTATGTGAACACGCCTGCCACCGTGCGCGACAACATCGTCTATCGCGTCGCGGAGGCCGGCATCCACATGTGGCACGACGCCCACGACGTCGTCGTCGTCAACAACACCGTCGTCGCGTGCAATACGGGCATCCTCGTGGGCGGCGGCGACTTCTATTACACCAAGGGGCCGAACGACCGCACGCGCGTGCTCAACAACATCGTGTTCGACAACCGCTACGGCATCTCGGAACAGGGGTCGACGGGCAAGCACAATCGCTACAGCCACAATCTCGTGTTCGGCAACACGAAAGACGACTGGCGGCTGGCGCCGGGCATGGCGCACAGCGGCACCGTGGCCGCCCTGCCGGGCTTTGTCGGCTATTCGCGTACGGGCACGCCGGACTTGCGGCTGACGGCAACGTCGCCGGCGCGGGGGCGTGCGCTGCCGGAAGGCAGGCGCACAACGGCAACAGAAGCCGGCAATCTCGGGGCGGCTGTGCCATAAGCGTGCTGGAGCGTCGGCGCGTCGGCATGACGTCTGGCGGCTTGCGTCTCCCGCCAGTGGAATTGTGTGCGCTTTCGATGTCCTTCGACCAAGTAAAATGCCGCATCGAAACATTCCTGCACTATCATGACCGCCGATTTAGCTACCTTCTCCAGTTAGACGGCGCCGTCCTGTTTGTTGCCTGAGACCGCCGCACCAACCGGCGTGCCATCCCACCGTGCCGAACCCGGTTCATCCTTAAAGACCACCTTATGCTGCAAGAGAAAAAAAGACAGATCGCCATCGTTTTCCTGATGACGGCATTTCTGATCGTGATGCTGCGTACCGCCTGGATTGGCGACGATGCCGCCATCACGCTGCGCACAGTGCTGAATTTCATTAACGGCTTTGGCCCGACGTTCAATATCGACGAGCGAGTGCAGGCCTATACCCATCCGCTCTGGTTTTTCCTCATTTCGGCAATGTCCTTGCTAGTAGGCAATGTGTTCGCCGCCACCTATCTGCTGTCGATCGGGATATCGATCGGCGCCTTGTGGCTGCTGCTGGCACGGGTGGCGACCAGCGGCTTGGGCGCGTTCGTGGCCGGACTGGCGCTGCTGCTGTCCAAGGCCTATCTCGATTATGCGACGTCCGGACTGGAAAACCCCTTGTCGCACCTGCTGATCCTTGCCGCCGTACTGGTGGCGATCCGCGCGATGGAAACGGGCGCCTTCAGGGACATGCTGCTGTTTTTCCTGTCATGCTCGCTCATCTACCTTAACCGGCCCGACCTGCTTGTCATGATGGCCCCGCCGGCGCTGCTGGTGGCGCTGCGCGTCGGCAGGCAGCAACCCCGCGCGCTGGTACGCGCAGTACTGCTGGGGGCATTGCCGGTTCTTGCCTGGACGCTGTTTTCGACCTATTACTACGGTTTCCCATTTCCGAATACGGCCTATGCCAAGCTCGGGACCGGCATTGCGCTCGGCGAGCGCCTGGCGCAAGGATGGCGGTATGTCCTGCACGGCATCGAACGCGATCCGCTGACCCTGGTATTCGTGGCGGTCGGGGTGGTGGTCGGTCTGGCCGGCCCGGCATTGGGCATCGCCCTGTCCACGGGGATCGTGCTCTACCTGGCCTACGTGCTGAGCATCGGCGGCGATTTCATGGAAGGCCGCTTCTTCACCGCGCCTCTGCTGATGGCCGCCATCGTCGTTGCGCGCAGCACGCTCAAGCGTGCTTACCTGGCGGTGCTGGGCGCGGGTGTGCTGGCGTGCGGACTGGCGAACGCGAAGGCGACCGTGCTTAGCGGCGCCACCTATAAGAACGAGGTGATCTACGAAGACGGTATCGCCGACGAGCGCGGGTTTTACTATCGGGAATTCGGTCTGTTGAGCGCAGAGCACAAGTCAATCAACCTGCCTGCCTGGGTAGCGCACGCGCGTCGGACGTCCGTCATGTGCGGCGGCATGGGCTATCGCGCGCTTCGCAGTGACCCGGCGGCGCATTTCATCGACGAGTGTGCGCTGGCGGATCCCCTGCTGGCCAGGTTGCCGGCCAAGTTCGATCCGAAGTGGCGCATCGGCCATTTTTATCGTCAGTTACCGACTAACTATCTAGAGAGCATCGTATCGGATGCCAATTTATTGGAAGATCCTGCGACGCGCTCCTACTATGACAGCCTGCGCCTCATTACGCGCGGTCGCCTTAACGACCCGGCGCGCCTGCGCGAAATCGTGCGCTTTAACCTGGGTCGTACGGTACGGCCGGATTGGGATCTGTACCGCAATCACCAAGTCGCGACTGCGACCCGCGCGGCCGAGGTCGACGCCGCGCACGTGGCCAGGATTGTCGACGGCAGCGGGTGGGACGAGGCCGGCAACGCGATCTTCCCTAAAACGCTCGACGTCCTGTTGCGGACTCCGCGCTCCTTTACGAAAATAGACCTGTCCGTCGACGACAATGACACCTACAGCGTCGAGGCGCTGAGCGCGGCCGGCTGGCAGCGCGTCGCGGTGATCACGCCGACCAACCGCTTCGGCATGATGCGGCACCGGATCGCGCTGGAGCACGAGGTGATGGGAGCGAGCAGGATCCGTGTGACGGCGCTGGAGGGAGACAGCGCGTATTCGCTGGGACACTTGCTGCTGGAGTGAGAGCAGGTCGGGTCAGATGGCTTGCCGCACCCTTTCATGGATGTCGTCTCGACCGCTTGATCGTCGTGTGCGGGTGATTCTCAACGACGTGACCTTGAACGTGCTGCCTTGATTGGACGCCGCTGGCTGGCATGGTAACGTCAACCCCTGCCCCACGTGCACTACGTCAAAGAATCTCCTGCACCAGCTCGGCCGGCCGGCACAGCCGCACACCCTTCGGCGTGACGACGAACGGACGGTTGATCAGAATAGGATGCGCAAGCATGGCATCCAGCAAGGCCTCGTCGCCGACGGCCGGGTCGTTCAGGCCGAGCTCGGCGGCCAGCGATTCCTTGGCGCGCAAGGCGTCGCGCACGCCCAGGCCGGCGCGAGCGATCAAGTCCTGCAGCTCGGCGCGCGACGGCGTGTCGGTCAGATAGTCGACCACGCGCGGTTCGATACCGGCCTCGCGAATCGCTGCCAGGGTGTTGCGCGACGTGCCGCAGCGCGGATTATGGAAAATCGTGATATCCATCCTCATATCCTTTTGAAGGCTTGATCGAAAGGCAAGAATGATACCGGCGGCGGTGCAACGCTTCCAGTTTTTTCGCTTGTTCCCGTGTTGACGCCGCTATAGAATGCGCGGTTTGCTTTCCGAGCCGCAATGCGATTTGCCCGCGCGCAGCTCCTTGCATGACCGACACGACGCACGATACGACGCGACGAAGAGGCCGCCCACGGCCCGCCCGCGAAGGAGAGAATATGGAACCGATCGACCAATACCTGATGCGCCCGGCGGCATTGCCGACCCGGGGCCAGCGCGCATCGCTGCGCGTGCTGAACTTCTTCGGCTGGAACTTCCGCTGGAAACCCCTGCCCGGCCCGCACGGCATCGCCGTCGTCTATCCGCACACGTCGAACTGGGATTTCCCGATCGGCCTGCTGGCCAAGTGGACCGTCACCCAGCAGTTCCGCTGGCTGGCCAAGGATTCGCTGTTCCGCGGCCCAATGGGCCGGCTGATGCGCTACTGGGGCGGCGTGGCCGTCGACCGCAGCGCACCGCAGGGCGCCATCACGCGCCTGGCCCAGACCATGCGCGCCGCCGACTGGTTCTGGCTGGCGATCACGCCGGAGGGCACGCGCGGTTACCGTCCGTACTGGAAGAGCGGTTTCTACCGCATCGCGCTGGCCGCCAAGGTGCCCGTCCTGCTGATCAAGCTCGACTACGGCAAGAAGATCATCGACGTCACCCAGAGCATCGTCCTCACTGGCGACGAGGCGGCCGACATGGCCGTCATTGCGCGGGCCTACGAGGGCGTCACGGCCAAGCACCCGAAGGATGCCGCGCCGATCCGCCTCGCGCCGAACGATGCGGCGCGCCCGGGCGAAGGTTCAGCCTCCTACCGCAAGCAGGCATAAGCCGGCGGCGCCGATCGCCGCGCCGAACAGGCGGCGCAGGCGCGGACCCGGCAGCATGGCGCTGGCCGCCATCACCAGGTAGCTGGCCAGGATGAAGCCGGCGCCGCTGGCCATTCCCGCCAGTTCGCGGCCGTGCGCCAGGCCATGCAGGAAGGCGCAGGCGCCCACCGTCAGCACGGCCAGCTCGCGCGGCACGCGCGCCTGCACGCTCGGCGCGCACGCGGCCACGGCGCCGAGCAGCAGCACGGTGGCCGCGATCGACGTCTCCAGCAGCGGCAGCACGAGGAAGCCGGCGCACGAGGCGCCCAGCGCCATCATCACGAGGAAGCTCGGCGCCAGCACGGCGCCCTGGCGCTGCTGGCGGCTCCACAGGCCCACGGCAAGCAGCGCCAGCAGGTGGTCGAATCCCGTCAGCGGATGCAGGAAGCCGGCCGCGAAGCCGGATTCCACGCCATGTCCCGGGTGCGCGGCCGCCGGCAGCGCCAGCGCGAGTCCGGTCGCCAGCACGGCCGCCAGCAGGGCCGCCTTGTGCAGTGATTTCATCGTTTTCTCCATCAGTGTCGTCCTTCCGTACGGTGGTCCAGCAAGCCCTGTTCGCGGATGAACGCGACGACTTCGGCCACGCCCTCGCCCGTGCGCAGGTTGGTGAACACGAAGGGCCGCGTGCCGCGCTGGCGGCGCGCATCCTCGGCCATGATGTCGAGGTTGGCGCCCACGTGCGGCGCCAGGTCCGTCTTGTTGATGATCAGGAGGTCCGAGCGCGTGATGCCGGGACCGCCCTTGCGCGGGATCTTTTCGCCGCCGGCGACGTCGATCACGTACAGCGTCAGGTCCGACAGCTCCGGGCTGAACGTGGCCGCTAGGTTGTCGCCGCCGGATTCCACCAGCACCAGTTCCAGGTCCGGAAAGTCGGTCTGCAGGCGCGCGATGGCTTCCAGGTTGATCGAGGCGTCCTCGCGGATCGCCGTGTGCGGGCAGCCGCCCGTCTCCACGCCCATCAGCCGTTCCGGCGCAAGCGCGCCAGCGCGCAGCAGGATCTCCATGTCCTCGCGCGTGTAGATGTCATTGGTGATCACCGCCATGTCGTAACGGTCGCGCATGTCGCGGCACAGCTGTTCGCACAGCGCCGTCTTGCCGGAGCCGACGGGGCCGCCGATGCCGACGCGCAGGGGGTTCGAAGTCATGTCACTTTCCTTGTCAGCGTAAAGACCGTCGCCCCTGCGCAGGCAGGGGCCCAATTTGCACGCGTTGCCGCGACACGGAGAAGATTGGGTCCCTGCCTGCGCAGGGACGACGGGGGTGTATTCATGGTCATGAGCGATACAACCTGCCATGCTGCACCTCATGCCGCATCGACAGCATCGACAGCCCGGGCGCCCAGTTGGACAGCTCGTCGTCCGCCAGCGCTTGCGCCAGCCGGGCCGCACGCTCGATGTCGGGACGCAGCGCCAGCAGCAGGCGCTGTCCCGCCACCTGCCCCAGCGGCACGGACTTTACGCACACCAGCACCTGGTTCTCGAGCCACGAAAAAATCATCGCCAGCAGCGCTTCTTCGTGCGGGATGTCGAGACCGTCGACGGCGCAGGCATAAGCCAGCGGCAGCGTGACGTCCGGGCCCAGCGCTGCCGTGTCGGCCACGCCCAGCTCGGCGACCAGGCGCGCCAGCGAATAGCCCATCTGCACCGTCTCGGCGCGCAGCTCGGCCGTGTCGCGCGAGGCCAGGAAACACTCGCCCCATTCGGCGATGGCCGCCGCGTCGCGCGCCGCAAAAGCCTTCAGCAGGCGCCACAGGATCGGCGCATCCCAGCGCGCGACGACCTCGTCGAGGTAGCGCGCCATCCACGCGTGCGCCGTGTCGGCGTCGTGCACGAGCCCTCCCTCCAGCGCCGCCTCCAGGCCCTGCGAATAGCTGTAGCCGCCGATCGGCAGCGCGGGGCTGGCGAACTGCAGCAGGTGCAGCAGGGCCGCCGCGTTCATGCGGGCTCCGGACGCTCGATGTCGGACGGCCGATGGATCTTCTGGCGCACCGGCACGGGCGCCAGCAGGCCGCCGCGCCCATGGTCGTGGTCATGGCCGTGCCCGTGGCCGCCCGCGTAGGCGCCCGCTTCCGGCTCGAACTTGGCCAGTTCGGTATCGACCTGGGCGCCCAGGCCTTCGACCATTTCCTTCAGCACGGGATCGACGCGGATGCGCAGCCAGCCGGCGCCCACCTGGGTCTGGGTGTGGCGGTTCCCCAGGTGGAAGGCACAGCGCGCCAGCATCGTCGCGTCGCTGCAGCGCACGAGATAGGTCGGCTCGGGCGCGGCAACGACGCGCACGACGCGGCCGTCCTCGCCAGTCAGCAGGTCGCCGTCGCGCAGCACGGTGCCGCGCACGAGGAACAGCGCGACTTCCTCGCCGGACGCGAGACGGGCGCGCTGGCGGCAGCGCTCGCGCTGCTCGAACGGCAGCACCAGCAGGTCGTGGACGACCGGGGCATGCGCGATCTTGGTATGCAGGGAATACATGATTGGCTCTCTAGAACAGGAAATATCGCTGGGCCAGCGGCAGCACGGTGGCGGCTTCGCACACCAGCAGCTGCCCGTCGGCCCGCACTTCATAGGTTTCCGGGTCCACCTCCATGTGCGGAGTGGCCCCGTTGCGGATCATGTCGCGCTTTCTCAGCCCGCGCGTGGCGCGCACGGGGATCACGGTCTTCGCCAGGCCCAGTTCGCGGGCGATGCCGGCGTCGAACGCGGCCTGCGAGACGAAGGTGAAGGATTTCTTCAGGCCGCCGCCGAAGGACCCGAACATGGGCCGGTAATGCACCGGCTGCGGCGTCGGGATCGACGCGTTCGCGTCGCCCATCAGGCTGGCGGCGATCATCCCGCCCTTGAGCACCATCGACGGCTTGACGCCGAAGAAGGCGGGCCGCCACAGCACGATGTCGGCGATCTTGCCCGGCTCCAGCGAGCCGACGGCGTGCGCGATGCCGTGGGCGATCGCCGGATTGATCGTGTACTTCGCGACGTAGCGTTTCACCCGCTCGTTGTCGTTGCGCGCCGAGTCGCCGTCGAGGGGGCCGCGCTGCACCTTCATCTTGTGCGCCGTCTGCCAGGTGCGCATGATGGTCTCGCCCACGCGGCCCATGGCCTGCGAGTCGGACGACATCATCGAGATCGCGCCGATGTCGTGCAGGATGTCCTCGGCGGCGATGGTCTCGCGGCGGATGCGCGACTCCGCGAACGCCACGTCCTCGGCGATGGCCGGGTCGAGGTGGTGGCACACCATCAGCATGTCCAGGTGCTCGTCCAGCGTATTGACGGTGAACGGCCGGGTCGGATTCGTCGACGACGGCAGCACGTTCGACTGGCCGACGGCCGCGATGATGTCCGGCGCGTGCCCGCCGCCCGCCCCTTCCGTGTGGAAGGTGTGGATCGTGCGGTCCTTGAACGCGGCCACGGTCGACTCCAGGAAGCCCGCTTCGTTCAGCGTGTCCGAGTGCAGCGCCACCTGGATGTCCATGCGCTCCGCCACGGACAGGCAGTTGTCGATGGCGGCCGGCGTGCTGCCCCAGTCCTCGTGCAGCTTCAGGCCGACGGCGCCCGCCTCGATCTGTTCTTCCAGAGGACGCGCCTGGCTCACGTTGCCCTTGCCGAAGAAGCCCAGGTTCATCGGAAAGGCATCGGCCGCCATCAGCATCGAATGGATGTGCCAGGCGCCCGGCGTGCAGGTGGTCGCCGCCGTGCCGACCGCCGGTCCCGTGCCGCCGCCCAGCATCGTCGTGACGCCGGACATGAGGGCTTCGTCGATCTGCTGGGGGCAGATGAAGTGGATGTGGGTGTCGATGCCGCCCGCGGTGACGATCATGCCTTCGCCCGCGATGATCTCCGTGGCGCCGCCGATGGGCAGCGTCACGCCCGGCTGGATGTCCGGGTTGCCGGCCTTGCCGATGCCGGCGATGAGGCCGTCCTTGATGCCGATGTCGGCCTTGACGATGCCCCAGTGCTCGACGATGACGGCATTCGTGATGACGGTATCCATCACGCCGGCGCGCGGCAATTGCGACTGGCCCATGCCGTCGCGGATCACCTTGCCGCCGCCGAACTTCACTTCCTCGCCGTAGATCGCGTGGTCGCGCTCGACCTCGATCACGAGTTCGGTGTCGGCGAGGCGGATCCGGTCGCCCTTCGTGGGGCCGTACATGTCGGCATAGGCCTGGCGCGAGATGGTGGCCATCAATCGTCTCCTTTCGATACGAGGCCGTTCACCCTGCCCTGGAAACCGTGCACGATGCGCTTGCCTGCCAGCGCGACCAGTTCGACGGTGCGGCGCTGGCCCGGCTCGAAGCGCACGGCGGTGCCGGCCGCGATGTTCAGGCGCATGCCCAGCGCCAGCGCGCGGTCGAACTGCAGCGCATCGTTGACTTCGTAAAAATGGTAGTGCGAACCGACCTGCACGGGCCGGTCGCCCGCATTCGCGACGGTGACGGAGACGGTGGACCGGCCCGCATTCAGTGCGAGCTCGCCCTCCTCCAACAGATACTCTCCTGGAATCATGCGGCCTCCGGCGCGAACAGCGATTTGTAGTAGATGGCGGTCGGATGCCAGGCGCCGCCCGGCGTGCAGGCGTAATCCGGCACCTCGCCCACGCGGGTATAGCCGAAGCCCTGGTACAGCTGCTCGGCGCCGGAGCCGGCCTCGGTGTCGAGGAACAGCAGGCCGCGGCGCAGCTCGCGCGCTTCCGCCTCGGCGGCGCGCAACAGCACCCCGCCGATACCGCGCCGGCGTGCGCGGCTGTGCACGATCATCTTCTGCAGCTCGGCGCGGTGGCGGCCATTCGCCTTCTGGCACAGGTCCAGCTGCACGGTGCCGATCAGCGTGCCGTCATGGCTCGCCGCCAGCAGCACGCGCGAACCTCCGGCCAAGGCGGCGCGCACGTCCTGCCAATAGCTGCGCGCGCCGCCGCCGTCGAGGTCCGACAGGAAGCCGAGCGAGGCGCCGTGCGCCACCGCGTCGAGCAGCAGCGCTTCCAGCTGGTCCTGCACCTCTGCGCAGGCCGATGCATCGAGTTTGTGGATCTTCATCGCGCTTCCTTTCGCGTCGGGCTTCAGGGAATCGGATGGTGGACCGTAACGAGCTTGCTGCCGTCCGGGAACGTGGCTTCGACCTGGATTTCCGGGATCATTTCGGGCACGCCCTCCATCACGTCGGCACGCGCCAGGATCGTCGTCCCCTCGCTCATCAGCTCGGCCACGCTGCGGCCGTCGCGCGCGCCTTCCATGATGGCCGCCGTGATCAGCGCGACGGCTTCCGGGTAGTTCAGCTTCAGGCCGCGCGCGCGGCGGCGCTCGGCCAGCAGCGCGGCGGTGAAGATCAGCAACTTGTCTTTTTCGCGGGGAGTCAGGTCCATGGCGGGTCTTTCTTCAGGTGTTCCAGATGCGCGGCACGCATGCCGGCCGGCCGAGATAGTGCGGACGCAGCGTCTGCCACACGCGCAGCATCGCCGCCCGTGCCGCCTCGCCGTCGTCGCCGAGGTGGCGTGCGACGAACACCGACTTCACCTGGCTCAGCGCGAGCTGCGGATCGGCGCCTCGCAGCGCGGCCTGCAAGGCCGGCGGTACGGGCGCGCCGACGGCGAGAAAGGTCGCGCACACGCCGTGGCCGGCCAGGCCGAAGGGACTGGCGATGCCGGACGGAGTCAGGATGCCCTGCTCGCACCACAGCAGGCGGCCGTTCTCGCGGATCCGCGTGCGCTGGCGGATGCGGCCGCTGGTAAAGCGCTCTCCGGATGCGCGGCGGCCGAACACGAGCACTTCGCTGCCGAGATAGCGGGCGCCCGGCGCCAGCTCGACCTCGTGGTCGAGATCGACGACGGCATCGTCGTAGAAGATGGTTTCCTGCGGCAGCCATTCGATGGCGGCGCCGGACGCCGCCTGCAGGCGCACGGTCTGCTTCGACGCATGCTCGTGCACGCGACCGTTGGCGCGGTACCACTTGGCCGCGCCCGGACTGGTGGCCAGCACATGGCAACCGATGCCGGCATCGATGCCGATGTCGAGGCGGTCGCCGCCGACCACGCCGCCGGGCGGGTGCACGACGATCACGTGGCAGGCGTCCGGCCCTTCGGGGTACAGGGCCTTCTGCACGCGCAGCGGTCCGCGGTGTTCGCGCCGCAGCAGCCGGGTGACGCCCTCGGTACGGGCGAAGCCCAGATGCAGGCGGGCGTGCCAGGCGGGCGTCGCGATGGGTGGTTCGGAGAGGCTACAATCGGGCATATTGATGGTTTAGCACGATGCGTGCCAAGCCCAAACCCGGTGCAGGATGCCCGCCGCTGCGCCGCCGGATACCGGACGTGCACCACGTCGGCCCGGGCGCACCACGGCGGTGCAGGGGATAATTAGGGATGCGAGAAGCGGTGACTAGATGTAAACGCCGTCGTCCCTGCGAAGGCAGGGACCCAATGACTGCGTGCGTTGCTGTGACGCTTGCAAGATTGGGTCCCTGCCTGCGCAGGGACGACGGTGCTCAAGCCACCAACGGGCTTGAATGATCAGGTTTTTCGCTGACCGCGGCTAGCGGCAAAGGCTCAGCGGCGACGCTGGTTGCGCACCGGGCGCGCCACGCGGGCCAGCTGCATTTCGCGCTGGCGGTCGACTTCGGCCTTCCAGACGACGAGTTCGAGCGCCAGGGCCATGGCGATACCGGCCGGCAGGGCGGCGGCGAAACCGAACAGGGTCAGGGCCAGGCTTGCAATCAGAATAACGAGGGTACTCGAACGGGGCATGATGTCACCTTTCTGTCAAAATCCGTTAGATCCATCCTGCCACAGCTGGGTTTTGCTTGCAATCATGTGTTGTAACGTGTGAGTGCGTCCCACGCATTGGCAGTACTGAGAAAGATATGGCCACGGAGTTGTTCTACAAGGGCCGATGCGCGCAAACGGTCCATCACGGGGCCTTTTACCTCGGCCAGGTGCAGCTTGACGCCCCGCTGGCCCAGCGTCTGGTTGAGATCGATCAAACCGAACAGCGCCGACGTATCGATTGCGTTCACTGCCGACAACACCAGCACGAGGTCATGGGTGTCCGGATGGGCGGCGAGCTCTTCTTCGATCCTGCCCTTCACCGCCTCGACGTTGCCGAAAAACAGACCGGCATCGACGCGCAGCAACAACAGTCCCGGCGCCGTCTCCACCGCGTAGCGCTCGACGTTGCGAAAATGTTCAGTGCCGGCAATGCGTCCCAGCAGCGCGATATGGGGACGGCTTTCGCGCCAGATCATGGCGCCCAGCGACAGCACCAGGCCCAGCACCACCCCGGCCTCGACCCCGAGCAGCAGCACCCCGCCGGCCGTCGCCACCAGTGCCAGCGCATCGGCGCGGTCGTAGCGCCAGGACGTGCGCAGCGTATTCCACTCCAGCATGCCCAGCACGGCGACGATGATGGTGGCGGCCAGCACGGGCAGCGGCAGCAGCGCCAGCCAGCCGGTCGGCAGCACCAGGGCACAGGCCAGCAGCGCGGCCGTGATGACGCCGGCGAGCTGCGTGTTGGCGCCCGCGGCGAAATTCACGGCGGAGCGCGACAGGCTGCCCGTGACGGGAAAACCGCCGCTCAGGGCGCTGCCGATATTGGCGGCGCCCAGCGCCACCAGTTCGCGGTCCGTGTGCAGCTTCTCGGCGCGCTTCAGGGCCAGCGCCTGGGCGCCCGACATGGCGATCAGGAAGCTCATGAAGCCGATCAGCAGGGCCGGCTTCAGCAACTGCAGCCAATGCTCGCCCGACACCATGGTGTTCAGCTGCGGCAGGCCGGCCGGCACGTGGCCGATCGTGCGCATGCCGCCCGCGTCCAAGTGCAGCAGCGCGACGAGCAGCACGCTGCCCAGCACCAGCAGCATCGGCGCCAGGCGCGCGCCGATGTCGGCGGCTCCGGGAGCGAGGCCCAGGCGGCGCAGCAGCGGCGCCAGCCAGCGCCGCGCGGCCAGCAGGAAGGCGATGCTGCCCAGGCCCAGCGCCGCGCTGGGACCGTGCCAGTAAGGCACCGGCGCGCCCAGCAGCGTATCGACCTGGCCCAGCGCAATCACCACGGCCGAGCCGAGCGTGAAGCCGTTCATCACGGGACGCGAGAAGAAGTTCGCCAGGAAGCCGATGCGGAGCAGGCCGCAGGCCAGCAGCACGGCGCCGGCCAGCGCCGCCAGTTGCGCGGCCAGCACCGTGTACAGCGCGCCGCCGCTCGTCGCCAGCGGAGAGAGCGCCGATGCCGTCATCAGCGAGATGATCGCCATCGGCCCGACCGATTGCGTGGAGCTGGTGCCGAACAATGCGTACAGCAGCGGCGGCACGATGCTGGCGTACAGCCCCGCGACCGGCGGCAGGCCGGCGACGAGCGCATAGGCCATGCCCTGCGGGATCATCATCATGGCGACGACGATGCCGGCGCCCACGTCGCCGGCCAGGTCGGCGCGGCGGTAATGTCTCAGCCAGGCGAGCATGGGCTACTGCATCGCCAGTTCGACGCAGTTGCGCCCTGCCCGCTTGGCGCGCGCCACGGCGGCGTCGGCGCGCTGGGCCAGCGAATCGGCGCTTTCCTGCTCGCCCAGCTGGGCCACGCCCAGGCTGACCGTCACGTGGTCGCAGCCGGGAATCTCGGCCTGCTCGACGGCAGCGCGGATCTTCTCGGCCATGCGCAGGCCGTCGATCGCGCTCGTATGCGGCGCCAGGATATGGAATTCCTCGCCGCCGGAGCGCACGAGCATGTCGCTGGCGCGCAGCACGGCGCGCGCGACGTCGGCCACCGTACGCAGCACCACGTCGCCGACCGGATAGCCGAAGGCATCGTTGATGGTCTTGAAACGGTCGATGTCGAAGGACAGCAGCGCCAGCGGCACGCGGTAGCGGCGCGCGCGCTTGATTTCCTGTTCCAGCAGCGCCTCGCCGTGGCGCCGGTTGGCCACGCCCGTCAGCGCATCGGTATTCGAGATGTGCGTCAGGCGCGCCAGCAGTTGTTCGTTTTCCAGCTGCGTCTCGGCCAGGCGCAGGCCCAGCGCGCAGGAACGGGCCACGTCCTGCAGCGTCGCCAGCTCTTCCGGGGCCAACGCCCGCGCGCTGCCGAGCAGCAGCGACAGCGCGCCCCGTGCCGGGCCGAGACCGTCGGCAGGAATCGGCACACCCAGCGCCAGCGCCACGCCGTGGGCGCGCAAGGCTTCGGCCAGTGCCGGTTCGCCGGCCTGCTCCGGCGGATCGAGCAGCACCAGGGTGCCGCTGGCGGCGGCCAGCAGGCCCGGGAAGGCATGGCGCAACGGCGCCTGCAGCAGCCGTTCGCCACGCTGCAGCAGCGTGCCGAGCGCCAGGCCCGCCGTTCCCTGCTGGGCTTCGATGGCGAGGTCGCCGTGCGGCTGGCGGCGCAGCACGGCCGCGTGCAGCACGTCCGGCCAGGCGCACAAGGCCCGGCACAGCCCTTCGGCCAGCGCGTGGCCGTCGTCCGCCTGAACCAGCGCATCCTGCACGCCGGTGCGCAAGGCCAGCAGCGCACGCAGCATGGCCGCATCGGCAGCGTCCGGCGCTGGTGTCAATGCAAGCGCGCGCGCGACGGCCTGCTGCAGGTATTCGGGTTCGAGCGGCGTCATGGCATAGGCGACGGGTCCGAAGGCCATCAGCCCCGGCAGCCAGTCCGCGCCGCCGAAGGGGCATAGCAGCAACGTCGGGCGCCCGCCCCGCGCCGCGACGAGCGCCCCCAGCGGGGCCAGGTCGATGCCGAGGTCGAAGCGCTCCAGGTCGAGCACCAGCAGGTCCGGCTGGCCTTCGGCGAGCGCCTGCGCCGCGGCGTCCACGCTGTCCGCCATCTGCAGCGCCGCGAACCGGGAACCGCAGGCCGCCGCGAAGTCCGCGCGCCGCGGCGCCATCGGGCTGAGGTAAAGACCGGTCCCTGCTGCGGACGGTTCGGCGTGCTGCGACATCGTGGACTCCTGGAATGCGGTGCGCGCAGTTTGCCATAAAGCACATGCGGAGACTAGCAGCCGCAATCACGCGCATGTGTGTGGAAGCGCACCGTCAGCCCTGCCGTGCATCCGAATACTGAAAGGATCAAGCTTATGGAGGGTACGATGGCAAACCAGGATGATGTAGCAAACAAGCAGAAGGCGATCCAGAACCGCCAGGACCAGCGCGACGGCAGCATGCAGAAGGGTGACGCGGGCGGCGAAAGCAAGGCGGCCCAGACCGGCATCGACCAGCCGTCCGGCGACTTCCCGGCCCAGCACCTCGCCAAGCCGGGCATCGAGGCCCAGCTCGAACTGAAGCCGAAGTTCATGGCCGAACACTACAAGGGCAGCGGCAAGCTGGCCGGCCAGGTGGCCATCGTCACCGGCGGCGACTCCGGCATCGGCCGCGCCGTCGCCGTGCTGTTCGCGCGCGAAGGCGCCGACGTCGCCGTCCTGTACCTGAACGAACACGAGGATGCGGCCGAGACCCAGCGCGTGATCGAGGCCGAGGGCCAGCAGTGCGTCACCATCGCGGGCGACGTCAAGGACATGGAATTCTGCCAGCAAGCCGTCGACCAGGTCGTCGCCAAGTGGGGCCGCCTGGACGTGCTCGTGAATAACGCCGCGTTCCAGGAACACGCCGAATCGCTGCTCGACCTCGACGAGGAACGCTTCGACGAGACCATGCGCACGAATATCTACGGCTACTTCCACATGGCCAAGGCCTGCCTGCCCTACATGAAGCGCGGCGCCGCGATCGTCAATACGGGTTCCGTCACGGGCCTGAAGGGTTCGCCCAAGCTGCTCGACTACTCGACCACCAAGGGCGCGATCCACGCGTTCACGATGTCGCTGGCGGCGAACCTGCTGGACAAGGGCATCCGCGTCAACGCCGTGGCCCCGGGCCCCGTCTGGACGCCGCTGAACCCGGCCGACCAGTCGGCCGACAAGGTCGCCAAGTTCGGCCAGGCCACCACCTTCGGCCGCCCGGCGCAGCCGGAAGAACTGTCGCCGGCCTACGTCTACCTGGCCTCGAACGTGTGCTCGGGCTACGTGACGGGCGTGGTGCTGCCGATCACCGGCAGCGTGGGCGAATAAGGAGAACGCCATGGCGAGAAGCATGTGGAAGGGTGCGATCAGCTTCGGGCTGGTCCACATCCCGGTCGAAATGTATCCCGCGACGAGCGATCATGCGCTCGACCTGACGATGCTGGACCGGCGCGACTTCTCGCCGATCGGCTTCAAGCGCTACAACAAGCACACGGGCAAGGAAGTCTCCTGGGACGACATCATCAAGGGCTACGAATACAAGGACGGCGAGTACGTCGTCCTGTCCGATGAAGACCTGCGCCGGGCCAATCCGGAAGCGACGCGCACCATCGACATCCTTGCCTTCGTCGATGCGGAACAGGTACCGCTGATCTACTACGAACAGCCCTACTACCTCGCCCCCGGCAAGGGCGGCGACAAGGTGTACGCGCTGCTGCGCGAGACGCTGCGCGACGTCGGCAAGATCGGCATCGCCAACGTCGTCATCCGCGTCAAGCAGCACCTGGCCGCCCTCGTCTGCGTGGGCGACACGATCGTGCTGAACACGATCCGCTATCCGGACGAGATCCGCCCGACGGATGAACTCAAGATCCCGACCGACGATTCCAAGGCCGCGCAAGTGACGCAGAAGGAACTGCAGATGGCGCGGGCGCTCGTGGAAGGCATGAGCGAACGCTGGAAGCCGCAGCAGTACCACGACACCTACCGCGAAGACCTGCTGGCGCTGATCAAGAAGAAGGTCGCCGCCAACCAGACCAAGACCATCACCGAGGCGGAACCGGAAGAGGAAAAACCGGCCAAGTCGAACGTCATCGACCTGGTGGCCCTGCTGCAGGCCAGCCTGGGCAAGAAGCCGGCGCGCACGGGCGACGACGATGACGATGACGACCCGCCGCCGCGCCGCTCGCGCAAGCCGTCCGACGACGAGGACGAGGACGACGCGCCACCGCCGCGTGCACGCAAGGCGCCGGCGCGCAGCACGGCGCACGCGAACGCCAGCGCGGCCAAGCCGAAGCGCGCTGCCGCAACCAAGACGGCAGCGAAGACGGCCACCAAGGCTGCTGCAAAGCCCGCCGCGAAGAAAGCGCCGGCGAAGAAAGCCGTCGCCAAGACCGCGGCCAAGGCTGCACCCAAGCCAGCTGCCCGCAGGAAGGCCGCCTAGTGGATTGGGATACCTTCATCGACTTCCTGCAATGGCCGGCCATGGTGGTGACGCTGTGCGCCGCCTTCCTCGTCGGCGCCCGCCACGCGCACCGGCGCATCTTCGGCTTCTATACCTTCATCGTCAGCAACCTCCTGTGGATCGTCTGGGGGGTGCACGACGGCGCCTGGGCGCTGATCGCGCTGCAGGCGGGGTTGTGTGCGATGAATGTGCGGGGGATTGTCAGGAACGACAAAACATAGGACGCCACGTACGACAAACTACGTCGCCCCTGCGAAGGCAGGGGCCCAATTCCTCGGCGTTGCGTCAGCACTTGGAAAATTGGGCCCCTGCCTTCGCAGGGGCGACGGCTATTATGGGCCGACGGTTATTTTTTCTTGCCGGGCTTGAACCCGAGCACCTTCATCGCCTTGGTCAAGGTCGTCGCACTCTTCGCGTACTCCGCCCACGGCGCATTCCCTTCGTCCAGCCGCTCGTGCACCGTCTTGACGGTCCAGTGCGCGCCCGACTTCAGTAGCGGCAGCTCGTCCCAGCGCACCGGCACCGAGATGCCCATGCCCGGACGCACGCGCGGCGACCAGGCCGAGACCGTGGTGGCGCCGCGGCCGTTGCGCAGGTAGTCGATGAAGATGCGGCCCACGCGGTTCTTGGCGCCGCTCTTGGCCGCGAAGCGGTCCGGCAGCGTCCGGGCCAGGTGGTCGACGATGGCGTGACTGAAGTCCTTGACCGTGTCCCAGTCGAGCTTGGGCTTGATCGGCACCACCACGTGCAGGCCCTTGCCGCCGCTGGTCTTGAGGAAGGGTTTCAGGCCCAGCTCCTCGAGGAAGGCGCGCATCAGCGCCGCCGCTTCCTGCACCTGGGGCCAGGACACGCCTTCTCCCGGGTCGAGGTCGAACACGAAGCGGTCCGGCGTCTCGTAGTGCTTGCCGGTCGCATTCTGGCTGTGGATCTCGACGACGTTCCACTGCGCGCTCGACAGCAGGCCCTCGGCGGTGGCGATCGTCGTCATGCTCGGGTGCTCAGGGTCGAGCGCCCGGTCCATCTGGGCGACGCCGGGCATCTTGGCCGTGTCCGTGACGTGCTTCTGGAAGAACAACTCGCCGCCCACGCCCTCGGGTGCGCGCACCAGCGAGACCGGACGGCCTTCGAGATGCTCCATCATCAGCCCGCCGACCAGCGCGTAATAGCGCACCAGGTCCATCTTCGTGACGCCGCTTTCCTTGTCCATCACGCGCTCGCCGTGCGTCACGCGGAAAGTGGCAGGCAGATTGCCGGGCAAGCCCGTCTCCACCGGCTTGCCCGCTGCGGACTTGGTTTCCGACTTGGCTGCGGATGTGCGGCCCTTGGCCGGTGCGGCTTCCGCCTTCTCCTGCACATGTTTGGCCTGCTCGCGCACGACGCTGCGTGCCGGCTTGTCCTTGCGCAGCCCCTGGAACACGGGGTGGCGCACGGCGTCGCCGGCCGTCCATTCCGAGAAGCTGACTTCGGCCACCAGTTCCGGCCGTACCCAGTGGTTCGTGCGGCCCGGCACGGCGCGCGCCGGGAACGGGCTCTTGTCGACGGTCATACCTTCCAGCACCTCGCGCAGGTGGCGCAGCGAGGCGCCGTTGAAGCCGCTGCCGACGTTGCCCGCATAGCGCAACACGCCCTCGTCGTCGTAATAACCCAGCAGCAGCGAACCGATGCCCGTGCGCGAACCTTGCGGATCGGTATAGCCGCCGATGACGAATTCCTGGCGCTGGCCGCATTTCAGCTTGATCCATTCCGGCGAGCGACGCGTCACGTAGCGCGAATCGCGGCGCTTGCCGATCACGCCTTCGAGGCCGACCTGGCAGGCGGCCACCACGAGCTGGTCCGGATCGGTGCCGAATTCGGCCGAGAAACGCACCGTGTCCGATGTCTTTGCCGCTAGCAGGTCCTGCAGCAGCGCGCGGCGCGCGTCCAGGCGCACGTCGCGCAGGTCGTGGCCCTTGCAGTACGGGACGTCGAACACGAAGTACACGACCTGCGCCTTATTGCTGCCGTCGAAGGCGAGCTGCAGCAGGTTGAAGTTCGGCCTGCCGTTCTCGTCGTGCACGACGATCTCGCCGTCGTACCAGCCATCCGGCAGTTTCATGCGCCGGATTTCCTTCTGCAGCGGCAGGAGCTTGTCGGTCCAGTCGTTGCCATTGCGGGTGATGAGGCGGATGTCCTTGCCCTCGATGCGGGTCAGCATGCGGTAGCCGTCGAACTTGATCTCGTAGATCCATTCCTCGGGCTTTTGCGGCGGCGCGTCGACCAGCGTGGCCAGTTCCGGCGTCAGCGTCGCCGGCAGCTCGGCCTTCACGGCACCTTCCGGCATGGCGCCGCGGCGCGCGCGCGCCGGCTTGGCGGCGGCGGGCGCCTTGGCCGCCGCGGCGGCGGTCCGCTTGGCCGGCTTGGCCGGTTCGGCGCCTCCGCGCTCGGCCTTCAGTCGCGCGACCTTGGCATTCGCCACGGCCGTGTCGGTGGTACGGCCCGGCATGGGCAGGTCCTTGACGCTGTCCGGGAATTCGTCGATGACGGAGAATTCCGCGGCGGGGCGCGCATACTCGTCGTTTTCCTTGATCAGGAGCCACGGCTCCTGCTTGTCGTCCTCGTGCCCGCGCAGACGCACCAGCACCCAGCGCCCGTGCATCTTGTGGCCATGCATCTCGAACTTGACCTCGCCCTTGGCGAAGCCGGCGCGCGGATCGCCGATCGGCTCCCAGGTGCCCTTGTCCCAGATGATGACCTTGCCGGCGCCGTACTGCTGCGGCGGGATCGTGCCTTCGAAGTCGGAATACGAGATCGGGTGGTCTTCCACGTGGATCGCCATGCGGCGGTCGTGGGTGTCGTAGCTGGGGCCTTTCGGCACGGCCCAGCTCTTCATGGTGCCGTCCAGCTCCAGGCGGAAGTCGTAGTGCAGCCGGGTCGCCCAGTGCTTCTGGATCACGAAGGTCAGCCCTTCCGTGCTGGCCTCCCCGCCCTCTTCGGGCTCCGACGTGATGGAAAAATTGCGCTTGGCTTTGTACAGCTTGAGTGCGTCGGGCATGGCATCACCTCTACATCCAGGATGGACGTAGTGTAGGCAAAATTTGCGAACCCGGCCGTACGGTAGATAACCCTAGTGGGTTGCCTGGTAGAACCGTCGCCCCCGCGCGGGCGGGGGCTTAATTTCACGATACCTTGGGCCCCTGCCTGCGCAGATACTGTGATCCTCAAGTTCTGGCAAGCGCTAAATTTACATCGAAGGGTTTGCCAGACTTGAGGACACCGATCATCCAGTGGACCAACTTGCGCATGACAGCAATGATGGCCACTTTCCTGTTCTTGCCAGCAGTGACCAGGCGCTCTGAAAGTGCTTTCGCAGCAACGTTGTGGCGCATCGCGCTCATGGCGGGCCAGTACAGGATCTTGCGTAGGTGTTTGTGGCCAAGCTTGCCGATACTGCTTTTTCCACGCACTGAATCGCCTGACTGGTGATGGCGCGGCGATAATCCAACGAATGCGGCAGCCTGCCGTGCACTGTCAAACCGCTGTGCGCGTAGCCAGGCGATGGCATAGCTGCTGACTCTCGGCCCTATACCGGGAATGCTCTGCAAGAGTTCGTCTTGCCCATGCAAGTCAGGATGGCGATCGATATGGTCACGAATCTTTTTCTCTAAGCGCTTGATCTCTTCCCCCAGAGTCACGATCACTCTGTCGACCGACTCCAGGGCGATCCCTTCAGATTCGTAACGTCGGTTTTGCTCCTGCACATGCATGTCCTGCAACGCTTCGAGACGCGACAACAGACGTTGTAGCTCACGTACTTCACGTGATGGAGCTTGCCAAGGCTGCGGCTTGACCGTTTCGCAAAAGCGCGCGATCAACGTCGCATCCGCGCGATCAGTCTTCTGTCGGCACATGGTGGCTTCGGCAAACGCCTTGATTTGAAGAGGATTTACGACACTGACCGTGTAACCGGCGTCGAACAATGTCAGGGCCACGGGTTCGTAATACTGTCCCGTTGCCTCCATCGCCACATGGCAGTCTTCAGGCGTTGAACCTTGCTTGCTCAACCAGTCGAGCAACGCTTTACGACCGGCGTCCGTATTCTCGAAGACCTTGTTTTTGCCCTTGCCAGCCGATACCCAGCGCACATCGAACTTGCGCTTTGCAATGTCAATTCCAACGAAGTCCATAATGCCCCCTGACAGTCAAGTTCACCTGGATTTATCGCGTGCATCCTTAAGAACACAGGCTCAGGGCCTCTGATACTGTTCGCACTCGATCGATAAAGGGAGCACATGCGGTCTGTCTGCGTAGCAGGCTCGAGACCTCAGGGACGACACAGCCTGCATGTGCTCCGTTTTCCAAGCGTCCTCGGAAATCATAACGTCTACATGACGTATAAGGGGCGACGCTACATTACTTCCGATCCGCCGCGCTGCGGTCGCGTGCCGCGCGGAACTCGGAATCGCTTGCCCAGTTCGGCCAGGCGTTCGAATCGGCCAGGTCGCGGCCCAGCGAATACAGCATGTCGAGGTCGCGCGCCATGCCCGTGAACGGCCAGTCGGCCTTCCACTCGTCGGCCGGCTGGTGATAGGCGACCTTGACGTACTGCTCTTCGGACGCCTTGCCGGCGGCGACGCCGCCCTGCTCCCAATCCTCGCCCGAGCCGAAGGAGATCGCCGGCACGCCGGCCTTGGCGAACGGGAAGTGGTCGGAGCGGAAGAAGTGGCCCGCTTCCGGCTTCGGATCCGGCGAGAAGCGGATATTGCGCTCCTTGGCCTTGGCCACGAGGCGATCGAGCAGTTCCAGTTTGGCGTTGCCGGAAATGGTGAAGTCCTTCGACGGGCCGTAGGGGCTCAGCGCATCCATATTGATGACGCCGACGGTCTTGCCGAGCGGGTAGACGGGGTTCGACGCATAGTATTCAGAACCGAGCAAACCTTTCTCTTCGGCGGTGACGGCCAGGAACACCACGCTGCGCTGCGGCGCCGGGGCCTTGCCGTAGGCGCGCGCCAGTTCCAGCAGCGCGGCGATGCCGGTGCCGTTGTCGACGGCGCCGTTGTAGACCTTGTCGCCCTTCGCGTCCGGCAGGCCGATGCCCAGGTGGTCCCAGTGGCCGCTGTAGATCACGTACTGGTCCGCATGGCTGCTGCCGGGACGCAGCGCCACCACGTTCTTCGAGGTGATGACCTGGGCATCGACGTCGTACTTGGCCGACAGCGTGATGCCCTTGAGGGTCACGGGCTTGAAGGCGCGCCCCTGCGCTTCCTTCTTGAGCTTGTCGAAATCGAGACCGGCGCGCTTGAACAGGTCCTGCGCCGTGTCGCGCTGGATCCAGGCTTCCACCGGCGCATGGGCCTCGAGCGGCTTGCTGCGCACGATGTCGTACATGACGTTGGTATTCGAGTTCTTCACCGTGGCCCAGCCATAGGACGCCGGATCGGTCTCGTGCACGATGATGGTCCCCAGCGCACCGCGGCGCGCCATCTCTTCGAATTTATAGGTCCAGCGGCCGTAATACGTCATCGCCTTGCCGCCGAAATCGCCCTTGCCCGCCTCGAAGTCCGGGTCGTTGATCAGCACGACGGCCAGCTTGCCCTTCAGGTCGACGCCCTTGAAGTCGTCCCATTTGCGCTCCGGCGCCGTGACGCCGTAGCCGACGAAGACGAGCGGCGCATCCTGGAAGGACACGGATTTGGCGCCCGTCATGGCGGCGCGGATGGCGATTTCCTTGCCCTGGCTGAATGCCTGGCGGCGCTTGCCGTCGTTGACGGAGACGTCGACGGGGCCCTTGATCTCGAAGCGGCCCAGCGGCACGTCCTGGGTCCAGCCGCGCTTGCCGTCGACCATGGTGCCGCCCGGCTGCAGGCCGGCCGCCTGGAATTGCTTGACGAGGTAGTCGACGGTCTTCGTCTCGCCGGCGCTGTTGGGGGCGCGGCCTTCGTATTCGTCGGAAGACAGGATGCGCACGTCCTGCGACAGGCGCTTGGGATCGATATGGACGGAATCGGCCGACGGCGCCGCTGCCTGGGCGGCGAAGCTTGCTGCGGCGAGCGCGATGGCGGTCAGGGCAAAGGTGGTGGATTTCACTGTGGCGTACTCTCTGCGTCGTGTTGTGGTTGAAAGGGTGACACGCGGAAATGCCAGATGAGTATCGCAGACTTTGTAAGCGGATGTAAGAGGCAGTCAACCGATCCGTTCGCGAGGACGTTTTCTGCCCAGTAGTGCCGGGAATGTCCCACCATATATCAACGACACCTGAAGGAAACCGCCATGAATAAAATCGTCGCTACCCTGATCGCAGGCCTGTTCGCCACGTCCGCATTCGCCCAGTCGACCGCCACCGCGCCGGCCGCCACGGCGACGCCGGCCACCAAGGCCGAAGCGAAAGCCGACAAGGATGTCGCCAAGGCGCAAGCCAAGGAAACCAAGGCCGCCGCCAAAGCCGATGCGAAGGTAGAGAAGGAAGCCGCCGATGCGAAGGCGGACGTCGCCTCCGCCAAGGCCGATGCCGACAAGAAGAAGGCCAAGGCCCACAAGAAAACCGAAAAAGCCAAAGCGGAGGCCGCTGCCGACAAGGCAATGGACCACGCAGACAAGAAAGCCGACGCCACCGCGGCGAAATAATCCCGGCTCAAGCCCACCCTCCTCGAAGGACAGGTTCGCCTGTCCTTTTTTCTTGCCGCGACCGTCCCGGCATCGCCCCTCCCGCGCTTGTTCTAGAATGGTGGTCCGACCTTTCCCGGAACCGCCATGCACGACATCGTCTTCCTCGACCGCGACAGCCTGATCGCGACGATCCGTCCACCGTCCTTCGCGCACCGCTGGCGCGACTATCCGGCGACGAGCCCGGACGAAGTCGTCGAACGCCTGCAGGGCGCCGCCATCGCCGTCACCAACAAGGTGCCGATCCGCGCCGACGCGCTGGCGCGGCTGCCGGACCTGAAGATGATCGCCGTGGCCGCCACCGGCACCGACAACGTCGACCTGGCCGCCTGCCGCGCGCGCGGCATCGTGGTGGCGAACATCCGCGACTACTCGCTCGTCTCCGTGCCCGAACACTGCTTCGCGCTGATGCTGGCCGTGCGCCGCAACCTGCGCGCCTACGCGGCCGACGTCGAGGCGGGCCGCTGGGAACGCTCGACCCGCTTCTGCCTGCTCGACCACCCGATCGCCGACCTGGCCGGCAGCCGCCTCGGCATCGTCGGTTACGGCGCGCTGGGCAAGCGCGTCGCCCAGATCGGACGCGCCTTCGGCATGCAGGTGGCGGCGACGTCGCGCTCGCCGATCCAGGATCCTGACGTGCTGGCGCTGCCGCTGGCCGAGCTGCTGGCCACGGCGGACGTCGTCAGCCTGCACCTGCCGCTGTCCGACGCCACCCGTCATATGATCGGCGCGGCGGAACTGGCGTCGATGAAGCGCAGCGCTATCCTGATCAATACGGCGCGCGGCGGCCTCGTCGACGAGGCGGCGCTGGCGGCGGCGCTGCAGGACGGCACCATCGCGGGCGCGGGCTTCGACGTGCTGTCCAAGGAACCGCCCGTACCGGACAATCCGCTGCTGCGGCTGCGCCTGCCGAATTTCGTGCTGACGCCGCACGTGGCCTGGGCCAGCGGCGGGGCGATGCAGACGCTGGCAGACATGCTGGTCGATAACCTGGAAGCGTGGGTGGCGGGCGCGCCCAGGAACGTCGTCGTGTAGGCGCGCGCGCATGGTGGGCACGTGGTGCCCACCCTACGTTGACGCCACGTTATCGCAAGAACGCGTAGGGTGGGCATCACATGCCCACCATGCCAGTCGGCGCCGCGTTATCGCAAGAACGCGTAGGGTGGGCACCCCGTGCCCACCACCACCATGCCATCCGCTTACGCCGCTTCGTGGTCCGGCTGCGTGCCCGCCGGCGCCGGCGCATCGGCGGGGCGTAGCGGCAGCTCCAGCACGAACGCCGTCCCCCGTCCCGGCTCGCTGTCCACGCGGATCGTGCCGCCCAGCAGCGTGGTGACGATCGTGTAGGCGATGTTCAGGCCCAGTCCCGTGCCGCCCTGCCCCATGCGCGTCGTGAAGAACGGGTCGAAGATGCGTGCCAGGTGCTCCGGCGCGATGCCGCGGCCGTCGTCGCGGAACACGACGCGAACGCGCTCGCCTTCCAGCATCGCGGCCGACAGCACCATGCGACCGCCCGGCGCGTCGAAGGCGTGCAGCAGCGCGTTGTTGATGAAATTGATCGCCACCTGGCCGAACGGCCCCGGGTAGCTGTCCATCGCGATCCCTGGCGGCACCTCCAGCTCCAGCGTGTGGCCGGCGCGGCGCACCTGGTTCATCATCGTCGCCGCGATTTCGTGGCAGGCCTGGGCCAGGTCGAAACGGCGACGCTGGGTGCTGGCCTGGTCCACCGAGACCTGCTTGAAGCTGTTCACCAGGTCGGCCGCCGACTGCAGGCTGCGCTGGATCAGGCCGCTGGCCTCGCGCGCCGCCGCGATCCACGTCTCCAGGTCCGATTTCTTCAGGTTGTTGGACGCGAAGCGCGCCGACAGGTCTTCCGTCTTTTCCTGCAGCGTGCTGGCCATCAGCAGGCTGTTGCCGATCGGGGTGTTCAATTCGTGCGCCACGCCCGCCACCAGCGAACCGAGCGAGGCCAGCTTCTCGTGCGCCGCGAGCTGGGCCTGGGTTTCCTTCAACTGGCGGTAGGCGTCCGCATTGTCGAGCGCGACGCCGACGTAGGACGCCAGCGTGCCGAGCATGTCGAGCTGCACGTTCTGGTACGCCCAGGCATTCGAACTCTGCACCGAGATCACGCCCAGCACGCGCGTGCCGACGGCGATCGGGACGAACAGCAGCGAGCGCGGCGCGGGGCCGGCCGCGTCGGGGGCGGCGTCGCCGGCGCGGTGGAGGGCCGCTTGCTGGTCCATGTCGCCGATGATGATGGCCTCGCCGCTGGCCAGGCATTGCTCGCCCAGCCGCCGCACGCTGTCCGGCCAGGCGTGCTCTCCCTCGGCGCGGCATCCGTCCTCGACGACGTAGGGATAATCGAGGCGCCCGCCCCGGCGGGCGACGCCGATGGCGAACAGGCGCGCATCCATCAGGCGCCGTACCTGGCCATACGCATTGGCCATGATCGCCTCGCCGTCCAGGTTGGACGTCAGTTCGCGCCCGATCTCGGACAGCAGCGCGATATTGCGCCGCGCCTGTTCCACTGCCTCCTTCTGCGCTTCCGCTTCCTGCTTGCGGCGCTCGGCGCGGTCCTTCTGCAGCACCAGCTCGGCCGTGCGCGCGCCCACCTGCCGCTCCAGGCGCTCCGTCTGGCGCACCAGCACGCGCACGCGCAGGCGGTACACGAGGGCGGCGCCGCCCAGGACGATCAGGGTGGCCAGCAGGCGGAACCACCAGGTGCGCCAATAAGGCGGCGTGATCGTGATCGCGAGCTGGGCCGGCTTCTCGCTCCAGATACCATCCTTGTTGGCGGCACGCACCTCGAACAGGTAGCTGCCGGGATCCAGGTTCGTATAGGTGGCGAAGCGCTTACTGGCGTCGGTCTCGGTCCACTCCTGGTCGAAACCGCGCAGGCGGTAGGCATAGCGGTTGGACTGCGGGTCGGCATAGTGCAGCGCTGCGAACTCGAGCGTGAAGACGGAATCGCGGTGGCCCAGTTCGACGGCGCGCTCCTGGTCCGCACTGGCACCGAAGGCACGCGGGCGGTTGAAGACCCAGAAGTCGGTGATGACGACGACGGGGGGATACGGGTTGTCGCGGATCGCGTCCGGCTGGAACGAGGTCATGCCGTTGCCGCCGCCGAAATGCAGTTCGCCGTCGGCGCTGCGCAGCGCCGAGCCGATGAAATACGTGCCGTCGAGCAGGCCGTCCCTGGCGCCATAGGTCTTGAAACGCCCTGTCTCCGGGTCGACGCGGGTAATGCCCACCGTGGTGCTGGCCCAGATGCTGCCGTGCGCATCTTCGAGGATGGCGCCGATGGGCATCTGCTCGCGTCCCGCCGTCACGGGAAACGGCTTGAACGACACCTGCCCGCGCGCGCCGCGCTCGAGGCGCACCAGGCCGCCCGCCGTGCCGACCCACAAGTCGCCGCGCGCCGATTCGTACAGGTCGGCGATGCGGTTGTGGACCAGGCTGCCGGAGACGCGCGGATCGCGCCGGAAGTGGGTGAACTTGCCGGTGCGGCGGTCGAGGCGGTCCAGGCCGTTCTCGGTGCCCACCCAGATCGCGCCGTGGCGGTCCTCCAGCGCGGCGTAGCCGTAGTTCTCGCCCAGGCTGGACGGGTCGGCCGGATCGTGGCGCCAGGCGTCGACGACGCGGCCGTCCGGCGTCAGCATGAACAGCCCGCCGTGGGTGACGGCCCAGACATGGCCGTCGCGGCTGGCGGCCAGGCGCTGCACGTAGTTGGCGGCCGCGTCGCCGCCCAACTGGACGCGGGTGAACCGGCCGGTGGCATCGTCGCGCCAGGACAGGCCGCTGCGCGAGCCCACCCACAGGCGGTCGCGCCCGCGCAGCAGCGTGGTGACCAGATCGTCGGGCAGGCTGCCCGGATCGTCAGGATCGTTGCGCACCGCGACGACCCGGCCGCCGCCCGCATCGAGGTGCAACAGGCCGGCGCCGACCGTGCCCAGCCACAGGCTGCCGCCGGCCCCGGGGGCGATCGCCCGCACCTTGCGCGTGCCGCCGTCCCCGCCTTCGCCCGGCAGGTAGCTGAAACGGTGGAAACCGCCGCTTGCCAGGTCGGCGCGGTTGACGCCGCCGAACATCGTGCCCACCCACAGCGTGCCGGTGCGGTCGACCCAGATCGCGCTGACCTGGTTGTCCGACAGTGCGTGGCGGTCGAGCGGCTGGCTGGCATAGGTGAGGAAACGGCCGCTGCTCGGATCGCGCCACTTCAGCCCGTCGAGGTCGGTGCCGACCCAGAGGTTGTTGCCGCTGTCGTGGTACAGGCTGCGCACCCGCACCTCGTCCGGCCCCGCGCCCATGTCGATGCGCTCGCGCCGCGGCACCCCGCCGCCGAGGTGCCACGCTTCCAGCCCGGCGGCGGTACCGACCCACAAGGTATCCTGCGCATCGATCGACAATGCGGTCACGTTGTTGCGCTTGCCGTCGCCGCCCGGACCGACATCGAAGTGCTCGAAACCGACGCCGCCGGCAGCCAGGTAGTCGATGCCGACGCCGGTGCCGACCCACAGGCCGCCGCGCCCGTCGACGGCGAGTGCGAGGACGCGTTCGTCGCTGAGCGTGCCCTTGACGCCGGCCTCGCGCTGCAGCGAACGGAACTGGCCGCTGTCGGGGTCGAGGTGGACGAGGCCGTCGCCCGTGCCGACCCACATGCCGCCCTTGCCGTCGCCGACGATGGCATACACGCCGCTGTTGCGTCCCATGCCGTCGCTGCGCCGGCTCAGCGGATAGCGGGCAAAGCGCTGGGTGGCGTCGTCGAAGCGCACCAGGCCGCCGCGCGTGCCGAACCACAGCCGGCCCCGGCCGTCCTGGTAGGACGCGCGTACGTAGTTGTCGACCAGGCTGCCCGGGTCGTTGGGATCGTTGCGGAAGACGCGGTTGCGGTAACCGTCGAAGCGGTTCAGGCCCGCCTGGCTGCCGAACCACATGAAGCCGTCGCGATCCTGCAGGATGGTGAGTACCGATTCCTGCGACAGGCCCTCTTCCAGGCCGACGTGGTCGAAACGCAGGCTGCGCGGTCCGCCGGCCAGGGCGGCGTGACAGCAACACAGCAGAAGCAGGCCGGCAAGAGCCACGTGAAAAGCGCGCTGCCAGGACGGTAAGCGGCGCCGCGAAAGCGGATGCGGGTGGTGCATGGTCGGCCAGACGGGATGCGTACGAAGACGAATGTCCTAATCTAACAGAAGCGCAAGAGTCGTTGAATAAAATTAAGACTTCCGCAATCCGGCATGCGCCGCTATAATGCGTGCATCGGGCGGCTGTAGCTCAGCTGGATAGAGTACTTGGCTACGAACCAAGGGGTCGT
>CAUSCY010000046.1:0-52514 GCA_963529995.1 uncultured Massilia sp. | reverse complement strand
GGGCCGTCGACGGCGGCGCGCCGGCAGCCGTGGTCGCGGGCACGTTCACGACGGGGCCGGCGGCAGGCGCGGCTGCGGTGCCGGGGGCAGCCTCGCCGCCCGGTGCCGGCACCGAGATCAGCGGCACCGACGGGCTCTGCAGCGTCTCGACGGCGTGGACGTTCGGCGCCTCGGTCGCGATGCCCGTGGCATTCGTCGCCGGGGCGGCCAGGCCGCCGTCGGCATCGTGGTGGCCGAGCGGGATCAGGCCGAACTGCCAGGCCGCGGCGGCAGCGGCGACGACGACCACGGCGCCGGCGATCCAGCCCAGCGGCAGCGACGAGCGCTTGCCGTGGGTGGGGAATTTCGATTCCGAGAACGAGGCCGGCGTCGGACGGCGCGCCGCGGTGGCCGCGCTGGTGTCGACCGGGGCCGGGGTGTCCATCTCGATCTGGGCCACCAGCGGGGCCGGATCCATCTTCAGCAGCTTGGCATAGGCACGCACGAAGCCGCGCGTCACCGCGGGGCTGGGCAGCGAGGCGTAGTCGCCCGCTTCCAGCGCCACCACCTGGCGCACGGCCAGCTTCAACTGGTCGGCCACCTGCTCCACCGACCATCCCATCGCTTCGCGCTGCGCCGAAAGGGTTTGGCCCGGGACCCCGTGCTGCTTGTCGGGCATCGCCGGCTGATCTGCACGCTCGGAACTCATTGTCGTTGTCTCTCTCGCTTAAAATGCACCGCTCTCGAATGCCGCGTACTCCGGCGACCCGGGGAAGCGCTTGCGCAGCTGCGCCGCGAGAGACGCTTCCAGGGACCGGTCGCCGAGCATGCGCTTGACCCGGATGGCCAGCCACAGCACGTCGGCCGACAGCGCGTCGAGCTTCGCTGTCTCCGTCAGGCGGTTGATGAAAAACCCGGCGCGGGTGTAGTCGCGCCGCTCGAAATATACCCGCGCCAGGCCGGCCTGGGTGGCCGGCAGGTCGGGATCGTAACGCAGCGCATCGAGCAGGTAGCGCTCGGCCGCGTCGATATTCTTGAGTTTCAGGCTGCAGTTGCCTGCATTGGACATCGCCTTGACGGGAGTAGCGTAGGCCGGGTTCTTCAGCGCGCTCTCGAAATACGTCATGGCTTCCCGCGGCCGGCCGCCGGCATCGCACAGGAACAGTCCATAGTTGTTCGCCAGGTCTGGGTTGCGCGGCGCCAGGCGCAGCGCATGGCGGAAGTTCTCGTCCGCCAGTGCCGTCTCGCCCATCGCCGAATAGATCAACGCACGCACGCCGTAGGCATCGGCATAGTCGGCATCGGCGGCGATGGCCTGCTTGACCTCGTCGAGGGCGATCTCGTTCTTCCCTTCCTGGAAGTAACCGATCGCCAGTTGCAGGCGGATCGAGGCGCGCTTTTCCGCGGCCGTCTGGTCGGATGCCGTCTTCAGTTCCTGCGTGGGTGCGCCGCTGCCGGCGCAGGCCGACAGCAGGGACACCGCGATGACGCAGCTGGCGAGGCGTCCGGCCGTTACCGCCATCAGGAAGCGATCTCCACGATCTTGCCGAAGTTGGCACCGAACTTCTTCTGGTACTCGGCCATCTTGCTCATGCGTTCGTTGACGCGGGTACGGTCCTTGACCTCGCCGGCCAGCTGGCCGCAGGCGGCGTCGATGTCGTCGCCGCGGGTCTTGCGGATCGTCGTCACGATGCCGGCATCCATCAGCACCTGGGCGAACGCCTTGATGCGCGGGTTCTTCGAGCGCAGCAGGCCCGATTCCGGGAACGGGTTGAACGGGATCAGGTTGAACTTGCAGTTCACGCCCACTTCCGGATCGTTCACCAGCGCGATCAGCTCGCGCGCATGCTCGTCGCTGTCGTTGACGCCGTCCAGCATGCAGTACTCGAAGGTGATGAAGTCGCGTGGCGCGAATTCCAGGTAGCGCTTGCACGCGGCCATCAGCTCGCGCAGCGGGTATTTCTTGTTCAGCGGGACCAGGCCGTCGCGCAGCGGGTCGTTCGATGCGTGCACCGAGACGGCCAGCGCGACCGGGACTTCCTGGGACAGCTTGTCCATCATCGGCACGACGCCCGAGGTCGACAGCGTGACGCGGCGGCGCGACAGGCCGTAGGCGTTATCGTCGAGCATCAGCTTCAGTGCGGTGACGGTCGGCTCGAAGTTCAGCAGCGGCTCGCCCATGCCCATCATGACGACGTTGGTGATCTGGCGCTCGCCCTTCGGACCCGGTTCGATGCCCTTGGTCTTGCGCAGCTCGAACTCGGCCATCCACAGCTGGCCGATGATCTCGGCCACCGTCAGGTTGCGGTTGAAGCCTTGCTTGCCGGTCGAGCAGAAGCGGCAGTTGACGGCGCAGCCGGCCTGGGTCGAGATGCACAGCGTGCCGCGCGTTTCTTCCGGGATGAACACGGTTTCGACGGCGTTGCCGTTGCCCACGTCGACCAGCCACTTGCGGGTGCCGTCGGATGAAGTGTGGTCGCTGATGATGGCCGGCGCGCGGACTTCGGCGCGGCTTTTGAGTTTTTCGCGCAGCGACTTGGCCAGGTCCGTCATGTCGTCGAAGTTCGACGCACCGAACTGGTGGATCCAGCGCTGCAGCTGTTTGGCACGGAACGGCTTCTCCCCCAACTCGGCGCAGTAAGCGACGAGCTGCGCGGGATCGAAGTCCAGCAGGTTGGTGAGAGTTGCCATAATGATTCCAGTAGATTCCAAAATAAATCCCGCCCGCCGGGCTCTACAGCACTGGGCGAGCGGGGATACGACGTATGTTAACGCAGCCGCGCTGCATTAACACGAGAAAATTGTTGCAGCAATTGTCGCGGCAAACTGCCGCGACGACGCGCCGCAGGCGATTAACGCGAGTAGACGTTCAGGGCCGGGAAGTAGTAGGCGATCTCGACGGCTGCGGTTTCGGCAGCGTCCGAACCGTGCACGGCGTTGGCGTCGATCGAGTCGGCGAAGTCGGCGCGGATGGTGCCGGCGTCAGCCTTCTTCGGGTCGGTTGCGCCCATCAGTTCGCGGTTCTTGGCAATCGCGCCTTCGCCTTCCAGCACCTGGATCATGACCGGGCCCGAGACCATGAAGTCGACCAGGGCGCCGAAGAACGGACGCTCCTTGTGGACGGCGTAGAAGCCTTCGGCTTCGGCGCGCGACAGCTGGGCCATGCGGGCAGCGACGATCTTCAGGCCGGCGCCTTCGAAGCGGCTGTAGATTTGGCCGATCACGTTTTTCGCGACGGCGTCAGGTTTGATGATCGACAGGGTGCGTTCGATTGCCATGTAAAACTCCAATAAAAAGAAAGGTTTAAATCGAGAAGTTGAAAACTCAATCAACCTTCGATTTTAGCATAGATCGACCATCTTTCCGAGATTGGACTGGCCGCGAAGTCGATGTTACAGTCATGTTGTCAATATCCTGCCCAGCCATGCGCCGGCGCGAAACGCCGCCAGCATGCAGGCGCCCGCTTAGAGGATGCTTAAAACCCATCTTTTTACCATTGATGGGCGGGGATGATCCCCATATAGTGCTTGTATCGCCATTTACCAACCGGAGGGCACCATGATTCCCAGCCTGCAGAAAACCTACGACACATCGGCCGTCCAGGCCTCGCGCAACCGCGTACTGCGCAATACCTACTGGCTGCTCGCGCTGTCGATGATCCCGACCGTGCTGGGCGCCTTCGTCGGCATCACCTTCCACATGCCCGCCTTCACGGGCGGCCTGGGCGTGCTGCTGTTCTTCGCGATCGCCTTCGGCTTCATCTTCGCCATCGAGAAGACCAAGAACTCGGCGGCCGGCATTCCCGTGCTGCTCGGCTTCACCTTCTTCATGGGCCTGATGCTCACGCCGCTGCTGCGCATCACGCTGGGCTTTTCCAACGGCGGCGCGCTGCTGATGGGCGCGTTCGGCGGCACCGCGGCCGTGTTCGCCGTCATGGCGACCATCGCCACCGTCTCCAAGCGCGACTTCTCGGGCATGGGCAGCTGGCTGTTCGCCGGCACCATCGTCGTGCTGCTGGCCGGCATCGCCAACATCTTCCTGCAGATCCCGGCCCTGCACCTGGTGCTGCTGGTGATGATCGTCGGTATCTTCTCGGCCTGGCTGCTGTTCGACGTGCAGCGCATCGTGAACGGCGGCGAGACCAACTACATCACGGCCACGCTGTCGATCTACCTGGACATCTACAACGTGTTCACCGCCCTGCTGCAGCTGCTGGGCATCGGCTTCGGCAACAGGGACTAAACGGGACTAAGCGGGGACTAAGCGGGGACCAAGCTTGCCTGCGCCAGAAAAACCGGTCTTCGGACCGGTTTTTTTTCGTCCGCCCCTCGGACATGGCGCAGGGCGAACGAAAGTTTCATTGTCAGAATCCAATCTCTCTGCGTAGAATATAGAGTCGTCTCCATTCGATTCATCCATGCCACGTAGCCTGACCCATGTGTTGCTGTCGCTGCTGCTGCTGATCACGCAGCAGTTGTCGCTGGCGCACGGCTACACGCACTGGAGCGAAGTCAGCGAGCGCATCGGCCTCGGTAACGCACAAGCGCAGACCCAGGCGCAGGCGCCCGACGACGGCGGCAAGCCGTCCAAGCCCGGCCTGCACGACCTGTGCGGCCAGTGCCAGGCCAGCGCCCAGATCGCCTACGCGCTGCCGAATACGCTGCGCCAGTTCGTCCCCGCTGAGCTGGCCTATGCTGTCCCTTCCCTGCCGGACACGCCCGGCATCTGCCTGCTGGCGGAATGCCCGTTCCAGCCGCGCGGCCCACCCCAAGCCCGATAACGCACCCTTTGTTTTTCGTTTTTTTACCGCCCTGCCGGAGCATCGCTCGCGGCAGTACGGACCGTTATCCATTCGCTTGAGGTTTTGACAATTTATGAAGATCCAACGTACGCTGCTGGCCAGCGCGCTCCTGCTCGCCTTTCAACCGGCCATCCACGCCCAGACCGCCGATGCCACCGACGCCGACGGCAACGCCGTGCACAAGGTGATCGTCACCGCGTCGCCGTTCCGCACCAGCGAAAGCGACCAGATCCTGACGCCGGCCAAGGTGCTGGCCGGCGACGAGTTGCGCGACAAGGTCGGCAGCTCGATCGGCGAGACGCTGTCCCAGGAACTGGGCGTGTCGGCCTCGGCCTTCGGCGCCGGCGCGTCCCGCCCGATCATCCGCGGCATGGAAGGCTCGCGCGTCAAGATGCTGGAAAACGGCATGGCGACGTCCGACGTCTCCGGCCTGTCGAACGACCACGCTGTCGCTTCCGAAGGCGCCGTGGCCCGCCAGATCGAGATCCTGCGCGGCCCCGCCGCCCTGCTGTACGGCTCGGGCGCGATCGGCGGCCTGGTCAACGTCGTCAACGAGCGCATCCCGACCGAACTGGAAGCCAAGCCGACCGGCCAGCTCGAGACCCGCTACAGCACCGTCGACAACGGCCGCAACGTCTCCGGCACGGCCGACGGCAAGGTGGGCGACCACATCGCCCTGCACATCGACGGCAACTGGCGCGACACGAAGGACTACAAGATCCCCGAGACGCGCGTGCTGAACGACCCGTCGACCAGCATGGACCGCCTGCCGCACTCGGACACGCTGGAAAAGAACATCGGCATCGGCGGCTCGTACATCGACGACTGGGGCTATGCCGGCATCTCGGCCTCGCACCTGTCGAACCTGTACGGCATCCCCAGCGACGAGGGCTCGCGCATCGACCAGAAGCAGGACCGCTACGACTTCGACAGCGTGATCAAGCGCCCGCTGGCGGGCTTCGAGACGCTGCGCGTCAAGGCCGGCTATACGGACTACGAGCACGCCGAGCTGGGAGAAGACGGCCCCGAAGTGCTGTTCCATAACCGCTCGCTGGAAACCCGCGCCGAGCTGACGCACGCCCCCATCGCCGGCCTGCACGGCACCTTCGGCTTCCAGACCGAGAACACCCACTTCTCGGCGCTGAGCCCGGACGGCGGCCCGGACACGGTGCCGCTGACCCACTCGAAGACGGCGGCCGCCTTCCTCGTCGAGGAAGCGAACGCCGGCCCCGTGAAGCTGTCGGGCGGCCTGCGCTACGAATCCGTCGACCGCGAACCGGTCGGCAACAAGAAGCGCACCTTCGACCTGACCTCCGGCTCGTTCGGCGCGGCCTGGCCATTCATGCCGGGCTACAGCGTGGGCGCGACCCTGTCGTACGCCCAGCGCGCGCCGGCCATCGAGGAACTGTATTCGGGCGGTCCGCACGATGCCACGGCCACCTTCGACATCGGCAACCCGGACTTCACCAAGGAAACCTCGCGCAATATCGAGCTGTCGCTGGCCAAGACCGAGGGCCTGATCCGCTGGAAGGCGAACGTGTACCGCAACAACGTCGACAACTACATCTACGGCCGCATCACGGACGACATGGTTGACGACGAAGGCAATCCGGGCGACGAACTGCGCACCCGCATCTTCGAGCAGGCCGATGCCCACATCCGCGGCGCCGAGGCCGAGCTGACCTACAACCAGACGGGCGCCGGCTGGTCCGGCCGCCTGTTCGGCGACACCTCGCGCGGCAAGCTGGATGCGGGCGGCAACCTGCCGCTACAGCCGGCCGACCGCATCGGCGCCAGCATCGGCTACCGCGAAGGCGCATGGCGCGGCGGCCTGTCGCTGATCCACGCACGCGGCCAGGACCGCCTGGCGGCAGCGGAGACGACGGACACGCCGGGCTACAACCAGCTCGATGCGAACATCTCGTACACGCAGCGTATCGGCGGCACCGACGTCACCTGGTTCGCGCTGGCGAAGAACCTGCTGAACGACGATATCCGCCTGTCGACCTCGGTGCTGAAGGATATCGCGCCGCTGCCTGGCCGTAACTTCGTGATCGGCGTGCGCACCAAGTTCTAAATCGCCGGCCCTTGTCAGGGCGGCATGCCTGTTTGCCGTAAAAGCATGCCGCCTGACAATTTTCATACACTTTTCGTCAAGCCGCGTACTAGACCGACAAGTGTATTTTTTTCTCAAGGGGTGGTTCACTGCATTCTTTTGCACATAGAATGAAGCTTTCGGACTAGAAAGCGACCACCATGGAAGCCACGGCGTGCGACTTTCATCTGCTCGGCAGCACCGGCGCCATGCGCGCCGGCTACCACCTTCATGACTGGTCCGCCTCGCCGCTGGGCGCTCCGGAAAACTGGTGCTCGGCGCTGCGCAGTGCGGCCAGCCTGATGCTGGAATCCGAATTCCCCATGTACCTCGCGTGGGGTCCGCGCCTGACCCTGCTCTACAACGCCGCCTTCGCGCCGCTGCTCGACGTCGCCCATCCGGGCGCCCTCGGCATGCCGCTGGCCGACGTCTGGCCGTCGCGCTGGCCCGGCATGAAGCCGCTGGTCGAGCGCGCGCTGGCGGGCCATGCGACCTATGGCGAGGACGTGCCGACGGCCGTCACACGCGAAGGCCATCCGTACGACGGCTGGTTTACGATCGCCTACTCCCCCGTGCGCGACGACCACGGCAAGGTGCGCGGCATCCTGTGCGTGACCAGCGAGACGACGCAGCGCGTCCAGCTCGAACGGCGCCACGCCGTGCAGCTGCAGGTGGTGGACAGCCTGCGCCGCCTGCACCATCCGTCCGACATCGTCGAATGCGCCTGCACGCTGCTGGGCCAGCATCTCGACCTGTCCAGCACCTGCTACGTCGAGGCCGACGAGACCGACAACAGCTTCGAGGTCGTGCACGACTGGCTGCGCGACGAGGGCGTGGCGCTGGCCGGCCGGCGCGCGCGCATCGACGACTTCGGCCCGCAGGCGCTGGCGCTGCTGCGCACCGGCGCGCCGCTGGCCGTGCGCGACGCCCTGCTCGATCCGCGCCTGCCGCAGCGGGGCGACCGCTATGCCGCGGCCGGCGCGCGCGCCATCCTCGTGCTGCCCAAGGTCCGCCGCGGCAAACTGCTGGGCGCGCTGGTCGGGCATGCATCCCAGGCCCGCGACTGGGACGAGGAAACCCAGCGCCTGGCCACCGACATCGCCGAACGCAGCTGGGAGGCGCTGGACCGCGTGCGCGCCGAGCAGGCGCTGCGCGACGCCGTGGCGCGCCAGACCACGCTGCTGGACATGAACGAGTTCCGGCTCGAGGTGTCCGACGTGCTGCGCCGCCTCGACGATCCGAACGAAATCTTCCTGCGCACGGGCGCCATGCTGGGCCGCTTCCTGCAGGTCAGCCGCGTGCTGTACGGCGACTACGACGCCGACAAGCAGATCGTCACCTTCCATTCGAACTACACGGACGGCATGGTGTCCGAATTGAACGGCACCTTCCCCGCGGCCCTGTTCGGTAACGCCAACTTCAGCTCGCTGTCCCAGGGTACCTGGGTGTCGAGCGACCTGCAGCGCGACCCGCGCACGGGCGGTCCGGACACCTGGCCCCACTTCGTGTCCCTGCAGATCCGCGCCGGCGTGATGGTGCCCCTGAGCCGCAACGGCGCGCTGACGGCCTACATGTTCATCAACGACAACCTGCCGCGCATGTGGAATGCCGACATCGTGCGCCTGATCGAGGACGTGGCCGAACGCGCCTGGAGCGCCGTCGAGCGGGTACGGGCGGAGGACGCGCTGCGCCTGGCCGACCGCCGCAAGGACGAATTCCTCGCCATGCTGGCGCACGAGCTGAGGAACCCGCTGGCGCCGATCGCGGCCGCCGCGCAACTGCTGAACATGGGACCGCCGGACGGCGCCCGGGTGGAACGCACGAGCGCCATCATCGCGCGCCAGGTGACGCACATGACGGGCCTGATCGACGACCTGCTGGACGTCTCGCGCGTCACGCGCGGCCTGGTGGTGCTGGCGCGCGACGAGGTCGACGTGCGCAGCGTCGTGGCCGATGCCGTCGAACAGGTGCGCCCGCTGATCGAGGCGCGCCGCCACCAGCTCGACCTGCAGATCACGCCGTCACCGGACGCCGCCTTCGTGCAAGGCGACTACAAGCGCCTCGTGCAGATCCTGGCCAACCTGCTCAACAACGCCGCCAAGTACACGCAGGAGGGCGGCCGGCTGTCCGTCTGGATGGGCGCCAGCAACGACCAGGTGCTGGTAAGCGTGTCGGACAACGGCATCGGCATCTCGGCCGACCTGCTGCCCACCGTGTTCGACCTGTTCTCGCAGGCCGAGCGCACGCCGGACCGTGCCCAGGGCGGCCTGGGACTGGGCCTCGCGCTCGTGAAGAGCCTGGTCGAGCTGCACGGTGGCATGGTGACGGTGACGAGCGAGGGCCGCAACAAGGGCAGCGAATTCACGGTGCGCCTGCCGCGCCTGCGCACCCATGCCGCGCCCGACGCCTGCGCGAGTGCGCACTGCCCCGCCGCCGGCGATGGCGCGCGCGGCCTGAACCTGATGCTGGTGGACGACAACGTCGACGCCGCCATGACGCTGGGCCTGCTGCTGGAAGCGGGCGGCCACACGGTGACGGTGCTGCACAACCCCGTCGACGCCCTCGCGCATGCCGCCGAGGCACGCTACGACGCCTTCCTGCTCGACATCGGCCTGCCCGGCATGAACGGTCACGAACTGGCGCGCCGCCTGCGCCAGGTGCCCGGCGCGGAAACGGCGATGCTGGCGGCGATCACGGGTTACGGCCAGCAGTCGGACCAGGCCAGCGCGGCGTATGCGGGGTTCGACAGCTACTTCGTCAAGCCGGTGGATGCGGACAAGCTGTTTGCGTTGCTGGCGCAGGTGGCCACGAAAATATAACGACGATAACAACGATAAAACAACGTCGTCCCTGCGGAGGCAGGGACCCAATCTTGCGGGCGCTGTCGTACAGCTTGCAGATTGGGTCCCCGCCTGCGCGGGGACGACGTTGTTTTAGGTGCGGTTGTTTTTGGCGTTACTGCGGATCCGCCTGCGGCGCCTGCTCCTGCGCCACGAACTCGCGCGGCTGGAAGTCGTCGAGCAAATCGAACACGCCCACCGATTCCACGTGCGAAGTATGCGGGAACATGTTCGCCACGCCCGCCTTGCTCATCACGTAGCCGGCGCGGTGCGTCAGGATGCCGGCGTCGCGCGCCAGCGTCGACGGGCTGCACGAGACGTAGACGATCCGCTTGGGCATCAGGTCCGGATTGGACTGGCGCAGCTCCGCCAGGGCCAGCGCCAGCGCGACGGCGCCGTCGCGCGGCGGATCGACCAGCATGCGGTCGAACTTGCCCAGTGCCACCAGGTCGTCCTTCGTCACCTCGAACAGGTTGCGGGTGTAGAACGTCGTCTTGGCATCCAGGCCGTTGGCGCGGGCGTTTTCCAGCGCGCGCGTGGTCAGCGCCGTACTGCCTTCGATGCCCACGACTTCGCGCGCCTGCGTCGCCAGCGGCAGCGTGAAGTTGCCCAGGCCGCAGAACAGGTCGGCCACGCGCTCGTCCTTCTGCACGTCCAGCAGGCGCAGGGCCTTCTGCACGAGCAGGCGGTTGATCTGGTGGTTCACCTGGGTGAAATCGGTCGGCTTGAACGGCATCCTGATGCCGAACTCCGGCAACGTATAGTACAGCTCTTTATAGGCGGGATCGTGCTGCGGCGGGTAGTACGGCGCGGCCGTGTCCGGGCCCTTCGGCTGCAACCACCACTGGATGTTCCACTTGTCGGCGAAGGCCTTCACCAGCACCTCGTCGGCCTTGCTCAGCGGCGCCATGATGCGCAGCACCAGCACCGTCGCTTCCTCGCCGACGGCCACCTCGATCTGCGGCATCTGCTGGTAGATCGACAGCGAACCGACCAGCTCGCGCAGCGGCACCAGCATGGCCGACAGGTGGTCCGGCAGGATCTCGCAGCTCGTCATGTCGGCCACGTAGGACGAGTGGCGCTCGTGGAAGCCGACCAGCATGCCGCCCTTCTTGGCCACGTGGCGGACCGACAGGCGCGCGCGGTAGCGGTAGTCCCAGGTCGGGCCGTACATCGGGCGCATGATGTTCTCGGCCTTCGTCTTCCCGATGTGCCACAGATTATCTTCCAGCACGCGCTGCTTCATCGCCACCTGGGCGCTCGGCTCCAGGTGCTGCATCGAGCAGCCGCCGCAATGCCAGAAGTGCGGGCATTTCGGCTCGACGCGCATCGAGGTCGCCTTCTGCAGCGTGACCATGCGGCCCGATTCCCAGTTCTTCTTCTTGCGCAGGGTCTCGAAGCTGACACGCTCGCCCGGCAGCGCGCCTTCGACGAAGATCACCTTGCCCGGCGTGCCGTCCTCGTTCTCCAGGTGGCCGACGCCGCGCGCGTCCATGTCGAGGGATTTGATGTTGATGAAGGTTTCTTGCATGGGAGTAGAAGAAAACAAAGCAACGTCGTCCCCGCGAAGGCGGGGACCCATGCTGAATGTCGCGAAGCCGGAATGCCAGCGTATCGACTGCGGTTGCTCAGTATGGGTTCCCGCCTGCGCGGGAACGACGGTAAATTAGGTCCGCCTGGGAATCGAAAGAAAAACGGGCCTCGTGCGGCCCGGCGGGCATCATAGCAAGGAATCGCGCACGACGCCACGGGCAGCCATGGCCCGCTTGAGCTTGACGAGGGCCTCCTGCTGGATCTGGCGCACCCGCTCGCGCGTCACGCCCATCTCCTCGGCCAGCGTTTCCAGTGTGGCCGGGTCGTCGTTGTCCAGGCCGAAACGGCGCATCACGACCACGCGCTGCTTGTCCGGCAACTTCTGCAGCCAGTCGCGCACGAGCAAGGTCATCTCGTGCTGTTCCGCGTGGGCGTCCGGGCTGACGTCCCCCTCGTCGGGCAGCATGTCCATCAGGCTGCTCTGGGGATCGTTGTCGAGCGGGGCGTCGAGCGAGGTCGCGTGTTCGGACAGCGCCAGGATGTCCTGCACTTCCTCGACCGGGCGCCCGACCAGGCTGGCGATGTCCTCGGCGCCCGCCTCCTTGCCGTCGTGGTGCTGGGCCTCGAGGTGGTACTTGGCGCGCAGCACCTGGTTCAGCTCGCGCACCATGTGCACCGGCAGGCGCACCGTGCGCGCCTGGTTCATGATGGCGCGCTCGATGCTCTGGCGGATCCACCAGGTCGCATAGGTCGAGAAGCGGAAACCGCGCTCCGGCTCGAACTTGTCGATCGCGCGCATCAGGCCGATATTGCCTTCCTCGATCAGGTCGAGCAGCACGACGCCGCGGTTGATGTAGTGCTTGGCGATGGAGACGACCAGGCGCAGGTTATGCTCGATCATCTTCTGGCGCGCCGCGAAGTCGCCGGACTTGGCCAGCGTCGCGTAGTGCACTTCCTGCTCGGCCGACAGCAGCGGCTTGGCGCCGATGCGGTTCAGGTAGTGCTGGGTGGTGTCGGTCGCGAGTTCGGCCTGCAGCACGTGCTTGAGCTCGTCCGCGCCGTCGAGCGGCGTATTGTCGGCCGCGCCCGCGAGCGTATCGCCGGGGCGCTCGCCGCCGTCTTCCGCCTCGTCCGGCAGGTCGTCCGGATCATCCGGCAAATCTGGTTCGAGTGGATCGGGCGGCGGCTTCATGGGCGTCCCTAGCGGCTGGGCAGGAACTTGGCCGGATCCACCGGCTTGCCCTGCTGGCGTATTTCGAAATGCAGTTTGACCGTGTCGGTGTCCGAATTGCCCATTTCCGCGATCACCTGGCCCTTGGTCACATTCTGACCTTCCTTGACCACGATCGTTCGGTTGTGTGCATAAGCCGACAACAGGCTGTTGCTGTGCTTGACGATCACGAGATTACCATATCCGCGGATGCCGCTGCCCGCATACATCACCTTCCCCGAACCGGCCGCCATCACCTGCTGGCCCAGCCGGCCCGCGATGTCGATGCCCTTGTTCTTGCCTTCGTCGAAGGTGGCGACGATGCGGCCGTCGGACGGCCACATCCAGCTCAGTTTCTCGTCGTCGTTGGCGGTGACGGTGCTGCCGGCGGCGATGCCGGTCACCTTTTCCGCCTTCGGATTGTCTTCCTTCTGCGCCAGCGCAGCATCGCTGTACGGCTTCTTGGCGCCGCTCGGTTCCGTCTTCTTCGGCACCGCGACCGGCTTGTCGGCGCCCGGCATGGCGATCGGGTTCGTCACGACGGCATTCCCGCCGCGTTCGGCCGGCGCCACCTTCAGCACCTGGCCGACCTTGATGTCGTCCGGATCGGCGAGGTTGTTCCAGGCCACCAGGTCGCGGTAGTTCTGGCCATGGTCCAGCGCGATGCGCAGCAGCGTGTCGCCGCGGCGCACGGTGTAGGTGCCGGCGGCATCCGGACGGTTATCCTCGGCCGGGGGCGCGGCGGGACGCGGGCGCGAGATGGCGACGGACGAGGTCGGACGATCGATCACGGGGGCGACGCGGGTCTCGGTACTGCAGGCGGACAGCACGCCAAGACTAAGGGTCAACAAGGCTAAACGGGGCGTTGGTTTCATTCTCTCTTAATTCTGTTACAACGTTCTGGTATTCAGGCAGTGCCTGGCCGCAGCGGAACGAAATGGCAGCTTTCCAGCGTTTCGCTGGCCCATTCCGACTTGCCGGTGCGGGTAATACGCTTCAGGTGCTGGACCTGCGCGCCGACGGGAGCCACGAGACGGGCACCGATGACCATCTGCTCGAGCAGTGCGCGCGGCACGTCGAGTCCGGCCGCCGCGAGGATGATGCCGTCGAACGGGGCCACCTGCGGGAGCCCAAGCATACCATCTCCGTACTGTAAACGCAGGTTAGCGATACGCAACGGCCGTAAATTGGCCTTGGCCAGCTCGTGCAGCGGCTTGATCCGCTCGATCGAATACACCTCTTTTACCACGCAGGCCAGCACGGCGGCCTGGTAGCCGCAGCCGGTACCGATCTCGAGCACGCGCTCCAGCGGCCGGCCGCTGCCCTTCAGCAACTCGATCATGCGCGCCACGATGTACGGCTGCGAAATCGTCTGGTTGTGGCCGATCGGCAGGGAGACGTCGGCATAGGCCTGGGCCGACAGCGCTTCCTCAATGAACAGGTGGCGCGGCACGGCTTCCAGCGCCGCCAGTACCTGCGGATCCTTGACGCCCTGGCGCGCCACGCGCGCAGCCATGGCGCGGCGCGGCGCCTCGGTCGCCATCAGGTCGGACCTGGCCAGCGTCTGCTGCGGCTGCGCCGCTGCCGCGGGCGCCTTCGCTGCGCCCGGCGCCGGGGTGCCGGCTGCGGGACGGGCCGCGCCGGCCTGGTTCGAGCGCGCGTTCTGGGTCGCCGTCTGCGGCGTGGCCACGGGCGCCGGCGCAGCAGGCTTTCGCGTCGTCCCGCCCGTCACCGACGACAGGGGCAAGGGAAAATTGCTGCGCTTCTCGCTCATCCCAGGCCTCGCCGCAGCAGGTCGAGCTGTTCGCGGTGGGTGAGGTCGATCTGCAAGGGCGTGATCGACACATTGCCCTGGGCGGTCGCATGGAAGTCGGTGCCCTCGCCCGCATCGCGGCAGGCGCCGGGCGCGCCGATCCAGTAGATCTCGCGGCCGCGCGGATCCTGGCCGCGGATCACGGGCTCGGACTGGTGGCGCCGGCCCAGCCGGGTCGGCACCAGTTTCCCCATGTTTTCGTGTGGCAAGTTCGGGATGTTCACGTTCAGCAGGAACGGCGACTCGATCAGGTCGAAGCGGCGCTCCACGATCTCGCGCGCCACCCGCGCCGCCGACTCCACTTCGGACCAGCCGCCGTGCACCTGCGAGAACGCGATCGCCGGGATGCCGAACAGATAGGCCTCGGTGGCGGCGGCCACCGTGCCCGAATAGAGCGTGTCGTCGCCCATGTTCTGGCCATTGTTGATGCCGGAAACGACGAGGTCGGGACGCTCCTCGAGCAGTACCGTCAAGGCGATGTGCACGCAATCGGCCGGGGTGCCGTTGACAAAATAGAAACCGTTGGCAGCCTTCGACACCGACAGCGGCCGGTCCAGCGACAGCGAATTGGACGCGCCCGACCGGTTGCTGTCCGGGGCGACGACCACGATGTCGGCGATCGGCGCGAGCGCGTCGGCCAGCGCCTGGATGCCGGGGGCGAGATAGCCGTCGTCGTTACTGATAAGGATACGCATGCCGCGATTTTACCTGAAGCAACGGCCAGTTCACGCCATCGTGCTGCACATTTATTGCACACCGGCGCCGGCCGCGGCGGCCGGCACGGCGTCCAATACCGGTCGTCAGCCGGCGACCAGCGGCCGCCCGCCGGCCGCCTGGATCAGGGCGCCTTCGAGGGACGAGACCTCGTCCTCGGTAAAGGCCAGCAGCGCATCCTTATCTCCCTCCTGCAGGTAGACCTGCTTGATCATGGCCGCCGCCCGCCGCCGTAGCGGATGCGCCACACTGGGGCGCAGGACGCGGCTGCGCAGGCTGTCGGCCAGCGCGCGCGCCTCGCGCGGACTGCGGCTGTCGATCAGTTCCTGCAAACGCGACAGCGCATCGTCGAGCACGTCGGCCCCGGCCGCGGCCGCCCCGCCGCCCGCCGCCGCCGCGCCCCCCTCGCCCGCGCCATCGGTACCGGCGCCCGGCTCGTCGTCGGCACCGAGGGGACGGGCACCCGGATGGCCGCGCTTGCCCTCCTCCATCGCGTGCAACCCGGCTTCCAGCGCGATCACGTGCTGTTCGATGCGGCGCGCCGCCTCCAGTTCGCCGTGCTGGCCCAGGTACAGGTGGCCCAGGCGCGCCAGTTCGCGCACCATGCTCGAGGCCTGCGGGTCGGCGGCGCGCCGGCGCAGCGCCTCGGCGGCCTGCAGCAGCCGCACCTCGGCCAGCGCGCGCCATGGGAAATGCCCGGGTTCCAGCCATTCGAGCAGCGCCTCGATGCCGCGCAGCGGGCCCAGGCGATCGCCCTGGCCCGGGTGGGCGCGGCCGGACGGCAGCGGCGCGCCGAGGATGCCGGCCTGGGGCAGCTGCACTTCGTCGAGGTAGCTGTCGAGCGCCACGCTGCCCAGTCCGTAGCTTTCGCCCAGCATCTTTTCCAGCGTCGCCTGGTAGCCGCGCACGCCGCGGCCGGCATTGCCCAGGCGCCAGCGGCGGCGTCCCTCGCCCGCCGCCTCGACCGGCGCCGGCAGCGGATAGACCAGCAGCGGACGCTGTTCGTCCTCGTGGCTGCAGCGGTATTCGAGGGCGCGCGCCACCACGCCGCGCAAGCCGTCCAGGCTGCGCGGGTCGGGCGTGAACAGGCCCACCATCTTGTCCGGCAGGAGCGCGGTGCAGACGCTGGCCGCCGCCGAGCGTCCGCTGCGGCAGTCGACCAGCACATGGGAAAAGCGTCCGGCGAGGCGTGCCGCGAAGGCGCGGAACAGGCCCGGACAGGCGCCGAACAGGGCATCCCAGTCGAGCCGGTCGACCCGTTCGCCGTAGCTGTCGTCGAGGCGGCCGGCGCGCATCAGGTACAGGGGGCGGCTGTCGTCGACGCGTTCGATGTAGTCATCCCAGTCGAGGGCATCGAGCACGCGCGCGGCCTGCGCGGCGGCCGCGCCGTCGATGGAGCGCAGCGGCTGCGCCGGGGAGGCTGCGCGGGCCAGGCCCTCGCGGCAAGCCTCGAACAGTTCGAGCACGCCGCCGCGCAGGTTGCCGGACGAATGGCTGGTCGCGTCGAAATAATGGTGCAGGCCGGGCGCTTCGAGGTCCCAGTCGATCATGAGCACCGGTGTCTTTGCCCCATCGCGCCCGGCCAGCAGCCAGGCCGCATGCACGAGGGCCAGGCTGCGCACGGGGGCGCTGTCGTAGGAATAGAACGTCGTCACTTGGCCTGCGGATGCGTCCGGTCTTGCGGTGATGCGGTTGGTTTCCATAGGGCTCCTCATTTTTTGGGGAAGGTAGGATCCGGTATCTCGCGCCATGGCGGTGGGACATCGGGGAGCACGAATTGGTTGCAGTCATGCCCCGGCGGCGTGCATTTTTTCAGGTACTGGTAATGGGTGACGATCCGCCTGACCATCTTGGCGATGTCGGGCAGGAATTCCGGATTCGACTTCAAGTCGGCCGTCGCCATCGTGAAGCGGGAAAAGTCGACGTAGAACGAGGCCTCGCTGACCTGGGACGGCAGGCGCTCCGGGTGCTGGGTCATGATCACCGGGATGATCAGGCGGCTGGGCAGCGGATACCAGGTGGCGCGCTCCGCTTCGAGCAGGCGCATGGCCGCGTACTCGCGCCGCGTGTAGGCGTGGGCTTCGTACTTCGGGGTATAGATCAGCACCATGCAGACGCTCTCGCACATCGCGCGCGCGATCTTGCGATCGAGGTCGTCGCCGCCGCCGAGCTGCTCGGAATCGACGAACAATTCGTCTTCGTCGTCGAAATAAGGCTCGAGATAGCAGCGCAGCGCATCGGCCAGCGTGGTCTTGAAGCGCTGCATGAGCTCGTGCCGGCCATGGGCATAGCTGAAAAAGCAGCCGTACCGGATCGTCATCGCCTCTCCCTCCATTCATCTACCGCTGGGACTGGAAGACTCTAGCAACTCACCCGCGCTGCATGTTGCGGGAACGCAGAAGGCCGAATGGGCCCATAATTCGATATTTACATATTCGATAACAGGGAGAGAGACATGAAAGCCGTCGTCTGCAGGAACTGGGGGCCACCCGACAGCCTGGCGCTGGAAGACTTGCCGGACCCGGAGCCGGGGCCGGACCAGGTCGTGGTCGAGGTGCGCGCCGCCGGCGTCAATTTCCCCGACGTGCTGACGGTCCAGGGCAAGTACCAGATCCGGCCGCCGCTGCCCTTCACGCCCGGCAACGAGTTCGCCGGCGTCGTGCGCGCCATCGGTCCCGGCGTCACGGCATTCGCGCCGGGCGAGCGCGTGATCGGTTTCACCCGCACGGGCGCCTTCGCCGAGCTGGCGCTGGCGCCCGTGTCCGCGCTGGTGGCCATGCCGGCCGGCCTGGACTTCGACGTCGCCGCCGCCGTCACCCTCACCTACGGCACGGCGCACCACGCGCTGGCCGATCGCGGCGCCCTGCAGCCCGGAGAGACGCTGCTGGTGCTGGGCGCGGCCGGCGGCGTCGGCCTGGCCGCGGTCGAGCTCGGCAAGGCGCTGGGTGCGCGCGTGATCGCGGCGGCTTCGGGCGCCGACAAACTGGCCGTGTGCCGCGCCTACGGCGCCGACGTGTTGATCGACTACGAACGCGACGACTTGCGCGAGGCGCTGCGCGCGGCCACCGACGGGCGCGGGCCGGACGTCATCGTCGACCCCGTCGGCGGCATCTACAGCGAACCGGCGCTGCGCTCGATCGCGTGGCGCGGGCGCCATCTCGTGATCGGCTTCGCCAACGGCGCGATCCCGCAGGTGCCGTGGAACGTGGTGCTGCTCAAGGGCGCCTCGGTGGTCGGCGTGTTCTGGGGCGATTTCCAGCGCAAGGAGCCGCAGGCCAATGCGGCGGCGATGCGCACGCTGCTGGACTGGATGGCGGAAGGGAAGTTGCGGCCGCTGGTGTCGCAGCGTTATCCCTTGGCCGATACGGCACGGGCGCTGCAGGACATGGCGGCGCGCCGGGTCACGGGCAAGGTCGTGATCGCGCCTTGAGCGTTACGGCGCCGGTTCGAGCCGGCGCGCGGCAGTGGCGACGATGGCATCGGTCAGCGTACGCGTGAGCGGCGTCGTGATGCTCCAGTGCTGCCAGTACAGCGGCACGGCCAGTTCCGTGCCGGGCACGACGTCCACCAGGGTGCCGGCGGCGAGTTCCTCGCCTACCTGGATCGCCGGCACCATGCCATAGCCGTGGCCCGCGGCCAGGAAGGCGACGAAACCGTGCGCGCTCGGGAACAGGTGATGCGGCACCACGTCCGGCAGCCACAGTCCGCGCAGGTAGCGCTGGTGCAGCGTATCGCTGCGGTTGAACAGCAGCGCCGGCGCGCGCAGGACGGAGGCGGCATCCATCCCGTCGGGAAACCAGCGCGCCACGAACGCCGGCGCGGCGACGCAGCGGTAGCGCATGATCCCCAGCGCGACTGCCGCCGTGCCGGCCGCCGTCTCGGGCGAACTGGTGACGCACCCGACCACCCGTCCCTGGCGCAGATGGCGCAGGGTCTGGTCCTGGTCGTCGATCAGCACGTCGACCAGGCACGCGGGCGTGCGCAACACGCCTGCCAATGCGTCCAGCAGCCACGTCGCGGCGCTGTCGGCATTGACCGCGATGGCCAGGGTCGGCAGGCGCGCGCCCTGCCCCGGCGCCGGCTCGAGCCCTGCTTCGAGCAGGCGCACCTGGCGGTAGTGCGCGATCAGGCGCTGGCCGCGCGCCGTTGCCTGCGGCGGTTGTCCACGCACCAGCAGCAGCTCGCCCGCCTGCTCCTCGAGCGCGCGCAGGCGGTGCGAGACGGCCGGCTGGCTGATCGACAGGGCGACGGCGGCGCGCTCGAAGCTGCCGTGCTCCACGACGGCGTCCAGCGCGGCCAGTGCCTTGTAGTCGAGTTCCATGCCTATCCCATTAACGTTTCGAATAAAGCATTCGAAGCATTCATTATACTTATCGACCAAGGTCGATTATCGTTGCCCTTTCAGTACTACAACGGAGGAAATAAACGATGCCGACACGGGAAATCCACCAGATCACCCTGGAACTCGACGGCGGCGACTATGCCGTCAGCCGTCTCGACGCCCGTACGCCGATTCCGCCGTGGGCCGATGGCGACGGATTCGTGTCGCTCAGCCGCTCGGCGCACGAGCTGTCGATCGTCTGCCTGGCGGCGCGGGTACCGGACGGGACGACACGGGAGGACGGCTGGTGCGCCCTGCGCTTCGTCGGCCCGTTTGCCTTCGGCGCGACCGGCATCGTGCTCTCCGTGGTCAGGCCGCTGTCCGAGGGCGGCCTGGGCGTGTTCGTCGTCTCGACCTTCGACGGCGACCACCTGTTGCTCAAGCGCGCCGACCTGCCCCGGGCACGGGCACTGCTGGCGGATGCGGGACACAGCGTGATGGACGCCACGCCGGCGTACGCGGCATGACGCGCCCGGCCACCCTGTTCTTTCTTCCCGGCGCGCTGGGCCGTACCGATACCTGGCGTCCGGTGGCGGAAGCGCTGGCCTTCCCGGCAGAACGGCAGCACGTCACTTGGCCAGGCTTCGGCGGCGTCCCGCCGGATGACGGCATCCACGGTGTCCACGACCTGGCCGCACGCCTGGCCGCGGCCATCGATCGGCCCAGCGCCCTGGTCGCGCAATCGATGGGCGGCGTGGTCGCCGTGCTGGCTGCGCTGCAGCGGCCGGACCTGGTGACGCACCTGGTGCTGAGCGCCACCTCGGGCGGCATGGACCTGGCGCCGTTCGGTGCCGAGGACTGGCGTCCGTCCGTGCTGGCCGCCCATCCGGCGCTGCCGGACTGGTTCCTGCGTTGTACGGACGACCTGACGCCGCGGCTGGGGGCGTTGCGCATGCCGGTGCTGCTGCTGTGGGGGGATGCCGATCCCATCAGCCCGGTGGCGGTCGGCGAACGGCTGGAGGCTTTATTGCCGGATGCCGTGTTGCACGTGCTGAACGGGGCGGACCACGATCTGGCGGTCAGCCACGCGATGGCGGTGGCGGGGTTGATCGATGCGCATCTGCAGAAATCCGGCTGATCGGCCGCCAACAACTCCGGGGTCAGAGCCCTTTTGACAGCAACACCGGGCTCTGACCCCTCCGAATCAGGCAGACGACGGCAGGTTCTTGAAGAAGTCGATCACCTCTTCCTGCACCCGCGTACGCTTGAACGGCGGCAGGCTCTGCCAGATGCGGCGGCCGTAGGGCTTGCTGATCACGCGCGGGTCGCACAGCATCAGCACGCCGCGGTCGTCGACGTCGCGGATCAGGCGGCCGGCGCCCTGCTTCAGGTTGATGATGGCTTCCGGCAGCGTGTGGTGGACGAAGCCGTTCATGCCCTTCTTTTCCATCACTTCGATGCGCGCGGCCAGCACCGGATCGTCCGGCGGGGCGAACGGCAGCTTGTCGATGATGACGAGCGACAGCGCCTCGCCGCGCACGTCCACGCCTTCCCAGAAGCTCTGGCTGCCGACCAGCACGGCATTGCCGGCGTTGCGGAAGGAATCGAGCAGCTCGGTACGGCCGCGCTCGCCCTGCACGAACAGGGGGAAGTCCAGGCCGCGGTCGGCGAATTCCTGGCGCAGCCGCTCGGCCACGCGATTCACGGCGCGGATCGTCGTGCACAGGAAGAACGTGCGTCCGCCGGCCGCCTCGATCACGGGCAGCGCCATGTCGACGACGGCGTCGGTATAGCCCATCGTGTTCGGTTCCGGCAGGCCGGTCGGCACGTACAGGATGCCCTGCTCCGGATAATTGAAGGGACTGGGCCAGGTATGCGCGGGCTCGCCCGTCATGCCGAGCTGTGCCGTGAAATGCTTGAAGTCGTTCTTCACGGCCAGCGTGGCCGACGTGAAGATCCAGCTGCGCGGCGTGCCGGCGCGCTGGCCGGCGAAGATCGGCGCGATCGACAGCGGCGTCTTGTGCAGCTGCAGCGCGGAGGCGAAGGCCTCGACCCACAGCACGGCGTCGTCCCCTTCGATTTCCTTGCCCTTCTTCGGCTCGGACTTCCAGGCCTTGTATTGTTCCAGCAGTTCGACGGCGCGCACGCGGCACTGTTCCAGCGTCTCGGCGCGTTCCGCGTTTTCTTCGAGTACGTCGATGAGGCCCTCGAGTTCTTCCTTCAGCTTTTCCAGCGCCGGGAAGAAGGGGGAATCCGTCGCGATCTGCGGCAGCGACAGGCGCGTGCCGCTGTCCGGGAAGGTCAGGCGCAGGTCGCGCGCCGCCTTTTCCACCGTCGTCACGGCCTTGGCCCAGTCGACGCCGGCGCGCGCATGCGCCAGGCCCTCGGCCAGCACGTCGCGGCACAGTTCCAGCACCTGCGAGGTCGAGACCGAGGTACCGAAGAACAGCGTGGCCACTTCCGGCAGCTGGTGCGCCTCGTCGAAGATGATCGTGTTGGCCGACGGCAGCAGCTCGGCCATGCCGCCTTCCTTCAGCGCCACGTCGGCGAAGAACAGGTGGTGGTTGACGACGACGACGTCGGCCTGCTGCGCCTCGCGGCGCGCCTTCATCACGAAGCAATCCTGGTAGTACTGGCATTCCTGGCCCAGGCAGTTCTCGCGCGTCGAGGTCACCAGGTTCCACACCGATGCCGTTTCCGGCACCTTGGTCAGCTCGGACTTGTCGCCCGACTGGCTCATCTTGACGAAGCGCGAGATCTCGCGCAGGTGGCCGACGTCGTCGCGCGACGTCAGGCGCCCGTTCGACAGCGTGCGTTCCAGGTGGTAGTGGCAGACATAGTTGGAGCGGCCCTTGAGCAGCGCCACCGAGACGGGCGCACGCAGCGCGGCGCGCACGTTCGGGATGTCGCGCGAGAACAGCTGGTCCTGCAGGTTCTTGGTGCCCGTCGAGACGATGGTCTTGCCGCCCCACAGCAGCGCCGGAACGAGGTAGGCGAAGGTCTTGCCCGTGCCGGTGCCGGCTTCCGCGATCAGCGTGCCCTGGCTGCCGATCGCGTGCGCGATGGCCTTGGCCATTTCGGTCTGCGACTCGCGCGGCCTGAAGCTGCCGACGGCGGGCGCGAGCGGGCCGCCGGCGCCGAAGATGCGGTCGACTTCGGCATCGTATTTACCGGAGGGCTGCGCTGGTGCCGTGCCGGCGGTGTCGGGAGAAAGCGGCGCGCCGGCGTCGGGGCCGGCTGGAGGGAGATGGTCGGTCAAGGTAAAACTGGGTCGGTCAGGCCGGGACGTCCGGCACCAACTGCATTTTCAGCAGCGTGATGTGGTCCTTCAGCTGCAGCTTGCGCTTTTTCAGGCGGCGCAATTGCAATTGGTCGGTATGACCGTCGCGGGTCAGCATGTCTATGACAGCGTCGAGATCGCGGTGTTCCACGTCGAGTTCAATAATGCGGCGCTGGATCTCCTGGACGTCGATCATGTCAATTCCGAACAGTATCTAAAGGCTGGGGTGGGAAGGATGTGCGGTCGGCCGTGCCGCTGCAGGTCGGCTCTTGGCCGCCTCTGAAACATTAACGGCTTGCAACTATAGTGCAACTCGGTGCATAGTTTAATCTACCCCGCCGTTGCCGCCAACAAAGATCGGCAAGGCGGCATTGGAAAGCGACGCTTTTGGCCCCTTATTTGCTGTCTTTATGACACCGTATAAAATCGAAGCAGGCACTGCGCAACACATCGGCAACCGCCCCCATCAGAACGACAGGGCGGCATTGATGACGGGCGCCAGGGCCCCCGGCTACGTGCTGGCGGTCCTGTCGGACGGCATCGCCGGCGCGGCTGCGTCGGAGCAGGTTTTGCATACGGCCAAGCAGGTGTTCGACGCATTCAAGCCGGGCGACCATCCATCGATCGAGCGCCTGCAGCAACTGCTGCGCGACATCGTCCAGGAAACCCATCTGGTGATCAAGATGAACACGGTGACGACGCAGGCCGAAGCCCACGCCAGCTTCGCCGGCCTCGTCCTGACGCCGCACGGCGAGGCCGTGTGGGCCCACGTGGGCGATTCCCGACTGTACCACTTCCAGCACGGACAATGCGTGGCAAGGACCGGGGACGCGGCCTATGTCGAGCACCTGGTATCGAGCGACCGCCTGCCGCCGGAGGCGGCCAAAAACCACCGCAAGTCGAAGCTGCTGCTGAATGTCCTAGGAAATAGCCGTAAGGAACCTTTCATCACGTTCGGCCACCACACGGGCCTGGCGCCGGGCGACGTCTTCCTGCTGTGCTCGGACGGGCTGTGGCATTTCTTCACCGATGCCGAGCTGGGCGCCGTCACGGCCAGGAGCAGTCCGCGCCAGGCGTCCGAGCGGCTGATCGGCAAGGCCGGCGAGCGTTCCCAGGGCAAGGGCGGGAATTGCACGATGGCGATCGTGAAACTCGTCGGCACTAGCTAACGCATGGTGGGCACATGGTGCCCACCCTACCGCCACCATCACATCATTTGCCGGCGGCGGCGTCCTGGGCGGCGTCCTTGGCCTTCTTCTCGGCGTCCTTGGCTTCCTTGGCCGCGCGCTCGGCCTTGCGCTGGGCGACCTTCGCCTGGCGCTTCTCGGCCTCGACCTTGCGCTGCTCGAAGTCGCGCACCTTCTGCGCACGCTTGTCCGCGTCCTCGGCATCCTTGCGCTCTTCCGCCTGCACGCGCTTGGCGTGCTCGGCCTGGCGCTTGGCCAGCGTCGGTGTCGGCGGCGCGGCCGGCGGCTTCGCTGCCGGCGTGGGTTTCGGCGGCTGGGCCGCGAGCTCGGCTTCCTTCTCCTGGAAGCGGCGCTCGGCCTCGGCCACCTGGCGGTCGCGGTTCTCGACGACGGCCTCGCGCTTGAAGCGCTGGGCCTGCACCTCGATCGCGCGCTGGGCGGCCAGCGCCGTGCGGCGACGTTCCTTGGCTTCGTCGAGGCAGTTATTCACGAAAAACTTGGCATAGCAGACCCGTTCGCGCTCGGCGAAGCGGGCTTCGATGCCGGCGCGCTCGCGCGCCACGGCGGCCAGTTGCTGGTCGGCCTCGGCGACCGAGGTCACGGGCGGGGGCGGCGTCTCGCGCGGGACGGCCTCGGGGGTCGTGCCGCAGGCGGCCAGCAGCATCGACAGGCTCAGGGCCAGGATGCTGCCGATGGAAAAACGGTTACTCATCGGTTCCTCTTGGTGGGCATCAATCAAAGTCGGCATGGCGGCATGTCAAGGAGACAGTCAGGCCAGCGCATCGGCGGCGCCGCGGCGGTCGGCCAGCATGTATTCGCGCGACTGCATCTCGATGATACGCGACACGGTGCGATGGAACTCGTTCGACATCGCGCCCTCCGTGTACAGCTGCTCGGGTTCGACCTCGGCCGACATGATCAGCTTGACCTTGTGGTCGTAGAACACGTCGATCAGCCACGTGAAGCGGCGCGCCTCGGACGACATCGACGCCGACATGCGCGGCACCGCCGACAGGATCACCGTGTGGAACTGGGCGGCCAGTTCCAGGTAGTCGTTCTGCGAGCGCGGGCCGCCGCACAGCGTGGCGAAGTCAAACCAGATCACGCCGCCGGCACGGCGCAGCGCTTTCAGCTCGCGCTGCTCGATGCGCACGCGCGGATCCTCGTCGGCGGTATCGGCCACCTTGGCATAGGTGTCGCGCAGCGCCTTGTCGGCCGCGGCGCCCAGCGGCGTGTAGTAGGCCTGCACCTGCTCCAGCGCGCGGTGGCGGTAGTCGATGCCGGCATCGACGTTCATCACGTCCAGCTTGTCCTTGAGCAGCGCGATGGTCGGCAGCATGCGGTCGCGGTGCAGGCCGTCCGGGTACAGCTTGTCGGGATCGTAGTTCGAGGTCATCACGAAGGAGACGCCATACTCGAACAGTTTCGACAGCAGGTTGTACATGATCATCGCATCGGCGACGTCGCTGACGTGGAATTCGTCGAAGCAGATCAGGCGGTATTTCTTGGCGATGCGCTTGGCGACTTCGACCAGCGGATCCTCGACGCCCTTCAGTTCGTCGAGCTGGCGGTGCACCGCGCGCATGAATTCGTGGAAGTGCAGGCGCGTCTTGCGCACCACGGGCACGACCGAATAGAAGCTGTCCATGAGGAAGGACTTGCCGCGTCCCACCCCGCCCCACATGTAGACGCCGCGCGGCACCTCGGGACGGTTGAGCAGGCGCTTGAGCGTGGACGAGCGCTGCGACTTGTACTGCACCCACTCGTCGTAGGCCTGCTGCAGGCGGTCGACGGCGCGCTGCTGCGCCGCATCGGACTTGAATCCGCGCTCGGTCAGCGCGTGCTGGTAATACTCTTGGACGTTCATCTTGAACCGTAGTTAAAACGTAGGGTGGGCACCACGTGCCCACCAACACGCCGCGATGACGCAAACGTGATGGTGGGCACGGGGTGCCCACCCTACGGGGTACCGGTCATCGAGCGGTACAGGTTACTGCTTAGAAGTTCAGCGAACGCTTGTCGACGGCGAGCGCGGCTTCCTTGGTCGCTTCCGACAGCGTCGGGTGCGCGTGGCAGATGCGGGCGATGTCTTCGGCCGATGCCTTGAACTCCATCGCGACCACGGCTTCCGAGATCAGCTCGGACGCGACCGGGCCGACGATGTGCACGCCCAGGATCTCGTCGGTGGAAGCATCGGCGATGACCTTGACCATGCCGGTGGTGTCGCCCAGCGCGCGCGCACGGCCGTTGGCCATGAACGGGAAGGTACCGGCTTTATAGGCCACGCCGTCCTTCTTGAGCTGCTCTTCGGTACGTCCGACCCACGCGATTTCCGGCGAGGTGTAGATCACCCACGGGATCGTGTTGAAGTTGACGTGGCCGTGCTGGCCGGCGATGCGCTCGGCAACGGCGACGCCTTCTTCTTCCGCCTTGTGCGCCAGCATCGGGCCGCGCACCACGTCGCCGATCGCCCAGATGCCCGGCACGCCGGTGCGGCAGTCGTCGTCCACGGCGATGAAGCCGCGCTCGTCCAGCTGCAGGCCGACGGCGTCGAAGCCCAGGCCGTTGGTGTTCGGCACGCGGCCGATCGAGACGATCAGGCGGTCGAACGTGGCGGTCTGCGCGGCGCCGGTCGCATCCGCGTATTCCACGGTGACGTTGTTGTCGCCCTTGGTGATGTTGCCGATCTTGACGCCCAGGTGGATCGCCAGGCCCTGCTTGGTGAAGGCCTTCTGCGCTTCCTTGGCGATCTGCTGGTCGACGGCGCCCAGGAAGGACGGCAGGCCTTCCAGCACGGTGACCTGCGCACCAACGCGGCGCCATACCGAACCCATTTCCAGGCCGATCACGCCGGCGCCGATCACGCCCAGCTTGGCCGGGACGGCGTCGATGGCCAGTGCGCCCGTGTTCGACAGGATGATCTTCTCGTCGAACGGTGCGTTCGGCAGTTCGCGCGGGTTCGAGCCGGTGGCGACGATGACGTTCTTGGCGCTGATGGTGTCCGTGGTCGGACCCGTCACGTTGATGGTGAAGCCCTCGCCTTCCTTGCCCGCGAACGTGCCGCGGCCGTGGAAGAAGGTCACCTTGTTCTTCTTGAACAGGTAGACGATGCCGTCGTTGTTGGCCTTGACGACGCCATCCTTACGCTTGAGCATCTGCGCCAGGTCCAGCTCCAGGCCCGACACGTTGATGCCGTGTTCCTTGAAGGCGTGGCCGGCGTGCTCGAAGTGTTCCGACGATTGCAGCAGCGCCTTCGACGGGATGCAGCCGACGTTGGTGCAGGTGCCGCCCAGGGCCGGACCGCCCTTGGCATTCACCGCATCGTCGATGCAGGCGGTCTTGAAGCCCAGCTGGGCTGCGCGGATGGCGGCGACATAGCCGCCAGGACCGCCGCCGATCACGACGACGTCGAATTGTTTTTCAGTGCTCATTGATCGTTTCCTTTTTATCCCGACCGCGCGCATCGACCGTAGGGTGGGCACCCCGTGCCCACCATCGTCGCGTGCTGCGATCGTTCGGTGGGCACATGGTGCCCACCCTACATTTATTCTTCAGGGACAAATATCCACAACAACAGGTAAATCACCGCGCCGAATCCGAACGTGAGGGTGAACAAGGTGAACACGAGGCGCCAGATCCAGGCCTCGACGCCCGAGGCCACGGCCAGGCCGCCGCACACGCCGCTGAGCCAGCGGTCGGTGCGCGAGCGGCGCAGCGCGTTCAGCTCGGAGGCGAAGCTGCCGTCGCCGGCCGCCGTCTTGTTCAGGCTCACCCGTTCCGCGGCCAGGACTTTCGCCTTGGCCTGCTCGAATTCGGCGTCGGTCAGGGCGCCGGCCTGGTGCAGTTCGTGCAAACGCTTGATTTCATCGGAGATCATGGTCTTCCTCCATCAGACAACACAACAAACGCACCGGGCACGCGCCCTTCCCTGCGGCGAATTACAGGTCGAGCAGCAGGCGGGCCGGATCTTCCAGCGCTTCCTTCATGGCGACCAGGCCCAGGACGGCTTCGCGGCCGTCGATGATGCGGTGGTCGTACGACATCGCCAGGTAGTTCATCGGGCGGATCACGATCTGGCCGTTTTCCACCACGGCGCGGTCCTTGGTCGCGTGCACGCCCAGGATCGCCGACTGCGGCGGGTTGATGATCGGGGTCGACAGCATCGAGCCGAACACACCGCCGTTCGAGATCGAGAACGTACCGCCGGTCAGGTCTTCCAGCGTCAGCTTGCCGTCCTTGGCCTTGGCGCCGAATTCGCCGATCTTCTTCTCGATGTCGGCGATCGACATCTGGTCGGCATTGCGCAGGATCGGGACGACCAGGCCGCGCGGCGAACCGACGGCGATGCCGATGTCGAAGTAGCCGTGGTAGATGATGTCGTTACCGTCGACCGAGGCGTTCAGGATCGGGTACTTCTTCAGCGCGTGCACGGCGGCCTTGACGAAGAAGGACATGAAGCCCAGCTTGACGCCGTGTTCCTTCTCGAACTTGTCCTTGTACTTGTTACGCAGGTCCATGACCGGGGCCATGTTCACTTCGTTGAAGGTGGTCAGGATGGCGTTGGTCTGTTGCGATTGCAGCAGGCGCTCGGCGATACGGGCGCGCAGGCGGCTCATCGGCACGCGCTCTTCCGGACGCTCGCCCAGGCTCGGGGCCGGTGCGGCGACTTGCTGCAGGGCCGGCTTGGCGGCTTGCGGTGCCAGCGGGGCCGGAGCGGCCGGTGCGGCGGCAGGCTTGCCGGCGACGGCGGCCAGGGCATCGCCCTTGGTCACGCGGCCGTCACGGCCGGTGCCGGTGGCGTCCGAGGTGCTCAGGTTGTTGTCGGCCAGGATCTTGGCGGCGGCCGGCATGGCGACGTCCGACTTCGCACCGCCAGCGGCGGCGGCCGGTGCCGAGTGCGGGGCCGGGGCGACGGCCGGGGCGTTGTCGACCGGGGCTGCGGTGATCGAGATCGGGCTGGTCTGGGCCGTGCCTTCGGTATCGATGATGGCGATGACTTCGCCGGCAACGACGGTGGCGCCGTCGTTCTTGATGATTTGCACGATCACACCGGCGTTCGGGGCCGGCAGTTCCAGGACCACCTTGTCGGTCTCGATGTCGATCATGTTCTCGTCGCGCGAGACGGCTTCGCCGACTTTCTTGTGCCACGACAGCAGGGTTGCTTCCGCTACGGATTCCGACAGCTGGGGTACCTTGACTTCGATTTGTGCCATTTAAAACTCCAAATATTTATTCTGTGCGAAGCCCCGCGCCGAGTGGCGCGGGGCCGGTCATGACGCTGTGCTTACTTGGTCAGCACGAAGCCCTTGAGCTTCGCGAACGCGGTATCCAGCAACTCCTTCTGCTGCGCCACGTGCTTGTCGGCATAGCCGACGGCCGGGGCGGCGGAAGCCGGACGGCCTGCGTACGACAGGCGCTGGCCGGTTTCCATGCTTTCGAAGATGTTGTGCTGGATCTGGAACCACGGGCCCTGGTTCTGCGGCTCGTCCTGCGCCCACACGACTTCGGTCGCGTTCGGGAAGCGCTTGAGCTCTGCCTGGAACGCCTTGTGCGGGAACGGGTACAGCTGCTCCATGCGGATGATCGCGGTGTCCGTCACGTTGCGCGTCTTGCGGGTGTTGACCAGGTCGTAGTAGACCTTGCCCGAGCAGACGATCACGCGCTTGACCTTGTTGGCGTCGATCTTGTCGTCCAGTTCGCCGATGACGGTCTGGAAGCCACCCTTGGCCAGGTCGGTCAGCGGCGAGCCGGCGTCCTTGTTGCGCAGCAGCGACTTCGGCGTGAAGATCACCAGCGGCTTGCGGAACTGGCGCACCATCTGGCGGCGCAGCAGGTGGAAGATCTGGGCAGCGGTGGTCGGCTGGACCACTTGCATATTGTGGTCGGCGCACAGTTGCAGGAAGCGCTCGATACGGGCCGACGAGTGCTCCGGACCCTGGCCTTCGTAGCCGTGCGGCAGCATCAGCACGAGACCCGAGGCACGGCCCCACTTCACTTCGCCGGAGGCGATGAACTGGTCGATCACGACCTGCGCACCGTTGACGAAGTCGCCGAACTGGCCTTCCCAGATGGTCAGGGTGTTCGGTTCGGCGGTCGAGTAGCCGTATTCGAAGCCCAGCACCGCTTCTTCCGACAGCACGGAATCGATCACGGTGAACTGTGCCTGGTTGTCCTGGACGTTGGCCAGCGGCAGGTAGATGCCCTGGTCCCAGCGCTCGCGGTTCTGGTCGTGCAGCACGGCGTGGCGGTGCACGAAGGTGCCGCGGCCGGCATCCTGGCCCGACAGGCGCACGGCGTAGCCGGAAGCCAGCAGCGATGCGTAGGCCAGGTGTTCGCCCATGCCCCAGTCGAGGTTCATCTCGCCGCGGCCCATGGTGGCGCGGTCGGCCAGCACTTTCTCGACCAGCGAGTGCAGCTTGAAGTTTTCCGGCACGGTCGTGATGCGCTGGGCCAGGCGTTTCAGCTCGGTCAGCGGCACGGCGGTATCGGCGGCATCGGTCCACTTCTTGTTCAGGAACGGCGCCCAGTCGACGGCGTACTTGTTCTTGAAGTCGGTCAGGACCGGATCGACGGTGGTCTTGCCGGCGTCCATCGCGTTGCGGTAGGCCGCGACCATCTGGTCGCCGCCATCGGCAGCGATGGTGCCTTGCGCCGACAGCTTGTCCGCGTACATCTTGCGGGTGCCCGGGTGCTTGGCGATCTTCTTGTACATCAGCGGCTGGGTCAGGGCCGGGGTGTCCTGCTCGTTGTGGCCCAGCTTGCGGTAGCAGACGATGTCGACGACGACGTCTTTATGGAACTCGGTGCGGTAGTCCATCGCGATCTGGGTCGCCAGCACGACGGCTTCCGGATCGTCGCCGTTCACGTGCAGCACCGGCGCCTCGATCATCTTGACCACGTCGGTGCAATACAGCGTCGAACGGGCGTCGCGCGGGTCCGAGGTGGTGAAGCCGATCTGGTTGTTGATGACGATGTGGACGGTACCGCCGGTGCCGTAGCCGCGGGTCTGGGCCAGGTTCAGGGTTTCCATGACCACGCCCTGGCCGGCGAACGCAGCGTCGCCGTGCACCAGGATCGGCAGCACTTCCTTGCCCTTGCGGTCGCCGCGGCGTTCCATGCGCGCCTTGACCGAACCTTCGACGACCGGGTTGACGATTTCCAGGTGCGACGGGTTGAACGCCAGCGACAGGTGGACCGGGCCGCCCGGGGTCGTGATGTCGCTCGAGAAGCCCTGGTGGTATTTCACGTCGCCCGACGGCAGGTCGTCGGCGTGCTTGCCTTCGAATTCCTCGAACAGGTCGGCCGGGCTCTTGCCCAGGGTATTGACCAGCACGTTCAGGCGGCCGCGGTGGGCCATGCCGATGACGATTTCCTGGACGCCCTGCTCGCCGGCGCGCTGGATGACTTCATCCATCGAGGCGATGAAGGACTCGCCGCCTTCCAGCGAGAAGCGCTTGGCGCCCACGTACTTGGTGTGGAGGTAGCGTTCCAGGCCTTCGGCCGCGGTCAGGCGCTCGAGGATGTGCTTTTTCTTTTCTGCCGTGAACGCCGGGGTCGAGCGGATCGACTCCAGGCGCTCCTGCAGCCAGCGCTTCTCGGTCGGATCGCTGACGTACATGAATTCGGCGCCGACGTCGCGGCAGTAGGTTTCGCGCAGCATGTTCAGCAGGTCGCGCAGCGAAGCGCTTTCCTTGCCGAAGTAGGTGTTGCTGATGTTGAACACGGTGTCCAGGTCGGCTTCGGAGAAACCGTAGAAGGACGGGTCGAGTTCGGGAATCGGGGGACGTTCCTGGCGCTGCAGCGGGTCCAGCGTGGCCCAGCGCGAGCCGAGGTAGCGGTAGGCGGCGATCAGTTGGGTGACGGCGACGCGCTTGCGGCCGAGTTCGGCGTCCGGGGAGGCGGTGACGGTGCGGATCGGGCCCTGCTTGGCACGTTCGGCGAAGGAGGCGATCACGGAGGAGTGGTCGACGTCCGGTTTTTCGCTGCCGTCGACTGCAGGCATGTGCTGCATCGCGTCGAAGTAAGCGCGCCAGTTGTCCGGGACCGAACCCGGATTGCTCAGGTACGCTTCGTACAACTCTTCCACGTACGGCGCATTACCGCCGAACAGGTACGAGTTGGCGTTATATTGTTGCATCATTCTTGCTCACCTTTCTTCGCGTTTCGCGAGGTTGGGGCGGGTTAATCTAACCTTCCGCGACACGGCCTGACCGGTTAGCGGATCGCACTACTACTCAAGTTGTGGGGGAAGGACTCGTAAGAACTTCGAGGCATATCAATGCAGCGGACTGCCTAATTTGCGCACGGTATTGTAACGCAACGATGTGAAAGCGGTTGACTCCGCAGCCACATTTTATTTGTTACCAAAAACCATTTCGGAGCGTTTGTATTTTATTGACGTAATTACACAGAATCATCTGCCTAAAGGCGGGCACAATGCCGAGTTGACCCAATAAATGATAATCGTTATCATTTACTGATGCACTCTACCGGCCCTTCCCCTTCCGTGTCGACCGACGCCGCCCCCGCGCTGCCCGGCGCGCGGCGCGCGCTGTTCCTGCGCCAGCTGCACCAGTGGCACTGGATCAGTTCCGCCATCTGCCTGACGGCCATGCTGCTGTTCGCCTTCACGGGTTTCACGCTGAACCACGCGTCCCAGATCGAAGCGAAACCGGAAGTCGTGCGCCAGAAGGCGACGCTGCCGGCACCCTTGCGCACCCAGCTGGAGACATTCGCCGCCGCCCACCCGGATGCCAAGTTGCCGCTGCCGGCCGAATTGTCGAACTGGGCCGAGGCCACCTTCCCCGTCGACGTGCGCGGCGTGCGCGCCGAATGGAGCGAGGAAGACGCCTACGTCGCCCTGCCCCGTCCGGGCGGCGACGCCTGGCTGCGCATCGGTGCCGATGGCCAGGCCGAATACGAAAAGACCGACCGCGGCTGGATCTCGTGGCTGAACGACATGCACAAGGGCCGCAATGCCGGCACCGCGTGGAGCTGGTTCATCGACATCTTCGCCATCGCCTGCGTCGTGTTCTGCATGACCGGTTTCCTGATCATGAAATACCACGCGGCCAACCGGCCGTCGACCTGGCCCGTGATCGGCTTCGGCATCGTGCTGCCGGCGCTGATCGCCCTGCTGTTCGTTCACTGATGAATTCTTGTCAACCCACCGTCCGAAAGGCCTTATGAAACTGTCCCATTCGCTCGCCCTCACCCTGCCGCTCGCATCCGGCTGGGCGGTGGCCGCCGACCTGTCCGTCAAGTTCGACCTGTCGCAGCTGAACGTGGCCGAATACCACAAGCCCTATGTGGCGATCTGGATCGAGCGTCCGGACCAGAGCGTCGCGTCGACCTTGTCGGTCCTGTACGACGTCAAGAAAAACAATAATGCGGGCGAAAAATGGGTCAAGGACCTGCGCACCTGGTGGCGCAAGGCGGGCCGCGATGCCAAGCTGCCGATCGACGGCGTCAGCGGCGCCACCCGCGCCGCCGGCACCCACACGCTCAACTTCGGCCCCGCCGTCACGGGCCTGGACAAGCTGCCGGCCGGCGACTACAAGCTGGTCGTGGAAGCGGCGCGCGAAGGCGGCGGCCGCGAGCTGGTGCGCGTGCCGTTCACCTGGCCGGCCAAGGGCAAGGTGGCGGCCGAAGCGGCCGGCAAGGAAGAACTGGGCAAGGTCGCCGTCGCGATCCAATGAGGAGACAGCATGCGCAACCATAAAATGATGAAACAACTCGCCATCGCCGTGGCCCTGGCCGGCGTCGCCGTCGCCGCGCAGGCCCACCGCCCGTGGATGATCCCGAACACGTCCCTCATCGAAACCGACCGCGAGGCCTGGGTCACGATCGACGGCGCCATCTCGGAAGGCCTGTTCGAGAACGACTTCGTGCCGCTCAAGATGGACGGCCTGACCGTGACGGGCCCGGACGGCGCCACTGCCCCGGCCCCCGCCGCCGTGACGGGCAAGCACCGTTCCAGCGTCGACATCCAGTTGCCGAAGGACGGCACCTACCGCATCACGCTGGGCACGACCAATATGATGGGCAGCTACAAGCTGAACGGCGAAACGAAGCGCTTCCGCGGCAACGACGCGCCGCCCGCCGGCGCCACCGACGTCAAGACCACCACCATGATCCAGCGCCAGGACACCTTCGTCACGCGCAACAAGTCCAGCGACGGCGCCCTGAAACCGACCGGCACGGGCCTCGAGATGGTCGCGCTGACCAACCCGACCGAGCTGCGCGCCGGCGAGACGGCGAAGTTCCGCTTCCAGCTGGACGGCAAGCCGCTGGCCAACTTCCCGTTCAGCCTGATCCCGGGCGGCGTCAAGTACCGCGGCACGCTGAACGAAACGCGCCTGAGTACCGACGCCAACGGCGAAGCGACCGTCACGCTGCCGGCGCCGAACATGTACTGGCTGAGCGCAGCCTATCCGGCGAATGCGCCGCGCGGCCCCGGCGTGGAGCAGCCGGCCAAGCGCTACAGCTATTCGGCCACGTTCGAGATCCTGCCGGAGTAAGCGTTGGCTTTGCAACTGGCGCCAGAACGCGCCGTCCTGATCCCCGCCGCCATCGATGCCGTGCTGCCGCCGGCCGGCAGCCGCCTGCACACGCTCGCGGGCACGTCGATGGGCACGGGCTGGTCGGCGCGTTGCATGATACCCCCGTCCGCGCCGGTGGGATTGGAAGGCGGGCTGCAACGGCTGCTCCAGGCCGAACTCGACCTGGTGGTGGACCAGATGAGCCACTGGGAAGCGGATTCGCTGCTGTCCCGCTTCAATAGGGCGCCGGCCGGCAGCTGGACCGATCTTCCCGATGCCTTTTACGACGTGATCGACCACGCGCTGCGCGTACGCGACGACACGAACGGCGCCTACGACCCGGCCGCGGGCGCCCTGGTGAACCTGTGGGGCTTCGGCCCCGTGCGCCGCTACGACCAGGCCGGCTTCTATGCGCCGTCCGCGGACGCCGTCGCCGCCGTCATGGCGCAGCGCGGGGCAGCACGCGTCGAACTCGACCGCGATCGGCGCCGGCTCCATCAACCGGGCGGTGCCGTGCTCGACCTGTCCTCGGTGGCGAAGGGATACGCCGTCGACCGCCTCGCCCTGTGCCTGGAACGCCATGGCCTGCGCCACTACGTCGTCGAAGCCGGCGGCGAGTTGCGCGGCGCCGGCGTCAAGGAAGACGGCCAGCCGTGGTGGGTCGAGATCGAAGGCGTGCCGGATGCTGCCGGCAACGGCGCACCCGCAGCCGTCGTCGCCCTGCATGGCCTGGCGATCGCCACTTCGGGCGACTATCGCCGTTATTTCCAACCCGCGCACGGCCGGCGCGTCTCGCACACGCTCGATCCGCGCACCGGCTGGCCCATCGCCCACGACACCGCCTCGGTCACGGTGCTGGCGCCGACCTGCATGGCGGCCGATGCGCTGTCCACGGCGCTGAACGTGCTCGGTCCCGATGTAGGCCTGGCCTTTGCCGAGGAACGCGCGATCGCCGCCCGTTTCCTGGTGCGGCGCGGTGGCGGCCTGGCCGAATCCAGCTCGTCGGCCTGGAGGGCATTACTGGAATGATACTGACGACCGAACCCTTGCGCTGGGGCGGCGCCCTGGCGCTGACCGGCAGTTATCTCGCGCTATGCGCCGGCATCTGGCGCGCCCAGTGGCGCAAGCGCACCGCGGCGAACGCCCCTGCCGACTGGCTCGTCGTCTACGCCAGCCAGACGGGCAACGCGCAGTACCTGGCCGAGCGCAGCGCCGAACTGCTCGCCACCGGCGGGCTGTCGGCGCGCGCCGCCTGCATCTCCACGCTCGACCTGGACGCGCTGCGCGGCGCCACGCAAGTCCTGTTCATCGCCGCCACCTATGGCGAAGGCGATGCGCCGGATACCGCGGCACCGTTCGCCGGGCGCCTGATGGCGGCCGGCGCCGACCTGGCGCACCTGCACTACGCGGTGCTGGCGCTGGGCGACACGCACTATGCGAACTACTGCGGCTTCGGCCGCGCGCTCGATGCCTGGCTGGCCCAGCAGGGTGCGACGCGCCTGTTCGAGCGCATCGACGTCGACCGCGGCGACGCCCGCGCGCTGGCCGAGTGGCAGCACCATGTGGGGCGCCTGGCCGGCACGGCCGACGCGCCCGACTGGGAAGCGCCGGCCTATGGCGCATGGCGGATCGGCGAGCGCACGCTGCTGAATCCCGGCAGCGCCGGCGCGCCCCTGTACCGGCTGGCGCTGCTGCCGCTACGGGGCGGCTTGCCGGCCTGGGAGGCCGGCGACCTGGCGCAAGTCAGTCCGCCGTCCGACCCGGAGCACCCGCGCGAATACTCGATCGCCTCGCTGCCGTCGGAAGGCCGGCTGGAACTGCTGGTGCGCCTGCAGCGGCGCGAGGACGGCACGCCGGGCGCGGCCTCCGGCTGGCTGTGCGAAGGCGCCGGCGGCGACGACACGATTTCGCTGCGCATCCGCGCGCACCAGCGCTTCCGCCTGGGAGAGAACGCACGCCGCCCGCTCATCGCGATCGGCAACGGCAGCGGCCTGGCGGGGCTGCGCGCCCTGCTCAAGGCGCGCATCAAGGGCGGCGTGGACGACAACTGGCTGCTGTTCGGCGAACGCAACGCGGCGCACGACTTCCTGCTGTGCGACGAGCTGCAGGCCTGGCGCGAGGCCGGCTGGCTCAAGCGCCTGGACCTCGCCTTCTCGCGCGACGGCGCGCAGCGCCGCTACGTGCAGGACCTGCTGCGCGCCGAGGCCCGGCACGTCGCCGACTGGGTCGAGCGCGGCGCCGCCATCTACGTGTGCGGCAGCCTGCAGGGCATGGCCGGCGGGGTGCACGAGGCGCTCGTCGAGATCCTCGGCGAGGAAACGCTGGATGCGCTCACCGCGGATGCGCGCTACCGGCGCGACGTGTACTGAACGCAAGGACGAGTGAATGACCGTCGCTCCCGCGAAGGCGGGAGCCCAATGTTGCGCGCGCCGCGGTAATGCATGCAAATTGGGCTCCCGCCTGCGCGGGAGCGACGGCTGCTCAGCGCTTGGCCGTCGCCGGCGCCGCGCGCGCCGCCTCGATCTCGGCGCCCCATGGATCCTTCTGCGCCACCGCCTTGCCGCTGGCCGCGAAGTCCATGATCGCGTCCTTGCCCGCGTCGTAGCGCGGCCAGGCCGGCAGGCGCTTGCCGTTCGGGTCGCCCGTCTTTGCGAAGTTCACCAGGTAGGCGCTGATCGCCTTGCCCATGCCGGTATCGCGGCGCGTGGCCTGCTCGCCGTACTTGACGTCGGCCGTGGCGAAGAAGTACGGGATGTCGGTCGCGTGGCGGGCACCGCCGGCGGCCGCTTCCTTGCCGAGCGAATCGGCCACGTACGAGAAGCGGTAGGCATACACGGGCACGCCCTGGCGCGCCAGCGTGGCGGCCAGGCTGCGCGCGCCGGCCACCATGAAGCCCGTCTTGCCGCCGATGTCGGCGCTGGTGGCGCCGATCATCACGGGCACGCGGGCGAAGCGGCCGGCATTGAAGGCGGCCAGCGAATCGACGGCCAGGTGGCCGTCCACGAAGGGGCCCGTGAACGCAGCCGGCCCCGCCGCGCCGCGGCCCGCCAGGTTCATGCCGTCGACCACGGCATCGGGCGGCAGCGCGCGCAGCTTCTCCAGCGCCTGCGGATCGTCGGCGCCGATGCCCTTGGTCTCGGCGAACGTCACGCCGGCCTGCTCGGCCTTGGCCAGGCCCGGATCCTGGGTGCGGCCGTCGCCGCCCGACAGCACGGCCGCCTTGGCGAACAGGCCCTGCGCCAGCGGCGACGTGAGCAGCGTGTTGACGGACATGCCGCCGGCCGACTCGCCGATGATGGTGACGTTGGCCGGATCGCCGCCGAAGGCGCCGGCATTGCGCTGCACCCACTTCAATGCCGCCAGCTGGTCCATGAACGCGTAGTTGCCGAGCAGGCTGTCGCCCGCCTGCGCCTCGCGCGTGAGTTGCGGGTGGGCGAAGAAGCCGAAGCGGCCCAGCCGGTAATTGAAGCTGACCACGACGGCGCCCTGCTTCGCCAGCGGCGCGCCCGAATAAGTCGGCGGCGAGGAACCGCCGTTGACGAAGCCGCCGCCGTAGATCCAGACGATCACGGGCAGCTTGCGGTCGGCTTTCGCATGGGTCGGCTTCCAGACGTTGACGAACAGGCAGTCCTCGGACGGCGCCGTGCCGAGCGGCGCGGCATCGCTGGGGAATGGCAGTTGCATGCAGTCGCTGCCGTAACGACTCGCGTCGCGCACGTCGTCCCAGGCCGCCACCGGCTGCGGGGCGCGCCAGCGCAGCGGGCCCACCGGCGGCTGCGCGAACGGGATCCCCTTCCAGCTGGCGACGCCGCCGGCAACGGTACCGGCGACGCGGCCGCTGTCCAGGGTGGCAAGCGGCCCATTGGCGGCAGGATCGGCGGCTGCAGCACCTGCAGCACCTGCGGCAGCCAGGCATGCCAATGCGAGCGCCAGGGAAGAAACGGGATGGGAACGGGACATCGTGCGGGTCTCCTGTAAAAGGTGGAAGGCCGGGCGAACGCTGCGTCCGGCATCTGTCCCGATGCTAACCATGGGTTGCCATCGCGTCAATCATTCAGCGCGCAACCGTAATCGGCTATTCGCACGACGAGATCGTCATTTTTCGCGCACGCGATTGAAATATCAGTGGCATTTCCATCTGGAAAATGATTAAATTGACAGACTTGTTTCCCGATGGCTATTTTTCGTGTGTGCTCAACGCTTCGGGACTCACTCTGGACAACCGAAGACCATGAAAACGACGACCGTGGAACACCACCCCTCCCAAACCGACAAACGCCTGGACATGGCGCTCGCCGCCCTGGACGCCATCAACCGCACGCAGGCGGTAGCCGAATTCGACCTGAACGGCCAGTTGCTGCACGCGAACCAGAACTTCCTCGACACGATGGGCTATGCCCGTGCCGAAGTGACGGGCCGCCACCACCGCACGTTCTGTACTCCGGCCTTCGTGGCTTCGGAAGACTACACCGTGTTCTGGCAGGCGCTGGCCCAGGGCCATCCCTGCAGCGGCGACTACGTCCGGGTGGGGAAGAACGGTGTCACCGTGTGGGTGCGCGCCTCGTACAATCCCGTCTTCGATACCGATGGCAAGCCCGTCAAGGTGATCAAGTTCGCCACCGACATCACGGCCGACAAGCTGCGCCATGCGGAGTTCGAAGGCCGCATGCGCGCGCTCGACCGCGTGCAGGCCGTGATCGAATTCGACCTCGAGGGCCGCATCCTGCACGCCAACCAGAACTTCCTCGATGGGACGGGCTACGGCCTGGAGGAAATCGTCGGCCAGGAACATGCGATGTTCTGCGAACCGGCGTTCGGCCGCTCGCACGACTACCGCATGTTCTGGAAGCACCTGGCCGACGGCCGCGTCCATGCCGGCGAATTCAAGCGCGTCGCCAAGGGCGGCCGCGTGATCTGGCTGCAGGCGACCTACAACCCGATCTTCGACGCCGAGGGCAAGCCCGTCAAGGTCGTGAAGTTCGCCACCGACATCACGGCGCAGAAGATGCGCGATGCCGAGACGCACGGCAAACTCGAGGCGATCGGCCGCTCGCAGGCCGCGATCGAATTCGACCTGCGCGGCAACGTGCTGGCAGCGAACGAGAACTTCCTGCGCACCATGGGCTACGTCGAGGACGAGGTGATCGGCCAGCACCACAGCATGTTCTGCGATCCGGCGCACGTGAAGAGCGTCGAATACCGCCATTTCTGGGCCAACCTGGCGCAGGGCCAGTTCCAGTCGGGCCGCTTCTGCCGCCGCGGCAAGCACGATGCCGACATCTGGATCCTGGCGACCTACAACCCGATCCTGGACGCCAACGGCAAGCCCTACAAGGTGGTCAAGTTCGCGATGGACGTCACCGAACAGGTGCACCGCGAAGAACTGGTGCGCGACAAGATCAAGGCGATCTCCAGCGTGCTGACGGGGCTGACCCAGTCGATCGCCTCGATCGCCCAGGAATCGCAGCAGTCGGCCGGCCTGGCCAACCAGACCCAGGGCGAGGCGGCGCAAGGCAGCAAGCTGCTGGTCCGCTCGCGCGATGCGATGCTGGCGATCCAGACCTCGTCCGGCGAAGTGCGCGAGATCATCGATACCATCGGCGACATCGCGGGCCAGACCCACCTGCTGGCATTCAACGCCGCCATCGAGGCGGCGCGCGCGGGCGCGCACGGCGCCGGCTTCTCGGTCGTCGCCAACGAAGTGCGCAAGCTGGCCGAGAAATCGGCGCAGGCCGCGCGCGAGATCGCCAAACTGATCAACGAAACCGTCGGCCGCGTCGGCGAAGGAACGCGCCTGGCCGCCGAGGTCGAGGAAGCGTTCGCCAGCATCGTCCAGTCGGTCGCGGAAACCAGCAACTCGATCGGCCAGATCCACGCTTCGACCAGCGCCCAGGCCGGCGCGACGCAGGATGCCTCGACCCTGCTGCACGAGCTGGAAAGCATCGCGACGGAGCGCTGATCCATGCACGCGCCTCATCCTGACGACGGCAGCCTGCACGTCGCCGAAGCGACGATCGGCGCCGTCCGGCTCGGAATTCCCGCCGCGGCCGTGGTCCAGGCGATCCCTGCCCCCGAGCGCACGACGCTGCTGCCGCGCCGCCAGGGCGCATTGAGCGGCATCGTCGACCACGCGGGTGCGCTGGTGCCCGTGGTGGACCTGGGCCGCTGGGTCGACGTCGGCAACGCGCCGGCGGCAGGCCCCCGGCCGCAGATCCTCGTGCTGCGCGCCGGCGCCTGCCTGCTCGGCCTGCGCGTCGACGCGGTCGGCGGCATCATCGAGGCGGCGCCCGGCGCCGTCACGCGCCTGTACCGCGACGACGATCCCGACGAAGTGTTCCACAGCGCCCTGCGCGGTCCCGAAGGCGCCATCCTGGGCCTGCTCGACGTCGAGCGGCTGGCCATGCTGGCCGCGGCCTGGAGCGACGCGGCCGGACTCGCGACCGGCGCGGCCGGCGCGCCAGTGTCCGAGTCCGACGAGGCGGCCGCTGCACTGCAACCCTATGCGCTGCTCCGTGCGGACGGCACGCGGCTGGGCGTGCCGGCCGGCGACCTGGCCGAAGTCGTGCCCATGCCGCCGCTGGAGCGGATCGGCGGCGGCATGAAAGGCGCCTACTGCACATGGCGCGGCCGTCACCTGTCCGTGCTGGCCAGCGCCGACTTCCTGCCGGCCGGACTGGCGTCGCAGGAGTTGCAGGAGTCGCAGAAGACGGGCGCGGCGCCCTTGCTGGCCGTGCTCGAACACGGCGGCCTGGCGCTGGGCGTGCCGGTGCACGCGGCCCTGCAACTGGCCAGCTTCGATCCGGCGCTGGCCGTGCCGGCGGAACCGGATTGCTTCGCCGCCGCCTTCGATGCCGACGGGCCCGTGCACCTGCTCGATACCGCGCGCCTGTTCGCGCGTCGTCCGGACGCGGGACTCAGCCGCCCCGAGGATGCTGCACCGGCTGCGCGCCAGGATGGCCTCGCGGCGCACAACGAAGTCGCCTACATCGTGTTCGAGGCCGACGGCATGCAGGCGGTGCCGATCGACGGCGTCGAGCAGGTAGCGGCACTCGCGGCGCCGGCGCCCGCCACGCTCGAATGGCAGGGCCGGGCGATTCCCGTGGCCGACCTGCGCGGCACGGCCGATCCCGAGGCCGGCGCGCACCTGATGGTCGTGCGCGACGGCGACCGGCACCTGGCATGCGTGGTGACGCGCGTGCACGTGCTGATCCCGCCCCGCGGCGGACGCCTGTACCGCATGGGCGGCAAGGGCGGACAACCGCTCGAGTTCATCACGACCGGCAGCGGCCCCGAACAGGCCAGTTACCGCACCGTCGACCTGGCGGCACGGGCTGCCGCGCGACATGCGGCGTGAAAGCGACACATCCGCCACAAATGCCGCCACACGGTAATAGAACGGTCGTTCAAAAAGTGCTATGCTTCCGCCCGCCAGCCTCAGCCGATGAAGCCGGGGGGCAACATTCTCAATATAATAGGAGTGAGACAGTGAATCCCAAGCAGCTTTCCCTCATCATCGCCCTGGCACTGGGCGCCGCCTCGATGAACGCCGGCGCGTCCGGCTACCGCTTCGGCTCGCAGAGCGTGTCCGCGCAAGGCACGGCCGAATCGAACGGCGCCGAAGCCGCCGACGCCTCGACCATCTTCGCCAACCCGGCTGGCCTGTCGCGCCTCGAAGGCCGCCAGTTCATGGGCGGCGTGACGGCACTGGTGCCGCACTCGACGTTCCAGGACAGCGGCTCGACCCGCTTCACCCGCACCCCGGCCGGCGGCAAGACCTCGCAGGACGACTATGCGCCGGAAGTCGTGGCCGCGCCGTCGCTGTACTATAGCCAGAAGATCGACGACCGCTGGACCGCCGGCGTCGGCGTGTTCGTTCCCTACGGCACCAAGCTGGACTACGACTGGAACTGGTCGGGCCGCTATGCGCTGACCAACATCAAGCTGGAAGCCGTGACGATCAACCCGTCCGTGTCGTTCAAGCTCAACGAGCAGCACGCATTCGGCTTCGGCATCGACGCCGAATACATGAAGGCGCGCCTGGGCCAGGGCGTGGACGTGCCGGGCAGCGTCATCGCCGCGCAGGCGAGCGGCAGCGGCGCCGTGCTGGCGCGCCAGATCGCGGCGCTGGGCGGCAACCCGGCCCTGCTGGCCACGGCAGGCGACGCCCACGGCAGCGTCGAGGGCAAGGACTGGGGCTATGGCTTCAACCTGGGTTACATGTACTCGCCGACCGAAAGCACCCGCTTCGGCATCGCCTACCGCTCGTCGATCAAGCACGAACTGAAGGGCGGCGCGATCTGGGACTTCTCCGGCGTGACCTCCGACCGCGTCGTGAACGGCGTGTTGCAGACCGCCTCGCACCGCGCCAACTCGGCCGCGCGCGTCGACCTGCGTACCCCGGAAACCCTGTCGATCAACGCCTTCCACCAGTTCGACGAGAAATGGGCCGGCATGGCCGACGTGACCTGGTCGCGCACCTCGCGCATGGAAAATATCGACATCCAGTTCGTCGGCACCACCGAAGGCGACGAGACCATCCGCCAGCAGTGGAAGAACACCGTGCGCGTCTCGCTCGGCGGCAACTACAAGCTGAACGACGCCGTCACCCTGCGCGCCGGCATCGCCCACGACGACGCCCCGGTCCGCAGCGACGCGCTGCGCCATGCCGCGCTGCCGGATTCGGACCGCATGCAACTGTCGTTCGGCGCCAACTGGAAGCTGACCCCGAGCTCCTCGCTCGACCTGGCCTACAGCTACCTCGACTTCAAGGATGCCAACGGCAACTACACCAACAACTGCAACCCGCTGGCGACGAGCTGCACGGGCAACGGCGAAACCACGCGCGGCACGTGGAAGACCCATATGCAGCTGATCGGCCTGGCATACAACGTCAAGTTCTGATCGGACTTCGCAGCTTCGTCGGGTGGGTGCCATGTGCCCACCCGACGCCACCTGACCCGCCTTTGAACCGCTGACGGCGTTTCTCGTTTCCTCTTCTCCCCCTGCCTGTGCGCCTCGCGCCCGCCCGCCATGCAGCCGGGTTGAATTCATCAAATCTGTATAGTCAACCGGTCCGCAAGCCAGTCTGCATGCGCCTTTGCCCCGTGCTGCGCATGCACGCCGCATCGACGGATTTCTACCGATAAATAGCCTTCCCATGCCCGTCCGCACGTTTGGATGTGATTAATCATTCCTCAACTTTGTTTCCGGTATGATGAGCTTTGAATTCATCAATTTTCATGGCCGAATGCGGCGGAGGAAGCGCATGATCAAGCAGACATGGCGGTTCGACGGTCTCGACGAAGGAGAAGACCTGGATGCGCTGCGCCGGGACATCGAGGACCGCATGGCAGCTTTGCTTGCCGAAAGCGACAAGGCCGACCTGCTGACGCATGCGATGCGTGCCGGCACCCTGGGCGCGGGCAAGCGCATGCGCCCGCTGCTGCTGATGCTCGTCGCGCGCGACCTCGGCTGCGATACCCCTGCCCTCGTCGACGTCGGCTGCGCCGTGGAGATGGTGCACGCGGCCTCGCTGATCCTGGACGACATGCCGTGCATGGACGATGCCCGCCTGCGCCGCGGCAAGCCGGCGATCCACGTGGCCTATGGCGAGGACATCGCCATCCTGGCCTCGGTGGCCCTGCTCAGCCGCGCCTTCTGCATCCTCAGTTCGGCCGAGGACATCCCGTCCGCCGTGCGCACCCGCCTCGTGTGCGCGCTGGGCGAGACGGTCGGCACGCAAGGCCTCGTGCGCGGCCAGTTCCTCGACCTGCACGGCGGGGCGCGCTCGGCCGCCGAGATCGCCGAGACCAATGAACTCAAGACCGGCGTGCTGCTGGGCGCCGCCGTCGACATGGCGGCGATCGTGGCGGAGGCCGACGAGCGCACGGCCCGTTCGTTGCGCGCCTTCGCGCTCGCCGCCGGCCAGGCCTTCCAGATCCGCGACGACTTCCAGGACGATCCCGGCAACGACAGCGCCGTCACCGGCAAGGACACGGGCAAGGACGCCGGCAAGTCGACGTTCGTGAATACGCTCGGCGTCGAGGAAGCGCGGCGCCGCCTGCTGGCCCACCTGCTCGAGGCCGAGCGCCACCTGGATGCCGCCGTCGGCACGCGCCAGGGCACGCGCCGCTTCGTTCGCAGCCTGTTCGGCCAGGCCCTGCCGACGGCACGCGGCGGCGATGGCGCCCGCGTCCGCCCGCAGGCCGACGGCATCGCGGCCGCGCGCGCCTGACCGCTCCCCGTACAGGCATCCGGCCATGGCCCACTTCGGCGTCGTCGCCCCCGCCTTCTACAGCCACTACAAGGCACTGCAAGCGCTCGCCGGCGCGCTGGTCGCGCGCGGGCACCGCGTCACCTTCCTGCACCGTCCCGACGCCGCCGCCTACCTCGACGATGCGCGCATCGGCTTTCACGCCGTGGGCAGCGCCACCCATCCGCCCGGTTCGCTGGACGCCGTCGCGCGCCGCGCCGCCAATCCCGGCGGCCCCTTGCGCCTGCGCCGCGTGATTGCCGACATGGCGGGCAGCACCGACATGCTGTGCCGCGAGCTGCCCGCCGCCATCGAACTGCTGGGCATCGACGCCATCGTCGCCGACCAGATGGAAGCGGCCGGCGGCCTCGTGGCCGACGGCATGGGCCTGCCCTTTGTCTCCATCGCCAACGCGCTGCCCGTCAACCGCGAGCCGGGCATTCCGCTGCCCGTGATGCCGTTCGCCTACGAGGACAGCGAGAAAGGCCGGCGCATGGTCGAGGGCAGCACGAAGGTCTACGACTGGATGATGGGCGCGCACGGCCGCGTGATCGAGGCGCATGCGCAGCGCTTCGGCCTGGGACCGCGCAGCGCCCTGCACGACTGCCTGTCGCCGCTGGCGCAGATCAGCCAGACGGTGCGCGAATTCGATTTCCCGCGCCGCGAAGCGCCTGCGTACTTCCACCATGTGGGTCCACTACGCCCGCTCGCCCAGGGTCCGGCCGCCGATCCGTACGCCCATGCGATGCCCGACGTGGCCGACGACAAGCCGTTCGTGTTCGCGTCGCTGGGCACGATGCAGGGCGGCCGCTTCGGCCTGTTCGAACGCATCGCCAGGGCCTGCCGCCGCGAAGGCGTGCAACTGCTCGTCGCCCACTGCGGCGGCCTGGATGCGCGCCAGGAACGCGCACTGCAGCAGGCCGGCGCCACCTGGGTGTGCGCTTTTGCGCCGCAGCGCGCCGTACTCGAACGGGCCGACGCCGTCATCTCGCATGCGGGCGTGAACACGGTGCTGGACGCCATCGCCGCGCGCACGCCGATCCTGGCGCTGCCGATCGCCTTCGACCACCCGGGCATGGCGGCGCGCATGCTGCACGCGGGCGTGGGCCTGCACGCGTCGTACCGATTCGCCGGTAGCGGCACCATCGCGCGCAAGCTGCGGCGCCTGCTGGACGATCCCGGCTTTGCGCCAAAGCTGGAAGCGCTGTCCGGCGCCGTCGCGCGCGCGGGCGGCACGGCAAGGGCCGTCGACATCATCGAAGAAGCCTTGCGGCTGGCGCCGCGGCAGGAACATCCGCACGAGACGGCGGCATGACCATGAGCACCATCGCCTGCAACCACGACCTGGTGCTGGTCGGCGGCGGCCTGGCCAACAGCCTGATCGCCTGGCGCCTGCGCCAACGGCGGCCCGGCCTGCGCATCCTGCTGCTGGAACAGGGAGAGCACGTCGGCGGCAACCACACCTGGTCCTTCCACGACAGCGACCTGGATCCGGCCCAGCGCGACTGGATGGCGCCGCTCGTGTCCTGCCGCTGGCCGCGCTACGACGTCGTGTTCCCGGAACTCGCGCGCACGGTCGACGGCGGCTATGCCAGCATCGCCTCCACCGACTTCGCCCGCATCGTCGAACCGGCGCTGGGCGACGCACTGCGCACCGGCGTGCGGGTGCGCGCCGTCGCCCCCACGTCCGTCACGCTGGACGATGGCGAGACCATCGCCGCGCGCGCCGTGATCGACGGCCGCGGCATGCACGCCAGCAGCCGGCTGGCGCTGGGCTGGCAAACCTTTTTGGGACGCGAGGTCGAGCTCGAAGCGCCGCATGGCCTGACGGCGCCCGTCATCATGGATGCCGCCGTCGAGCAGCAAGGCGGCTACCGTTTCGTCTACCTGCTGCCGTTCGACACGCACCGCATCCTGATCGAGGACACGCACTACGTCGACGGCGCCGGCTTCGACGAGCAGCGCCTGGGCGCCAACATCGATGCATATGCGCGGGCGCGCGGCTGGCGCATCGCGCGCGTGCTGCGCGAGGAGCGCGGCTCGCTGCCCATCGTTCTGGCCGGCGACATCGAACGCTACTGGGACGACATCGGCGGCCAGCCCTGCGCCGGCCTGCGCGCCGGACTGTTCCACGCGACGACCGGCTATTCGCTGCCGCATGCGGTGCGCCTGGCCGACCGCCTGTGCGGCCTGCGCGGCTTCGACGCGCCCGAGGTGTTCGACGCCATCCGCGCGGAGGCGCAGGACGCCTGGCAGCGCCAGCGCTTCTTCCGCCTGCTGAACCGGATGCTGTTCCTGGCCGGCAGCCCGCAGCAGCGCTGGCGCGTGATGCAGCGCTTCTACCGCCTGCCGGCCCCGTTGATCGCGAATTTCTACGCCGGACGCCTGAGCCTTGCGAACAAGGCGCGCATCCTGTCCGGCAAACCTCCCGTGCCCGTCGGCCAGGCCCTGGCCGCCGCATGCAAGATCCACCCACGTCAGATCAGGAAACAAGAATGAATGGAACAATGAGCGGCGCAAAAAAGGCCGTCGTCGTGGGCGCCGGCTTCGGCGGCCTGGCGCTGGCGATCCGCCTGCAGGCCGCCGGCATGCAGACCACCCTCCTCGAGAAGCGCGACAAGCCGGGCGGGCGTGCCTATGTCTACGAAGACCAGGGCTTCGTGTTCGACGCCGGCCCCACCGTCATCACCGATCCATCCGCCATCGAGGAATTGTTCGCGCTGGCCGGCAAGCGCATGGCCGACTATGTCGAGATGCTGCCCGTGGCGCCGTTCTACCGGCTGTGCTGGGAAGACGGCAGCCACTTCGACTACGCCAACGACCAGGATGCGCTGGACCGCCAGATCCACGCGAGGAACCCCGCCGACGTCGCCGGCTACCAGCGCTTCCTCGCCTATTCGAAGGCCGTATTCGAGGAAGGCTATATCAAGCTGGGCGCCGTGCCCTTCCTGTCGTTCCGCGACATGATCGCGGCCGGCCCGCAACTGGCGCGCCTGCAGGCCTGGCGCAGCGTCTACAGCCTGGTGTCGCGCTTCATCGAGGACGAGCACCTGCGCCAGGCCTTCTCCTTCCACTCGCTGCTGGTGGGCGGCAACCCATTCGCCACCTCGTCGATCTACACGCTGATCCACGCGCTGGAACGCAAATGGGGCGTGTGGTTCCCGCGCGGCGGCACGGGCGCCCTCGTGCGCGCCATGGTCAAGCTGTTCGAGGACATCGGCGGCCGCATCGAACTGAACGCGCCGGTCGCGAAGATCGAGACGCAAGGCGCGCGCGTGACGGGCGTGCGCACGCAGGACGGTACCCTGTTCCCGGCCGACGCCGTCGCCTCCAACGCCGACGTCGTGCACACCTATTCCACGCTGCTGGCCCAGCATCCGCGCGGCGCGGCCGAGGGCAAGGCGCTGGCCGGCAAGCGCTTCTCGAATTCGCTGTTCGTGCTGTACTTCGGCCTGGACCACCACCACAAGCAGTTGCAGCACCATACCGTGTGCTTCGGCCCCCGCTACCGCGAACTGATCGCCGACATCTTCAAGGGCGACCAGCTGGCCGACGACTTCTCGCTGTACCTGCACGCCCCCTGCGTCACCGATCCGTCGCTGGCGCCGCCGGGCTGCGGCAGCCACTACGTGCTGGCACCGGTGCCACACCTGGGCAATGCGCCGATCGACTGGGAAGTCGAAGGGCCGCTGTACCGCGACCGCATCTTCGACTACCTGGAGCAGCGCTACATGCCGGGACTGCGCAGCCAGCTCGTCACGAGCCGCATCTTCACGCCGCACGACTTCCGCGATACGCTCAACGCCCACCTCGGCTCGGCGTTCTCGCTCGAACCGATCCTCACGCAGAGCGCGTGGTTCCGTCCGCACAACCGCGATGCGGAACTGGCGAACCTGTACCTGGTGGGCGCCGGTACGCATCCGGGCGCCGGCGTGCCGGGCGTGATCGGCTCAGCCAAGGCGACGGCGGGCCTGATGCTGGAAGGAGTGCCGGCATGAGCGACGCCGCGCTGATGCAGCATGCGACCGAGACGATCGCGGTCGGCTCGAAGAGCTTCGCCGCCGCCGCGCGCCTGTTCGATCCGGCCACGCGGCGCAGCGTGCTGATGCTGTATGCCTGGTGCCGCCATTGCGACGACGTCGTCGACGGACAGGAACTGGGCTTCAACGCCGCTCCTTCGCTCACGCACGATCCGGCCCGCGAGCTGGCCGTGCTGGAAGAGATGACGCGGCGCGCCTACGCGGGCGAACGGATGAGCGACCCCGCCTTCGCCGCGTTCCAGGAAGTGGCGCTGCAACACGCGATCGCCCAACGCTTTGCCTTCGACCACCTGGCCGGCTTCGGCATGGACGTGGGCGCGGCCCGCTACGAGACCATCGACGACACGCTGCGCTACTGCTACCACGTAGCCGGCGTCGTGGGTCTCATGATGGCGTCGATCATGGGCGCGCGCGATGCCGCCGTGCTGGACCGCGCCTGCGACCTCGGGCTCGCGTTCCAGCTCACGAACATCGCGCGCGACATCGTCGAGGATGCGGCCGTGGGACGCTGCTACGTGCCGGCCCAGTGGCTGCGCGAAGCGGGCATTCCGCCGCAGGAACTGGAGCATCCGCGCCACCGCGCGGCATTGGCGCGGGTGGCCGCGCGCCTCGTCGACCATGCCGAGCCGTATTACGCGTCGGCCACGCACGGCATCGCCGCGCTGCCGCTGCGTTCGGCCTGGGCGATCGCCAGCGCGCGCAACGTCTACCGCCAGATCGGGATCGAGGTGAAGCGGCGCGGCGAACGCGCCTGGGACGAACGGGCCGGCACCTCGCGCGCGACCAAGTTGCGGCTGCTGGCCAAGGGCGGCGTCGACGCGCTGATGTCGCGCGTCCGGCGCGCGCCTACACGCGCTCCCGGCCTGTGGCGGCGTCCGGACAACGCTGCGGCGCCCCGCCATGCAGCGCGTGCAACTGCCGCTTGAGCTTGTCGACGGACGGCGCGTACAGGAAGCCGAACGACACCGTGCCCTCCTTCCCCTGCACCGCATGGTGCATGCGGTGGGCCTGGTACAGGCGCTTCAGGTAGCCGCGCTTCGGCACGTAGCGGAACGGCCAGCGCTGGTGCACGAGGCCGTCGTGGGCGACGAAGTACAGGAGGCCGTAGGCCGTCATGCCGGCGCCGATCCATTCGAGCGGATGGCGGCCTTCGGTGCCCAGCCAGATCAGGAGGATGGCGATGCCCGCGAACACGACGGCGTACAGGTCGTTCTTCTCGAACCAACCGTTGCGCGGCTCATGGTGCGACTTGTGCCAGCCCCACCCGAAACCGTGCATGACGTACTTGTGCGCGACGATGGAAAACACTTCCATCAGCACGACCGTGACCACGACGACGAAGGCATTGAACAGCATGGCGTATTGTACGAGCGACCATCAACAAGGAAGTCCCCAGACTACCACAAGCGCCCCGCCGCACGGCTGGGCGCACCCACCAACCGAACCGAAAGGAATCCGCATGCGTACTCTCCCCCTGACCTTTTCCCTGGCCCTGCTGGCATTTGCCGGGACGGCATTCGCCGCCACCGTCGAAGTCCACGTCACGGGCGTCGCGGCCGGCAAGGGCAAGGTCAACGTCGCCGTCTGCGACAAGGAACGCTTCCTGAAGCAATGCGCGTACAGCGGCTCGGCGCCGGCGCGCGACGGCGACAACGTGATCCGCATCGCGGGCGTACCGGCGGGCACCTGGGCCGTGCTGGCCTACCAGGACGAGAATGAGAACGGGGAACTGGACCGCAACTTCGTCGGCATCCCCAAGGAAAACTACGGCTTCAGCCGCGACGCGCGCGGCAAGTTCGGCCCGCCGGATTTCAGCGACGCGTCCATCGAGGTCGGCAGCGAGACCACGACGGCCGCGGTCAAGCTGCACTGACGGAGCGCGCGATGCCCGGCGGCTGCGGATGGCGGCGCTCGTCGGGCCGGGTCAGCACCCGGATGGCGGTCTCGAAAGGGATGCCCATCAGGGCCAGGTCGCGTGCTGCGGAACCGCCCGTGGCGGCCGCTTCGTGGATGGCGGCGTCGATGCGCAGCGCCGTCTTGTAGTCGGATCGTCGTTCCATGCGGCGATGCTAGCATGCCGCGCAGTGTCGCACGCGCAGTGTCGTACGTTCAATGGACGGGCGGGCGGCGCTGGAACGGGTTGATGTCCTTCTTGAGGAAGCCGGCCACGCGCGGGTCGCTGACGAAATCCAGCCTCGCATAGAAACCCGCGCTGGACTCGGTCGGCTGCAGCAGCACGCGCGGGATGCCGAGCTGGCGGACGTATTGCTCGATCTGGGCCATGAACCACTGGCCGCGGCCGCGCCGGCGCTGGCTGCTGAGCACGACGAAATCGGACACGAAGCAGAACTGGGGCGGCGCGATCTCCAGGCGCGCGATGCCGATCACCCTGGAACCCGTCTCCATCGTCACCCATTGCACGCGGCTGCCCGGCTGGTTGCTGCGCTCGGCCGTATCGGTATTGTCCCAGCCGGCATCCTTGCGGAAAGCCATCAGGGTCTTATGGGAAATCTGGGCGGGCAGGACGCGGAAGGTGATCGATGCTGGCATGGAGGTACTCCTGGCTAAGCTCGGAAGCTTACTGGGCCGTTCGAGACGCAACGTAACGTAGCAAGTCGAATTGTATCGAATTGTATTCGCCGTCTCGACAAGGCAGTCAACGGAGCGCGGGCCATGCCACTTCCTGCATAGAATGCACCATGCTTATCCAGATCGCCCCTAATCTCTGGCACATGACGTGCGCCATCAGGACGGCCGGCCTTCCCTTCACCTCGCGCATGACGGTGGTGCGCTTCGCCAGCGGCAAGCTGTGGATCCATTCGCCGGTCCGCTTCGACGACACGGTGCGCGAGCAACTGGCGCGGCTGGGCGACGTCGCCTGGATCGTGGCGCCCAACAAGGCCCACCACATGTTCGCCGGCGACTGCCTGCGCGCCTTTCCGGACGCCGTGCTGTACGGCGCCCCCGGCCTGGCCGACAAGCGTCCCGACCTCGCGGGCATGCGCACGCTGGGCGACGCCGTCGAGCCCGCGTGGGCGGACGAGCTGGACCAGGTCTGGTTCCGTGGCCAGCCGTTCGTCAACGAAGTCATGTGGTTCCACAAGGCATCCGCCACGCTGATCGCCACCGACCTGCTGCAATGCTGGGGCGGCAAGCTGGACTGGCGCGCCGCGCTGTATGCGCGCCTGACGGGCGTGCGCCGCCGCTTCGACGTGCCGCGCACCGTGCGCCTGGTGACGCGCGACCGCGGCCTGGCCGCCGCCAGCGCCCGCGCCGTGCTGCGCTGGCCGTTCACCCGCGTGATCACGGGGCACAATGCCATCATCGACCAGGGCGCCCATGCGGCCGTGGCACGCGCGCTGGCGCGGTTCGGACACTGAACGCACCCCGTAGCCCCTGCGAAGGCAGGGGCCAAATGTTCGCACGCGCGGCAACGCACACGAACTTGGGCCCCTGCCTACGCAGGGGCGACGACTATTCTTGCGATGACTGGCACGCCCGCTTGGCCTAGAATGGGTCCGTCGCGTCCAACTCTTCGTACCTTCTTGAAATTCTCGATCGGCCACCGCCTGTTCCTCTCCGTCCTGCTGGCGATCCTGCTCGTCGCCGCGGGCGCGGTGCTGCTGCTGCGCCAGAACGTGCTGGCCGGCTTCGGCGACTATGCCGTCGCCATCGAACTCGATCGCCTGGACGAACTGTCGGCCGCGCTGGCGGCGCGGTACAAGACCAGCGGCGGTTGGGGTTTCCTCCCGGCCGACGCACGGGGCGACTGGATCGCCGGCGAGCTGCAGCGCCTGCAGCGCGTGCGCGAGGGGACGCGTGTGCCCCCGGCCCCGCCGGCCGCACCGGCTCCGCCCGCACCACCGGCACCGCCTGCGCTGCCCGCACCGCCCGCATCGGGCCCGGAC
>CAUSCY010000045.1:0-52587 GCA_963529995.1 uncultured Massilia sp. | reverse complement strand
GGCGCCCGGGTGGGGGTGCAGAACGGGCACCTCGGCGGTTACGCATATAGTCCGGATGCAGGGGTGGGCACGTAGTGCCCACCCTACGGTAAGCGGTTCGTAGGGTGGGCACCACGTGCCCACCGTGCGTTTACGCGGCTTCTTCCGGCCGCACCCGCACCCGGTCGATCACCATCCCGCTGGCCGGCAGCGTCGGCATCCTGCGCAGGCTGACGGACAGGTCCTGCGGCGGCACCTCGTAGGCGATGGCGCCGGCGAACAGTTTCAGGGCCGACGTCACCAGGTCGACGGTGGCGAATTCGCCCGGGCAGCGGTGGCCGGAATAGTGGTCGCCGCCGCCCTGCGGGATCAGCGCGAAGCCGCTTTCCTCGTGCCGCTCGAAACGCTCGGGACGGAAGGTTTCCGGGTCGCCCCACAGCGCCGGATCGTGGTTCGTTCCATACAGATCCATCAACACCCAGGTGCCTTTCTCGATGCGCAGGTCGTGCCAGTCGAAGTCGTGCAGCGCGCGGCCGCCCATCGCCGGGATGAACGGGTAGTAGCGCCGCACCTCCTGGGTGAACATGGCGGCATAGGCGTCGTCGCCGGCGGCAATGCGGGCGCGCGCCTGCGGGTGTTCGTGCAGCGCGAGCACGGCGAAGGCGATGAAGCGCGCCACCGCCACCGTCGGGCGCAGCACGTTGATCAGTTCCACGCCCGCATGCTTGCGGTTGACGAGTTCACCGTTGGCGTCGCGGTGGCGCGCGATGATGCACAGCGCGCTGTCGGGTTCCGGCTGGATGCGGCCGGCGCGCACCGCGTCGATCAGCGCGCGCGCCCAGTGCTCGGTGCGGTTGCGCACCAGCTGCGCATGCCAGTTGCGCGGGCCGGCCGAACCGGCCGCCGCGACCATCGTCGCGAATTCCTTCGTCCTCCGGTCGGCTTCCGGTTCGTCGAGCGGGATGCCCGCCCATGCGCAGGCGGCGCGGCACAGCACGTGCTGGGCCTCCTCGTGCACCTTGATGCGACGCTGCTGCGGCCAGCGCGCGAAGCGCTTCTGCCACTGTGCCTCCGCCAGCGCCACCAGGCGCTGGCGTTCCAGGGGGCCGAACAATCCCATCAGCATGGCCTTGCGCTGGCGGTGCATGTCGCCGTCGAGCGTAGCCACGCTGCCGAAGTCCTGCAGCAGCGCCATCGTCGTGGGCGGCAGCGCATGGCGGCGTGTGAAGCGGCCGGGCTGGTAGAACATGCGCGCTGCATCCTCGCCGCGCACGCACAGCGCGCGGCGCAGCATCAGGCGGGTGGCGAAAGCGTTGCTGTGCAGCAGCTCGTAGCGCCGCTTCATGAAACAGTAGCCTTCCGCCAGCAGGGCGAAGGTATTGTCGAAACCGCGTGCGCGCGGCAGGGCGGTGCGCGCATCGGCATGGCGGGGAAGATGTTCGGTGCTTGCCAAATCCGGCCTCCTTGGTGAATCGAGGCCCATCATCGCCCAACGGCCGCGCGGTTCGGCGCACGCCAGGGCGCATCGCAGTGGAAATGTCAGTGCGCGTCAGTGCGGAACCGGCGTGAACGCGGGATCGGGCGCATCCTGCAGCGCGCGCGGCAGGTAGATCGTCACCACCGTGCCGCGGCCCGGCTGGCTGGCCAGGCGGATATGGCCGCCGCTCTGCTTGACGAAGCCGTGCGCCATCGACAGCCCCAGGCCGGTGCCCTTGCCCTCGGGCTTGGTGGTGAAGAACGGTTCGAAGGCGCGTTCCATTACCTCGGCCGGCATGCCGCTGCCGGTATCGGCCACGGAGACGGCCACGTAGGCGCCGGGGCGGACGCCCGTGATGGCCAGTTCGCTGTCGGCGCCGACGTCGACGTTGGCCAGCGCGATGGCGACGCGGCCCTGGCCGTCCATCGCATCGCGCGCATTGATCACGAGGTTCAGCAGCACGTTCTCGAGCTGGTTCGGGTCGACCAGCGTGTTCCACAGGTCGGCCGGCATGTCGAAGCGGATCTGCACGTGGTCGCCGGCGGCGCGGTGCAGCAGGCTGTCCATGCGCTCGATGAGCTGGGCGAGATTGACGACGCTCGGGTGCAGCGGCTGGCGCCGGGCGAAGGCGAGCAGCTGGGCGGCCAGCTTCTTGCCGCGTTCGACGGCGTCCATGATGCCGAGCAGGCGCTTGCGGTGGTCTTCCTCGCCGCGCAGCATCAGCTGGGTGTTGGCGCTGATGATGTGCAGGATGTTGTTGAAGTCGTGCGCGACCCCGCCGGTCAGCTTGCCCACCGCCTCCAGCTTTTGCGAGCGTTGCAGCGCGGAGCGGGCCTCGTCCAGGCGCAGCTGGCGCTGGCGCTCGCGTTCGAACGCTTCGCGGCGCGGGCGGATGTCGCGCACGAAGGCGGTGATGCCGTAGCCGTCCTGCGTGGACAGCGGCGTGATCGCGATCTCGACGGGGATCGTCTGGCCGTGCATGGTCAGCATGTCGATCTCGCTGGTGCCCGACAACATCGCGCACTCGCCGCTGCGGGCAAAATGCGCGAGGCAGGCGCGCCGCTGCTCGCGCTCGTGGGGCAGGGCCAGCAGTTCGAAGGCGTCGCTGCCCAGCACTTCCTCCTCGCGCCAGCCGAACAGCCGGCAAGCCTGGACGTTCCAGTCGGTGATGCGTCCGTCCGGGCCGATGCCGATGAAGGCATCGTAGGCGTCCTGCAGGATCAGGCGGATGCGCTGGCGTTCGGCGTCGATGCGGTCGTGCGATTCGCGCAGCTCGAGCGTCATGCGTCCGGCCAGCTGCAGCGCGCGGCGCCGCTCGGTAGCCAGCAGCCACACGACCAGCGCCAGCATCAGGCCCAGGCCGATGCCGGTGGCCGCCATCAGCGCCGTTTCCCGGCGGTCGAGCGATTGTTCGTAGGCCGGGGCCGAGCGCACGCGCAGCGTCCACGGCCGGCCGGCGGTATTGATCGTCGTCTGGCTCGCATACAGCGCGTCGCGCCCCGGCACGTGCGCGCCGGGTGAGCGGTACAGCAGGGCAGGCTCCTTCGCGGCCATGCCGTCGAAGATCTCGACCTCGAGGTCGCCCACGTGCTCGCCGCCGACGCCGCGCATCAGGTCTTCCATGCGAAACGGCGCATAGGCCCAGCCGATGATCGCGGTGCGGCGTTCGAGGATGGTGGCGTGTGCCTGGCCGGCGCGGTACACGGGCACGTACATCAGGAAGCCCGACTGCGGCGTCTGCCCCGGCCCTTCCTGGACCAGGGTGACCTTGCCGGTAGCGGCGGCGAAGCCGCTGTCGCGCGCGGCCTCCATCGCCGCACGGCGCACCGGCTCGCTGAACATGTCGTAGCCGAAGGCGCGCAGGTTGCGGCTGTGGTACGGCTGGATGTGGGTGATCGACGTGACGAACTCGCGCCGCCCGCCCGGCCTGAGCGTGTATTCCGGATAGCCTTCGGCGCGGATCCGGGCGACGTGGGCATCCAGGGCGGCAGGCGGCAGGATGGTGGCGATGCCGAGCGCCTCGATGCCCGGGAAGCGCTGGTTCAGGCGCAGCGACCCGTAGTAGTCGGCGAATTCGGCGCGGTTCAGGTCGAGCGAGCCGCGCAGGTAGCCGCGCGTCGCATACAACACCTCTTCGTAGATGACCATGCGCTGCCCGATGGCGGCCGAGAGGTCGCGCACCCGGTAGTTGAACGTGGCCTGCTGTTCTTCCCGGGCGTTCTGCTCGCTGTTGCCGATGACGATGCGGGTCACGATCAGCGCGGCCAGGAACACGAGCGCCGCCAGCAGCAGCGGCAGCGAGGCGGAGTTGCGCCAGCGGTTTCGCGGAGACTGGGACGAAGAAGCGGGAGAACGGGGCATGGGCTGGGTCGCGACCGTGACGTTCGTTCGGTCCGGTATCGTCAAAATAAAAGGGCGCCGTCGCGCAGAGCATACGCACCTGCGCAACCGATGGGCGCACGGCTGCGCAATATGTACTAACAGCAAGCGCGTTCGCTACAATACCAGACTCCTCCGCGCCATTCCCTGAACTTGCCTGCCATCGTGCCTGACCGAACCAAATCCTGCCTGCGCCCCTGCCTTTGCTCTTGCTGTGCGGAGGCCGCGTGAGCCTGCTGCGCCGGGTGCGCTGGACGCTTGCCGCCATTCTGCTGGTGCTGCTGGTGTGGGCCGCGCTATGGCCGCTGCGCTACCCGAGCCGGGAGCACAGCGTGGAGTTCCCGCGCGGGGCGGCGGTGTTGAAAGGCAAGGGTGCGCCGCCGCAGCTGGCGGCCGAGATCCGCCTGACGCTGGGCGTGCGCGACGTGCTGCTGCTGCGCAACCGCGACCTGTCGGCCCATGTGTTCGGCCAGGTGCTGGTGCTGCCGGGACGCGAGGTGCGTCTGCCGTTCGGCGAAGCCGGCGACTACACGTTCGCCTGCGACGCCGCGCCCGGCAATACGGTGACGGTACGCGTGCTGGCGCACCCCGACCCGGGTTGGGAGCGCTTGCGCTGGCGCCTGCAGGCCTTGAAGGAGTTCGTGCGCGAGCTGCCGATCCACGGACCGGAAGACTAAACCCCTGTCCGAACGGCGGCAATCGTGCACCGCCGCGCGCTTCGAATCTGTCATCATGGTTCCATGGCGACGATTTCCATTCCCCTGTTCCCGCTCGGTACGGTGCTGTTTCCGGACGGCGTGCTGCCGCTGCAGATCTTCGAGGTGCGCTACCTCGACATGATCAGCCGCTGCCTGACCGAGGGCGAACCGTTCGGCGTGGTGCTGTTGACCCAGGGCCAGGAAGTGCGCACGCCGGAAGGCATCGAGCGGTTCGCCGGCACGGGCACGCTGGCGACGGTCGCGGATACCACGGCCTCGGCACCGGGCCTGCTGCAGGTGGTCTGCCGCGGCGGCTCGCGTTTCAAGGTCATGGACAGCGAACGCCGCGCCGACGGGCTGTGGATGGCCGAGGCGAGCCTGCTGGAGGACGACCACGCGGTACGCATCCCGTCCGACCTGAAGGGCGCCGCCGATGCGCTCGACCGCGTGCTGGCCTCCCTGCACGATGTGCCGGAAGGCCGCTGGCCCGTGCAGCCGCCGTTCCGCCTGGACGATTGCGGCTGGGTGTCGAACCGCTGGTGCGAACTGCTGCCGCTGCCGAACGCGCAGAAGCAGCAGATGCTGATGCTGGATAATCCGATGATCCGCCTGGAGCTGCTGCACGACGTGCTCGACGAGCACGGGTTGATTACTTCTTGAAGTTCGCACGTCGTCCCCGCGCAGGCGGGGATCCAATTTCTTGGCGCCGCCGCAATACCGGCAACAATTGGGCCCCCGCCTGCGCGGGGGCGACGTGATATTACGCCTCGACGCTGACGCTCGACGATGCCGTGGACCCCGTCGCTGCCGCCGACGTGCCGTTGTCCGCATACGCCTTCAACAGATTCATCGCATGCGCCAGTTCCTGGATCGGGTCGCGCTGCGGCGGGCCGTCCGCCTTGGCGGTACCGCTCGCGCCATCGCTGCCGGTGCCGGCTTCACCGCTCGCGACCTTCTTGTCGTACGCCGCTTGTTCCTCTTCGCTGACGGTGCCGTCGCCATCCGTATCGGCCGCCGCCACGTAGGTGCTGCTGGTGCTGCTTGTCTCTTCCGTCTCGCCGGCCGAGCCCGCGCCCTGCGCGCCGCCGCCCGGAGGCGGGCCGCCGGCGCCACGGGGGGCACTGGACATGGCGCTCATGCCTCCTGTGGCGGTCATGCCGCCTTCCTCGCCTTCGCCCTCGGGCGGCGGGCTGCTCGGCGGCTGCATGCCGCCGCTTACGCGCGAGGCATCGAACTGCGCATTGAGCTGGTCGGAGAGCTTGGTCATCGCCTCCGTCAACTCGCTCTTGGTGACCTTGCCGTCGTCGTCGCCATCCAGTGCGCTGAAAGTGCTGTCGATGTCGACCGACTGGTCGCCGTCGCCGCCGGCGGCGCCCAGGGCGGTCTGCAGGTCGGCTTTCTCGATATAACCCTGGTTCTTGGTGTCGAGCTTGGAGAAGACCGAGTCGGTCCAGTTCGACACGCTGCTGTTGTTGTTGCTGATGCTGGCCACCATGGCGCGTCCTTGAATGTTGATTGATTGCATGAATTATCGGCCGATGCGGACGCGGCAGGAGAGGGCGGATGTGTAAAGCCGGGTAAAAGCATGTAAAGGAGCACATGAAGGAAACGATCTGCCTGGATTGCCAAAAAGGCAGCAAACACGGCATAAAAATCGGGATTTCATACACAGGGGGGTGGTTTTGAGGTAATCTTGAGCGCGATTTCGTGTCTCTATGTCCGTGCGGTCCAGATAACCGCCGCGAGCCAGGCGCCCCAGGCGCGTCCCGTCCCCCGGTTTTTTCGCGTTGGCCATGCCCGGCCGCTGCCCGGCGTAGAGCTCGACCAAGCTTGAAAACGCGCTTATCGCCCAAAGAAACGCCCGAAAGAAAACATGTCTGAAACACCGACCACTAATGAAACCGGCGGCGCGCCGACCGTGCGCTTTGCCGATTTCGGCCTGGCGCCTGAAATCCAGCGCGCGCTGTCGGACCAGGGCTACGTCCACCCGACCCCGATCCAGGCCAAGGCGATTCCCATCGTCCTGCAGGGCCGCGACGTCATGGGCGCCGCCCAGACCGGTACCGGCAAGACCGCGAGCTTCTCACTGCCGATCATCCAGCTGCTGCTGCCGCACGCCAACACCAGCATGTCGCCGGCGCGCCATGCCGTGCGCGCGCTGGTCCTGACGCCGACGCGCGAGCTGGCGATCCAGGTCGCCGACAACGTCAAGGCCTACGCCCAGCACACGCCGCTGCGTTCCACCGTCGTCTTCGGCGGCATGGACATGAAGCCGCAGACCGAGATCCTGCGCCGCGGCGTCGAGATCGTCATCGCCACGCCGGGCCGCCTGCTCGACCACGTCGAACAGAAGAACATCAGCCTGGGCCAGGTGCAGATGCTGGTCATGGACGAAGCCGACCGCATGCTCGACATGGGCTTCCTGCCCGACCTGCAGCGCATCATCAACCTGTTGCCGAAGAAGCGCCAGAACCTGATGTTCTCGGCCACCTTCTCGCCCGAGATCAAGAAGCTGGCATCGAGCTTCCTGACCGACCCGGTGACCATCGAAGTCGCGCGCAGCAATGCCACCAACACCTCGATCACGCAGGTGCTGTACAAGGTGGAAGAGTCGCAGAAGCCGGAAGTGGTGCAGCACCTGATCCGTTCGCGCGACCTGAAGCAGGTGCTGGTGTTCTCGAACACCAAGATCGGCGCCTCGCGCCTGTCGCGCACCCTGGAGCAGGCCGGCATCAAGGCGCTGGCCATCCACGGCGACAAGACCCAGCAGGAACGCATCGCCGCGCTCGACGCCTTCAAGAACGGCACGATCGACGTGCTGGTCGCGACCGACGTCGCCGCGCGCGGCCTGGACATCACGGACCTGCCGTGCGTCATCAACTACGACCTGCCGTACAACGCCGAGGACTATGTGCACCGCATCGGCCGTACGGGCCGTGCCGGCGCCACCGGCGACGCGCTGTCGGTCTACTCGGACAAGGACGAGCGCCTGCTGGCCGATATCGAGAAGCTGATCAAGCAGACCATCACGCGCGGCGAGCTGACCGGCTTCGTGCCGGGCCGCGGCGCCCGCGAGGACCGCTACGGCGGCGAGCGCCCGGGTGCACGCAGCGGCCGCCGCGAAAGCGATGCCGCGCCGCGCGGCGAGCGTACCGAGCGTGGCGAACGCAGCGAACGCCCGCGCAGCAGCGGACCCCTCCCGCGCCGCGAAAAGGTCGATCCGTGGTTCCTGAAACCCTACGAGCCGACGAGCACCCCGCGCCGCGAGGAATCCGCAGCGAGCGCACCGAGCAAGCCGAAGCCGAAGCTGGCGGCGCTGCTGGGCGGGTTGCCGAAGCAGTAAATGAAAAGGCCTGTCGATGACAGGCCTTTTTTTCGTGCGTCTGCCCCGCGAAGGCGGGGACCCAATTTTGCATGCGTTGCGACAGCGCTGATGGAAATTGGGCCCCTGCCTGCGCAGGGGCGACGAATCTATTCCCGGGTCACGATTTTTCCCGCCCCAGCGCCGCCCCCACCCTGGCCAGCAACTCCTCGTGCTTGTACGGCTTGGCCAGGATGTTCAAGTCGCGCCCCCGTCCCGGCAGCTCGTCCATATAGCCCGTCGTGACCAGCACCGGCAGCCGCGGATGCAAGGTGCGGACCTGGTCGGCCAGTTCCAGTCCGTTCATCCCGCCCGGCATGATCACGTCGGTGAACAACAGGTCGATGTGCGCGCCGCCTTCGAGCACGTGCAGGGCCTGCTCGCCGCTGGCGGCGGACAGCACGCCGTAGCCGGACATCGCCAGCACGCTCTCGGCCAGCTCGCGCACGTCGTCGTTGTCCTCGACCACCAGCACGCAGGGCTTGGGGGCGGCCGATTCGTGGCTGCCGTCGTCCGCGCCGTCGTCCTGGTGTGCGGCGCCCAGGTCGATGCCGCTGTCGGCGGCGGGGAAGAGCATGCGCACCGTCGTCCCCTCGCCGGGCGTGCTGTCGATTTCCAGGCGGCCATGCGACTGCTGGACGAAACCGTGCACCATCGCCAGGCCCAGGCCCGTGCCGGGTCCCTTGGTGGTGAAAAAGGGTTCGGTGGCGCGCCGCAGCACGTCGGGCGCCATGCCCTTGCCCTTGTCGATCACGCACAGGTCGATGTAGGTGCCGTGCGGCAGGCCATGCTTCTTGAGGCGGTCTTCACCGCGCACGATGGTGCTCGCCACCGTCACCTCGCCGCCGTCGGGCATGGCGTCGCGCGCGTTGATCAGGACGTTCAGCAGCGCCATCTCGAGGTGCGTCGAATCGAGGTTGCAGACCGGCAGGCCGGGACGCAGGTCCAGGCGCAGGTCGATCCGCTCGCCCAGCGTGCGCACCAGCATCTCGGAGAATTCCACGACCAGGTTGTTGACGTTGACGTGCTTCGGTTCGAGACGCTGCTTGCGCGCGAACGTTAGCAGCTGCTGGGTGAGCTTGCCGGCGCGCATCGCGGCGCGCTGGGCGCGGTCGATGGCGCCGCGGGCGGCGTCCGGATTGTCCAGGCTGAGCGTCGCCACCTCGAGATTGCCGTTGATGACCTGCAGCAGGTTGTTGAAGTCGTGCGCCATGCCGGCCGTGAGCTGGCCGATCGCCTCCATCTTTTGCGCCTGCAGCAGCGACTCCTGGGTCTGGCGGCGCTCGGTGATGTCCATCTGCGAGGCGAAGAAATACAGCAGCTGGCCGTCCTGGTCGAAGATGGGGCCGATGAACAGCGCGTTCCAGAACGGCGTGCCGTCGGCCTTGTAGTTCAGCACGTCCACCGCCACCGCGCGCTGCTCCTTCAGCGCCCTGCGCACTTCGTCGATGGTGGCGCGGTCCGTGTGCGGGCCCTGCAGGAAGCGGCAGTTGCGCCCCATGATGTCTTCCATCCGGTAGCCGGTCAGGTCGATGAAGGCGCCGTTGGCGAACACGATGGGGTCGTCCGGCTGGCGCGGATCGGTGATCAGCATCGGCATGCGCGTCATCTCGACGGCCGCGAAGAAGATGTTGCCGCGGTCCTGGAGGCCGTCGCGCTCGACGTAGGTGGCCTGCCAGTGGCGCACGCCGGGGCCGCCCATCGGGCTGACGGCATTGCCTTCGACCTCGCCTTCGGCCGGCACGCCGAGGCTCTGGCCACCGCCCTCGACTTGCATCTCTTCCTTGTGCTCGTCGTCCTTTTCTCTGCCCATGACCATCGCGCATTCCTCTTGGATCATTTCTGGAGCAGATTCTAGTGCGGCCGCGGAGGCTGCACCGTTAGCGCGCGCACTTAGAGCCTATCCCAGTAGGCTCTTGGGCCGTCAGCGCGACGGGATGCGGGCGACGCAATGGGCGTCGCCGTCGAGGTAGCGCCAGCCGTAGGCGCTGTCGGTAAAGCGGTTGTCCGGCGCCAGTACGCGGTCAGTGCCGCACAACATCTCGTCGAGTCGCGGATTGGATGGGTGGAGCAGGGTCTTGGCGGACAGGCCTGCCGGGCGATAGGCGTAGATTTTTTCCCGGTCGATGTAGTCGTCGTTGTTCGCCATGCGTTCGGCAAAGATTTCCGGCTCGGGATGGTACCAGCGGGGCGCGCGCGCCAGCACTTCGTGCGCGAGCGGGCTGAAATGGATGTAGTCGTAGCGCGAAGCGTGCGCCATGGCGCCGGCCTGGACGCAGGCCAGAACGGCCAGCAGTGCGGCCGGCCAGCGCGCCTGTTCGCGCAGGCGCAGCAGGAAGGCCAGCAGGATCGGCATGGCGGCCCAGAGCGCGTAGCGCATGATACCCATCGCGCCGGAATTCCAGTTCAGCACGGCCAGCGTGGGCAAGGCCAGCGCCAGCGAGAACAGCACGCATGCCGCGAGCACGGCGGCGGCATGGCGCCTGCTGGCGCCCTTGCGCCAGCCCCAGAAGGCCAGCGCCAGCGCGACGCCCGGAATGGCCAGGATCATGCCCTGGTTCAGGTCGAAATAGAACGAGACCAGACGCGCCATGCCGATGAGATTCGGATCGGAGAAGCGCTTGGCGATGAAATTCGGCGTTCCGTAGTGGTACTGGTTGAACAGCAGCGGCAGCGCAAACACGGCGAGGCCCGCGGCCAGGCCGGCAATGTCGGCGCGGCCGAAGCAGGTGCGCAGGTTGGTCCCCACGCCGGCATCGCGGCGCCAGCCGAGGCACAGCTTGATCAGCGGGGCGAAGCCGAGGAACACGACGATGGTCGGGTTCTGCGTGGCCGCCAGGCCGCCCAGCAGGCCGCCGACGAGCGGCGCCCCGGACAGGAAGAACGCCAGCCCGGCCAGCAGGCAGGCGGCGCTGATGCATTCGGGGCTCGAGAGGTTGATGTACAGGGCGCCGCCGCAGCCGAGAAACAGGGCGACGCCGAACAAGGCCTTGAGGCTGGAGCCGAAGAAGCGCCGCAGCGCCAGTCCCAGGATCAGCACGGCGACGCCGTTGACGACCTGGAAGGCCTTGAACGGCGGCAGGCCGAACGCGTCGAGCACCTTGAACGGGATGGCCGCCAGCATCGGATAGCCGACGAAATGGATCGGATAGACCCGGCCGTGGCGGCCGCGCACGAATGCCGGGAAGACGTCGGGCTTGCCGCTCTCGATGTCGTGGCGCAGCAGGTCGAAGGGCTCCTTGAGGTGCGGCGCGAGCGCGACGGTGCGGTCGATGTCGGCCAGGCGGATGTCCGGCCGGCCGTGGTTCGCGCTGGCGACCGTGGTGGCCGTGTATTCCATCACGTCGCCGCCCAGCGTCGGCGGCGTCAGCGCCAGCAGGGCCGCCAGTGCGGCCAGCAGGAAGACCGGCAGCGCCCAGGCGTTCAGCGTCGCACGCATGGCGTCAAGCTTGCTTGCCGGGCAGGGTGCGGTACCACTTGCGCCGCACCACCGCATCGACGACCTGGCGCGCGCTCTGGTCCCAGGTCAGCCACGGCATGCCGCTCGACGTGGGCGCCTTGCCGGCATGCCACAGCTCGAGCCACGCCACCACTGCGCGTGCCAGGTCGGCCGCGTCCAGACCGTCGAAATAATAGGCGTGCTCCCCGGCGACCTCGCGGAACACGGGGATGCTGCGCGCGATGATCGGAATGCCGTGCTGGGCCGCCTCGATCAGGGGCAGGCCGAAACCTTCGCCTTCGGACGGCGCCAGCAGCGCCGACGATCCCGCATACAGTTTCATGAGCATCTCGTCGGACACGCCGGCCAGCCAGAACAGGCGCTTGCCCTTCTCGGGATGGTCGTTCATGCGGGCCGCGAGCTTGTCGACCATCCAGCCATGCTTGCCGACGATGACCAGGTTGACGTCCACGCCTTGCTCCCACAAGCGCTCGAACGCAGCCAGGCCCTGGGCCTGGCCCTTGCGCGGCTCGACCGTGCCGACCATGAGGAATGTCGGGCGCGCGGCCACGGCGGAAAATACCTGGGCCGCATCCGGCGGCAAGCCCGTGCTGGGCGCACTGGCGTCGATGTCGGCGCCGAGGTGGAAGAAGCCGAGCTGCTGCGGGGCCTTGCGCTGGATGTCGGCAGCGTCCTTGCCTTCGGTCCAGGTGGCGTATTCGTCGGCTACCGCGCGCGAGATGCACAGCACGCCGTCGGCCGCCGTGCGCACGGTGCGCAGGAACGCCCGGAAATATTCCTCGGCGCCCGCCGGGAACACATCCGGGCGCAGGACCGGCAACAGGTCGTAGACGACGAACACGACTTCCACGCCGCGTGCGCGCATGTCCTGCAGATTGCCTTCGTTCTGGGCGGTGCCGTTGGTGAACAGGTCGAGGCCCAGGAACACGTCGCCCGGGCGCAGGTCGACCGGCGCATCTTCCAGCGCCAGGCCGGTCGCGCCGATGAATTTCTGGGTCCAGGCGCGCGCATAGCGGTAGCCGCGGTTGCTGCCGTAGGTGAACACGGGTTCGATCCGGAAGCCCTCGGGCGGATGCTGGAACAGGCGCAGCAGGATGCTGCGCACCACGCGCTGGATGCCCGTCTTGAGGTCGGACTCGACCATCGCCGACACGTCCACCAGCAGCTGGCGCGGACCTTGCGGCGCGCGGTTGAAGGCGATGGCCGCGGCCAGCGCGGGCAGCTGGGCGTCGTTCGCCTGCGGCGCGGCGGCCTGCACCAGCGCGCGGTAGGCGGCGTGGCGGCCGTAGCGCGTAAAGTGCTCGATGGCGTCGCGGTACAGCTGCGCAGCATGGGCCGGCGCGTGCTCGGCCTGCATATAGGCCTGGCCGGCGCGCGACAGCGCGCTGCGCAGCACGGCATCCTGGCGCAGCCGCGCCAGCGCATGCGCCAGTTCCTCGACCTGGAACTGGTCCGGCAGCTTGATCACGGTGTCGTCCGGCAGCAGTGCGGTCGAGCCGTGCGCGTTGATGATCGTCGGCAGGCCGTACAGCAGGCAGTCGAGCGAGGCGCCCGAGCTTTCGCCGCGGGTCGACGTGCGCAGCTGGACGGCGGCGTCGCCGGCCGCCAAGTAGTCGGCATACAGGTCGGTGTCGGCGTAGCCGACGATGCGGATGCGTGCCGCGGCGTTGCTGGCTTCGATCTTCTGCAGCATCTCCTTGCCGTACGGGCCCGGATCGTTGTCGCCGACGAAGGCCAGGTGGCAGTGCGGGTCGTCCGCCAGCGGCGAAGCGAGGAAGGCATCCAGCAGTTCCGCATTGAGCTTGGTGCGGCCCAGCATGCCGAAGCTGCAGATCAGGAAATCGTCATCCTTCAATGCCAGGCGCGTGCGGGCGCGCTCGCGCATGCCCGGCTCGAGGCTGCGCTGCGGCTTGCCCTTCAACAGCGGAATCGTGCGCCAGCCGTCGGCGGCGCCGGGGCCGTACCAGGCATGCGCGAGCTGCTTCGAGAATTCGGAGTGGACGATGACGCCGGCGGCGTTGTCCAGTACGCCGCGGTTGACCGGGTATTTCCAGATCGCCGGCACGCGGCCATTGACCTGGTGGTCCAGCAGTCCCGTGAAACCATGCGACTCGTAGACCGCCTTGATGAAGCCCTGCGGCAGGGTTTTTTCGTTTTCCAGGTTGTCGAGGATGCCCGAGAAGAAGAAGTCGTGCATGACGACGACGCCCGGCACCTCGCGGACCAGTTCGAACATGTGCTGGTGCGCATGCGAATTGCCGAAGTGGTAGAGCACGCGGTCGAATTCGTGGGCGTGCTCGCGGAACCACTCGACGCCGTGGCGCGGCAGGCCATCCAGGCGCGTATCCTCGACCTGGTCCTGGGCGACGACCAGCTCGACCCGGTAATAGGGCGCCAGTTCCGGCACCAGTTCGGAGGCATAGTCGGCGATGCCGGATTTCGCGGGCAGCAGCGGAGATACATAGGCCAGGCGCGGGCGCTCTGCCGTGGCGGCGGCCGTATCCGCCACGCGCTCCGCGGCGGTCGCCTGCAGCGCGGTCCAGACGGCGCCGGCGTCCTGCTGCGGCTCGATGGCGACGACGGGGAACGCGGTGTCGGCCAGCTTGTCCGGCGCGAAGACCAGCACCACGTCGGGCTGCATTTCGGCCAGCGCGTGGCGGCGCATTGGCGCGGCCAGTGTTCCCTTGACGGTGTCGAAGGCGCGCACGCGCTCGCGCGCGACGCTGCCATCCAGCGCCGTGCGCAGTTCTTCGACGACGGCCGGGTAGCGCAGCGGCGCCGCGATCCAGAGTTCATGGCCGCTTGCAAGAGCGGCGAGTTGGCGGATCAGGGACAGCTCGGACAGCTTGATGCCGGCCGGCTGGTTCTGCAGGTCGATGACGATGCGCATACGTTGTTCAGTTGCGGTGAGGTTGGTTGCGCGCGCGGCGCAGGTCGGTCATCACGGAGCGCACCGACGCCGGCACGTTCCTGAATTCCTCGGGTACGGCGACGCCTGCCGGCAGGTCCTGGGGCGCGGCTTCGCGCGCCGCCTGCAGGATGCTCGACACGCGGTTGCCGATCGGCGGATAGCGCAGCAAAATCGGGATCAGCACGCGGCGCAGCACCTGGATGCGGGTCAGGCGTTTCAGCACGCGGTGCGCGAAGCCAGGGCGGCGCACCGCGTGCACCAGCGCGCCGGCACGGCGCAGCGGGTGCGTCACCTTCCACGAGGTGCTGTTCAGGGTGGCGATCAGGCGTTGCTCGAGGTCCTGCGCCCAGCGGGTGACTTGTTCCTGCTCCTCGCGCAGTCGCGCGAGTTCCTTGAGTGCGTCCTGCTTTTCCAGTTCCAGCGTCTCGGCAAACTGCATCATGTCGTGCAGTTCGGCGCGTGCGGCATCGGCATGCTTCTCCGTTTCGCCCAGTGCGCGCACGGCTTCCTTGTTCGCGCTCCAGGCCTTGTCCAGGTGGTGCGAGATGTATTCGTCGAACACGTTCGGCTGGATGCCGAAGTGTTCCAGCAGTTCCGGGTGTTCCTCGGCCACGTAGTAGCGGTTCAGGCCATCGAACCACGCGAAGCGGTAGCGCTGGCTCGTGACCAGATGTTCCCAGCTTGCGTGGTTGGTCTCGCGGCTGTTCGGCAGCGTCGCCTCGATCACCAGCACCCATGGGCGCCAGCGCGTGAAATCCATGCCGCGCAGGACGGATTCCTCGAAGCCTTCGACGTCGATCTTGAGGAAGTGGATGTCGCCGTGCACGTATTGCGCGCAGATCGAGGCCAGCGTGCGCACGGGCACCGTCAGCTCGGCCACCGTGTGGCCCTCGGTGCGGTGCAGTTCCGCCACCGACGCTTCCGGCGAGGCCCAGCCGCGCACGCCCGGCACGTCGTACAGCGTCAGGCTGCCGTCCTCACTGCCGGCGGCGACGGCCAGGTTGACGTCGCGCGGGCGTTGCTCGTCGAAGGCGGCGACGTGTACCGGCAGCGGCTCGATGTTGATGCCGCGCCAGCCGGCGTCGTAGAAGGCCTTGGTGACGGAGTGTTCTTCGGGGTCGCTGGCGCCGACGTCGATGTAGAAGCCGTCCTTGATGCGGCCGAGCGCGCGCCACAGCAGCACGTCTTCGTTGTTCTGGGAATAGGAGATGAAGCTCATGGGCGTTGGATGTCGATGACCGGGTCGAGCCAGGCCGAACCTTCGAAGTGGGGCCGGCGCATGTTCATGACCGTGAAGACCAGCGCGAGGTCGCGCCATTCGTAGTTGTTGACCAGGTGGGTGTCCGTGCTGACGATGGCCGTGGCGATTGAATAGGTGCCCGGACCCAGGTTCATGGGGAAGGCGAAGCGGTACACGACCTCGTCGCCCGCGGCCACGTCCTGCAGCGGCAATTCCTTCAGGTGGGTATTGGTGCCGTACATGGTCTGGCCGAGGCGGTCCTTGATCATGTAGCCGAGCACCATGCGCGGGATCGCGGCCTTGGTGCGCACCCGCACCTGCAGCGTGACGGCGGCGCCGACATCGACGACCTCCACGCGCTCTCCCGCCTCGTCGAGCAGGGCGATGTCGGCCACGGTCGCTTCGCCGGTACCGGAAATCGTCTGCACCTTGCCCGTGTCCGTCGCGGACAGGCGCACGGTCTCGTTTTCGCGCTCGGCGATCAGGGCGTTGTAGTAATCCATGATCTCTTCCGGCGGGCCTTCCTTGGCCAGGCGGCCGCCGTCGAGCAGCAGCGCGCGGTCGCACACGGACTGGATCGCCTGCTTGTCGTGCGAGACCAGCAGCAGCGTGGTGCCCATGCGGCGGAATTCGCGGATGCGCGCGAAGCTCTTGTGCTGGAAATAGGTGTCGCCCACGGACAGCGCCTCGTCGACGATCAGGATGTCGGGCCGGCGCGCCGTCGCCACCGAGAACGCCACGCGCATCTGCATGCCGCTGGAGTACACGCGCACCGGCTGGTCCATGTAGTCGCCGATCTCGGCGAAGGCCTCGATGTCCGGCATCAGCGCGGAGATCTCCTCGACCGTCATGCCCAGCAGCTGGCCGGCCATGTAGACGTTCTGGCGCCCCGTGAAGTCCGGGTGGAAGCCCATGCCCAGTTCCAGCAGCGCGGCCACCTTGCCCTCCATGTGGACGGAGCCGGTGGTCGGCTGCGTGGTGCCCGTGATGAGTTTCAGCAGCGTGCTTTTTCCCGCGCCGTTGATGCCGATGAGGCCCACGGCTTCGCCCGGCGCGACCGTGAAGTCGATCTCGCGCAGCACCCATTTGAGCTTGTGACGCGGACGCGCACCCGGCAGGATCCACTCGGCTAAGCGCGACCAGCGCGTGGGGTATTGTTTATAGGCCTTGCCCAGGCCTGATACGACGATCGCGCCCATCAGAGTTCGTCCACCATCTCGCCGGCGCGGCGGCGGAACAGGCGCATGCCGGCGGCGCACAGCAGCAGCGCCAGCACCAGCACGGGCAGCAGCGCGCGCCAGTCGGGCGCCACGCCTTCGACCAGCACCGATTGATAGGCCTGGATGATGCGCGCCATCGGATTCCAGCCGATCGCGTTGCGGATTTCCGGCGGCAGGATCGTGACCGGATACACGACCGGTGTGAACCAGAACCAGAACTGCATCGCGATCGTCACGAACTGGCCGACGTCGCGGAAGAAGACATTCAATACGCCGGCCACCATGGCCAGGCCGATCGCCAGCAGCACCTGCACGGCCAGCACGGGCACGATGGCGAAGAAGACGGGGCCCGGGAAACTGCCGGAGGCGACGAGGAAGACGATGAACAGGCCGAAGATGATGCCGAAGTTGACGAGCGCATTGAGCACGACGATGAGCGGCAGGCAGATGCGCGGGAAGCTGATCTTCTTGATCAGGTTGGCCTGTTCGATGAACATGTTCTGGCCGCGCGTGACGATTTCCGCGAACAGGCCCCAGGTGAGCACGCCGGCGCACAGGTAGATGCTGTAGGCGAACTGGGACGTGGCGCCGGGCAGGCGGCTGTGCATGACTTCGGAGAAGATGACCGTGTAGACGACGATCATCGCCAGTGGCGACAGGAGCGACCACAGGGCGCCCAGCATCGCGTTCGTGTACTTGGCCTGGAACTCGCGCTTGACGCTGCCCAGCACGAAGCCGCGGTAGGCCCACAGGCCGCGCAGCATCAATGGAGAGATCATGGGGCGGCTCGCACAGGCAGCGCCGCGATGTTGTACGTCGGGGGAGTTGTCATAGGTACATCGCTTGGTAAGAGCGAAATTATACTCTACGGTAATTCCACACAATTAGTACAGTTGTAACGATGTTTGAACTGAATGTCGCGCGCCATAAAACCGTCATTCCCGCGTAGGCGGGAATCCATGCTGAGCTGACCAAGGACACTCAGTATGGGTTCCCGCCTGCGCGGGAACGACGTCCATTTTTTCGCTGTGCGCGACTAAACCTGCACCAACTTTTGCAACGCCTCCGGATCCCGAATGATCAAGCGGTGCGAATCCTTCTGCACGATTCCCTGCTGCGTCAACGTCAACAGGGCCCGCGTGACGGTCTCGCGGCTCGTATTGATCATGTTGGCGATGTCCTGGTGGGTCGGCAGGTTCTCGACCACGGCCGGGATGTCCGGCTCGCCGATCGGCTTGCGCTGCATGAGCGCGATATAGGTATAGATGCGCTTGGCCGTATTGTTGATGCTGAGCAAGGCGCGGAATTCGGAGTCGCGCTGGATCTTCTGGGCCAGGTGGCGCAGCATCTGGCGCGCTACCGAGGGAGAGTGCGAGAACAGGTGCATTGCCGTGGCGGCCGGCAGGAAGGCGACCAGCACGTCGCTCGTCGCCACCACGGACGCCGAGCGGGTCGAATTGTTGATCAGGGCGATCTCGCCGAAGAAGTCGCCCGGCGCCAGCATGCGCAGGCCGATGGCGCGGCCGTCCTCGGTGATGTCGACCACCTGCAACTGGCCGGACAGCAGGAACAGCAAGCCGTCGCCGCTGCCGCCTTTCTGCAGCACGATCTCGCGCTTTTTGTGGTGGCGGAAGCGCAGCTCCTGCTTGACCTTGACGATTTCCTCGTCGTCGAGTTCCGCCAGCAGCGGAATCTTGCGCAGGTGGATGTGCAGCTGCACCTCGGACGGGCGCGCATCGTTGGCGGCCTGCGAGGCAGCGGGAGCGGCGGTTTGCTTCAGGGCGGACGTCATCGGTTCAAATCAGTACGGCATAGAGTTGGGCACAGACGGCTGCAAAGACGATTCCCGCGGCATTGGCGCCCATGTCGCGCCAGCAAAAATGCCGGTCGGGCACCAGCATCTGCAGGCATTCGATCAGCCAGCCCAGTACGAGCAGGCCGAGCAGCCACAGCGCCGCCTGGACATGGCCTTGCGCCTGGCGCAGGGCCAGCAGGCCCAGCACGGCGAAGCTGGCGCAATGCAGCAGCTTGTCATTCGGTAAAGGCGGAAGCCAGCGGTTCGGCACCAGGCAGCCAGTGACCACGGCGGCAGCTGCCATGCCCAACAGGGCCAGATCCCACATTCTCAATCTCATCAGCACAACGTATAGCCGTGATTGTAGCCGCTTGCGGGGGCTTGCCGGGAATTTCCGGTACAAATGCGGCTTTTTGGGGACGGTTGGTGTAAGAGGCAAAGCCTTCAGCCCGTCGTTCCCGCCTGCGCGCACTGGTGTCCGGGATAATCGCTACGCTCTGCAATAAGACGCGTCATAGATAAACGCGTCGTTCCCGCGAAGGCGCACTGCTGTCCGGAATAATTTTTACAGCCTAAATTGAGCCCGTCATAGGGAAAAACCGTCGTTCCCGCGGAGGCGGGAACCCATGCTGACTGCCCGAAGTCGACACTTTGTAACCGCCAAGGTGCCAGCAAGCTGCTGGGCTAGCATACTCAGTATGGGTTCCCGCCTCCGCGGGAACGACGATTTTAGCTATCGGGTTTTAACAGAATTAATATTCCGGACACTAGTGCGCGAAGGCGGGAACCCATGCTGAGGTCCCGAAGTCATTCCGTTAATAAGAGCCCGTCGTCTTCAACATACGGAATTCGGTTGCTCAGTATGGATTCCCGCCTTCGCGGGAATGACGATGTTTTTTTCGCGAATAATATTCCGGACGCCAGTGCGCCTGCGCGGGAACGACGGTACTGCTGGCTGGTACGGTGTTATTTCGATCGCTTGAGCCAGCGCCGCGCCGAGCGCATGGCCGGTGCTTCAACGCAGTGCCAACTGAAGATGGCCAGGGGAACGGTGACCAGCACGGTGGCCAGCAGCAGTGTCTTGGCGCCCATCGGCGGCAGGGCGGCGCGCAGCATCAGGATCACGGGCCAGTGGTAGATATAGATGCCATACGAATAGTCGTGGCGCTGGATGAAGGTAAGGCGGCGCATCGGCGCGCTGCCGACGGCCAGGCCCAGGGTGGCGGCGACCAGCGCAATGCCGAACCAGGTCAGGCCGCTGCCCGTCATGGCCGACCAGCGCGTGAAGTTCAGTGCCGCGAAGGCGATCGCGCAGGCGACGTGGATCCAGCCCACGCGCACGTCGGCCGCCAGCGTGTACAGCAGCATTCCGGCCAGGAACAGTGACCACATGCGCACTTCCCAGATGTAGCCCGCCGCCACGTCGGGGAACAAGTTGGCGGCCAGCAGCAGGAAAATGGCGGCGCCGCGCAGCCAGGTGCGCAGCGGCAGCATGGCCGCCATGCCGATCAGCGCCACCATGACGTACATGCGGCCCTCCCAGTACAGCGTCCACAGCGGACCGTTCAGGTCTTGTCCGCTCAATACGCCCGGGATGCGCAGTTCCTCGGGCGGGATGATGTAGTGCAGCCAGTGCAGCACCGTATTGCCGAACACATAGCGCCAGGTCGCGCCCTGCAGCAGGCCGGCCCAGCCGACGTTGGAGAAAAAGCCGACCGCGACCACGGTCGTCAGCAGCAGGCACACGAACAGCCCGGGCACGATGCGCGCCACGCGGCGCAGCGCAAAGCGTCCCAGGTGCGGATCGCGTACCCAGCTCTGGGTGATGAAGATGCCGCTGATGATGAAGAACACGCCCACCGCCACGGCGCCCAGGTCGGCGTGCGGGGCCAGCAGGCGCGTCGCCATGTCCGGCCCCGGGAATACCGTATTCATGCCCCAGCCGTGGAAGACGACCACCAGCAGCGCGCACGCCAGGCGTACCAGGTTGAAACCGTTGTCGTGGGAATCGATGGCCTGGCCGAGCGGGCGCGGTTCTGGGAGGCGGAAGGTCATGGCGGTCAGTATTGCCACTGCCAGCTGAGCTGCAGTTGCTTGTTGTTATATTGGAAAATCGAGATGTTCTCGCGGTTGCGGATCGCGCGTCCCTCGAGCTGCAGCGACTGGTTCTTGGTGAACGGCCAGATCAAGGTGCCGCGCAGCACCTGCGTGGTCTGGCTGCGCACCGCGTCGATGAAGCCCGGGGAATAGGGCGTGGTGCTGTCCCAGGTCTGGGCCGTGTAATTCAATTCGCCGGTGAGGGGGCCGATCAGGGAGCGGCGCAGCTGCAGGTTGCCATACCAGCCGTCGCGGTTGCCGCCGGGGCGTCCGCTGCCCGTATGGTCGTCCTGGTAGCCGAGGCTGGCGCCGGCGTACCAGCTGTCCTTGCGCCAGGTGAACAGGCCGCGCACTTCGTAGGTGTTCGAATCGAAGTTCTTCAGCGTCAGGTACTCGGTGCGCGTGGCGCTGCCCAGCACGGAAAACTGCATCGTCGAGGGCAGCGGCAGCGGCGGTACCACGCGCGCCTGCAACTGGGCCTGGCGCTGGTAGTAGTTGCCGCCCAGGGTGACGGCGCCGACCGAGCCCACTGTGTGCAGCGCCCAGCGTCCGAAGCGCCAGGGCAGGTCGATGCCGGCCACGACCGAATTGCTGTCGTAATCATGAATGCGGTCGTTGTGGCGTGCCTGCATCTGGACGAAGCCGATGGTGCCGTTGGGCGTGAGGTCGCGCACGTAGTCGATGCCGACCACGCTGTACTGGTCGTGGCGCGGCAGGAAGTCCGGCAGCAGCGGCAGGAAGCCGCCGCCTTCCAGCACCAGTACCGATGTGCTGGCGCCCTGGTTGACGTTCTGGTCGACGCCGCGTCCCACCGTCAGCGACAGGGCGCTCGTGGCTTTCCACGGCAGGCATCCTGCCTCGCGCGTCTCGGAAATCAGTTCGAGGATCTCGCGCGATGGATGGAAGCGCGTCTCGATGATGGCGAACATGCGCTCGGCCTCGTCGGCGTTGCCTAGGCTGCACTGGATCAGTGCCAGGTCCAGCCAGGCGCCGGCGTGCGTCGGCTCCGCGTCGACCAGGCGTTCGAGCGCCTTCGAAGCGTCGGTACGCCGGCCTTCGCCCAACGCCTCTAGCGCGTCCTGGTACAGGTTTTCCTGCTGCGTGTGCGCGCCGACCATGGGGCCTTGCGGGGCAGTCGCCTGGGACGGCGCACTGTCTTGTTCCTGTGCCTGCGCGCACGCGGATGCCGCCAGCCATGCCAGCAGCGCAACGGCCATGCGCCGCATCATCGGACTGCTCCGGACAAGTCGGTGCCTTCCACCTGGGCGGGAACGCCGGTGCTGCCTGCCTGCTTCATGTCGGGATCGAAGGTGTACAGAGTGGTCGTCTTTTCTTTGCCGCGCAGCCTGTGCTCGCCCAGCAGGAGGAATCGGTGGCGGCGCGCACGTTCGACCGTGCCGGCGCCGATGATGACGTCATGGGGAAAATCGCGTGCCGCCTGCTCGAGGCGGGAAGCCGTGTTCACGCTGTCGCCGACGGCAGTATAAATGCTGCGGAACGAAGTGCCAAAATCGCCGGCCATCGCCGGTCCGCTTTCGATGCCGATGCGTACCCGCAGGGGCGGATGGCCGGCCGCCTCGCGCACGGCGCTGAAGGCGGCGACGCGGCGCAGGATCTCGTCCGCCGCATCGAGCGCCAGGTCGGCATGCTCCTCGATGGGCAGCGGCGCACCCCAGAACGCGACCAGGCCGTCGCCCGTGTATTTATCGAGCGTCCCGAGCTTGCCGATGACGGGGGCGGTGAGGCAATCGAGGAAGTCGCGCGTCAGCGTGGCCGCTTCTTCCACCGGCAGCGCCTCCACTTGGCGCGTATAGCCTTCCATGTCGGCGATGAGTGTCGTCACGTCCAGCTGGCGCGGCGCCAGCGGGTCCGGACCTTCGCTGCGCAGCAGCTCGGAGACGACGGACGGCGCCACGTACTGGCGCAGCGTACTTAATAGATGGCGCGAGCGGCGCTGGCTTTGTTGCCACTGGTAGGGCACGGCCACGGCAAGCAGGAACAGGTTGGTGGCCAGCGGCCCCACGGTCGATAGATCCGGATCGTGGCGGCTGGCGAAGAAGGCGATGGCGATCCACAACAGGGAACTGAGGGCCAGCAGGCCTACGCTGTAGATGGCCGCCAGGCGCGGGAAGGCGAGGGCGCTGGCGGCCGCCGTCAGGAAGGCGAAGAGGCAGGCAATCAGGCCGCCCGGCCAAGGTTGCGGCGCCAGGCCGGCCTGGCGGTCGAGCAGCGTCGAGAGCATGGCCGCGTGCACGGTCACGCCGGGACGGCTGGCCGCCAGTGGCGTGGTGACGCGGTCGCCCATGCCCAGCGACGACGACCCCACCAGCACCAGTCTGCCGCCGGCGCTGGCCGGATCGATGGCGTTGTCCAGGATGTCCCAGGCGCTGACGACCGTATAGGCGTTCCAGTCGCGCCGGAAGTCCACCCGCGTCATGCCGGTACCCGGGATGACGGCCCTGGCGCCGGAACAGCAATCGGCCAGCGCCAGCGACAGCGCCGGATAGTGCCTGCCTTCGAATGCCGTCACGAGCGGCAGGCGCCGCAGCGAGCCGTCGGCGTCCGGAATGAAGCCGATGGCGCCGACATGGGAGGCCGCGGCCAGCTCCGGGTAATTGGCGATGAAGCCGGTGGCCGGCACGCCTTGCTGGTAGCCGGCGACGGCGCCACCCAGCTTGCCGTCGCGGATCGCTTGCGGGCGGTTGTGGGTGAAGTCGAAAGCCTGGGCCGGCACCACCGGACCGTGGCGCGCCAGCAACGCCAGACGGGTATCGCCGACGCCGCCCTTGGCCTCGGGCAGCACGATATCGAGGGCGACGCCCCGTGCCTGGTAATGGCTCAGCAGGGTCTCGACCAGGTCGGCGACGCGCTCGCGCGGCCAGGGCCAGGGACCGACCTTGGCCAGGCTCTCTTCATCGATGTCCACTATTAATATGCGCGGCTCCGGCGCCACGGTGACTTGCAGGCGCATGAAGGCATCGCGCAGCCACTCGCTGGGCAGGAAGGACGATGCCGGGAGCGGTCCCCATTGCACCCACACGGTGAGCAGCGTCGCAGCGAGCGCGATCAGCCAGCGCAGCAGTGCAGCGTGGGAACGGGAAAGCGGAGGCGCGGCAGGGGAAGGAAGATGAGTGGCCACGCCAGCAGGAACCTGATTTTTAGCGCCAATGCGGCCAATGTGAAATGAGGCGTCAAGTATAGCGCGGAGTTATTACTTTTTGACACTAGTTGTTGTGAGAATGTGCCGCCAGATGTAGCAGAAGTGTAAGGGCCGTAGCGAGCTGGACCGGTTCGCGTAAAATGTGACGGTTATCACGGAAGCAGGAAGGCCAGCCGCAGTATCGTTGGCAAAAAGGGGAATTCTATGTTGCGATTTATTATCTTGACAGCACTTGCCGCTGCCGCGTCGCTGGCCCAGGCTGCCGACGCGGGCAAGGTCATCTTCGTGACCGGCAAGGCGACCATTGCCGAGACGGCGGCGGCCGAAGGCGCGCCCGTCCAGGAAGGGCAGATGCTGAGCACGGGGCCGGACGGCTTCCTGTACGTCAAGACGGTCGACAACGGCCTGTTCATCCTGCGGCCGAATTCCCAGGCTCGCATCGTCACCTATCACGTCGACACCCAGCATCCGGAAAACACGCGGGTCAAGTTCGAGCTGCTGAACGGTGTTGCGCGCAGCAAGTCCGGCAATGCCGTCAAGCAGGCGCGCCAGAACTTCCGTTTCAATACGCCTGTCGCGGCCATTGGCGTGCGCGGGACCGATTTCACCGTATTTACCGATAACGATACGTCGCGTGTGGCGGTGTTGTCGGGCGCGATCGTGATGAGCGGGTTTGCGGGCGACTGCCGTATGGAAGGGACCGGACCGTGCGGGGGGAACCTCAGCCGCGAGCTGACGGCGCAGCAGCGGGGGCAGTTGCTGCAGGTGCAACGCGGGCAGGCATCGGCGCCGAAGCTGCTGGACAGTAGCCCGTTGTCGCCGGATCAGGTGTCGCCACCACGGGCGGATGAGCCGTTGGCGCATACATCTGGTACGACGGCGACTGGCAAGCCGAATCTGGATGCGGAAAAGACGGCAAGCCTGAACAACGCAATTGAAAAGGCTATTGGAGGAGCGACGCCGCCAGCTCCTGTGACGCCTCCTGTCGTAACGCCGCCGGTTGTCATCCCGCCGCCATTGGTTGACAACACGCCGCAGTTGCCCGAACGGGACATTATCTGGGGACGCTGGACGGTGGTGGCAGGGTCGCCACCGAAGCTGCTGCTGGTGAACGCCATGGCGCAGAATGAGCTCCTGGCTCAGAACGGTGACTACGCCTTGCTTCGTACGCCGGGAAAAGATTATGTGGCGCCGAATAACGGCAACATCGGGTTCAAGCTCGCCGACAGTGAAGCGTTCATCTACACCACTTTCACACCGACCTATAGGACTGAGTCGAAGGCAACGCTTACGAACGGCGCTCTCAATGTGGACTTCGGTAGCAAAAGCTTTTCGACGACCATGGACTTGCTCGGCAATGGAAGCCAAGCCACCAGACTGCAGGCAAATGGTACGGTAACTGCTGATGGCCAACTGCGTGGCGATGCGGCTGGGTCACGAGTTGGATACATGAATGTTCAAGGCGTGCTGAGTAATGCCAACGGTGGTTCCGCATCCTATATCTTCGACAGCCGCCTCGACGACAAACGTACCGTTAATGGAGGGACTTACTGGCAGCAGATCAAGCATTGATTGGCCCAAAGGTCCGGCAATGCTGGGCCTTTTTCATTGATGTGTCCGGTGCAACGGCAAGGCGTAAAAGAATTTTGTTTCTGTTTGTATCTGATCATGCGGATAAATTTTGATTTTTTGCTATCAATCATGAAATTCATGATAGTTTTTGTGAGTTTTGACGGCAAATTAGGCTATTGGACGCCTTAAAAGCGGACTTTCTTGCTTTCAGAGTAGCTCTCTCCGATAATGTGTCTCCTTAATTGCCTGTTTGAAATATACAACTCGAAAGGAATCTTTCGTTTTTGTGATGACCGTCACATCTCTAGATAGGTGTGCTCTGTCATGATTCGGGACGTTGGGCGGCAGAGAAAATTTTTGAGACTGCTGTTTGATTTAAATCTTGATCGATCGATCTAATATTGGAGCAATAATGGCAACGACTTACTACAACGACATCCAGAAACTGTACGTGGCGTACTTCAACCGTCCGGGCGACCCGACTGGTCTGGCTTTCTGGGAAAAAGCTGTCGAAGCGTCGAAAGGCGACGTCTCGGTGGTTGCAGCTGAGTTCGCTAAGCAAGTGGAATACACCGACGCATACAGCGGCATGACCAATGCTCAGATCGTCAGCCAGGTGTATCAGAACCTGTTCGGTCGCAGCAGCTCGGGCGACACCGGCGCTGACTTCTGGGTCAAGGGTCTGGACAACAAAGTCATCTCGATCGCTGACGTCGTGACCGCAGTCGCTGCTGGCGCGCAAACCACCGACCTGACCGCCTTCAACAACAAAGTCAAAGCTGCTGCTGCTTTCACCGCTGCTCTGGATACTGACGCTGAAAAAGCTGGTTACGTCGGCACCGAAGCCAACGCAATCGCTAAGGCATTCCTGGCTGGTATCACCACCGATGCAACCTTCGCTGCTGCAACCGCTCCGTCGCAACTGAACGCGACTGTCGGTAGCGCTGTTGCCGCTGGCACCACCTTCACCGTCGCAGGCGCCCTGTCGACCCTGAACGCAGCTAACGCAGCGATGAAGTCGTTCCTGACGACCGCTGACGGCGACAACGATGCAACCACCAGCACCACCGACGTCAAGCTGAAGGCTGCTGCTAGCGACGCTGCAAAAGTCCTTGGTGGCGATGCTACCGCGACCACCCCGATTCCGACCCTGTTCACCCAAGGTCGTGAAACCGTCTTCAATTCGACCGACTCGTCGGCATCGGTCAAGGCCGCCCTGATCGGCGACCAGACCACTGCCTACGCAAACGCAATCAGCACCCTGCAGACCAAGGTGGCCGCCGATCAAGCCAACGTCGCTAAAGTGGCTGGCCTGGCTGATGCTATTGCTGCACGCGATAACGCAAAGACCTCCTTCGACAACGCGCACAAAGTGACCGTTGCTGCTGACGCTGACCTGGCCGCCAAGGTCGCTGCATACAACGTCAACCACGCTGACGCGAAGATCGCAGTCGCAGCTGATGGCAGCGGCAACATCGTGCTGGCGTCGGATGCAACCAAGCTGCTGACCGCTACCGATACCACCACGGGCAAACTGGTGCTGGCTACCGGCATCACCGAAACCACCAACTCGGGTATCACTGCTATCCTGGCTTCGACCGTTGCCAAAGAAGCTGCTGACGTTACCGAAGCGAGCCTGAACAAGCAGTATGTCGCTGCGACCAACACCGTCAACCATATCGACATGAGCGCCGATGTCACTTCGGCTGAAGTGACCAGCCTGCGTGCCGTGGCCGATGCGATGGGCCTCGCTTCGACCGCCGCACTGCCGACCGAAGCAGCGATCACGACCTACGCTGCAACCCTGAAGGATGCTGCTCTGGTGGCCTTCAACGCAAAGGTCGACACTTACCACGCAGCAGCTGCTGCTAGCAACCCGGTCGTCTCGGTGCTCGACGGTGACACCAAGTCGCTGTCGGATACCGTCGATGCCAGCGCTGACTTCAATGCTGCTGTCGCAACCTGGACCGCCGCAAACGCAACCGTCGAGCAGCTGAAAGGCTACCAGGCTACCGTTGATGCCGCTCAGGCAGCATTCACCAAGGCCGGCTACACTGTTGTTGACTTCGGTGCGGCTACCGCCCCGGCAGCCGCTCAAGTTGCTGGTGTTGGTTCGGACCTGTACATCGCCGGCGGCAAGACCGATGTGTCGATCAACCTGTTCGGCTTGCAAGGCAAGGACGCGATCTCGATCGGTTCGGGCTACACCCTGAACACCGGCAAGCTGTCGACTGGCGATGATTCGAAACTGGAAGTGTTCGTTGCACAAGCTGCAAACGGCACCGACACCACCCTGAAGATCGAAGCCCACAACTTCAGCTCGCACGTCACCGGTGCTACCGCTCCGGAACTGCTGACCGTCACCCTGATCGGCGTGAACGCAGCTAACGTCCACCTGGACGCGAACGGTATCATCACCGTCGGCTAAGTAGGCTGCCCTTACTAGGGCTTGCTACTCGCTAAAAACCCTGGCGTCGAGAGACGCCAGGGTTTTTTCGTTTTGCGAACGAGTTTGCAGTTGAGATAACTTGTGTCGTGGAAACGACTTTTTTCGCACATACCCTCCGTAATGTGTGATGTGGATCACATTTTTTGGGGTTTTTATTGGATAATGTGCGCGCTGGCTATTTCCTTTGATCTAGGTAGCGAAACAGCAGCAGATCATTCACTTGAGAGCACATGAAAAAATTCCTCAATCCAAACACCGAAATCGGACGGATCCTGCTCAGCTTCAAAGGCACGTTCTACACAGTCGGTGCGTTTAGCGCAATCATCAATTTGTTGGCACTGGTTCCGTCGCTGTACATGCTGCAGGTATACGACCGTGTTCTGTCGAGTCGCAATGAGGTCACGCTGCTGATGCTGACCATGCTGATGCTTGGCGCTTATCTGTTTTCTTCGGGACTGGAACTGATCCGCTCGTTCGTGTTGGTTCGCGTCGGAGCGCGCTTCGACATGCAGCTGAACCGTCGTCTGTATTCGGCTGCCTTCGAACAGAATCTGAAGCAAGCCGGTGGCAACGCAGGTCAGGCATTGACTGATCTCACTACGCTGCGTCAGTTTTTGACCGGTAACGCACTGTTTGCCTTCTTTGATGCACCTTGGTTCCCTATCTACCTCCTTGTCATCTTCTTCTTTGAACCATGGCTTGGGCTGTTTGCGCTGTGCGGCGTTGTGATCCTTGTGGTATTGGCCATAGTCAACGAACGTGCGACGTACGCGCCGCTCAAAGAAGCGAACGACATGGCGATCGCTTCTAATACTGCCGCTACCAATAATCTGCGCAATGCCGAAGTCATTGAATCGATGGGCATGTTGCCTAACCTGATGGGACGATGGTTCAAGCTGCACGGAAAATTCCTCAGCTTGCAAGCTCAAGCCAGTCAGAAGTCCGGCACGATATCCGCAACCACGAAGTTTTTCCAGATGTCCTTGCAATCTCTCGTTCTGGGTCTTGGCGCGCTACTTGTATTGGACAACAAGATTACTTCGGGCATGATGATTGCCGCATCGATTCTGCTTGGCCGTACGTTGGCACCCGTACAGCAACTGATCGGTGTGTGGAAAAGCTGGAACGGTACCCGAAGCGCCTTCGATCGTCTCACCAAACTGTTGGACGCGAACCCGGCACGCCCGGCAGGCATGCCTTTGCCGGCACCGCAAGGTCAACTCTCGGTAGAGGGTGTGACTGCGTCGCCGCCAGGCGTGCGTACGCCGATCGTGAAGAGCCTGTCTTTTGCTATCCAGCCAGGCGATGTGCTCGGTGTGATTGGTCCCAGCGGTTCGGGTAAATCGACCCTGGCGCGTCTGCTGGTTGGCGTGTGGCCAACAATGATGGGCAAAGTGCGCCTTGACGGTGCCGATATCTATGCCTGGAACAAGTCCGAACTGGGACCTCATCTTGGTTACCTACCCCAGGATATAGAACTTTTTTCCGGTACGGTATCCGAAAACATTGCACGGTTCGGTCAGATCGACTCGGAAAAGGTAGTTCTGGCAGCCAAACGTGCTGGCGTGCACGACATGATCTTGCATCTGCCTGAAGGTTACGACACGCGTCTTGGTGATGGTGGTGCCGGGTTGTCCGGCGGGCAGAAGCAGCGTTTAGGCCTCGCCCGTGCAATGTATGGCGACCCAGCGCTGATCGTATTGGATGAGCCCAACTCCAACCTGGACGAAGTCGGTGAACAAGCGCTTGTAAACGCCATTTTCGACCTGCGCCAGCGCGGCAAGACAATCGTCCTTATCACCCACCGACCGAGCGCCATTGGCGCAACGACGAAACTCTTGGTGATGCGCGACGGCAGTGCGCAGCTCTTTGGGCCGACGAAGGATGTGCTGGCTGCGATTACTGAAGCCAATCAAAAAGCCTTGGCCCAACAGCAGGCAGCCCAGCAAGCTGCGCAGCGTGCGCAAGGTGCAGGAGGCCCGGCAGCGCAGCAGGATGCAACAGTCACTACCGAAGAAGGTAAACAATGAAATTGCTGAAAAATGATGTGGCGGAAGTCGTCTCGCACGACGTCACGCCGCTTGAAGTGAATACGGATGCTCGATCGTTCAGCCGCATGGGTTGGCTGATCGTACTGCTCGGCGTCGGCGGTTTTCTACTGTGGGCGCTGCTGGCTCCCTTGGACAAGGGCGTGCCGCTGTCGGGTACCGTGGCCAAAGAGTCGAACCGGAAAGCAATTCAGCACCAGACGGGAGGTATCGTCAAAGAGATCCTGGTCAAGGATGGCGATGTGGTCAAGGCTGGACAAGTGCTGGTGCGGATGAATGGTATTGTCGCCAAGTCCAACTACGAAACCAGCGAAGCGCAGTATCTGAGTGCCCGCGCCAATGAAGCACGCCTGGTCGCCGAACGTGATGGCTTGAAGACCATCAAATTCCCGGCAGAGATCGAACAGCGGAAGAATGAACCGCGTGTTATGGAACTGATGAGTTTGCAATCCCAGTTGCAGATGTCACGCCAGATGTCCTTGCAAAACGAACTGGGTAGCGTCGACGAAAACATCGCCGGTCTCAAGGAGCAAATCAAGAGCCTGGAAGAGTCGCGCGACAGCAAGAAGACCCAGATGGGCTTCCTGAACGAACAGCTCGCCGGCATGCGTGACTTGGCCAAAGACGGTTACGTAGCCCGTAATCGCCTGCTCGATTTGGAGCGCACTTATGCCCAGCTCAGCGGGGCAGTGTCGGAAGACATCGGTAACATCGGTCGTAGTCGTCGCCAGGTACTTGAACTGCAATTGCGCCGTGCGCAACGTATTCAGGACTATCAAAAAGAGGTACGTACTCAGCTTTCCGACGTGGAGAAGGAAGCTGAGGCAATGTCTGCTCGGATGGAGGGGCAAAAATTCGAAGTAGACAATGTCGAACTGCGTGCACCAGTAGCTGGCACCGTGACGGCACTGGCCGTGTTCACTCAGGGAGGAGTTGTGCAGCCGGGCTTCAAGATGATGGAAATTGTGCCGACTGACGATCCGCTCGTTGTTGAAGGTAATTTGGCCGTCAACCTGGTTGATCGTGTCCACCCTGGTTTGAAGACCGAATTGATCTTCTCGGCATTTAATACCAATAAGACTCCGCATATCGAAGGTGAAGTTGAAGAGGTGGCGGCCGACCGTACTGTCGATGAGCGTACTGGCAATCCATATTACAAGGTACGTGTACGGGTCACCCCGGCAGGGCAAAAGAAGTTAGTTGCCAATCATATGAACGTGCGTCCAGGCATGCCTGTCGAATTATTCGTCAAAACTGGTGAACGGACGATGATGAGCTATTTGTTCAAGCCGGTCATTGACCGTGCCCACTCGGCAATGTCGGAGGAGTAAGCGTGACGTTTTCGACATTGAAACGTAGCGCCATCGCGCTGGCGGCGTTCTTGGCTGCCGCCCAGGCTGGCGCAGTCACCTTGCAGCAAGCTTATGAAGCTGCATTGAAGAACGACCCCACCTATCGTATGAGCTTCTATGACAAGGAAGCCAGCAAGGAGAACCGTATTATCGGGCGCTCCTATCTGCTCCCGACGGTGCAGGGTAGTCTTTCGACGAACCGTAACGTAGCGGATGTTGAGCAATATTATCCGCGTGAAAACGTAACGCAAACTACGCATCCGCATTACATTAGCCGTTCCGATGTGATCCAGTTTCGCCAGCCCATACTCAATCTGGACGGTGTAGCCCGCTATCGCCAAGGTAAGGTGCAAGCCGCCCAGGGCGAAGCTTTGTTCGCAGCCGGTGGCGACGAGGTGGCCGTCCGTGTTGCCAGCGCCTATATGGATGCGTTGTTTGCCGAAGATCAGCTGGCGCTCTCGAAGGTGTCGCGAGATATGTATGCCGAGCAGATGCACGTCAATAATCGTCTATTCGAAAAAGGCGAGGGCACCAAGACCGACATGCTCGAGACTCAGGCACGACTCGACCTGGCCGAGGCACAGGTTGTGGAAGCCCAGGATAATGTCAAGGCAGCGCATGAAACACTGGCCGGCATCATCGGTTTGGATCCAGGTCAGTTGCAGCAGTTGGGTAGTGCTTTCCGCCCCAACCTTCACCCGGGCACGTTCGAAGAATGGGAGCAGACGGCACGCGAGCATAACAACGAACTGAAGGCCGCACGCCTGGCCGCCGAAAATGCCCGCTTGGACATCCAGCGCAATAAGGCTGGGCATTATCCGCGTGTTGACTTCGTTGCGGCTTACAGCAAGGGCGATTCGGAATCGATCAATACGTATGGCCAGAACTCGACTAACCGTACCCTCGGCGTTCAGGTCAACATTCCGATTTACCAGGGCGGTGCGATCAGCGCCACCGTGCGTCAATCGGCCGCCGCTTACGAACGTGCTCAAGCAGACATCGACGCACGTACCAACAAGATATTAGTCGAACTGCGTAAAGCCCACAGCATCGTCCTGTCGAGCGTGAACAAGATCGAAGCGCTGGAAAAAGCCGTCGCCTCCGGCCAGGAGTTGATGAAAGCCACCGAGCAAAGCATCAAGGGCGGCGTGCGCATCAATCTCGATTTGCTGAATGCTCAGCAGCAGCTGTACACGAGCCAGCGCGACCTGGCGCAGGCGCGCTATGGTTACCTGATCGGCCTGTTGCGCTTGCGTGCTGCAGCCGGCACGCTGGATGCCGATGGCGTGCGTGAAGTGGCGGCTTACTTTCGCTAAGTCGACAAGCGATTGACAGGTTGTTTCGGTGGGCACGTGGTGCCCACCCTACGGGCGGGTGCCATGTGGCACCCGCCTTTGTTTTTGCTGCTCGAAGTGGATCGAGTTTGAATGCATAGAAGTAACAATTACTGATGGAAACGTGAGTATTCACTTCCGTCAAGAAATAGAATTCTGGCCGGAAACTAGTTCGGCACGGTTGGGTTCGCTGCGCCATCTTTATTGTGAATCATGTACGATTTATTCACATTCAGATATGGAGGCAGTTATGGCAACGAGTACCGACAACACCACCGCAGTACAGAAGATGTACATCGAATACTTCGGCCGCCCGGCCGATCCGGTCGGACTGAATTTTTGGGTCAATGCCCTGAACAAGGATGCGAACATCATGACCGAGATCCAGAAGGGCTTCTCGGCGTCGGATGAATACCATTCGAACTACGGCAATATGGGCAACCGTGACGTGGTCCTGGCCGTGTACGAGAACGTCTTCGGCCGTGCAGGCGAAGCGACTGGCGTGGACTTCTGGACCAACGCGCTGAACAACAACACGATCACGGTCGACAACGTCGTGACCAAGATTGTCGAAGGCGCGCAAGGGAATGACCTCACGGTCTTCAACGGACGCGTTGCCGTGGCGACCGTCTTCACGCAGCACCTGGACACTCAGGCCGAAATCTCCGCCTATGCCGGCGCCAACGCGAACAAGATCGCTTCCAACTTCATCGACACCATCGTCGATCTGAACAGTGCGGCCTCCGCACGTGATCCTGGCGTCATCGACGCGAAAATTGCGGAAATTGTCGGCGTGCACACTGCAGGTTTTGAACCGCAGGTCGTCGCCTGAGCGCGGCCAATCAAGAGTAAGCCGGTCACTGGTAGCAAGCGCTCTGGTGACCGGCTTTTTATTTAAAGTGAAACACGGTTAAATGCGAAAAATCAGTACTTTCGACAAATCGTTAAATGAAATCGATAGATACCAAGCTATTTTATAGGGCTAATTGTTAAATTATTCGATGTGCGTATTTATATCTTGTAGGAAAAAGACGACGAAATGTAACCAAAAATATTGATTGTTCCATTTCATGTTCGGAAAAACCCTATACTGGTTCCACACGGCAACATCCAGTGTGCCTACCAACTGTTCCGACCATGACCACCACGACCACCAATTACGATTCGATCGCCAACTCGTTCTACCTCGCTTTCTATGGCCGCCCGGCAGACCCCGTCGGCCTGAAGTTCTGGTCCCAGCAAGTCGCCAACGTCAACGGCGACCTCACTTCCATCGTCAATGCCTTCGCTACTTCGCAGGAAGCGCAAGACCGCTTCGGTAGCGATACCACCGCAGATCGCGTCACCGAAATCTACCAGCAGCTGTTCAACCGTGATCCGGAAGCCGAGGGCCTGTCCTTCTGGCAGAACGCCGTCGAGAAGGGCAACGCCAGCCTGGCCGACGTCGCGCTCGCAATCCTGAAGGGTTCGCAAGGCACCGATGGCCAGCTGGTCGAACTGCGCCAGCAAGCCATGGACAAGTTCACCGCCGAAGTCGAAGCCAGCGGCAGCCAGTACGTGGGCGCGGCGTCGATCGAAGCAGCCCGCATCCTGGTGCGCGCGGTGACGCTGAATGCAACGTCATCGGATATCGACACCCTGGTGAAGTCGGCCGTCTCGTTCGCCGACACGGCTACCAAGACCCCAGCCGTGGTCGATGCCATCGCTATCGGCACCACGCTGAACAAGCTGTTCGATACCGCCCGTGGCACGGCCGACCCGGTGGCGCTGGCCCAGACCCTGGCCGACACCGCCAAGGCCGCCGCCGGCAACCCGGTCACGCTGGACTCGCTGCTGCGCGGCGGCGGCATGGACAAAGTACTGAAGGTGATGCCGGCCGACGCGACCCTGACGGATGTCGTCAAGGCGCTGGCCAGCGGCGGCCTGCCGGCTGCCATCGAAGTCGTGTACCCGACCAAGCCCTCGGCGCCGGTGACCGGGCTGACCCTGTCGTTCAAGACCGTGTCCCATGACCTGAACGATGCGCATCCGGACGACAACGTCACCAACGCCAAGACCGCCAACGTCAGCTTCAATGCCAGCAAGGCGCTTGCCAGCAACCAGCATGTCGAATATAGCGTGGATGGCGGCAATACCTGGGTCAAGAACGGTACCGGCGTGACCGTGTCGGGCAACGTCATCACGATCAAGGACGTGGACCTGAGCCATGCCTTGTCGAACGAAATGCACTACGCGGCGGACGTGGCGTCGGGTACATCGTCGAGCGTGCATACCATGACGGCCATCGACAACCATGCGAACGTGGAAACCACCATCTCCCTGCGCGTCGTCGACAGCAGCGGCAACACCGCGGCATCGACCAGCCAGAAGATCGTGTACGACGGCTACGTGGCGACGCCGTACGTTGTCCTCAATACCGACAGCCTGGATCCGCATTTCGCATGGAACGGCCAGCTGACCAATGTCGCCGCATACGATGTGAAAGGCATCGACGAGGGCGTCCATGTCGCCTATAGCCAGGTCGAAGCCGGCGCGACGTTGGACAAGCCGACCCTGCACGAAGGCTTGAACAGCTTTACCATCCGCCAGTACGACGCCGCAGGCAATAAGAGCGAACGGGAAGTGAACATCACGCTCGATACCAAGGCGCCGGAACAGACGCCGGTCCTGGCAACTGCCGAGAGCGAACTGTCCTCCGAATCGACGAGCGGCGCGACCAATACGTCGGGCAAGTTCGCCATCTCGAACCTGGACACCCATACCGATACCGCCTGGTACTACAGCATCGATAACGGCAGCCACTGGACTTTCGGCGGCATCAACAATGGCAGCGGCACGGCATCCCTCGACGTATTCGACAAGGGCTCGGACCTGACCGTACTGGTGCGCCAACAGGATGCAGCCGGCAATATCGGCACCGAATCCAACGCGATCGAGTTCATCAAGCAGGAAGCTGCAGGTCCGGTCACGGTCACGCTGCACGCGACTGCAGAAGGCCTCGATGTCGCCAGCGACAAAGCCGGGCAGATCTACTTGGTCAGCCCCCTCGGCGGGGAGACGCGCGTGTATGCGACCGGCGATAGCGGTGGCGATGCCGTGGCAGGCCATGTCACGCTCGGCGCACAGGCGACCGGGGTGAGCGGCAACCTCCTGATCAAGGCTGCCGATGGCGGCACGGGTGGCGACAGCCACACGATGATCGGTCTCGGCTCCAACGGCGCTGAATCGTTGTATGGCTCGTATGTCTGGGGCTTTGGCGGTAACGACAATCTCAGTGGTACCTCCGGTGACGACAAGCTGTTCGGCGGCGATGGTGACGACATGCTGTATGGCTGGGGCGGTGCGGATACGCTCACGGGCGGCAACGGCGCGGACACCTATATGGTGCAGGTAACCAATGTCAGCACGCAGTTGTCCAGCAACTCGGGTTTCAATGCGGCCCAGTCGGGCAGCGCTGCAGGCGGCGGGGATGACCACGGCGACGATACGATCGTCGGTTTCGAATTCGGCACCGATACCCTGTGGGTTTCGGCGACCGGCGTGACGAATTTCAACCATGCGAGTGCCGTCTACGTCGGCGGTGCAGTGGCGAACTCGTATGCAGGGGCGGTGGGAGCATTCGCCAATAACGTTGCCTTGGTCGATCTCGATTCCAACGGCGGTTTCGGCGAATTCGCCGTCAACTTCGATAGCCCGTCCGCAGCCCTGAGCGTTGCCAACCTCAAGGCGTCGATCAGGTACGACCTGACGGGTACCGATGGCAACGACACCATCACGACCGGTGTCCTGGCCGATACGATCAATGGCGGCAAAGGCAACGACATCATCCATGCAGGCGACGGTGCCGACATGGTCGTCGGCGGCGCGGGTGCAGATACGCTCGATATCGGGCTCGACAGCGCACGCGATCTGCTGGTATTCAATGTGGGCGATACGGCAACGGGCGTTTTCGCGGACGGCGGTTCTACCGCAGGCATGGATGCGGTCTTGAATCTCGGCGTCCAGGATACGCTTCGCGTGTACGGCACCTTTACCGCGACTTCGACGCCGCAGACGAGCTATCTGCAGGATGCTGCAGCAGGCCACTTTGCGGTGGTGCAGGGCTCCGATGCCAATGGCGTGTTCAAGGCAGGCGATGCCGGCACCGATAATGACTACCTGTTCCAGTGGTCCGATGGCAGCCAAGTCAACAGCATCCTACTGCATGATTTCGGTACCGCCGCTCCGACCTTCTCCGCTGCTGCAAACAGCAGCTTTGTGGATATCCAGTTGACCGGTGTTGCGCCGGTCGAAACAGGCATTCCTGGCTGATGCAGCATCTTTACGCAGCAAGATGTTTGCTGCGTTGATGTAAAAACGTCGTCCCGGCGCAGGCCGGGACGACGTTTTACGTTAACCGAAGAAAGTTGGAATCAGTGCGCCGCAACGCCTTCCGACTCGCTGCCTTTAGCCTGCTTGCCCGCGCAATGCGGACACGACACCCCCTTCACATACTCCGGTGCCAGCTGTTGCCGCGGCGTCACCACCGCACGGCACGCAAAGCACTGCACCGTCTCGGTCGGTTCCAGCTTCGGATTGAGCGCGGTACGGTAGTCGAACACGAAGCAGTCGCCCGTGTAGTGGTCGCCGCCAACTTCCTCGAAGTACTTCAGGATGCCGCCGTCGAGCTGGTAGACGCGCTCGTAGCCGATGTTCTGCATGTGGATGGCCGCTTTTTCGCAGCGGATGCCGCCCGTGCAGAAGGTCACCACGGTCTTGCCCTGCAGCTCGTCCTTGTGTTTCGCCGCCACTTCCGGGAATTCCGTGAACTTGTCGATGCGGTAGTCGAGGGTGTTGTTGAAGGTGCCGACGTCGACTTCGAAGGCGTTGCGGGTTTCCATCATGACGACGGGGACGCCGTCGTCGTCGTGGCCCTGGTCGAGCCAGCGCTTCAGCGTCTGCGGGCTTACCGACGGGGCGCGGCCCAGTTCCGGCTTGATCAGGGGCATGCGCATCGTGATGATTTCCTTCTTGATGCGGACCAGCATGCGGCGATGCGACTGCTCGTTCGACACGCTTTCCTTCCACTCCAGGTCGGCCAGGCGCGGGTCGCTGCGCACCCAGGCCAGGTACTGGTCGATGTGCTCGCGCGGGCCGGACACGAACATATTGATACCCTCCGGCGTCAGCAGCACCGTCCCTTTCAGGCCGAGCTCATTGCACAGCGCCTGGTATTGCGGGCGCATCTCTTCGAGGTTGTCGAGGGTGATGAATTTGTAGGCAGCGATGTTGACGTGCGTGGTCATGGTGATCGGTTCGGAAGGCGGGAAGACAGCCGGCTATTATAAGCCAGCGCCGCTGTCCAGTCAGCCCTGGCAGCGGCTGGCAACGGTATCGCGGGCCGTTGTCGCCGAATGGTCAAGCCCGGCTTTCACTTGTCTGAAGCCTGTAAGGGGCGACTCAGGCGACCGCTTTGGCGGCGGGCCTTCTGCTCTTCGCCGGGGCGGCGGATGGCGTCTGTTGAGCGTCCGGCATGGCGGAAGTGTTTTTGCGGCGAGCTGGCTGCCTGCTCGATTTGACGAGTGAGGCGCGCTTGGCCGCCGGTTTCGCTGCAACTGCGGCTGCGGCTGCGGCGGCAGGTTCGGCCGACTTGGCTGCTTCCATTCCTATACGAAGATATTCTCTGAGCAAGTCATTCTTGCTGGTACGGCGATCAAATGCTTCGATACGTAGTTTGTCGTCGATCTCTGGATCGATATACATGGTACGAAGAACAAGTTTTTGGTTTGTCATGATCAGGTCCTCGGTCGATACGTTTACGCATATACGTATACACCTATACAGGTCGCATTTCAAGCATCGCTATCCTTTACTTCCGGAGTATGCGGTCGGACATGGCGCCAAGCACCATCAAGCTGCCGAAGCCGGGGCCTAGTTCGCGCGCCAACATGGGAGCGTGAAGCGGCGGATACATGTTCCAGTCGGAACCCTTCAAGGCCAGGTTGTCTTGCATCTCCTGTTGCCAGGCTTCCCGCTGGTTCTGGCTTGCCTTGAACATTGTTGAAGGCAGGTTTTTAATCAAGGACAAGAACCACCAAGCATCAAAGCCTGAGCAATCAATCGCCATGGGAGTATCCAGCGTTACCTCCCTGCCGTCGCCGCGCTGCACTTGCACTTCAACATTCCCTTGGGCGTCAACGGCGATTTGCTCCGCTCGGCCATCAATCATGCTGAAGTTGCTGGCGGAAGACACCCGATCGATGACCGTCGCCCATACGACGCCCCTGTTCAAGCGGTCGAAGAACGCACGCCGGCTCGTCGGCGACAGCGTCTTCCACTGCGACTCGTCGCTGAAGAGCTGGTTCTCGAAAAAGCTGTCGACCCGGGTGTACAGCGACGCCTGGCTTGCTACCATGCGAATGGGCAGGTGGGCGGCGCCGTTGCTGACCAGCCAGGAAAGAATGGCGGCTGCCGTACCGCCGGCACCGATGATGACGATGCCGTCGTCGGGGTTTTTGGTATCCTTGGCGCGCTTTTTGATTAGCGCACGTACCGTTTTCAAGCGTTGCCAGAAATCCTGTCCATTGAAGATTTTTTCGGAAGGGGGCGGAAGCGCCTGGATGACAGGAAGCTGTTTGGCCGGACCGGGCCCGGTCACGACCGCCGCATCGAAGTCCACAGGATAAGTGGACGCGCGCTTCTTGTTGTCCTCGCCATCGACATGCCAGCGGCCGTTCGCCGCGGCGAGTCCAATGACACGCTGCTTGACGACCTTTACGCCTGTCTTTCGCACGACCCACTGGAGGTACTCGGCGAAATCCTTGTGGCGCGGTGGTTTTCGGCCGTGATCTACCCATTCGCTATAGCCGGTCGACTCGGTCAGCAAGAATCTTTCCCAAGAAAATTCCGACGCCATGGTCAAGTCGACTTCGCGCCCAGTGAACAATGATTTGTACGGATAGCCGACATCGCGCTCGGCAATCGTGCACAACTGTTGTTCGCCATCGGTGTAGCCGCTCTTTCCGGACCAGTATGCGCCAATCATTTCCGGTTCGAAAATGGTCACGGATATATCGTCAATCCCTAGTGTGCGCAGCGTCCAGGCTTTGGCGGCAATCGCCGCAGCCTTGGGGCCGCCGCCGATGACGGCGATTTCACGTGCGGAGGCAGCTGGTAATGTGGTCATTACTGAAAAATGATAAAACAAGAAGTTTTTACTATGCCGCAATGTTGCTTAATAAAGCAACCAGCCAATGATGGTGGGCATTGGTAAAAGCGCTACGTTCCACATTCCAAAAAGCAAATCGCCGATCCCGCACCCGGCCCGGTCGCGGTAAAATGCGCGGATGACTTCCCCGACTTTTACCCACCTGCGCGTTCACTCGGAATACTCGATCGTCGATGGCCTGGTCCGCATCGACGACCTGGTCAAGGCTGCCGTCAAGGATGACCAGCCGGCGCTGGCCGTCACCGACCTGGCCAACGCTTTCGCCCTGGTCCGCTTCTATAAAGCGGCGCGCGGGAAGGGGATCAAGCCCATCGTCGGGGTCGACGCCTGGATCACCAACGACGACAACCGCGACAAGCCGTTCCGCCTGCTGATCCTGGCGAAGAACCGCACCGGCTACCTGCAGCTGTGCGACCTGCTGGCGCGCGCCTGGCTCACCAACCAGTACAAGGGCCGGGCCGAGATCCGCGTCGACTGGCTCGAGGCGCTGGCCACCAGCACCTCCACGCTGGAGCCGGAAACGCCGCAGGCGAATGCGCTGATCGTGCTGTCCGGCGCCCAGTTCGGCGACATCGGCCAGGCCATCGACAACGGCGACATCGCCAAGGCGGAAGCCGCGGCGCGGCGCTGGGCCGGCATCTTCCCGGGCCACTTCTATATCGAGATCCAGCGCGCCGGCCAGCCGAACCAGGAACAGCAGGTGCGCCACTCGGTGGCGCTGGCGGGCCGCCTGGGCCTGCCCGTCGTGGCCACGCATCCGGTGCAGTTCATCAGCAAGGAAGAATTCATCGCCCACGAGGCGCGCGTCTGTATCGCGGAAGGCGAGATGCTCGCCAACGCCAAGCGCGTGCGCCGCTTCAACGAAGGCATGTGCTTCAAGTCGCAGGCCGAGATGGCCGAGCTGTTCAAGGACTTGCCGGGGGCGCTGGCCAACTCGGTGGAAATCGCCAAGCGCTGCAACGTCACGCTCACGCTGGGCAAGCCGCAGCTGCCGAACTTCCCGACGCCGGGCATGACCATCGACGAATTCCTCGTCGCCGAAACGAAGAAGGGCCTGGAAGAGCGCCTGGAACAGTTGTACCCGGACCCGGTGCAGCGCGAGAAGGAGCGCCCGCGCTACGAGGCGCGTCTCGAGTTCGAGAACAAGACGATCATCAACATGAAGTTCCCGGGCTACTTCCTGATCGTGGCGGAGTTCATCCAGTGGGGCAAGAACAACGGCGTGCCGATCGGCCCGGGCCGCGGCTCCGGTGCGGGCTCGCTGGTCGCGTACGCGCTCAAGATCACGGACCTGGATCCGCTGAAGTACAACCTGCTGTTCGAGCGCTTCCTGAACCCGGAACGCGTCTCCATGCCCGACTTCGACATCGACTTCTGCCAGGAAAAGCGCGAACTCGTCATCCAGCACGTGAAGGATCTGTATGGCCGCGACGCCGTGTCGCAGATCGCCACCTTCGGTACGATGGCGGCGAAGGGCGCGATCCGCGACGTGGGCCGCGTGCTCGATTTCGGCTATACCTTCTGCGACGGCATCTCCAAGCTGATTCCGTTCAAGCCGGGCAAGCCCGTGTCGATTGCCGAGGCGATCGAGGAAGAACCGCTGCTCAAGGAGCGCCTGAACAACGAGGAAGAAGTGAAGCAGCTGCTCGACCTCGCGCAGCAGGTCGAAGGCATCACCCGTAACATCGGCATGCACGCGGGCGGCGTCCTGATCGCGCCGGGCAAGCTGACCGACTTCTGTCCGCTGTACACGCAGGGCGGCGATGCCGGCGTGGTCTCGCAGTACGACAAGGACGACGTGGAAGCCGTCGGCCTGGTGAAGTTCGACTTCCTGGGCCTGACCACGCTGACCATCCTCGACCGCGCCGTCAACTACATCCGCGCGCTCGATCCGGCGATGGCCGAGTTCGACCTGGCCAAGCTGCCGCTGACCGACCGCCCGACCTATAAACTGCTGACCGACGCGAAGACCGTCGCCGTGTTCCAGCTTGAATCGCGCGGCATGCAGGGCATGCTGAAGGATGCGCGTCCCGACCGCTTCGAGGACATCATCGCGCTGGTGGCGCTGTACCGCCCGGGCCCGATGGACCTGATCCCGGACTTCTGCAAACGAAAACACGGCGAGAAGTTCGACTACCCGGACCCGCGCACGGAGTCGATCCTGTCCGAGACCTACGGCATCATGGTCTACCAGGAGCAGGTCATGCAGATGGCGCAGATCGTCGGCGGCTACTCGCTGGGCGGCGCGGACATGCTGCGCCGCGCGATGGGCAAGAAGAAGGCCGAGGAAATGGCCGAGCACCGCGAGATCTTCCGCGCCGGCGCCGCCAAGGATGGCCTGTCGACCGAGAAGGCCGACGAGATCTTCGACTTGATGGAGAAGTTCGCGGGCTACGGCTTCAACAAGTCGCACGCGGCCGCGTATGCGCTGCTGTCCTATCACACGGCCTATTTGAAGGTCCACCATACCGCCGCGTTCATGGCAGCCAACATGTCGCTGGCGATGGAAGACACGGAGAAGATCAAGATCCTCGTCGAGGACTCGACCGGCGCCTGCAAGCTGACGATCCTGCCGCCGGACGTCAACGAATCGCAGTTCCGCTTCACGCCGGAAGGCCCGCCGCAATCCGTCACCGGCAAGCAGGTGTCGAACATCCGTTACGGCCTCGGTGGCGTGAAGGGCGCGGGGCAGGGCGCGATCGAGGCGATCATCGCCGCGCGCGAGGACGGCGGCAAGTTCAAGGACTTGTTCGACTTCTGCAAGCGCGTCGACCGCAAGCAGATCAACCGCCGCACCGTCGAATCGCTGATCCGCGCCGGCGCCATGGATTGCTTCGGCGTCGACCGCGCCGTGTTGCTGGCGTCCGTCTCGTTCGCGATCGAAGTGGCGGACCAGGCCGCGGCCTCGGCCAACCAGGTCAGCCTGTTCGGCGGCGACGACAGCGACCTGGTGGCCCCGCCGGAATACGTGAAGGCGACGCCGTGGACCGACCGCCAGAAGCTCTCCGAGGAAAAGACCGCGCTGGGCTACTACCTGTCCGGCCACATGTTCGACTCGTATGCGAAAGAGGTGCGCCGCTTCGCCAAGACCAAGCTGTCGGACCTGGAGCCGTCGCGCGATCCGCGCATGCTGTGCGGCGTGATCACGGGCGTACGTACCCAGCTGACGCAGCGCGGCAAGATCCTGATCGTCCAGCTCGACGACAAGTCGGGCGTGGTCGAGGTCACGATCTACAACGAGCTGATGGAGCAGAACAAGAACATCTTCCGCGAGGACGAGTTTTTGCTGGTGGTCGGCAAGGTATCGGAAGACCGCTTCAACGGCGGCTTGCGCATCACGGCGGAAAAGGCGTTCGACATCGCCGCGGCGCGCATCCAGTACGGCCACAAGCTGGAGATGGACCTGGCCTGCACGGCATCACCGGCCAAGCTGGCGGAAATCCTGCAGCCGTACCGCCAGAACGACGGCCTGCCGGTAAGCCTGCGCGTGACGCCGCAGGGCATTCCGTGCACGCTGCAGCTGGGCGACGACTGGCGGGTGGCGCCGTCGGATGAGCTGAAACACGCGCTGGAGTTGCAGCTGGGGGCGAAAGAGGTGGCGGTCGAGTACTAAGTGGTACCACAAATGTACCGTCGTCCCTGCGAAAGCAGGGACCCATACTGAGCTATCGAAGTCGGTAATGCTGAAACTGTCGAATTCTGAACTTCAGCATGGGTCCCTGCCTTCGCAGGGACGACGTCGTTTTGGTGCGTTATTGTGGACTACGCAGCCTCGTCCGCATGCTCCCGCAACCCCACCGTCGCCTGCGTCACCTTCGCCGCGGCCCGCTCCAGCACCACCCTGCGATTGCTCGATTCCTGGTCCCGCTGCGCTTCCCGATGCCATAAATGAAACACTTCGGTGGCAAACGCGCCGTCCTTGCGCATCACGCCGCTGTGGAACAGGCGCACGACCAGGTCGGAATCCTCGTGGCCCCATCCCGTGAAACTCTCGTCGAAGCCATTGACGCGCTCGAGGTCGCTCCTCCAGACCCCCAGGTTGCAGCTCTTGATGCGGCGCCAGCTGAATTTCTTCGTGGTGCGGCCGACGTCCGGCCAGCGCACGGCCAGCTGCAACACCTTGTTCATGTGGCCGCGCAGGCGCCAGGCCAGGCGCGTGGCCAGCGGCGCCACGGCGACGTCGACGCCGTCGTCCAGCACGCGCCGCGTCAACGCTTCGTCCAGCAGGATGCGGCTGCCCGAGACGAGGTAGCCGGGTTGCGCCAGCGCCCGGTGGCGCGCGATGAAGTCGCGCTGCGGGATGCAGTCGCCGTCCAGGAACACGATGTAGTCGCCGGCGGCGGCCAATGTGCCCCGGTTGCGCGCCATGGCGGCGCGGAATCCCTGGTCCGGTTGCCAGACATGCCTGACGGGTACCGGGCTGCCCTGGGCCAGGCGCTCGATGCAGGTTCGCGTGTTGGCAGTCGAGCCGTCATCAGCGATAATGATTTCGAAATTCTTGTCGTTCTGCATGAAACATGCCCGAACCACCGCCTCCAGCGCGTCTGGCCGGTTATAGGTGGTGATCACGACCGAGATTGTCTGTGCGTGCTGCATAAGGTCCGATGTACACTGCTGTATTCAGGGGCATGAGTATCCCACAAGAACATCAATGAACAGTAATTCGACGAATATGGGGGCGCCGGCCCGGAACTGGATCGGCGCCCTGGCTTTCTTGTTACCCTTTTTGAGCCTCGTCACGCTGTTCGGCGTCAGTCTTGTCAGTTTTTTGTTCCTGATCACCGCTTTGATCTGGTTCAAACCCAGTCGGGATGCGCTGCGCCGCCATTGGCCCCAAGTACGGTGGGTAGTGCTGGCTTTCCTGTTGTACTTCGTCTTCGTGCAGGGATGCGCGCTGCTGCGCGGAGCATCGATGGGGCCGGTGGAAAAGCCGGCGCGCATGTTCCTGGCGCTGACCGCGCTGGTCGCGGTGCTGGTGTCGAACGCGCCGCGCCGCGCCCTGTGGTGGGGGGCGAGTACCGGTGCGCTGGCCGCGCTGGCCTTCATCGCGTGGCAGCGCCTGGCGCTGCACATCGAACGCCCGGGCGGTCTGATCAATGCGATCACCTTCGGCGACCTGGCCTTGCTGCTCGGCTTGTTGTCGCTGGCCGGCGCGATCGACTTGCGGGCATCGCGGCGCGAGGCGCTGCTGTGCGGCGCCGGCGTGCTGGCCGGATTGGCCGCGTCGATCCTGACCGGCACCCGGGGCGGCTGGGTGTCGCTGGCGCTGGCCGTACTGGTGCTGGCGCCGCGCGTACGCACGCTGAATAGCCGTGCGCTGGGCGGATTGCTGGCGGCTGGATTGTTGCTGCTGGGCATGTCATGGTTCGTGCCGGCACTGGGCGTGCATGAACGCTTTGCCGAAGGCGTGCGCGAAGCCGAAACCTGGTACGAGGGCGGCAGTGTCTGGACGAATGTCGGCACCCGCCTCGAGCTGTGGAAGGGCGCCGCGATGCTGATCGAGGAAAAACCGCTGCTGGGACGCGATTTCGATGCTGCAAGGACACGTCTTGCCGAATTTGCACAACAAGGGCGCCTCGATCCCTTGGTACTGGAGCTGCCGCACCTGCATAATGACGGGTTGCAAGCATTGGCGACCGGCGGCGTGGTCGGGTTCGTGCTCTGGGCCAACATCCTGGTAGCACCGCTGGCGTTTTTCCTGCGCCGCCTCGGCCGCGATGCGCATGCGCCGCAGTTCGCCGCGGCACTGGCCGGTACGTTCGTCGTGCTCGGCTATATTGGATTCGGATTGACCGAAGTGATCTTCTGGTCAATGAAAGGCAGCCTGTTCTATGCGCTCATGGTATTCATGCTGATGGGCTTCTGCCTGAATGCGAAAGATAAAATTGGATAACCGTATCATCATCAAGCGCCTGTGGGCGATCCTCAAGCCCTATCGGGGGCGCGCCTTCCTGTCGCTGCTCGCGATGGCGCTGACGGCCGCCACCCAGCCGCTGCTCGGCAAGGCTTTGGAATTGCTGATGGACAAGGGCTTCAAGGATAAGGTCGAGTTTTCGCTGTGGTGGATCCCCGGCGTGCTGGTGTCGATCTTCGTCCTGCGCGGCATCGGCACCTTTGCTACCGCCTATTACAACAACTGGGTGCTCAGCCGCGTGCTGAACGACCTGCGCGCCATGGCCTTCGAGCGCCTGCTGCGCCTGCCCGTGGCGCGTTTTCATGAAGAATCGACCGGCAAGGTGATCAATACGGTGGTCGGCGACGTGCGCCAGGTCGTCGACATGATCAATTCCGTCTTCATTTCCTTCGTGCGCGACGTGCTGGTCGTGATCGGCCTGCTCGCGTCCCTGCTGTACCTGAACTGGAAGCTGACGCTGGTCGCCATCGTCGTCGTGCCGCTGACGGCCGTGATCGTGCGGACCACCAGCAAGCGCCTGCGCCACCTGAACCGCGAGAACCAGCGCGTGACGGCCGAGATGACGCAAGTGGTCGAGGAAGCGGCGCGCGGCCACCAGGTGATCCGCGTGTTCTCGGGCGAGCGCTACGAGGGCCGCCGCTTCTACCTGCGCAGCGAGGCGCTGCGCGGCTTCTCGCAGCGCATGACGGTGGCCTTCGCCGCCACCACGCCCGTCACCCAGATTGCCACGTCGCTGGCCCTGTCCCTCGTCGTCGTGCTGGCGCTGCAGGCGGGCATGACGGTGGGCGAATTCACCAATTTCGTCACGCTGATGCTGATGCTGCTCACGCCGCTGAAGGCGCTGGCCGAGGTCAACGGCCCCATGCAGCGCGGTATCGCCGCCGCCGAAACCGTGTTCGAGATGATCGACGCGCCCGTCGAGCACGATCCGGGCACCCGCACGCTGGGACGCGCGCTGGGCAACGTCCGCTTCGAGAACGTCGTGTTCCGCTACCCGAACTCCCATGCCAACGCGCTGGACGGCGTGTCGCTCGACGTGCGCGCCGGCCAGACCGTGGCGCTGGTGGGCATGTCCGGCGGCGGCAAGTCGACGTTCGTGAACCTGGTGACGCGCTTCTACGAACCGGACGCCGGCCGCATCCTGCTGGACGGCATCCCGTACCAGGACATCCGCATGGCGTCGCTGCGCGAACAGCTCGCGCTGGTGAGCCAGAACGTGGTGCTGTTCGACGACACGCTGCGCGCCAACATCGCCTACGGTGTCGAGCACGTGGACGAGGCGCGCCTGACGGCCGCGATCCGTGCCGCCCACCTGGCGGACGTGGTCGAGCGCCTGCCGGAAGGCGTGGACACGATGATCGGCGAGAACGGCATGCGCCTGTCCGGCGGCCAGCGCCAGCGCGTGGCGATCGCGCGCGCGCTCTACAAGGATGCGCCGATCCTGATCCTGGACGAGGCCACGTCGGCCCTCGACAACGAGTCCGAGCGCGCCGTGCAGGCCGCGCTGGACACGCTGATGGCCGGCCGCACCACCTTCGTGATCGCGCACCGCCTGTCGACCATCGAGCGTGCCGACCGCATCGTCGTGATGGAACACGGCCGCATCGTCGAGCAGGGCACGCACGACGAGCTGCTGGCGCTGGGCGGCATGTACGCGAACCTGTACCGGCTGCAGTTCACCAACGTGGCGGAAGCGTCATGAACGGCAGCGACATGAAGAACGGGCCGCGTACCCTCGTCATCTCGCCGAACTGGATCGGCGACGCCGTGATGGCCCAGCCGCTGCTGCGCATGCTCAAGCAGCAGCATCCGGAGCGCCCCATCGACGTGCTGGCGCCGCCGCAGGTGGTGCCGGTATGGCGCCGCATCCAGGAAGCGGACGACATCCTGGTCACGCCATTCCGCCACCGCGCGCTGCAGCTGGGCGAGCGCTTCAAGTACGCGCGCCTGCTCAAGGAGCGCAACTACAGCGACGCCTACGTGCTGCCGAATACCTTGAAATATGCGCTGATTCCCTGGCTCGCGCGGATCCCGCGCCGTGTCGGCTACAAGGGAGAAATGCGCTACGGGATGGTCAACGTGATGCACCACGACGACGTCCCGCGCCGCTCGATGGTGCCGTTCTACTCGGCGCTGGCGCGCGAGCCGGAACTGCCGTCGCCGCACGCGGAGCGGCCGATCCTGATCGTGGGCGGCGAAGAATCGAACGACGTGCGCGCGCGCCTGGGCCTGGACCTCGACCGCCCGCTGGTGGTGTTCGCGCCGGGCGCGGAATTCGGCATCGCCAAGCGCTGGCCGCCGGCCCATTACGGCGCGCTGGCCGAGCGCGTCGCGGTGAAGGTGCCGGGCGTGCAGATCGCGCTGCTCGGTTCCCCGAACGACCGTGAGACCTGCGACCAGGTGCAGGAATGCGCCGGCCAGGCCGCGCCCGCCGTCGTCAACCTGGCCGGCCAGACCTCGCTGGACGACGCGATTGCCCTGATCGCCCAGGCCGGCGCCGTGGTCTCGAATGACTCCGGCCTGCTGCACATCGCCTCGGCGCTGAACCGGCCGGTGGTGGCCTTGTACGGCTCCACCGACCCGGACTACGCGCCGCCGCTGTCCGACCTGTCGCGCACCGTCTCGCTGCGCCTGGAATGCTCGCCATGCCGCAAGCGCGAGTGCCCGCTGGGGCACCACGACTGCATGAACAAGATGAGTGTCGACCGGGTGTGGCGCGAGCTGGCGCCGATTCTGGGCGGGTGAAGTGATGCGCGCCCTGGCGGGCGCGCACGCGAAGAAAGCACATCCAAACCGTCGCCCCTGCGAAGGCAGGGGCCCAATGTTCGCTCGCGTTATCGATACGTGTACAAATTAGGTCCCTGCCTTCGCAGGGACGACGTTCATGTGCAGGTGGTAAACGCAGACGCTATTTATTGCATCTGCCGCGCCCTTAACGTCACGCACACCCCCTCCGCCAGCGCATTCACCAGCGCATGCCGCTTCTTCGCCTCCGAGCGCTTCTTCGACGGAATCGCCTCCAGATCCGGCTCTCCCAGCGGCGCGCACGCCAGTTCGTAGTCGCCGTCGGCGCGTCGGACGGCGCCCAGCTCTTCCCACAGCTGGTCGTAGTCGGCCAGCACGCGGCCGTGGCGGATGGCCTTGTCGATCACGCGGTTGCGGTTCGACACCAGCAGCATGCGCTCGCAGCCGTATTCATGGCCCAGCTGGCGCACCAGCGTCACCATCAGCTGCTTCGGACGCATGCCGTGCAATTCGCGCGTGGCCTGGCGGATCGCCTCGCGTGCATCCTCGGTCTTGCCGCCCTGGATGCAACCGATGGACAGGGCCGGCCGGCCGTCGCGCGGCGCGACCGTGAATGCCACCGTGTAGACGATCCTGTCGGCTTGCGCCAGCTGCAGCACCAGTTCGCCCTCGCGGTCGAAGCGGTCGATGGTGCGCAGCTGGACCTGGTAGGGCAGGCCGCTCTTGCCGGCCGCCTCGGCCAGCACCACGGCGCCGCGACTCGCACTGGCGACGGTGTCGCCCAGTCCATGCCGGAAGGCGAACAGGTAGTGCGCGCGGATCGCTTCCAGGCGCTGGTCCGGCGTCAGCGCGTGGCTGCAGTAGGGCCGGAACGCCTTGTACAGGAAGCGCGGGCAGTGGCGCACGTAGTCGGAAAACGCGGGGTGGGAATTCAGGAAGGTCAGCCAGTGGGGCGCCTGGCGCCGGTGCAGCAAGGCGCGCAGGCGTATCTTGCCCAGTTCGCGCCAGCGACGCACACCCGCCAGGTGCGGCGGTACGGCGCAAGACAGGGTGACGGATGGAACGGCGCCTGCGGCCAGGCTCTGCTCCACGGTAGACAGCTTCAGGCGCGCCGCTCCTGCAGGGAAGGGAGGGCGGCGCGAGACGACGGACATGGGAACCTCGATAAGACGTTAGCTGATGATGATCATCATCATGTAACGCAGTGTATCAAGGGGGGATGCCCAGCGTAAATACTATGGACAAATTGTAATGTTGGGAAAAGCGACCGGCGCCGTGCCGCGCCGGCCGGCTGCCTTACGCCTCCTTGCTCTTCGCATACCCCGCGGTACCGCTTTCCTCCTTGGCCTTCACCGCCTCGCGGTCGCGCAGGTAACGCGCCAGCGCGTCGTCGAAGGATGGCAGCAGCATGCCGCGCTCGCTGCTCAGCGCGCTCGAGGACGGGCGCGGCGCGCGCAGGTGCATGTCGGCGGACGAGATCTCGCGCAGCTTGCCCGCATCGACGCCGGCGGCGTCGGCGGCGCGGCGCGCCAGGTCGGCCCAGCTCATCGCGGCGCCGTTGCTCAGGTGCCAGATGCCGCACTCGCGGTCGATCAGCAGGTCCAGCGTCGTGTTGACCAGGTCCGGCACGTAGGTCGGCGTCACCATCATGTCGCCGGCGGCGGCGAATTCGCGGCCGTTGCCGAGGGCGTCGATGGCTTGCGTGACGAAGTTGTGCTCGTCCCACGGGCCGAAGAAGGCGCTGGTGCGGATGACGAGGGCCTGCGGGTCGGAATCGAGCACGCGCCGTTCGGCGTCGGCCTTGCTGCGGCCGTACACGTTCAGCGGCGCCACCCGGTCGGACTCGACGTAGGGGCGGTCCAGCGTGCCGTCGAACACCAGGTCGCTGGAGAAGGTCGCGAAGCGCAGCGCGTGGCGGATCGCGGCCAGCGCCAGCACGGTCGGGCCATGCGCGTTCTCGCGCATGCAGCGTTCGACGTCGTCCTCGGCATCGTCGACGCGCACGTAGCCGCCGGCATTGATGATGGCCCAGGGCTTGAAGCGCACGATCGCCGCCTCGACCGAGGCCGGGTCGGTGATGTCCATCTCCTGGCGCGTCAGCACGTGGCAGGCCAGGTTGCGTTCCGCGCAGATGCGTGCGAAGGCGCGACCCAGCGTGCCCGTGGCGCCGATGATGAGGATCGGCTGCGGGAAGGTGGAGCGGAAGGCGCCGCGTTCGGCGATGTCGGCCACCGCCGTGCGGGTCGCCACCGGCTTGGCCAGGAAGCGGCCCGGCCGGCGCCACCAGCCCTGCCCCTGCAGCACGGGCGCCGACAGCGGACGGCCGCTGGCCAGCTCGCGCATCAGCGTGGCGACGGCCGTCGGACGCGGCTGCGGACCGCGCACGTCGTACGGGCCGGACTCGTAGTAGCCGCGGCATTCGGTGACGAGGCAGTTCCAGTCGTAGGAGCCGAGCAGCGCCCACACGGTGACGGCACGGATGTCGGCACCGCCCTGTTGCACCTTCTTGGCCGCATTCCACATCTCGACGAGCCAGCGCAGCTGGTCTTCGCGCTTGGCATCGATATGGGCCTCGGTGATGGCGATCGGCAGGCCGTAGCGGTCCCACGTCTCCTGCAGCAGCGGGCCCACGCCCGGCGTCGGCGTGGCCAGCACGCGCGGGCATTCGATGTCGGCGTGCGGGACGCCGCGGTACACGGTGCGGCGGCTTTCCGGATAGCGTTCCGCGCGGTGGTCGAGCCAGCGCTCGCTGGTGGCATAGTAGTTGACGCCGATGACGTCGGGCGGACACATATTGTCCTTGAACCACAGCAGCTCTTCGGCCGTCGCTTCGTTCTCGAGCAGGTAGCTCCACAGCGCGTGGCCTTCGTCGACCTTGCCGCACAACAGGTCCCAGCCGAGCCAGCGGCGCTCGTTGAAGAAGTTGACGAACTCGCTCATCTCGGCCGTGCCGTAGGTGCGCGACAAATCGTCGGTCTGCACCAGCTTGGCGTCCGGGTTGACGGCGCGGATCGCCTCCATCGACAGCACGACGGCGCGGCACTGGTTGAGCAGCGCGCGGATGAATTCCGCCTCGCTGCTGCCGTGCGGGTACCAGACGCCGTTCAGGCCGGAGAAGCGCGCGGTCGTGCAGGGTTCGTTGACCGGGGTCCAGTACTCGACCCATGGATAACGGCGCGCCACGGCGCCGGCATATTCGGCAAGCTTGTCGGCGAAATCGGGTGCCATCAGGCTCGTATGGCGTGGACCGCTGCCATGGTGGATCAGGCCGACGATGGGCGAGACGCCCAGTTGCTGCAGCACGGGCAGGCGTTCGTCGGACCACGACCAGTCGGCCGATTCGATGCCGTCCGGCGCCGTGCGTTCCCACAAAACGGGGTAGCGGATGGCCTTGATGCCGAGCGAGGCGAAGCGCTCCAGATCCTGCAGGCGCTCGGCATGGCCGTTACGGTCCATCTGGGAAAAGTATTCGTCGCGTACGCGGTTGACGGTGCATTCGAGGCCGCCCCAGAGCTGGAGCGGAGAAGTTGCTGGCTGAATATGACTGTTGAGATTCATGAGCGTTTCCTGCGTATTTGATCCAAGGTCTTAGCCTAGACAAGCGAAACGCGTCCTTATGTTGGATGGCCCACATATAGGGATGATTTCGGACTAGTCCTACGCCTGAGGTCAATTTATCTATGACACCGGCCTTTTTGCATGCACCTTGACAGGGCATGCGGGGTGCGCACATGCTGGCCGGGGCTCGAAAGGAGAAACGATGTACATGGTGTATTGGACGATCGCGGGCGCCACCGGCAGCACGCCGCATGCGCAGTCCTTCGGGACCGATGCGATGGTGGATGCGATGCGCTTCATGGAAGACCTGCGCCGGCGCCAGCGCGAAGGCGAGGGGGTGCGCTTCGTGACGATGTGTTCGGAGCATCCGGACGTGGTGGGGCATCCTGGGGTGGATGTGACGGGGCCGGATTACAACTGGAAGAAGCGGCGGCGGTGATGTCGCGTGCGGATGGTGGGCATGTAATGCCCACCCTACGAGAAACGGTGGCGGTGGCGTTGCGTGCGGATGGTGGGCCCCTGGTGCCCACCCTACGTTAGCGCGTGGTAGGGTGGGCCCCCCGTGCCCCCCATGGCGTACCCCTTAAGGCAATTCCAGCGCCATCGTCGCCAGCACGTGCTTGAGCACCTT
>CAUSCY010000044.1:0-52687 GCA_963529995.1 uncultured Massilia sp. | reverse complement strand
CGCGTCGACAAGCTGAAGGCGCCGATCCTGTGCTTCGTCGGTCCTCCGGGCGTGGGCAAGACCTCGCTGGGCGAGTCGATTGCCCGCGCGACCGGCCGCAAGTACGTGCGCATGGCGCTGGGCGGCGTGCGCGACGAAGCCGAGATCCGCGGCCACCGCCGTACCTATATCGGCTCCATGCCGGGCAAGGTGCTGCAGTCGCTGACCAAGGTGGGCGTACGCAATCCGCTGTTCCTGCTCGATGAGATCGACAAGATGGGTGCGGACTTCCGCGGCGACCCGTCGTCGGCCCTGCTCGAGGTGCTGGACCCGGCGCAGAACCACACGTTCAGCGACCATTACGTCGAAGTCGACTTCGACCTGTCGGACGTGATGTTCGTGGCGACGTCGAACTCGTTCAACATCCCGCCGGCGCTGCTGGACCGGATGGAAGTGATCCGCCTGTCCGGCTATACCGAGGACGAGAAGACCAGCATCGCGCAGCGCTACCTGCTGCCGAAGCAGATCAAGAACAACGGCCTGAAGGAAGACGAGATCAAGGTCGAGGAGTCGGCGATCCGCGACATCATCCGCTACTACACCCGTGAAGCGGGCGTCCGTTCGCTCGAGCGCGAGATCTCGAAGATCTGCCGCAAGGTCGTCAAGATGCTGCTGCTGAAGAAGGACAACAAGCGCGTGCTGGTGAACGCCAAGAACCTCGACAAGTTCCTGGGCGTGCGCCGCTACGACTTCGGCGTGGCCGAGAAGGAAAACCAGGTGGGCCAGGTGGCCGGCCTGGCATGGACCGAAGTGGGCGGCGACCTGCTGACTATCGAAGCCGTGCAGGTGCCGGGCAAGGGCGCCGTGATCCGTACCGGTACGCTGGGCGACGTGATGAAGGAGTCGATCGAGGCGGCCCGCACCGTGGTGCGTTCGCGTGCGAATCGCCTGGGCATCAAGAACGAGGCGTTCGAGAAGACCGACATCCACATCCACTTGCCGGAAGGCGCGACGCCAAAGGACGGTCCGTCCGCCGGTATCGGCTTGACGACGGCGCTGGTGTCCGTGTTCACCGGCATCCCGGTGCGCGCCGACGTGGCGATGACGGGCGAGATCACGCTGCGCGGCGAAGTCCTGCCGATCGGCGGCCTGAAGGAAAAACTGCTGGCGGCGCAGCGCGGCGGCATCAAGACGGTGCTGATCCCCGAGCAGAACGTGAAGGACCTGGCCGAGATCCCGGACAACGTCAAGAACAAGCTCGAGATCGTTCCGGTGCGCTGGATCGAGAAGGTGCTGGAAGTCGCGCTGGAACGCCAGCCCGAGGCAATCGTCGACGTGCCGGCCGTGCCGGTCGCGCCGGCGACGGCCAGCGAAGGGCAGGGCGGCGTGGTCAAGCACTGATTCAGCGACATCTGTAGCACTCCGTCGTCCCCGCGTAGGCGGGGACCCAATTTGCGAGCGTCGCAATACGCACGCAGAACTTGGGTCCCCGCCTGCGCGGGGACGACGTCTTTGGGCTGGTGGACGTAAATTGGTTCGTTCACCACCCGAATAATCGCTCTATTGTTGCTCATGAGAAGCATGTTGGCTTGACACGAGGCCGGGCGCGCTTGTTTAATACGCCCTTGCGGTTTTTGCCTGATGTCCGGGCCAGCCGCCTCCAGAACGCACAACGAGGGAAAAGAGTGAACAAAACTGAACTGATCGAAGAAATCGCGAAGTCCGCGGACCTGACCAAAGCTTCTGCGGCACGCGCCCTCGACGCGATGATCGATGCCGTGACCACCACCCTGAAGAACAACGACAGCGTGACCCTGGTCGGTTTCGGCACCTTCACCGTGGGCGAACGCGCTGCGCGTACCGGCCGCGATCCGCGTACCAAGGAAGCCATCACGATCAAGGCCGCCAAGGTCCCGAAATTTAAGGCTGGTAAAGCCCTGAAAGATGCAGTAAACTAATGCCTCGCTGCGCTGACACGCAGCAAGCAGTACCTGATATTTCGTGGAGCGGTAGTTCAGTTGGTTAGAATACCGGCCTGTCACGCCGGGGGTCGCGGGTTCGAGCCCCGTCCGCTCCGCCAACCAATCGGTTGCGTTGCGAAATAAAAGAATTTGGAGCGGTAGTTCAGTTGGTTAGAATACCGGCCTGTCACGCCGGGGGTCGCGGGTTCGAGCCCCGTCCGCTCCGCCAGATGCAAAAGAAGAGGCGAACGAGAGTTCGCCTTTTTTTTTAGGTTTTTTGATAACGCATTTTCAACCTTGAATGGCTGACCATGTTTGAATTTATTCGTAAGCACCAGCGCCTCATGCAATTGCTGTTGCTGCTGCTGATCCTGCCGTCCTTCGTCCTGGTCGGCGTCAGCAGCTACCAGGAACGCGGCGGCGGCGACGGTGTCGCCACCGTCGACGGCAAGAGCATCACCCAGCAGCAGTGGGAAGAAGCGCAGCGCCGCCAGATCGACCAGGCGCGCCAGCAGATGGGCGCCCAGTTCGACCAGAAGCTGTTCGAGACGCCGGAAGCCAAGCAGGCGATCCTCGACCAGCTGGTGGCGGAACGTGCCGTCAACGCCGAAGTCGAGCGCAGCCACCTGACCGTGAGCGATGCCGTGCTGGCCAAGGCCATCGGCGACATCCAGATGTTCCGCAAGGCCGACGGCAGCTTCGACAAGGATCAGTACATTGCCGCGCTGGCCGCCCAGGGCATGACCCCGGACATGTTCGACGCGCGCATGCGCCACGACATGGCCGTGCAGCAGCTGGCCGGCGCCGTCAGCCAGACCGCGTTCGCGCCGCGCAGCGTGGCGAACCGCCTGTCCGACATCAACGACCAGGAACGGGAAGTGCAGGAGCTGATGTTCCCGCTCGCCACCTACGCCGCGCAAGTCAAGGTCACCGACGATATGGTCAAGGCCTACTACGACAAGCACGCCGCGCTGTTCCAGGTGCCGGAGACGGTCAAGGCCGAATACGTCGTGTTCAATGCCGACGCCGTGCAGAAGCAGGTCGCCGTGTCGGACGCCGAAGTGGCCGATGCCTACAACAAGAACAAGGCCCGCTTCACGACGCCGGAAAAGCGCAGCGCGAGCCACATCCTGTTCAACGTCGCCAAGGACGCCAAGCCGGCCGACGACGCCGCCGCCAAGGCCAAGGCCGAAGCCGCGCTGGCCGAAGTGCGCAAGAACCCGGGCGACTTCGCGAAGGTCGCCAAGGCGCAGTCGCAGGATCCCGGCTCGGCCGAGCTGGGCGGCGACCTGGGCGTGGTCGAGAAGGGCGTGTTCGTCAAGCCCGTCGAAGATGCGATCTACGGCCTGAAGGAAGGCGAAACCAGCGGCCTCGTGCGCTCGGAGTTCGGCTACCACATCATCAAGGTCACCAAGGTCGTGCCGGCCACGCAGAAGTCGCTGGAAGAAGCGAAGCCGGAGATCCTGGCCGACCTGCAGAAGACCAAGATGTCGGCCAAGTACACGGAGCTGGCCGAGACCTTCTCGAACACCGTGTACGAGCAGGCCGACAGCCTGAAGCCGGTCGCCGACAAGCTGGGCCTGCAGATCCAGACCGCCGACAACCTGGGCCGCATGCCGAACCCGGCGCTGGGCAACTCGCCGGTCAATAGCGACAAATTCCTGAAGGCGATCTTCTCGAACGACGCGATCAAGAACAAGCGCAATACGGAAGCCGTCGAAGTGGCGCCGAGCACCCTGGTGGCCGGCCGCGTCGTCGAATTCAAGCCGGCGACCAAGCGTCCGCTGGCCGAGGTGGAAGCGCAGATCCGCCAGCGCGTCACGCAGGAAGAGGCGCTGCGCCTGGCCAAGCAGGCCGGCGAAGCCAAGCTGGCCGCGGCCAAGGCATCGGGCGACGCCAGCGGCTTCGGCGAAGCGAAGATCGTCTCGCGCACCAAGCAGCCGCCGTTCGACGAGACCGCCGCGCTGGCCGTGCTGAAGGCCGATACCAGCAAGCTGCCGGCCTATGTCGGCGTGGACGTGCCGGGCCAGGGCTATGGCGTGTACCGCATCGTCAAGGTGTCGCAGCCGGCCCAGCCGGACCAGGCGCGCCGCAAGCAGGAAGCGGAACAGATCGGCCGCGCCATCGGCGGCGCCGAGACCTACGGTTACCTGGAAGCGCTGAAGAAGAAGGCGAAGGCGAAGATCAACGTCAAGTCGGCCGACCTGGGCGCGAACGCAGCGCAGTAAGGCAGCAGGCGACGACGTCAAAAAGCCCGGCCGCGAAAGCGGGCCGGGCTTTTTTCATGGTGTCGGTCGGGATGCGATGTGGTGGGCACGTGGTGCCCACCCTACGGCGTTTTCGCGCCCATGGCGTAGGGTGGGCATCACATGCCCACCATGATCAGCCCGCGGCGTCTCCGCCGTGCAGCTGCCGCGCCGCCCCGAGGAAATCGTCTCGTGCGATGCCGGACAAGGCGAGCATCTGCGCCTGCGGATACTGCACGAAATTCCGGTCGATCGATTTCAGGTAGGCCGGATCGTAATGCTCCACCAGCAGCTGGTCGACCAGTTCCGGCATCCGGCCCGTGTTGGCCATCTCGTGCCACGCATCGATCTTCGCGCGGCCATGCAGCTGCACCAGGTGTTCGAGCTGGCCGTTCAATGCCGCGGCGTCGAGCGCGAAGTGGCGGTAGTCTTCCATCAGGAGGTCCACGCGCAGGGGACGATCGAGTTCCAGGCGGATGCAGGGCGCCGCGCGCATCCGTTCCATGACGGCATCCGGTACGCGCAGGTTGCCGACCTTCTTGCTCTCCGATTCGACGAATACGGGGCGGCTCGGGTCGAAGCGGCGCAGGCGGTTCCAGATGGCGCTCTCGAAGGCCTTCTGGGTCGGCTGCGGCGCGTCCGGCAGGTGGCCCAGGACGGAGCCGCGGTGGGCGGCCAGGCCCTCCAGGTCGAGCACCTGCGCGCCGATCGCATCGAGCGTCTCGAGCAGGCGCGTCTTGCCGCTGCCCGTGGTGCCGCAGATCACGCGCAGGTCCAGCGCCGGCGGGTTTTCCAGGTCGGCGGCGATGTAGGCGCGATAGGCCTTGTAGCCGCCGTCGAGTTGCACGACGGGCCAGCCGATCTTGGCGAAGATGAGGGCCATCGAGCCGCTGCGGTTGCCGCCGCGCCAGCAGTAGACGAGGGGTTTCCACTCCTTCGGCTTGTCGGCGAACAGGGTCTCAACGTAATGCGCGATGTTCTTGGCGACCAGCGGCGCGCCGATCTTCTTGGCCTCGAAGGCGCCGACCTGCTTGTAGGTGGTGCCGACGAGGATGCGCTGTTCGTCGTCGAGGACGGGACAGTTGATCGCGCCAGGCAGGTGGTCGAGGGCGAACTCGGATTCGCTGCGCGCGTCGATGATGGTGTCGAATTCGTCGAGCGCGGGCAGGATGGTCTCGAAGTTCAGGACTGCGGGGTATTTCATTATGGTCGGATCAGGGGAGTCAGCTGGGGCCAGATGTTGTTGAGGATGATGGGGTGCGCGCTCGCCAGCGGGTGCATGCGGTCGGCCTGGAAGTTGGCCGTGTCCTGGGCCACGCCGTCCAGCATGAACGGCACCAGCGGCACCTTGGCCTGCGTGGCCAGCGACTGGTACATGGCGGCGAAACGCTCGGTGTAGGCGCGGCCGTAGTTCGGCGGCATGCGCATGCCGACCAGCAGGACCTTGGCCTTGTTCTGCTGGGCCAGCGAAATCATGGTGCGCAGATTGTCCTGGGCCGATGCCACCGGCAGGCCGCGCAGGCCGTCGTTGGCGCCCAGTTCGAACACGACGACGTTCGGCTTGTGCTGCTGCAGCAGTGCGGGCAGGCGCGTGCGGCCGCCGCTGGTGGTCTCGCCGCTGATGCTCGCATTGACGATGCGGGCATCGATCTTTTCCGCCTTCAGTTTCTGTTCCAGCAGCGCGACCCAGCCGCTGCCGCGCGCGATGCCGTATTCGGCCGACAGGCTGTCGCCCACCACCAGCACGGTTTTTGGTGCAGAATAGGCATTCGCCGACGCGGCCACCGCCACCACGAACAAGGCGGCGGTCCCGATGGTCCATTTCTTGAGACGATTAAGCATGCGTGATAATCCCGAGGCTTCCAAGCGTGAGGCTTCCCATATTGAATCGGCCGGCCGCGAAGGCCGCTCCGGCCAGGATGCGGCGATCGCCGTAATCGGCCTGTCGAAGCGGGTGGCGGACGCCAGCGGCGAGCTCACCATCCTGCATGAGGTGGATTTTACCGTGCAACCGGCCGAGACGCTTGCCCTCGTCGGCGCATCGGGTTCCGGCAAGTCCACCTTGCTGGGTCTGCTGGCCGGCCTCGACACGCCCTCGAGCGGCCGCGTGCTGCTGGACGGCACCGATATCTTTGCGCTGGACGAGGATGGTCGCGCCGCGTTCCGCAAGGCCAAGCTGGGCTTCGTGTTCCAGTCCTTCCAGTTGCTTGCGCACTTGAGCGCTGTGGAAAACGTGATGCTGCCGCTGGAATTGCGCGGCGACGGGGATGCGCGCGCCAAGGCCGAAGCCATGCTGGGCCGTGTGGGCTTGTCCGGCCGCTTGGGTCACTATCCGAAGTATCTGTCGGGCGGCGAGCAGCAGCGCGTCGCGCTGGCCCGGGCCTTCGTCACGGAACCGCCGCTGCTGTTTGCGGACGAACCGACGGGCAGCCTGGATGCTGCAACCGGCGAAGCCGTGACGCAGCTGATGTTCGAGCTGAACCGCGAACGGGGCTCGACGCTCGTGCTCGTCACGCACGATCCGTCCATGGCGGCGCGTTGCGGCCGTACGATCACTATTGCCGCGGGGCGCCTCATTTCGTAAGTGGTCGTGTTTGGTGGGTATGTGATGCCCACCCTACGAAGCGGTTCGGACGTCCGGCGTGTGGGTGGTGCCGTACGTAGGGTGGGGCCGAACATTCGCATCACCGCTGCGCGACCAAGGCATTCAACTCCGCGCGGATCGCGCGCGGCAATTCCCCCGCCGTCAGGCCGATCGGCCCGATGCCGTTTTCCACCAGCCGGTCCGCCGCCGCACCGTGCAGCCACACGGCGCCCAGCGCGGCCTCCCATGCAGGCCAGCCCTGGCCCAGCAGCGCGCCGCACAGGCCGGCCAGCACGTCGCCCGTGCCGCCCGTCGCGAGGCCCGGATTGCCCGTCGTATTGACTGCAACCTCGCCGTCCGGCCGCGCGATCACGCTGCCCGCGCCTTTCAGCACGACGACGGCGTTCAGGCGCTGCGCCAGTTCGCGCGCGTTTTCCAGGCGGTCGGCCTGCACGATGGCCGCCGTCACGCCCAGCAGGCGGGCCGCTTCCAGCGGATGCGGCGTCAGGATCGCCGGGCCGTCGTGACGCGCGATGCGCGCCCGCAGGTCGTCGCTGGCGGCGGCGAGGTTCAGTGCATCGGCATCGAGCACGATCGGGCCCGTGCCATCGACCGCCTTGGCCAGCACGTGCTTGGCGATGTCCGCATCGCCCATGCCGGGGCCCGCGACGATGGTCCGCTTCTCGAACGCGAAGCCGGCGGCGTCGCGGAACATGATTTCCGGCTGGGCCGGATCGATGGCCAGGCCCGTGTCGAGCGCCGCCACGAACACGCGGCCGCTGCCCGCGAACAGCGCGGCGCGCGCCGCCAGGATCGCGGCGCCGGCCATGCCGCGCGCGCCGCCCAGCACGGCGACATCGCCGAAGCTGCCCTTGTGCGTATTGCGCCGGCGCACGCCGAGGTGCGCGCCGAACAGCTGCGGCCCGTTCAGGCGCGCCTGCGCCGGCTGGGACGCGTCGGTGCCGAGCCAGTCGACGTGGACGCGGCCCGCGTGGTCGCTGCCGTCGCCCGTGTGCAGGCCCGGCTTGTTGCCGAGGAAGGTGATGGTATGGGATGCGCTCACGGCGATGCCGTCCGGCCCGATCACCGCGCCGGTGTCCGCATCCAGTCCGCTCGGCACGTCCAGCGCCAGGACGGGGCAGTCGGTGACGGCGATATGTTCCACCAGCGCGCGGGCGCGGCCGGCGAGGGGGCGGGCGAGGCCGATGCCGAACAGGCCGTCGACCACGAGGCAGCACGGCGTGTCGCCGACATCGTCGACGAAGCGCGCGCGGCTCGCACGGGCGCGCGCCAGTGCCTGCTGCGTTTCGGCGGACGGCGATGCGCCTGCCAGGTGCACGACGGCGACGGCGGCCCCCAGGTTGGCCAGGTTCGCCGCCACCTCGAGCGCGTCGCCGCCGTTATTGCCCGGTCCCGCCAGCACCAGCACGACGCCGGTCGGAAAGCCGCCCAGCAGCTCCAGCGCGTAGGCCGCCGCCGCCTCGCCGGCGCGCCGCATCAGTTCTCCGGGCGCAAGCTGCGCGGCCGCCGCGTGTTCGATCGCGCGGATCTGGGCAACGCTGTACAACTCGGTATCCATGGGGCACTCCCTTCATCGTGATCCGCCATTTTCGCCAAAATCCGGCGGCCGCGCCGCTAGAATGTCGGTTTGACCCGATTTCGATGGAGTGAGCATGGATTGGCAATTCTGGATCGACCGCGGCGGCACCTTCACGGACATCGTGGCGCGCCGCCCCGATGGGGCGCTCGTCACGCATAAACTGCTGTCGGAAAATCCGGAGCAATACCGCGACGCGGCCGTGGCCGGCATCCGCCACCTGCTCGGCCTGGCGCCCGGCGCCGCCATTCCCGCCGGCAGCGTGGAGGCCGTCAAGATGGGCACGACCGTCGCGACCAATGCGCTGCTCGAACGCAAGGGCGAGCCGACCGTGCTCGCCATCACGCGCGGCTTCCGCGACGCGCTGCGCATCGCCTACCAGAACCGGCCGCGCCTGTTCGCGCGCCACATCGTGCTGCCCGAGCTGTTGTACGGCCAGGTAATCGAGGTCGACGAGCGCATCGGCGCCCACGGCGACGTCGTGCGTCCGCTCGACGAGGCGCGCGTGCGCCAGGATTTGCAGTCTGCCTTCGACGGCGGCGTGCGTGCGCTGGCGATCGTCTTCATGCACGGCTACCGCTACCACCAGCACGAGGATGCGGTCGCCCGCATCGCGCGCGAGATCGGCTTCACCCAGGTCTCCGTATCGCACGAGACCAGTCCCCTCATGAAGCTCGTCGCGCGCGGCGACACGACGGTGGTCGACGCCTACCTGTCGCCGATCCTGCGCCGCTACGTCGACCAGGTGGCGAGCGAGCTGCCCGGCGTGAACCTGCAGTTCATGCAGTCGAGCGGGGGATTGACGGATGCGCGCACGTTCCAGGGCAAGGACAGCATTCTGTCCGGCCCCGCCGGCGGCATCGTCGGCATGGTGCGCGCGAGCCGCCTGGCGGGCTTCGAGCGCGTAATCGGCTTCGACATGGGCGGCACGTCGACCGACGTGTCGCACTTCGCCGGCGCGCATTCCTCCGACTATGAAAGGGTGTTCGAGACCCAGGTCGCCGGCGTGCGCATGCGCGCGCCGATGATGAGCATCCATACGGTGGCGGCGGGCGGCGGCTCGATCCTGCATTTCGACGGCAGCCGCTACCGCGTGGGGCCGGACAGCGCGGGCGCCAATCCGGGCCCGGCCTGCTACCGCCGCGGCGGTCCGCTGACCGTCACCGACTGCAACGTCATGCTCGGCAAGATCCAGCCCCGTCACTTCCCCCATCTGTTCGGCCCAGGCGCCGACCAGCCGCTCGACGTGGACGCCGTGCGCACGGGCTTCGCGGACATGGCGGCACGTATCGGCGCGGCGACAGGCGATACGCCGCTGCCCGAAGCCGTGGCGGAAGGATTCATCCGCATCGCCGTCGGCAATATGGCGAATGCGATCAAGCAGATCTCCGTGCAGCGCGGCCACGACGTCACCGATTATGCGCTCACGAGTTTCGGCGGCGCCGGTGGCCAGCACGCCTGCCTCGTCGCCGATGCCCTCGGGATGAAGACGGTGTTCATCCATTCGCTGGCCGGCGTGCTGTCGGCCTACGGCATGGGTCTCGCGGACCAGGGCGCGATGCGCGAGAAGGCGGTCGAGCGGCGCCTGGCCGACGTCGACGGCGCTGCGCTGGCCCTGGAACTGGACGCGCTGGCCGAATCGGCCCGCGCGGAGCTGCTGGCGCAGGGCGTCGACGCCGGCCGCATCGAGGTGCTGCGACGCGTGCACCTGCGCTACGAGGGCACGGATTCGGCGATCGTCGTCCTGTCCGACACGACCGACGCCATGCAGGCGCAGTTCGAGCAGGCCTACCGCCGCCGCTTTTCCTTTCTCATGCCGGGCAAGGCGCTGGTCGTGGAAGCCGTGTCGGTCGAAGCGCTGGGCCGCTCGGACGCGCCGCCCGAGCAGCCCTCGGCGCGACCCGCGCGCGGTATGCCGCCTGCCGTGTCCGAGACCGTGCCGATGTTCGGCGACGGCGCCTGGCGCGACACGGCCGTGTACCGCCGCGCCGACATCGGCCCCGGCGACGTGGTGGAAGGCCCGGCGATCGTCGCGGAGGCGAATGCGACCACCGTGGTGGAGGCGGGCTGGCAGGCCGAAGTCACCGCGTACGACCACCTGGTGATGCGCCGCGTCGAGGCACTGCCGGAGCGCCATGCGATCGGCACGACGGTCGACCCGGTCATGCTGGAGATCTTCAACAACCTGTTCATGTCGATCGCCGAGCAGATGGGACTGCGCCTGCAGAACACGGCGTATTCCGTCAACATCAAGGAGCGCCTGGACTTCAGCTGCGCGATCTTCGACGCCGACGGCAACCTGGTCGCCAACGCGCCCCACATGCCCGTGCACCTGGGCTCGATGGGCGAGAGCATCAAGAGCGTCATGCGCAAGAACGCGGGCCGGATGAAGGCGGGCGACGTGTACGTGCTGAACGACCCGTACAACGGCGGCACGCACCTTCCCGACGTCACCGTGATCTCGCCCGTGTTCGATGCGGCGGGCGCCGAGATCCTGTTCTACGTGGGCTCGCGCGGCCACCACGCCGACATCGGCGGCACCACGCCGGGATCGATGCCGCCCGATTCCTGCCATATCGAGGAAGAGGGCGTCCTGCTCGACAACGTCAAGCTCGTCGACGGTGCCGACGGCGCTAATGGCGTGTTGCGCGAGGACGCGATGCGCGCGCTGCTGACGGGCGCGCGCTGGCCGGCGCGGAATCCGGACCAGAACATGGCGGACCTGCGGGCCCAGGTCGCGGCGAACCAGAAGGGCGTCGAGGAGCTGCACAAGATGGTGGCGCACTTCGGCCTGCCCGTCGTGCGCGCCTATATGGGGCACGTGCAGGACAATGCCGAGGAAGCCGTGCGGCGCGTGATCACCGCCTTGAAGGACGGGCGCTTCGTCAACGAGCTCGATAACGGCGCGCGCATCGAAGTGGCGATCCGTGTCGACCGCGCGGCACGCAGCGCGACGATCGATTTCACGGGGACGTCGGATCAGCTGCCGAACAATTTCAACGCGCCGTCTGCCGTGTGCATGGCGGCCGTGCTGTACGTGTTCCGCACGCTGGTGGACGACGAGATTCCCCTCAATGCCGGCTGCCTGAAGCCGCTGGAGGTCATCATCCCGCACGGCTCGATGCTCAATCCCCGCTATCCGGCATCGGTCGTGTCGGGCAACGTAGAGACCTCGACCTGCATCACGAATGCCTTGTACGGCGCGCTGGGCGTGATGGCGGCGAGCCAGGGCACGATGAACAATTTCACGTTCGGGAATGCGCGCCACCAGTACTACGAGACCATTTCGGGCGGTTCCGGCGCCGGCGACGGCTACGACGGCACGGACGTGGTACAGACGAACATGACGAACTCGCGCCTGACCGATCCGGAGATCCTGGAATTCCGCTTCCCCGTGCGCCTGGAAAGCTATGCGATCCGGGCCGGCTCGGGCGGGGCGGGAAGGTGGCATGGCGGGAACGGCGGGGTGCGCCAGGTGCGCTTCCTGGAACCGATGACGGCCGCGATCCTGTCCAACAACCGCCTGCACGCGCCGTTCGGCATGGCGGGCGGCGCGCCGGGCGCGAAGGGGCGCAACCGCGTCGTGCGCGCCGACGGGCGGATCGAGGTGCTGGGCCACATCGGCAAGGTCGAGATGGCGCCGGGGGACATGTTCGTGATCGAGACGCCGGGTGGCGGGGGTTACGGGGTGCCGGAAGCGTAGACGCTGCGCCGAGGTGGGCACGTGGTGCCCACCCTACGTCGGCGTGACGCGCACCCCATGGTGTCACATCCCGTTGGCGATACCGTATTTGCGCTTGGCCGCGGCCAGTTCCGTATCGAGCGCCTGCAGGCGCGGATGGGCCGCGTCCAGCGCGCGGATGTGGTCCAGCTGTTCCTCCGACAGCGCGGCGAGCGCTTCGTCCCAGCCCATCTCCATGATCTGGCGCAGGATGCCGCCGACGACGGCGATCATCACCTGCAGGTTGTTCGGTGCCAGGCGCAGCGCTTCGAGCAGCGTCTGCACGGCGCCGCGCACGTCGCCCATATTGCGCTTTTCGTCGGCCACGCCGAGCAGCACCTGGGCCTGGGCACGCATCTGCTTGGACATGCCGTCGGCCAGGTCCGGCCGGCCCGCCTTGACGAACACGTTCAGCGCCTGCTGCGGCGAGACGGCGTCGTCGCTCGCGGCGCCATGCAGGCCGCCGATCATCACGTCCGACGCTTCGTCGTCCAGGCGGTGGCCCAGCAGCGATTGCGCGAGGCTGATGCGCATCGCGGACGACAGCTGGTCGCCGGCGCGCACGGCGTCGACGGCCGACCGCAGTTCCTTGACGGCGCCGCCCTTGTCGCCGGCCGCATCCTGCAGCAGCGCGGCGGATATCGCGCGGCAGGCTTCGCCGGCGGGCGTGCCGCGCAGGGTGCGCTCCAGGTCGCGCACCACGTTGGCGGCGCCGACCGGGTCGCCCTTGCGCACGAGCGCCTTGACGAGGTTGACGTGGTCTTCGGGATCGCGGAATTCCGAGTAGCGCGAGCGCGCGACCACCTGGCGCAGCGATTTCTCGGCGGCGGCGGCGTCGCCCGCATCCATGGCAACCTCGCCCAGCTTGCGCAGGCGCCGTACCATGTAGGGCGAGATGGCGACGGCGTCTTCCAGCGTCTTTTGCGCGTGTGCCGCCTCGCCGCGTTCTTCCTGGCAGCGGGCCAGCAAGTCGTAGGCGGCCATCAGGCTCGGATTGTCGGCCACGAGGGCCTGCAGTTCTTCGACGGCTTCGTCCGCGCGCCCCATCGCCCGCAGCGTGCGCGCCAGGCCGAGCCTGGCCCAGCCCAGCGGCTTCGCCGACAGCACGCCGCGGTAGACGTCTTCGGCCTGCGCGTATTCCTTCAGCGACAGGTGCAGCTCGGCGCGCAGGCGTGCGAAATCGAGGGCATGGCGCGGCTGCGTGGCGATGGCGTCGGCGCAGGTGCGGATGGCGGCGCGCGGATTGCCCTGCGCCACCTGCTGGTAGGCCGGCAGCATGGCGGCGCGGCGCGCCAGCGCGCGGCCGATGCGTTCGTTGAGGATGCCGGCCGTGAACGGCTTGAGGATGTAGTCGCTCGGTTGCAGCTCTGCGGCGCCCACGACCCGCGCATGGCTCGCTTCGGAGGTCAGCATGATGAAGATGGCCCAGGGCGGGATCAGCTTGTGGTGGCGCAGGTCTTCCAGCAGCTGCTGGCCGTCCTGGCCTTCGCCGGGCGCCGTCCCCGTGCCGGCCGCGCCGCCCAGGTCGTACTCGCACAGGATGATGTCGTAGCTCTTGCGGCCCAGCGCCTTGATGGCGGTGCCCGCGTTCATCGCCGACTCGATGCGCGAGATGCCCGACTGGTTGAGCATGTTCTGCAGGTTGGCGCGGATGCCCGGGTTCGGGTCGACCACGAGGACCGTCAATTGGCTGTTCTCTTGCATCGTTCTGGCGTCGTCCGCGACATGTTTATGCTGCTACGATACCGCTTACTTGAACGTCGGGCAACTTTCGCAGGGGCTTGTGGTGTTTTTCGGCCAAACTTGTCCGGAATTACACCAGCGGGGGGAGGGGGCGACGCTGTATAATAGCGGGCTATCTTTCACCCGCAGCCACGCTGCATCGACGGACTGACAAAGCCATGTTGATTCTGCCGGGTTCCAATGCCCTCTCCGCCTTCCGTAGCCAACGCCTCCTGACCCAGCTGCAGTCCGTCGCCCCGACGATTGCCGCCGTCTCCGCACGCTACTATCACTTCATCGATGCCGGCGCGCCGCTGTCCACCGAGGACACCGAACGTCTCGCCGCCATGCTCACCTATGGCGAACCCGTGCCGGAAACGCAGTACGAGGGCGTGACCGAGGAGTTCTTCGTGATCCCGCGCCTGGGCACGATCTCGCCGTGGGCCTCGAAGGCCACCGACATCGCGCACAACTGCGGCATGGCGCACATCCACCGCGTCGAGCGCGGCGTGGCGTTCAAGGTCGTCCTGAAAAGCGGCATCCTCGGCACCAGCATCAAGGCGCCGAAGAAGCTGGAAGCGGATGAAGTGCAGGCCGTCGCCGCGCTGCTGCACGACCGCATGACGGAAACCGTGCTGCGCAGCGCCGACGAGGCCCAGGCGCTGTTTACCGACCTCGAAGGCCGCCCGCTGGCCGCCATCGACGTGCTGGGCGCCGGCCGCCAGGCGCTGGCCGATGCGAACGCCGAGATGGGCCTGGCGCTGGCCGAGGACGAGATCGACTACCTGTTCGACGCGTTCAGCCGCGCCCAGCGCAACCCGACCGACGTCGAGCTGATGATGTTCGCGCAGGCGAACAGCGAACACTGCCGCCACAAGATCTTCAATGCGGAATGGACTGTCGACGGCGTCAAGCAGGACCGCTCGCTGTTCCAGATGATCAAGAACACGCACCAGCTGCAGCCGAAGGGCACGATCGTCGCCTACAGCGACAACTCGGCCATCATGGAAGGCGCCGAAGCCGTGCGCTTCTTCCCGCAGGGCGAGGGCCAGGAATATGCACCGACGACTCAGTTGACGCACACGCTGATGAAGGTCGAGACGCACAACCACCCGACCGCGATCTCGCCGTTCCCGGGCGCCTCGACGGGCGCCGGCGGCGAGATCCGCGACGAGGGCGCGACGGGCCGCGGCGCCAAGCCGAAGGCCGGCCTGACGGGCTTCACCGTGTCGAACCTGATGATCCCGGGCGCCGTGCAGCCGTGGGAAAACGCCGCCAACGTCAACGACGCTGCGAAAGCGGGCGGCGACAAGGTCTACGGCAAGCCGGAACGCATCGCTTCTCCGCTGCAGATCATGGTCGACGGCCCGCTGGGCGGTGCCGCGTTCTCGAACGAATTCGGCCGTCCGGTCCTGGGCGGCTACTTCCGCACCTACGAACAGAACGTGGGCGCCACCGCCATCAACGACAACACCGTGTTCGGCTACCATAAGCCGATCATGATCGCGGGCGGCATCGGCAACATCTCGGCCGAGCACACGCACAAGAACGACATCCCCGTCGGCAGCCTGCTGATCCAGCTGGGCGGTCCGGGCATGCGCATCGGCATGGCCGGCGCGGCGGCGTCGTCGATGGCGACGGGTACGAATACTGCCGACCTGGACTTCGACTCGGTCCAGCGCGGCAATCCGGAGATGGAACGCCGTGCACAGGAAGTCATCAACGCCTGCTGGCAGCTGGGTAGCGACAACCCGATTATTTCGATCCACGACGTGGGCGCCGGCGGCCTGTCGAACGCCTTCCCGGAAATCACCAACGACGCCAAGCGCGGCGCGACCTTCGACCTGCGCAAGGTGCCGCTGGAAGAAAGCGGCATGGCGCCGCGCGAAATCTGGAGCAACGAGTCGCAGGAGCGCTACGTGCTGGCGATTTCCCCGGACGACCTGCCGCGCTTCGCCGCCATGTGCGAACGCGAACGCGCGCCGTTCGCGGCCGTCGGCGTCGCCACCGAGGAACGCCAGCTCAAGCTGATCGATCCCATCACCAACACGTCGCCGGTCGACATGCCGATGGACGTCCTGCTGGGCAAGCCGCCCAAGATGCACCGCAACGTCGAACACGCCGCCAACACCTTCAAGCCCGTCGACGTGACGGGCCTGGAACTGGACGAAGTGGCGCGCCGCGTGCTGCTGCTGCCGACCGTCGCCGACAAATCCTTCCTGATCACCATCGGCGACCGCAGCGTGGGCGGCATGACCGTGCGCGACCAGATGGTCGGCCCGTGGCAGGTGCCGGTGGCCGACGTCGCCGTCACCACGCTGAGCTTCGAAGGCTACAAGGGCGAGGCGATGGCGATGGGCGAACGCACGCCGGTCGCCGTCATCGACGCCGCCGCCTCGGGCCGCATGGCCGTCGGCGAGGCGATCACGAACATCGCCGCCGCGCCGATCGCGGACATCTCGGACATCAAGCTGTCCGCGAACTGGATGGCCGCCTGCGGCCAGCCGGGCCAGGACGCCGCGCTGTTCGACACGGTGAAGGCCGTCGGCATGGAACTGTGCCCGGCGCTGGGCGTGTCGATCCCGGTCGGCAAGGATTCGCTGTCGATGCGCACCACCTGGAACGAGGACGGCGAAAACAAGGCCGTCGTGTCGCCGGTGTCGCTGATCGTCTCGGGCTTCGCCCCCGTCACCGACGTGCGCAGGACGCTGACCCCGCAACTGCGCACGGACCTGGGCGACACGGCGCTGATCCTGGTCGACCTGGGCCGCGGCAAGAACCGCCTGGGCGCCTCGGCGCTGGCGCAGGTGACGCAGCAGATCGGCAACGACACCCCGGACGTCGACAGCCCGCAAGACCTGAAGGCCTTCTTCACGGCGATCCAGCGGCTGAACGCCGACGGCAAGCTGCTCGCCTACCACGACCGTTCGGACGGCGGCCTGTACGCCACGCTGTGCGAAATGGCCTTCGCGGGCCGCGCCGGCGTGACCGTCAACCTCGACATCCTGACGATGGAAGGCGAGCACGCATCCGACCACGGCGACGCCAAGAACTGGGCCGGCCAGGTGGCCGAGCGCCGCAACGAAATGACGCTGCGCGCGCTGTTCAACGAAGAACTGGGTGCCGTCATCCAGGTGCGCGCCGACGAGAAGACGGCCGTCATGAACGTGCTGCGCAGCGTCGACCTGGGCGCCTGCAGCCACATCATCGGCAAGCTGAACGACCGCGGCGCCGTCGAATTCACGCGCGACGCGAAAGTCATCTACAGCACGAAGCGCAGCGAGCTGCATCGCCTGTGGAGCGAGACGAGCTGGCGCATCGCGCGCCTGCGCGACAACCCGGTCTGCGTCGATCAGGAATACGAGCGCCTGCTGGACGACACCGATCCGGGCATGACCCCGAAGCTGGTGCACGACACGCAGGTCAACATCGCGCTGCCGTTCATCACCACGGGCGCCCGTCCGAGCGTGGCCGTGCTGCGCGAGCAGGGTGTCAACTCGCACGTGGAGACGGCATGGTCGCTGCACCAGGCGGGCTTCAAGGCCGTCGACGTGCACATGAGCGACCTGATCGCCGGCCGCGCCAAGCTGGACGACTTCAAGGGCATCATCGCCGTGGGCGGCTTCTCGTACGGCGACGTGCTGGGCGCCGGCGAAGGCTGGGCCAAGACGATTCTGTTCAACGCGCAGCTGAAGGAAGCGTTCGCCGCGTTCTTCGGCCGCCAGGACACGTTCGGCCTGGGCATCTGCAACGGTTGCCAGATGATGAGCAACCTGAAGGGCATCATCCCGGGCGCCGAGGCATGGCCGAAGTTCACCCGCAACAAGTCGGAACAGTTCGAAGCGCGCTTCGGCATGGTCGAGGTGCTGGATTCGCCGTCGATCTTCTTCTCCGACCTGGCCGGCACCCATGCGCCGCTGGCGATCGCGCACGGCGAAGGCTTTGCCGACTTCTCGCAGACGGGCGACATCGGCAAGGTGGTGAAGGCGCTGCGCTACGTCGACAACCGTGGCCAGGCCACCGAAGCCTATCCGTTCAACCCGAACGGCTCGCCGGAAGGCCTGACCGCCGTGACGACGCAGGACGGCCGCTTCTCGGTCATGATGCCGCACGCCGAGCGCGTGGCGCGCACCGTCACCATGTCGTGGCATCCGGACAGCTGGGGCGAGAACTCGCCGTGGGCACGCATGTTCCAGAATGCGCGCAAGTGGGTCGGCTGATCCAGTGCTGACGTGACGCATCACGGAAAGGCATCCGCGGGTGTAATGCCTTTCAGTTAAGCCCGTTGCTGGCTTAAAAACCGTCGTCCCTGCGCAGGCAGGTACCCAATGAGTGCATGCATCGCTGCAAAGCTTGCAATATTGGGTCCCTGCCTTCGCAGGGACGGCGTCGTTAACGGTATGCCATTACACTGGTGCCAGTCGGGCTCCGTGTTTGCGCGAGGCCTCGGTCGATACGTGCATGGTCAGGCAAATGCGTTTATGCTGCCTGGCGGTCGTCCTTGTAACCTTGATCGAGGAATCTCCATGACGTTTTTCCTGCGCAGATCCCGTGCCTGCGTTTTCGTGCTGGCGCTTGCCGCCTCGGCCGGCGTGCCGGCCCAGCGGCCGCCGGCGCTGCCCGCTGGACAGCTGCACCAACTCAACAGCGTGTTGTGGATGCAGCGCTCGCCCGAATATGCACTGCTGGCACGCAGCGTGTTCGCCTCGGCCCAGGCGGCGCTGCCGGCGGCCGTGGCCCAGCCCGGCAGCGCCGCGGCCGAGCAATCGCCTGTGCCGCCGACCGCCGGCGCCGCCGTCATCGTGGACCTGGACGAGACGATGCTGGACAACAGTCCCTTCCAGGCCTGGCTGGTGCGCTCCGGCGCGCCGTATCGGCCGCAGGACTGGGACGCCTGGGTCGCGCAGAAGTCGGCGCAGGCCATTCCCGGCGCGGTGGAGTTCGCCAAAGCCGTGACGGCGATGCCGAACACGACGATCTTCTATGTCAGCAACCGCGAGTGCAAGGGGCACGGCGCCTGTGCCGCCAAGCAGGCGACGATGGAAAACATGGGTGCGCTCGGCTTTCCGCGCGCGGACGAGGAGGGCGCTTTCCTGTTCAAGGGCGAGGACGCCGACCCGCGCGGCGACAAGGTGGCGCGGCGCAGCCGGATCGGCCGCGACTACCGGATCGTCATGCTGGTCGGCGACGACATGCGCGACTTCGTGGCCAAGGAAGACGCGGACCTGCTGGCCAGGCGCGATCCCGCGCTGCTGGCGCGCGCCGCGGACCTGGTCGGACGCCGCTGGTTCATCCTGCCGAACGCCATGTACGGCTCCTGGGTCGATCGTCTGGGCACGTCGCCGGCGGCCATGGCGGAGCAGATGACCCCGGCGGACCTGCCCGCGCCGCGCCGTTCGCCTTGAGCGGCGCGTCGGTTTGATCCGTCGCAGACGCTGCCAGGACGGGCGGAACGCGGCAGAACCGGGCGCATGCTCTCTTGTCCAACCTCGTGCGGAGAATGCACCGGCACGCTTGCCGGCGGGTCCGCGCGGGGAGAACACGATGGGCGTGCGTCTGCGAGAATTGGTGACGGAATTGGGCGGGACCCTCGTCGGCGACCCGGAGACCGACGTGTCGTCACTGGCGTCGCTGGAAGGCGCCGGGGAAAAGGATATCAGCTTCCTGTCCAATGCTAAATTCCGCGCCGCTGCGGCCGCAAGCCGTGCCGGCGCGATCGTCCTGTCGCCGCTCGACGATGCCGTCGTCGGCACGGCCTATCCCGGGGCGCGTATCGTGACCGCCAATCCCCACGCCTATTTCGCGCGCGCGGCGCACTACCTCCTCGCGCGGGAGACGCCGCGGCCCGTGCCTGGCATTCATCCCTCCGCCGCCGTGGACGCGAGCGCGCAGGTCGATCCGTCGGCACATATCGGGCCGCTCGTCATCATTGAGGCAGGCGCGTCAGTCGAGGCGGGCGCCATCGTCGACGCGGGTTGCTTCATCGGCCGCGATGCCGTCGTCGGCGAGGACACGCACTTCTTCGCCAACGTCACCTTCCACGCCCGCTGCATCATCGGCAAGCGCGGCATCGTCCATTCCGGCGCCGTGATCGGCGGCGACGGCTTCGGCTTCGCCCAGGAGGACGGCCGCTACGTGAAGGTGCCGCAGGTGGGCCGCGTCGTGCTGGGCGACGACGTCGACATCGGTTCGAACACGACCGTCGACCGCGGCGCGCTGGACGACACCGTCATCGGGGACGGCGTCAAGCTCGACAACCTGATCCAGATCGGCCACAACTGCCGGATCGGGGCGCACACGGCCATGGCGGGCTGCGTGGGCGTGGCGGGCAGCGCGAACATCGGCAGCCATTGCACGTTCGGCGGCGCGGCGATGATCAACGGGCATATCGACATCGTCGACAACGTCCATGTGACCGCCGGCACGCTGGTGCCGAACTCCCTGCTGGAGCCGGGGCGCTATACTGGCTTCTATCCGGTCGCGAAGAACGCGGAGTGGGAGCGCAATGCCGTACTGCTGCGCAATCTGACCGCCATGCGCGAGCGCATTCGCGCACTGGAGAAGGCGGTCAAGGCACTCGGGCTGACGGTGTGAGTGCGGACGTACGATTCCGTCGGATCAGGCCAGATCAGGCCGGACGCGGCTGGTATCGGAAGAAGTCGATCACTGCGCGCAGCGGTGCGGAAACATGGCGCCGTCCTGAGTAGTAGAGATGAAAGCCCGGGCTGGGCTGACACCATTCCTCGAGCACCCGCACCAGCCGGCCGGCTGCTACATGCTCCACGACGACATCCTCAAGGACATAGGCGAAGCCGAGTCCGTTCAGCGCGAAGCGGGTGACCAGATTCATGTCGTTGACGGCGATCGCGGCATCGAGCCCGACCTCCAGGGCTTCGCCGTCACGCTCGAAGCTCCAGCGATAAAGGGCCCCGTCGTGGGCCCAGCGGTATTTGATGCACCGGTGCTCGCGCAGGTCGTGCGGCGTGACGGGCACGGTGCGGGACGCCAGGTAGTCGGGCGTCGCCACCAGGGCGGCGCGCAGATGGGGTGTCAGGCGTACCGCGATCATGTCCCCATGGACGTGGGCGCCGGACCGGATGCCGGCATCGAAGCCTTCGGCGACGATATCGGCCAGGCGGTCTTCGATCACCAGGTCGAGGGCGATGTCCGGATACAGCCGGGTGAAGGCGTCCAGCCTCGGCAGCAGCACGGCTTCCGCCGCCAGCCGCGGCAGACTGAGACGCAGCCTGCCGCGCGGATGATCGCTGTACGCGATTTCGCTGACGGCATTCGCCATGTCTTCCATCGCGGGAAGAAGCCGCGCCAGCAGTACGGCGCCCGCCTCGGTCGGCGCGACGCTGCGTGTCGTCCTGTGCAGCAGTTTGGTGGCCAGGCGCTCTTCCAGGGCGCGAATCACATGGCTGAGCGCCGACGGCGTCACGCCGAGGCGTGCGGCCGCCTTGCGAAAGCTGCGCTCCTGGGCGACAGCGGCAAACGCGCGCAATTCGGCATACTCGGCTGCCCGTATCATTATTGAGCTCCACTCACTAACCAATCAAAAATATACTGCATTGTTCCAACTATCTTCAAGGCGTATCGTCGTGTCTCCACATCACCGGAGGACGAGAGAATGAACATGCAATCGAAGGACGCGGCACCGCTGGCAGGAAAAGTCGCGCTGGTAACGGGCGGCGGCACCGGCATCGGCCGCGCGGCGGCGCTGGGTTTCGCCAGGAAGGGCGCCACCGTGGTGGTGGCCGGGCGCCGCAAGACGGAACTCGATGCCGTTGTCGCCGAGATCGATGCATTGGGCGGCCAGGCCGCGGCGATGCCGGCGGACATTTCAAACGAAGACGACGTCGCGGCCCTGATCAAGGGCGTGGTGCAGCGCTTGGGCCGCCTGGACGCAGCCTTCAACAATGCGGCCGTGCCGAGCGCCGGCCCCATCGAGACGCTGACCGCGGCGGAATTCGACCGCGTCTTTGCCACCAACGTCCGCGGCGTCTGGATGCTGATCCAGCAGGAAGTCATCGCCATGCGTGCACTTGGTCACGGCGGCGCTATCGTCAACACATCATCGATTGCTGGCACCGGCGGCAACGCGGGACTATCGATCTATGGCGCCAGCAAGGGCGCGCTCGATGCCATGGTCCGCCACGTCGCAATCGAGGTCGGCGGCGATGGCATTCGCATCAACAATGTGAGCCCGGGCCTGACGCGCACGCCGATGACGACCGACTTGCCGAAAGAGATGTTCGACGCGGTCGCCTCTCACACGGTACTGAAGCGGGTCGCCGAAGCGGAGGACGTGAGCGACGCGGCGGTCTGGTTGTGCACTGACGAAGCGCGCTTCGTGACGGGCCAGAACCTGCTGGTCGACGGCGGCTACAACATCGGCGGCATGCGCTGAAGACTGGCGCCGACGGGCAGGGGCGAGGACGATCGACGCGTCGCGTCTTGGAAAACCGTCCTCGATACACTTCTCCTGGAAACATGATCCTTGCGACGATCCAAGTCAACATCGGTGCGGGACGGCTTCATCGGCGGACGTTTTACTATCCATTGCGGAAACCGCCTGCGCCTCGAAGTGCGCACGATGGCGATTGCCCCATTCACACAAGGGCTGCAGCGCAAGCGCAAGCGTACGGCCGAAATCGGTGATCGCGTATTCCACCCTCGGCGGTACCTCCATGAAGTCATGGCGAGTGAGGATGCCGTCTTCCGTCAGGCTGCGCAGCTGCTGAATCAGGACTTTCTCGCTGATGCCGCTCACCAGACGCTTGAGTTCGCCGAAGCGCCGCGGCGATCCCTGCAGGTGGAACAGCAATATCGGCTTCCACTTGCCCCCAACGTAATGCAATGCCACATCAAGACCACAGATCGGTTCCATGCTGTCTTCCCACTTACCTTTTGGTAGGTACTAGTATAGACGAAACTTCAGACCTACAATCACCTGGTCCGATCTCACTCCGCTATGACAGCGGCAACAGCACGCTGGAGATTGTGACGGAGTCGTCGTCATCGATCGAAGTAGTTGTAACTCACAGGGGGAAAGCGCATGTCCACTGACGAAGAAGTTATCCGTGAGCTCTATGCCGTCGCAGAAGCCAGGAACCTGGATCCGGAAAGGTTCGCCGCCCTGTTCGCGGATGACGGTTATTTTCTGGACATGGCTACGGGTCAAAAATGGGTCGGCGCCGAGGTGCGTCAGCCGATCGAGGGTTTGCAATCCATCTTCCCGGATTTTCACCGTGAGCTGCTGAAGGTCTATTCGGCGGCACCCGGCGTCGTTGTCGTCGAGCTGAGGTTGCAGGCTACCCATGCGGGCGATTTCCCGATCCCGGGCGGCGTGCTGCCTGCCACGGGCAAGCGCTTCGACGTGCCGTGCTGCGATGTCTTCGTCCTCGAGCAAGGGAAGGTAAAGGCCTTCCACTGCTATAACATGCGGTCCGTCTGGCTCGATCAACTGGATGCTGGCAACGGCTGACTGCCGACACGGGAGCGAGTCACGGTCGGCCTTACTGCTGTCCGCGATGCGAAGCATCATTGCGCGGAACGGTGCGTGGTCGGGCGCCATGCCGGATATAGACTTCGGCAATGAGCAGATTCGGCACCCAGGCCAGCCATGCGATGCACCGGTAGGCGAAGGCGAAATCGATCCCCATCACCTGGGAGACCGGAAGGTAGATCCTGAGCGTGACCGCCGCAAACGTCAGTGCGTACGAGCGGATCATCCAGGCCCTGTGTCGCGAGAAATCGCGTGCGCGCGCGAACCGCAAGCCCTGCAACGTGGCATACAGCCACAGCGCACCAAGCGCGGCGAAACCCGACGCCGCCACAGGGCCCGTGGACAAGCCCGCCGACAAGACGAGTGCGGAGGTACCGCCGGCGATGCAAGCCGCGACATACAGCCGCCCGCTCGCGCGGTGCAGTCCGGGCCAGCGCCGTCGCAGGGCGCTGGACAGTTGCACGGCGCCGAGCATCAGGGCGGTCGACGCCGCGCCGGCATGCACGACGATCCAGTGGTCGAAGAAGCGGTTGGCGAGCACGTTCGGCGGCACCGGGCCGACCCGAGCAATATAGCGATAGGAAAACAATGCGACACACACGGCGAGCAGCGCGCCGCCGTATCGAACCGGCCATAGGGTTTTCGTGCGCATGGGTCAGAGCGTCACGACGAGCTTTGCGGCAGAGACGCCTGCTGCATGCATTGCCATCGCCGCCGGTATCGCCTCCAGGCCGCGGCCCGCAACCTTGCAGGGCGGACTCGGCTTGAATACGCCGCGCGCCAGCGCCTCCGGCAGGTAATCCTGGAAAATCATCGGACCCACCTCGTTGTGAATGAGTGCGGTGCCCCATACAAAGGGCGTCGCGACACCGCGCCGCTTGGCACGCCACATCAACTGCAGCAGGCCGGTGGCGTTATTGACGAGAATGGGCAGCAGCTTGCGCAAGCGTCCGCGACCGACGGGGATGCCGTCGAAGGTGGCGGGTGGCGTGACCACCGCGACGCTCGGCGCGCCGCCTGCGGCGACCACGAGGTCCACGCAGGCAAGCGCCGAGCCCGGGCCGATCGCCACCGCGCCGGCGCAGCGCGACTGTCCAAGTGCGCCCACCAGGTCGGCCACGACGGTGGCGCTGCGGTAATCGAATGCCTGGCGTGCCCCCAAGGCCCGCACGAAGTCGAAATTCCTAGGGGAGCAGGTAGTCAGGACATCGTAGCCGGCGGCCACTGCCAGTTGGATCGCATTGGCACCGACGCTGGTCGAACCGCCCCAGACGATGACGGTTTCGCCGCGGCGCTGCCGCTGCACCGTGGGCGGCGCGAGCGCCAGGAATCCCTGCTGGAACAAGGCGCAGGCCGCGGTCGATACGGCGAGCGGCAGCACACTCGCCTCGTTGTAACCCATCTCGGCGGGCAACGGCGTCATCATGTGGTCGAGCAGCACGACGTAATCCTGGAATGCGCCTTCTGCCGCGCGATTACGCCCCTTGTCGACACCGCCGGCCAGGCCCAGCACACGATCTCCGGGGTGGAAGCGGGTAACGGCCTCACCCACTTCGATGACATCGCCAGCCACATCGTGACCGACGATCATCGGATAGTTCAGCCACGGACAGGCAAGCGAGCCGATGGTCTGGAGATGGCGATCGAAAGGGTTGAGTGCGACGGCGCGCGTGCGCACGACGACTTCGTGGCCGCGCGGCGCGGTATAGGGTGCGGGTGCCACGGTGAACGGCGCCTGCTTGGTAGGGAGCCATAAGGCGTTGTTGACAGGTTCTTTCATTGATGTGCTCCGAGATATCGAACGCACATGTTAGGGACGGATGGATAGACGAACAATGCGCAAAACTCGCAGTGTTCGTCGCATTCGTCCAGGAAGAGCATGTGGCGAATCATTTGCCGAGTAGGTCGGTCACAGCCGCCGGTCGCTAAAGGAAGAGGTTATGATGCGTGGTTTGAATGCTCACGCTTGGCCTGATCGATGGATCCATTGTCCGATGTGTTGTCGATGTTGCGGCCCACCGACTATGCCTTTCGCGGCTTGGAAGCCGGTGGAAGCTGGTCTCTCCATTATCCCGCCGACGGCTCGCTGAAGTGCTTCGCCATCACCCTCGGCAGTTGCTGGCTGTATGGCGATGCCCCGATCGGCCAGCGTCGCTTGCGGCAAGGCGATGTGGTGATGGTGTCGGGCGGCACCGCCTTCAGCGTGTGTAGCGACCTGGAAAGTCGACCGGTCGATGTCGCCGAGGCATTGACGGTCGTCGGTCCGGGGAATGTGGCGCGGATCGGGACCGGTGTCGACATCGACTGCGCCGGGCTGGGTGGCTACTTCGGCTTTGGTAGTACCAACGCCGGCATCTTGCTCGCGATTTTGCCGGAGATAGTGCAGGTCGCGTCCGCGGCGGGCGAAGCCTTGCGGCTATCGATTGCACGGCTGATGGAAGAACTGCGCTGCCCACGGCCAGGCGGGCAGTTGATGGCCAGCCATTTTGCGCAGATGCTGCTCATCGAAGCGCTGCGCCATCACCTCGACGGCGCGGCGCCGGGCAGGGGTAGCTGGTTGTACGCGCTGCATGACAGCAAGCTGAGTACGGCGCTGGGCGCCATTCATGCCGAACCGGGGCGCCCCTGGACAGTGGCGCTGCTTGCCGCCACCGCCGGCATGTCGCGTTCGGCCTTCGCCGCGCACTTTACGGATACGGTGGGGGAGGCGCCGATGGCTTACGTCACCCGATGGCGCATGCTGCTGGCCTGCGAGCGGCTGGCGGTCAAGGGGGCGACCATCAGCCGCGTCGCAGCCTCGCTTGGCTATGGGTCGGACAGTGCCTTCGGTGCCGCGTTCAAGCGCGTTTTCGGCGCGTCGCCGCGGAAAGTCAGCGAAGCGTCATAAGGTATCGCGCAACCCAAGGCGGTCCATCGGTGGAGTGCGAATCAAGGGGGTGTCTTGTTGCTGTTAAGGCCGGGAACGTCGGCAAGCACCTGCGCGATAAATTCAATGAAGACGGCTGCACGCTGGGGCAGGCGTCGTTCCGCCGAATACAGCACATTGACGGGCACACGCGGTGCCGCATGCTGGGTCAACACGGCGACGAGTTCTCCGCTCTGGAGTTCTTTGGTCACCATCCACGCTGGCAAGTAAGCGATCCCCAGGTCGTTCAGGACGGCGCGCCGAATGCCTTCCAGACTATTCAGCCGAACACGCCCGCTGACCTTGAGATCGCCATTCTTGAACGGCCAGCTGCCGGTGGAGGAGGCGAGGAGCGTATAGATAATGCATTCGTGCGCAGTCAGGTCGTCGGGTTGCAGCGGAACGCCACGCTGTTCCAGATAGCGCGCACTGGCCACGCAAACACGCGCGGATTTGCCGATGCTCCGCGCGCGGAGGCTGCTGTCACGTAATACGCCACCCCGTATGGCGATATCGATCCCTTCGGCCACCAGGTCGACGTACGCGTCGCCGAGGCGGAGCTCCATATCGACATGCGGATAGCGCTGCAGGAAATCCGGCAGAGCTGGTATCAGGAGCTCGGCGCCCATACTCTCCGGACACGCGATGCGCAGCAGTCCATGCGGATGTTGTTCGCCATGCGCCTCCGCTTCCGCCTGGGCGATGATGTCGAGTGCTTCGCGCGCTTTTGCGTAATAGCGCCGGCCTTCATCCGTGGCGACCATTTGCCTGGTCGAGCGGTGCAACAAGCGCGTGCCCAGCGACTTCTCCAGTGCGGCAACATGCCGGCTGACGTTCGGTTGGCCGATGCGCAGCTCCCGCGCGACGACCGAAAAACTACCCGTTTCGACTGCGCGCACGAAGCATCGCATCCATAACAATTTATCCATTCCTGCCCGCGCGAATTTTTCTTATGCAACGACAGCATAAATGATATGGCTGCAGCATGGGTTCCCCTTGTTACCGTCAGCGCGCACACTGGACCCATCGACACCATGCGCACATGGTCCTGCCCTTGGTTTTTACCCTGAATGGAATCAATATGAATACATCCGCCGCTGCAGGCTTTATCAGTCTCGTCGGGACCTACGAAATCGATCCGCTGGATGCTGCGGCGTTTGCAGTCATCGCGACGGCGTCTATCGACCAGACCGCGAATAAACCAGGCTGCCTGTATTACATCGCCTCGCGCGACCTGAAGCAGCCGAACGTGTTTCACCTGGCTGAAGGCTGGGCGACACAGGCCGACCTGGACGCCCATATTGCGAGTCCTGCTTTCCAATCCATGCTGGAACAAGCGTTCAAGCTGCGGATCGTGCGTCGCGAAATCTACCTGTCGCAGTCGACAGGGCGAACGTCGATGGGCTGACCGGCATTTGGTACGGAACACGCTCGCCTTGCTGTCGCGTCGATGCGTTCCGGGCGAACGCTAGTAACCCGTGGCAGTGAGGAGAAGGGCGGCAAGTGCGAGCAGCGCCGGCACAGTCTGCACGAACAGGATGCGGCGCTGGACCGTGATCCCGCCCCAGACGCCTGCAATAGCGACGCATACCAGCCCGAACACCGCAAATGCGCGGCCGATCATGGGATCCGGATGTACGAGCCCCACGGCAAGGGCGGCGGCGAGGAAACCGTTGTAGCACCCCTGGTTCGACATCAGCGGCGCCAGCGCCTCGACCTGGTCCTGCTTGAGACCGAACACCTTGCGGCCGCGGCTGCGGAAAAGGACGGTCTCGAGCAGGAAGATGTAGACGTGGATGAGGCAGACGACGGCGATGAGGATGGTGGCGACGATCAGCATGGGATGTTCTTTCGGAAATTTTCCATACTGTAGCGCATCCCTGCGGGCGGTGGCCAGCGCCGACCGCCCAGTAACCGCCCTGCAACCGCCCTGTAACCGCCCGCCGTGCCGGTCAGTGCATCAGTTTATCCAGCATCGGCTGCATCTCGCGCTGCCAGATCCGGTAACCGTTGGCGTTCGGGTGCAGCAGATCCGGCATGATGTCCTTCGACAGCCTGCCGTCCGCGTCCAGGAAGGCCTGGTTGAAGTTCAGGAAGAACACGTGGCGGTCGTCGGCCAGCGCCGGCAGCTGCGGGTTGATCCGTTCGTTGATGCGGCGGTTGTCGTCGGTTGGGCCTTCGCCGCGCGGGAAGATTGCCAGCAGCAGGATCTTCGCCTTCGGCAAGCGCTGCCGGACCTCTGCGATGTCGCGCCGGATGCCCTTGAGCGTGAGATCGGGTGCATCCTGGCGCAGGCCCGTGTTATTGGTGCCGAACATCATGACGACGACTTTCGGGTCGATGCCGTCGAGCTCGCCGTGCTGCAGGCGCCACAGGATGTTTTCCGTGCGGTCGCCCCCGTAGCCCAGGTTCAGCGGGTGGTACTTGCCGTAGAACTGCTGCCACAGCGCGGGCTGCTCCTTTTCCCAGTTGTGGGTGATCGAATCGCCGATGAACACGAGGTCCGTCTTTTCGCCGGCCGCCTTGCGACGGGCGATCTCGGCCAGCTTTTCTTCGTGGCGCGGCATCCACCATTCGAGCGACCAGGACTCGTTCAGCGGCTCCGGCGTGACCGAGACGGTGCGGCGATCGGCTTGCCGACGTAGAGGGGCAGCGTCGGTGCGGCTGCGGCGCTGCCGGCGAGGAGCAGGCAGGCGAGGGCAAGGGAGGGGCGGTGGACAGTCATGGAAGTCTCCTTTTATGATTGTTGTTTGGTCGAACAAATTAAGCGGTAAAGAAAAACCGGTACCAAAAAAAAGCGCCCCAACAGGAGCGCTTTTTTACTGCCGAGCCAGATTACTGGATCTTGGCTTTCTTCATCAGGTCTTCGCGGAACGCGGCCAGCTTGCGCTGTTGCAGCGATTCTGCGATCTGCTGCTTGACTTCGTCCAGCGGCGGGATCTTGGCAGCGCGCACGTCTTCCAGCTTGATCACGTGGTAGCCGAACTGCGTCTTGACCGGGGTCTCGGTGATCTGACCTTTTTGCAGCGAGGTCATGGCCTTCGAGAACTCAGGCACGAAGGAAGCGGGGCTGGCCCAGTCCAGGTCGCCGCCGTTGCCGGCCGAACCCGGGTCCTTCGATTGCTTGGCCAGGTCTTCGAACTTGGCGCCGCCCTTCAGCTTGGTGATGATCTGCTTGGCTTCGTCTTCGGTGCCGACCAGGATGTGGCGCGCGTGGTATTCCTTGTCGCCCATCTGTGCCTTGAACTTGTCGTATTCGGCCTTGATGTCGGCGTCCTTGACAGGGTTCTTCTTGACGTAGTCGGCCAGCATCGCGTTGATGATGATGCTCTGGCGGGCGTTGTCGATGGCGTTCTTGACGTCCGGGCGTGCGCCGACGCCTTGCTTGTCGGCTTCCTGGATCAGGACTTCGCGGCCGATCAGATCCTTCTTGATCGCATCGCGCAGTTGCGGCGAATCGGTTGCCTTGCCCTGCGCAACGACTTGCTTGACCACCTGGTCAACCTTGGCCGCGGGGATGGGCTTGCCATTGACGGTCGCAACGTTCTGGGCGAACGACGGCAGGGCTACCATCGCAGTCATGGCTAACAACAGGCGGGCGGGCTTCACAATCATTTATTCGATCCTATCTAAAACACGAAAAGTCGCCATAGCGACGAAAACCGGCGGTTCTTCACCGCCGGTGATGGTGCATATTACTGCACCTTTGCTTTTTTCACCATTTCTTCCTGGTATGCGGCCAGTTTCTGCTGCGACAGGGCGTCCGAAATCTGCGGTTTGACCTCATCCAGGGTCGGGAGTTTCGCTGCGCGGACGTCGTCCAGCTTGATCACGTGGTAGCCGACTTGCGTCTTGACGGGCTTCTCGGTGACCTGGCCTTTTTGCAGGCTGGTGAAGCCGGCTGCGAATTCCGGCGGGAACGACGACGGGGTAGCCCAGTCGAGGTCGCCACCATTGTTGGCGGTGCCGGTGTCCTTCGATTGCTTGGCCAGGTCTTCGAACTTGGCGCCGCCCTTCAGCTTGGCGATGATGGCGTTGGCATCGGCTTCGTTTTCCACGAGGATGTGGCGCACGTGGTATTCCTTGTCGCCCGTCTGCTTCGCGAAGCGGTCGTATTCGGCCTTGATCTCGGCGTCGGTGACCGGGTGCTTGGTGATGTAGTCCTTGGCCAGCGCATTGATGACGATGGTCTGGCGCGCGTTTTCCAGCGCGGTCTTGACGTCGGCGTTCTTGTCGTAACCCTGCTTGATGGCTTCCTGCACCATCACCTCACGGGCGATCAGGTCTTTCTTGATGGCATCGCGCAGCTGCGGGCTGTCGGTGCCCTGGCCCTGGGCCACGACCTGCTTGACGATGGCGTCGGCGCGCGACGACGGAATGCCCTTGCCGTTCACGACGGCCAGGTTCTGTGCGAATGCGGGGGTTGCGGCGATAGCGATCAGGGCTAACAGCAGCCGAGCTGGCTTGAAAGTCATTTTATTTCCTGTGAGGGGGTTGCGGTTGCTTGGACGAAGATTGGATTAATTCTTGTAATGCGCAGCGATTTTGAACCAGTTTTCGGGCGGATACCTTAAGACTTGCTGAAAGCCATCAATACGTCGATGCTTCCGAGGGCGCGATGGCGGTGATTGCCAGGGCGTGGATCTCAGTATGCATCATGGCTCGCACGGCATCATACACCAGCCGATGACGCATGACGAGCCTCAAGCCCTCGAACCGTTCGGAAACGATTTTCACGCTGTAATGCCCGCCGCCGGAGGCTGCGCCGGCATGGCCGGCGTGCAGGTGCGAGTCGTCGCCGACCTCCAGCAGGGTCGGCGCCAGCGCTTCCTGCAGCGCCTGGCGGATGCGTTCTACGCGGGTATCGTTCGTGGCGACGCTCATGCATCCTCCTGAATATGTTTCGACAGCATCATGGCCTGGCCGAGGAAGAACACGAAGAAGATCGCCGTGATGCCGAAGACCTTGAAGTTGACCCAGGCGCTCGTGTTACCCGCGAAGACGACGAAGGCCATCACGAGGTTCAGCACGCCGATGGCGGCAAAGAACACCATCCACGCCAGGCCCACGCGGCCCCAGACCTCGTCCGGCAGCTTGATCTGCTTTTCCATCAGCTTGCGCATCAGGTTCTGGCGGAAGCCGAATTGCGAGACGAACAGGGCGATGGCGAAGGCCCAGTACAGGATCGTCGGTTTCCACTTGATGAAGTTCTCGTCGTGGAAATAGATCGTGGCGCCGCCCGTGACGACGATGACGCCCAGCGACAGCCACAGCGCGCCGTCGATCGGACGCTTGCGGGCGCGCAGGTAGATGATCTGCAGGACCGTGGCGATGATGGCCACGGCCGTCGCCAGCATGATCGGCGATTGCGCCGGCGACACGCTGCCGCCCGAGATCAATCCCCCCATGTACTGGACAGCCAGGGCGTGCGCGGCCTCCTGGTGGCCGTCGCCCAGCTTGTAGACGAGGAAGAACAGGATGACCGGGAACAGATCGAATAACAGTTTCATGGGCGTTTCTTGGTGTTAGACGGGCTCGAAGCGCAGGGCGGCCGAGTTGATGCAGTAGCGCATGCCGGTCGGCGGCGGGCCGTCCGGGAACACGTGGCCCAGGTGGGCGTCGCAGACGGCGCAGATGATCTCGGTGCGCACCATGCCGTGGGTACGGTCTTCCTTCTCGATGACGTTGTCCGGATCGAGCGCGCGGAAATAGCTGGGCCAGCCGCAGCCGGACTCGAACTTCGCATCCGACTCGAACAGCGGGGTATTGCAGCAGACACAGTGGTAGATGCCGTGCTCGTGGTGGTCCCAGTATTTACCCGTGAACGCGCGCTCGGTGGCGGCGTGGCGGGTGACCTGGTACTCCATCGGGTCGAGCTGGTTGCGCCATTCGGCATCGGTCTTGGTGACTTTGTCGGTCATGGTGTCTCTTGTCCCTTTCTTTGTTCATTCGTTGGTTGATCAGGAAGAGCAACTCACTTCGAGGTGCGATGCCCAGTCCGGCGGCAGTGCCGCATACGTCGCGTTTTCCGGCTGTTCGTCGAACGGACGGTCGAGCACGGCGCGCAGGCGGTCCACTTCGCTGTAGTCGCCTGCCTGCGCCTTCTCGATCGCGACCTGGGCCAGGTAGTTGCGTAAAACGTATTTGGGGTTGACTGCGTGCATTGCAATGCGGCGCGCCTCGTCCCGGCTGCCTTCCTGGCGCAGGCGTTCGCGGTAGCGCACGGCCCAGGCGTCGAACGACGGGCGGTCGAGGAACAGGTCGCGCAACGGCGCATCGGCGTCGAGCACGGCATCGGAAAGCACGTCCACACGCAGCTCGCCCAGCGTGCGGAAGAACAGCGTGAAGTCGACGTGGTTCTCCTGCATCAGCTTGAACATGTCGTCGAACAGCGCGCGGTCATTTTCCTGCACCGTGGCCAGCCCCAGTTTGGCGTGCAGCAGGGCGTCGAACTGCTCGCCATAGGCGTCGACGTAGACGTCGAGGGCGGCCTGGGCGGCGTCCGTGTCCTTGATCAGGGGCAGCAGGGCGTTCGCCAGCGCGTAGCAGTTCCAGTGGCCCACCGGCACCTGGTTCGCGTACGAATAACGGCCGCCCTGGTCCGTGTGGTTGCAGATGTGGTCGACGTCGAACGCTTCCATGAAGCCGAACGGGCCGTAGTCCAGCGTCAGGCCCAGGATCGACATATTGTCGGTGTTCATGACCCCATGCATGAAGCCGACGGCCTGCCAGTGCGCGATCATGCGCGCCGTGCGTACCGTGACTTCGGACAGCAGGGCCAGGTAGGGATTCGCTTCCCCTTCCAGCTGCGGGTAGAACGTGCGGATGACGTAGTCGGCGAGGATCTTCAATTCCTCGTGTTTGTTGCGGTAGTGCCAGTGTTCGAACGAGCCGAAGCGCACGAAGCTGGGCGCCATGCGCGTCACGACGGCCGCCGTTTCCACGCTTTCGCGCACCACCTGCTGGTGCGAGCCCGTCACCATCAAGGCGCGCGTGGTCGGGACGCCGAGCGCGGCCATCGCTTCCGAGCAGAGGAATTCGCGGATCGACGAGCGCAACACCGCGCGGCCGTCGCCCATGCGCGAATACGGCGTCATGCCGGCGCCTTTCAGCTGCAGTTCCATAGGGCCGCCGGCGGTGGCGATTTCTCCCAGCAGGATCGCGCGGCCGTCGCCGAGCTGGCCGGCCCAGTGGCCGAACTGGTGGCCGGAATAGACGGCCGACAGCGGTTTGGCGCGCGCCGGCACGCGGTTGCCCGTGAACGCCGCGACGAAGTCGTCCTGCGCGAGGTCTGCCGGATCCAGACCGAGCAACGCCGCCGCCTTCGGGCTGGCCGCGACGAAATACGGGGCGGGCAACGGGGTCGGGCGAAGGTGCGTGTAGAACGCGGGTGGCAATTCGGCGAAGGAATTGTCGATGGGCAGATCGTCGGCGCGGATGGCGGCTCCAGTCAGGGCGAAGTAAAAGATTGTCGGGATTCTACCGCAGACGCGCGGATTCTATGGGGAGCCCCGTGTGCATCCTAACCGCGTTACATTCGGTAACTTTTATTGGTCTCCAGACTATTGCGGTGCAGCATGGAATTTGGTTGACGCCGCCGGCGGCGGCTTCGACACTGGATCGTCACCATTGTCCCTACCGTCCCCCTTGTCGCCAGGAGAAACGATGCCGCGCAGCCAGCAGGCCCCGCTGATGGGCCAGATGATGCACCAGTCCTTGACGATTTCCAGCATCCTGCAATTCGCCGCCCGTCATTACGGGGCCAGCGAGATCGTGTCGCGTCCCGTGGAGCCCGACCTGCAGCAGGTGCTGCACCGCTACGCCTACCGCGACTGCGAGCAGCGGGCCCGGCGCCTGGCGCGCGCCCTGCATGACCGCGGCGTGGCGATGGGCGAGCGGGTCGGCACGCTGGCCTGGAACGGCTACCGGCACCTGGAACTGTACTACGGCGTGTCCGGGTCGGGCGCCGTCCTGCATACGATCAATCCGCGTCTGCATCCGGAGCAGATCGCCTACATCGTCAACCATGCCGAAGACCAGCTGCTGTTCTTCGATATCTCCTTCCTGCCGCTGGTCGAGGCGATCGCGCCCCACTGCGCCACGGTACGGGCCTTCGTGCTGATGAGCGACCGCGCCCATATGCCGGACGGCACCGCCATCCCGAACCTGCTGTGCTACGAAGACCTGCTCGCGCATGCGACGGGCGACTACGAGTGGCCCGAACTCGAGGAGAACGCGGCCGCCTCGCTGTGCTACACGTCCGGCACGACGGGGAATCCAAAGGGCGTGCTGTACTCGCACCGCTCGACGGTGCTGCATGCCTACGCCTCGGCGCTGCCGAACGTGTTGAACGTGGCCGCGTCCGACACTGTGCTGCCCGTCGTCCCGATGTTCCATGTGAATGCCTGGGGCTTGCCGTATTCGACGCTGCTGTCGGGCGCCAAGCTCGTGTTTCCCGGCGCCGCGCTGGACGGCAAGTCGCTGTACGAGCTTTTCGAGGCAGAGGGCGTGACGTTCTCGGCCGGCGTGCCCACGGTCTGGCTGGGCCTCGTCAACCACGTGCTCGGGAACGGGCTCGCGTTCTCCACCTTCCGCCGCACGGTGATCGGCGGCTCGGCGTGCCCGCCGGCCTTGATGGACACGCTGATCGACCGGCTCGGCGTGCAGGTCATCCACGGCTGGGGCATGACGGAGATGTCGCCGCTGGGCACGACGGGCGGCCTGCTCGCCAAGCACCGCGCGCTGCCGCGGGATGCGCAGCGCGCGATCCTGCGCAAGCAGGGCCACGCGATCTATGGCGTGGACATGAAGATCGTCGACGAGGCTGGCACCGAACTGCCGTGGGACGGCGCCACGTCGGGCCACCTGCTGGTGAAGGGCCCATGGATCGCCGCGCGCTACTTCCGCGACGAGGGCGGCGATATTCTGCGGGGCGGCTGGTTCCCGACCGGCGACATGGCGACCATCGACGCGGACGGCTTCATGCAGGTGACGGACCGCAGCAAGGACGTGATCAAGTCGGGCGGCGAGTGGATCGGCTCGATCGACCTGGAAAATATCGCGATGGCGCATCCGGCCGTGCTGCAGGCGGCCTGCATCGGCGTCGCCCATCCGAAATGGGACGAGCGGCCCTTGCTGCTCGTCGTGCGCCGGCCCGGCATGGACGTCGGGCGCGAGGAGCTGCTCGGTTTCTTCGAGGGGAAGGTGGCGCGCTTCTGGATGCCGGACGATGTCGTGTTCGTGGAAGCCCTGCCGATGGGGGCGACGGGCAAGGTGCAGAAGAACCGCTTGCGCGAGGCGTATCGGGAACACCGGTTGCCCGGGATGTAGGCGGCGCGCGGTGGGCACCACGTGCTCACCATGCCCGAATAACACGACCGTTCGCTCCTTCGGTTATAGTAGGTAACGCCCTTCACAATACCGACAAGAGGAGACCATGAGCGCCGATTACCACGTCCAGGACGGTGTCGCCGTCATCACGCTGAACAACCCGCCCGTCAACGGCCTGGGCCTGGCCACGCGCACGGCCGCCGTCGACGGCCTGCAGCGCGCCGCAGCCGATCCGGCCGTCGAGGCGATCGTCATCACGGGCGCGGGCAAGGCATTTTCCGGAGGCGCGGACATCCGCGAATTCAATTCTCCCAAGGCGCTCACCGAGCCCACGCTGCACACGCTGATCCGCACCGTCGAGGAGTCGCCCAAGCCCGTCGTGGCCGCGATCCACACGGTGTGCATGGGCGGCGGCCTGGAGCTGGCGCTGGGGGCGCACTACCGCGTGGTGCTGCCGGGCGCCCAGATCGCGCTGCCCGAAGTGAAGCTGGGACTGCTGCCGGGCGCCGGCGGCACCCAGCGCCTGCCGCGCGTGCTGGGACTGGAAAAGGCGCTGGACATGATCGTCTCCGGCACGCCGGCCACGTCGGAATCGCTGGCCGGCACGCTGCTGTTCAACGCGCTGCTGCCGGCCGGCAGCGACCTCGTGGCGGGCGCCGTCGAGTTCGCGCACGAGATCGCGGCGCGCCGCCCGCTGCCGAAGGTGCGCGACCTGGCTGTCGATCATCCGGACCCCCATGCCTTCCTGGCGGCCGCGCGCGCCCGGGTGAAGGCGGCCGCCGGCCCGTTCCCGGCGCCGCCCGCCTGCGTGGAGACGGTCGCCGCATCCGTCGAGATGCCGTTCGAGGAGGGCCTGAAGTTCGAGCGCGAATCCTTCCTGCAGCTGACGACGACGACGGAATCGAAGGCGCTGCGCCATGCCTTCTTTGCCGAGCGCGCCGCATCCAAGGTGGCGGACGTGCCCGCCGATATGCCGGTGCGTTCCATCGCCAGTGCCGCCGTCGTCGGCGCCGGGACCATGGGCAGCGGCATCGCGATGAACTTCGCCAATGCCGGCATTCCCGTCACCCTGCTGGAGACCTCACAGGACGCGCTGGACAAGGGCCTGGCCGCGATCCGCCGCAACTACGAGGCGACGCTCAAGAAGGGCCGGCTGACGCCCGAGCGGATGGACCAGCGCCTGGCCCTCGTCAAGGGCACGCTGGACATCGCGGAGATCGCCCAGGCCGACATCGTCGTCGAAGCCGTGTTCGAGGACCTGGCCGTCAAGGAAGACGTGTTCCGCCGGCTGGACGCAGCCATGAAGCCCGGCGCGATCCTGGCATCGAACACGTCCACGCTGGACCTGGACCGCATCGCCGGCTTCACCGCGCGGCCGCAAGACGTGATCGGCTTGCACTTCTTCAGCCCCGCCAATGTGATGAAGCTGCTGGAAATCGTGCGCGGCGCCGCCACCGGCAAGGACGTCCTCGCCACCGCGCTGGCGCTGGCGAAGAAGCTGAAGAAGACGGGCGTCGTGTCCGGCGTGTGCGACGGGTTCATCGGCAACCGCATGGTCGAACAGTACTTGCGCCAGGCCGGCTTCCTGCTCGACGAAGGCGCGCTGCCGGCGCAGGTCGATGGCGCGATGGAGCGCTTCGGCTTTGCCATGGGCCCGTTCCGCATGGCCGACCTGGCCGGCAACGACATCGGCTGGGCCATCCGCAAGCGCAAGCGCGCGCAGGATCCTGGCTTGCAGTATTCGCGCACGGCCGACCTGCTGTGCGAGGGTGGACGCTTCGGCCAGAAGACGGGCGCCGGCTGGTACGACTACGCGGCCGGCGAACGCACGCCGCGTCCTTCCGCCGCCGTCGAGGACATGATCGTCCGGCACTCGGCCGAACTGGGCATCGCGCGCCGCGCCATCGATGATGCCGAGATCGTCGAACGCCTGGTGTATGCGCTCGTGAACGAGGGCGCCAGGATCCTGGAGGAGGGCATCGCCAAGCGCGCGTCGGACATCGACATGGTGTACCTGGCCGGCTACGGCTTCCCGTCGTTCCGCGGCGGCCCGATGTTCTACGCCGACACGGTGGGCTTGCCGGCGGTGCTGGCGGCGATCGAGCGCTTCGCCCAGGGCTACCGCGGCGACGCCTGGGTGGCGGCGCCGCTGCTGGTGCGCCTGGCGGCGGAAGGCCATGGCTTCAACGGCTGAGGGCGCGGCATCGCCTCGTCGCCTCGTGGCCCCGTCGCCCCGGCGAAGGCCGGGGCCCAATTTTCAAGCGTGTCGGCTGCGCGGCAATATTGGACCCCGGCCTTCGCCGGGGCGACGGGGTTGCTGCCGGCGTTGACTCCTTTGGGCTCGCCCCTAGCACGGAACGCGCGCGGTCCGCGTCCTGCGAAAGAATGATTGTTCAGGGCGCCGCGCAGGTTTTTTGTCGCCGTCTTGCGTCCAAATGTATCGTTTTGTCCCCGCTCGTCCATACCGTCCGATCGTGAACTAGCATCGGGCCGGCACATCCGTGCTGTCCATTCAAACCATACGGGGAGTTTGATTCGATGCTTCTTTCTTTTGTATTGCGTGACGCGGCCCGCCGCCGCGTCATGTTCGCCGCCGCGCTTGCTTCCACTGCCATGCTTGCCGCATGCGGCTCCGGCACGCAGGACGGGACGCAGCCGGCGGCCCAGTCGCGCCAGGCCGCCAAGGTCAGCGCCAGCGGCACCGACGGCACGCTGGTGCTGCCGCTCGAAGTGCTGGGCGCCGGCGCGCCCGACCAGCCCACCATCGCCGAAGCGCAGCTGGCGCTGCCGGCCGACAAGCTGGATGCGGCGCAGCAGCTGTGGTTCCAGTGCCACCGCTGCGGCTTCTACGGCGCGCCGGAATTCGAGGCCGCGACGGCCTTGCCGACCAGGGTGAAGGCCAGCGTGCGCGTGCTGGGCGGCGTGTCCGGCGACGCCGAGGCGCAGGTACCCTGGACCGACGTCACCGACGCCACCGTCGTCCTCGCCGACGACGAGCGCGTGCACGGCGGCGTCAATGGCGGCCTGTACACCACGCGCATCACGCTGGCGCTCGATGCGGCCACGCGGGCGCGCCTCGTCGCCGGTGTGAATCGCGTGCAGTTCCGCTTCAACGGTACCGACGGCGAGTCCAACGGTTTCCGCGTGCTGGACGTCGAGCTGCGCGACGGCGCCGCGGCGCGGGTCGACAGCACGGTCAAGCGCCAGGCCGACCCGCAGGCCGAGCGCGTCGCCTCTGCCTACACGCAGGAGGACGCCGCCGCCGGCAAGGCTTTGTGGTACGCCCAGGGCGCGATCGCGAAGTCGAGCATCGTGCCGCGCAAGATGCAGGCCGCCTGCGCATCCTGCCATGCGGAGGACGCGCGCGACCTCCAGTACTTCAATTATTCGAACAACGCCATCGTCCAGCGCAGCCGCTTCCACGGCCTGTCCGAGGCCCAGGGCCTGCAGATCGCCGCGTTCGTGCGCACGTCGCTGGCGTCCGTGCCGTACGCGGCCAATGCACGGCCGTGGAATCCGCCGTACCAGCCGGGCCCCGGCCTGGATGCGGATCCGGCCTCCTGGGCCGGCGGCGCCGGACTGCAGGCAGTGTTGCAGACGCCTGCCCAGGCCGTGAACGCCTTGTTCGGCAAATCGATCGACGCGACGACGGCCATCAGCCAGGCCGACGTCGACAAGGTGATGCAGGCCGGCGCGACGATGAACGCGCGCGAGACGCCGGTGCCCATGCAGTTCCCGGACTGGAACGCGTGGCTGCCCGCCATCCATCCGCTCGACGTGTGGCCGGACCAGGGCGACGGCAGCGGCTTCCGCAACGGCGCCCGCTTCGACGGCGACCGCAAGGACCCGAACGGCCTGTACCTGGGCCTGCGCGCCTGGCTCGATGCCCACCGCAACCCGGGCAAGCCGGGCGACTGGAGCCACCTGACGCCGGAGCTGCGCGAGCAGATCGCCGCCATGTTCACGCAGGCGGGATGGGACGGCTACTAGTTCCTGGGCGGCGGCCGCGGCAACCACGTCGGCTCCTCGAGGCCGATGGGCGCCCAGGTCGGCGGCGCCCGCCTGCAGGCGCTCGCATCGTCCGCCACGGTGGCCGCCGGCAAATCAGGTGCGTTCACCGAGCACGCGTTCATCGAGCGCGCCGTCGACAGCCTGCTGCACTGGAACAGCATCAAGCAGTGGGAAATGGCGCAGCACTACGGCCTGGAAGGCAACCAGCAATGGTTCATCGGCGATCGCGACAAGACGACCGGTGCCTGGAAAGGGCACGGGGAGGCGCACGGCTGGCCGTTCAATACGGTCAGCCTGTTCTACCTGGCCCCGCACATGGTGTACCAGGAAGACCGCGACGCCTCCGGCCGCGTCACGCGCGAATGGGTCACGGCCTGGGAGACGGACAACATCACGGCGTCCTACTACCGCAGCAACCAGTGGTACCAGTTGCAGATGACCGTCAATCCGGGCGGGCAGAGCGGCTGGGTCAACTACCCGATGGACTGGCCCTACCTGACCGCGTTCGACGAATACATCGCCGACCGCGTGGGCGACCAGACCCCGGCCACGCGCAGCGCCCAGGCGTCCCATTTCGTGCGCCTGCTGCAGGCCCGCATCAAGTCGGCGCAGTACGTCGCCAACGACCTCCCGCTGTGGGATCCGAACGAGCCCTTCCTGCCGAATAACCAGGGCCGCTACGGGCGCGCGCAGATCGTCAAGCACCTGGCCGTGGCGAACTTCCTCGACAACGCCAACCGCGACGGCGTGGGCCGCTCGAAATACCACTTCCTGGACGACCTGCAGTCCGGCCTGTACCTGAAAGTCATCAATGGCGCGATTACGCAGTTCACGGGGCTGTACGCCGGCTACCCGGCAAGCGCATGGCGCCGCTGCGATCCGTCCAACACGGACCTGGGCGAGCCGGAAGACGTGTCGGGCTTCCGCTTCTGCCTGGACCGCGCGCGCACGCCGCTGGGCAGCTATGCGGACGGCAACCATTTCATGGTGTCCAACGCGCTGTACCAGACCACGACGCAGCAGGCCGAGCAGTACGGCCTGTGGCAGGCGACGCGGATGGGGGCCGATCCCGCGCGCCTGGCCACGTGGCGCGCCTGGCAGGACACCATCTGGCAGTGATGGTGCGACGCAGCAGGATGTCCCTGCTGCGAACAGGGCGGGCGGCATGATAGGCTGAGCGTTCCGCATGCCGTCCGCCACCAATGAAAAATGCCCTTCTCATCGCGACCGCCAGCCTGCTCGGACTGTTGTCCACGACGGGCGCGTCGCTCCCTTACCCGATCCTGCCGCCGCTGTTCGTGCACGGCGCGGCCGACGGCTTCACCAATTTCATGGGCTTGCCGCCCAAGCTGCTGTTCGCCGTCGCGTTGATGGTCAATCCGCTCGGCCTGCTGCTGGGGACGGCCGTGCTGGGCTCGATGTCCGACCGCTACGGGCGCCGGCCGCTGCTGCTGCTGACGACGGTCGGGGCGGCGCTGGGCCACGTGCTGAGCGCCTGGGCGCTGGCCAGCCGCTCGTATCCGCTGTTCCTGCTGGCCCGCTTCGGCACCGGCCTGCTCGAGGGCCAGAGCGCCATCGTGCGCGCGATGCTGGCCGAACGCCTGGAGGGGCCGCTGCGCAACCATGCGATGTCATGGCTGAACGGCGCGCTGCACCTGGGTTGGCTGGTCGGGCCGCTGCTGGGCGGCTTCACGGACGGCTTCGGCGTGTCCGTGCCGTTCTATATCGCCGCGGGCGCGCTGCTGCTGGGTGCGGCGCTGGCATGGGTGGCACTGGAGCGCGTGCCCGGCACGCCGGGGCCGTCGTGGTGGCGCGTGGCGCGCGAACGCCATGCGTTCAACCTGCTGCGCCATCCGGGGCTGCGCATGCTGTTCGGCGTGCAGCTCGCCTACACCTGCGGGGTGACGGCGTTCTACGAGTTCTATCCCCTGTGGCTCGTCGAGATCGGCCACTACGACCGCCGCGCCATCTCGCTCGTCAACGTGGGCATGTGCGGCCTGATGACGTGCGCGGCGCTGTTCGCCGGGCGCCAGGGTCGCATGGAGCCGATGCGCCGCGCCACTTTCCTCGCCTGCGCGGTGGCGCTGGCCGTCGGTTCGCTGGGCCTGGGCAATCTGTGGGTCGGCCTGGTGGGCATCATGCTGTTCAGCCTTCCGCACGCGTTCTACAACGCCACCGTGCAGACCTGGGCCGCGGACCGCTTCGGCGGGCATGGCCAGGGTGCCGTCATGGGCCTGCTGTCGACGACGTTCTGCCTGGCGAACATCCTGATGGCGGCGGCGGGCGCCGTGCTGACGTTGGTCGACACGCGCCTCGTGCTGGTCGTGGGCGCGGCCCTGACGGCGTGGGCGGCGACGCGCATGCAGGCGCTGGGCCGCGGCGAGGTCGGGAGAAAAGAAAAGGCCGCCGTCGCCGGCGGCCAGACGTGAACGACGGTTGCTACGCGGTTGTCAGTCGGCCGCGTAGATATTGTTGTCCTTCGTCTCGCGCACGAACAGCGTGCCGATGACGACGGTGGCCAGCGCGATCACGATCGGATACCACAGGCCGTAATAGATGTTGCCGTTGGCCGCGACGAGCGCGAACGACGTGGTCGGCAGCAGCCCGCCGAACCAGCCGTTGCCGATGTGGTAGGGCAGGGACATCGACGTGTAGCGGATGCGGGTCGGGAACATCTCGACCAGCATCGCGGCCACGGGCCCGTAGACCATCGTCACGTACAGCACCAGGACGAACAGCAGGGCCACCACCATCGGCTTGTTGACGCCGGCCGGATCGGCCTTGGCCGGATAGCCGGCGGCCTTCAGCGCGGCCCCGAGGTCGCTCTTGAGCGCGGCTTCGCGGTCCTTGCTGGCCTTGTCGAAGTTCAAGCCGTCCGGCGTCATGACGGCATTGAACGAGGGGTAGACCTTGTCGCCGACCTTGATGCTGGCGACGGTGCCGGCGGGCGCATCCTGGCGCGTGTAGCTGACCGAGGCGGCCGTCAGCTGGCCGGTGGCGATGTCGCAGGACGAGGGGAATTTCTTGGTGCCGGTGGCGTTGAACTGGAAGTGGCAGGATTCCGGATCGGCGACGACGACGACGGGCGAGCTCTGGATCGCCGCTTCCAGCGCAGGGTTGCCGTAGTGCGTCAGGCCCTTGAAGATGGGGAAGTAGGTCAGCGCCGCGACCAGGCAGCCGCCCAGGATGATGTACTTGCGCCCGATGCGGTCCGACAGCGCGCCGAACACGATGAAGAAGGGCGTGGCCAGCGCCAGCGCGATGGCGAGCAGGATGTTCGCGGTGGCCGCGTCGATCTTGAGCGTCTGCGTGAGGAAGAACAGCGCGTAGAACTGGCCCGTGTACCAGACCACGGCCTGGCCCATCACGATGCCGATCAGGGCCAGCAGGGCGATGCGGGCGTTCTTCCACGTCAGGAAGGCTTCGGACAGGGGCGCCTTCGAGGTCTTGCCCTCGGCCTTCATCTTGGCGAAGGCGGGCGACTCGTTCATCGCCATGCGGATCCAGACGGAGATCGCCAGCAGGAGCACGGAGACGAGGAAGGGAATGCGCCAGCCCCAGGCTTCGAACGACGCCGTGTCCATCGACGTGCGCACGCCAAGAATGACGAGCAGCGACAGGAACAGGCCCAGCGTGGCTGTCGTCTGGATCCACGAGGTGAAGAAGCCGCGCCGGCCTTCGGGCGCATGCTCGGCCACGTAGGTGGCGGCGCCGCCGTACTCGCCGCCGAGGGCCAGGCCCTGCAGGATGCGCAGCGTGACGAGGATGATGGGCGCGGCGATGCCGATCGACGCATAGCTCGGCAGCAGGCCGACGACGAAGGTCGAGCCGCCCATGATCAGGATGGTGACGAGGAAGGTGTACTTGCGCCCGATCATGTCGCCCAGGCGGCCGAAGACGAGCGCGCCGAACGGGCGCACGATGAAGCCGGCGGCAAAGGCCAGCAGGGCGAAGATGAACGAGGTGGTCGGGTCGCCGACGAAGAACTGCTTGGCGATGACCGTGGCGAGCGAGCCGTACAGATAGAAGTCGTACCATTCGAAAACGGTGCCGAGGGAAGATGCGAAGATGACCTTGCGTTCCTCCTTCGTCATTCCTGCGCTCGACGGCAAGGGTTTGCCGCCGGCGGCCATGCCGGGTGTGATAGCCATTGTAGTCTCCGTAAGTTTGTCTGCCTGCGCTGTTTGCCTGCGTTATTTGCCTGCTTAGTACGCCTGCTTTGTACGCTTGCCACATCGCCGATCTGCGCCAGCGATGTGGCGACTGTGCGCCGTGAAACTTACGCGATTCTTGCTTCAAGCTTACGCGAAACTGACGGCGGGGCCGTGCTCACATCACCTTCAATGGCGCATGCATCAACCCGGTCCCTGATGCGCCGGCGGGGGCGCGATCTCCTCTGTCAAATCGTCCGCCAGCGCGTCCGCGCCGACCGCTTCGTCCTGCGGGCGTACGCGGGCATGGCGGTAGGCCTCGGTCGAGCGCTCCAGCGCCAGGCCCAGCGCCGTCGTCAACTCATCCTGCGGCGTGCCTTGCTGCAGCTGCTGGAAGGCGAAGGTGTTGCGCAGCGTGCGCCCGCCGGCATGGGTCGCGGGGATGCCGGCGCGCTGGAACGTGGCGCGCACCTGGCGGTAGACGGTGGCCTTGTGCAGCGGTTCGCCGTCCATATTGGCGGGAAAGGCCAGGTTGCCGGGGATGTTCAGCGCGTCGCGCTCGTCCAGCCAGGCGAACAGCTCGGCCACGCCGACGCGCGGCAGCGTCACCGTGTGCTCGTAGCTGGTCGGGTGCTTGGCCTCGGGCGTGATCGATAGTTCGATGCCGCCGTCGACGTCGGCCTGGCGTCCGACCTCGTCGACCAGCAGGCCGATCGCCTCGGCCACGCGCAGGCCGGACAGCGCCATCACGACCTGCATGGCGCGGTCGCGGCGTCGCTTCCAGCCGGCGCCGCTGCGGCGCTCTTCCTCACGCACGGCGGGCAGGGCGGCCAGGAAGCGCTGCAGCTGGTCCGTATCCAGCGCCGTCATCGGCGCATCCTTGGGCGTGAGCTCGCGGTCCGAGGCGACGATCGCCTGGCGCGCCGGATTGGGCGCGCGGCCCAGGTACTCGAACACGCGTTCGAGCAGGCGCAGGTAGCGGTAGGCGATCTTGCTGTTCAGGTCGCGCTTGCCGCGGTCCGACAGCAGTACGAAGTCGCGCAGGTCGCCGGACGAGACTGTCGACATGCGCAAGCCCCGTTCCAGCATCCAGGCGGCGAACTTGCCGAACATGAAGCGGTAGATGGCGGCCGACTCTGGCGAGATCGGGGCGGCGACGTTGTCGCGGTTGCGGCTGGACGTTTCGACGAAGGCGGCGGTGACGACGAAGGCGGCGAATTCCTCGGCCGGTCGGGCGTCCCAGGCGGCGAGCGATGGGGAGGTGGTCATGGGTGCGAACGAGATGGCATGCCGGACAGGCTAGCCGGTATCTTGCAACTAACCGACAAGCGCCGTCAATGGCGCGCGCCACGATCTTCAGTTTCGAGTTATTTTGCAACTAACCAACATGCGACGAACCCAACTACAAACCCAGCCACCAACGCAGAGGGCGCGACTTTCCTTCGCATCGGCCTTGCCGCTCTTATAAAATAAGGTCTTTCGAAACATCCAGCGAGAACAAACCCATGCTCAAGCACATCGTCATGTGGAAACTGAAGGACCACGCCGAAGGCGCCGACCGGGCCGCTAACGCCGTCGAGATGAAGCGTCGGCTGGAGGAATGCGCGCACATCGTGCCCGGCATGCACGCCTTCGAGGTGACGATCGCCCAGCCGGGCCTGGAAGCGACCTACGACGTCGTGCTGTATTCGGAATTCGAGGACAAGCAGGCGCTCGACGCGTACGCGCAGCATCCGCAGCACAAGGCGTTGGTGCCGTTCATCGGCGCCATCCGCGCCGAGCGCCAGTGCATGGATTACGTGGTCTGATCGGCGCGACCGGCGCGGACGTTGGCGGGCGCGCGCGATAGCCGTGGGGGAGGGATAGTCATGAGTGAATTCGCGGGACGGGTCGCCGTCGTCACGGGCGCGGCCGAAGGCCTGGGCCGGGCGATCGCGGAGCGCGCGGCGGCGCTGGGCATGAAGCTGGTGCTGGCCGACCTCGATCCGGATGCGCTCGAGGTGGCGAGCGAGGAACTGCAGGAACGCGGCGCCGAGGTGCTCGCCCTCGTGTGCGACGTGCGCAAGTGCGCTCACGTGGAGGAACTCGCCGATGCGGCGATGATCCGCTTCCGTGCCGTGCACGTGCTGTTCAATGTGGGTGCCTCCGGCGCGCCGGGCCTCGTGTGGGACTACGCGGAAGCGGACTGGGAAGCGGGCGCGGGTGCGAACATCGGCGGCGCCATCAACGGCGTGCGCATCTTCGCCCCGTTGATGCTGGGCTGCGCCGCGCGCGACCCGGCCTATCGCGGCCACATCGTGAACACGGCCGCGCTGCACGGCCTGGCCGGCGCCCCGGCGCTGGGCATGGACAATGTGTCGGCGCATGGCTTGTTGGCCCTGTCCGAGACGCTGTACCACGACCTGCGCCTCGTCGACGCGCCCGTCGCGGCCTCGCTGCTGTGCGCGCGCTCGCTGCCTAAGCCACCGGCGCACGCGCACCATCATCGCGGCGAGGCGCGTGTGCATGCACTGGGGGCCGAGGGACAGCAGGCAGTACGCCACCTTGTCGACGCCGCGCTGCCGGCCGCGCCGGCGACGCTGGACGAAGTCGCGCAACATGCATTCGACGGCATGGCGCGGGGAGAATTCCTGTTGTGCGCCGATCCGCAGACGCTGGTGGCGATGGCGGAACGGGTCGCCGCCCTCGAGCGCGGCCGGGCGCCGGCCGATCCGCTGGACCTGGCGCCGCGCATTCGCGAACGTTTATCCCGGTAATGGCGCGGGTTCGGTGGGCACGTGGTGCCCACCCTACGGCAAAGTTCATGCACCGGTAGGGTGGGCACCACGTGCCCACCGTCCGGCGAAGTTCAGGCACCAGTAGGGTCGGCACCACGTGCCCACCATGCTGAAAGAACGACTTACTCGGCCGTCTGCGGGCAGGGTTCGAGTACGCGTTCCTGCAGTTCCGGCTCGCCCGCCTCGTACAGCTTGACGACGGTCGACGTGCGCGTACCGTAGCCCGGGATCTCGATGCACACGGCGGACAGCTGCCGCTCCAGGTCGATCGGCACTCCCGTGTGGGGCAGGCGCATGTCCGGCGCGCGCGTTGTGTCGGCCAGCATCTCGAAATACGCGTCTTCCGGAGCACCCTGCAGCAGGAGGCTGGCAAAGGTCGCCTTGGTACGCACCACTTTGGGCCAAGGCGCGTCGAGCAGCCCGTTCGACACGCCATAGATGCCGGGTTCCAGCGGTTTGCCGTTGCGGGCATCGTCGCCGGCACGGTTCGAGAACCAGTACATCCCCTCGCGGTCGCCCAGGATCAGGTTGAAGCCGTTGTAGGCGTTGGCGTCCGTGGCGATGCGTTCCAGGTAGGCCGGCGCGTCCAGGTCGCCCTTCAGGAAGTCGGCGACGAGGGCGCCGCGCGTCGGCGCGTCGCTGCGGAAATCGTGCGGCGCGCGGATATTCGTCAGGGCGGCGAACTTCGGTCCGCGCGGGCCTTCCGTCGTCACGCCCATCCAGCTGCCGCCGCCCTGCAGATCGCGGCCGGCAACGATGTACGGATAGTCGGGCCACGGGCCGGCCGGGGTGGCTGGCCGGTCGTAGAATTCGTCGCGGTTGGCGCAGGCGACCAGCGGCAGCCCCGGGATCACGCGCCAGGCAAAGACGATCAGGCACATGGGGCGGGATCCAGTGTAGGAGCGGGCGCCAGGTCTATGAAGACCTCCGCGCGGCGCGGGCCGGCGATGAAGGCGTCCACGCCCGCTTCCTGGGCGGCCGCGTCCAGCGCGGCGGCGAAATCGTCCGCCACCGCGGGATACACTTCCATCCAGGTCTGCAGGCCGTCGCGCGCTTCCGGGCGACGCTTCAGCTGCGCCGCCACGCCGTGGCGCGCGGCCAGCGCCTGCTGCAGCGCGCGCACGCGCGGCGCCAGGGCGTCGGCGTCGATCTCGCGCACCTTGTAGTAGACGTACAGGTCGATCATCGTGGGGGTCATGAGCGGCTCCGCCTCAGGCCTCAGGCCTCGGGCGCGTGCACGCTGTAGGGCAGCGGGGAGAAGCGCAGCAGCGTGCCGCCGGCCGTGCCGTGGCGCACCTCGCCCTCGAGGGCAGCCAGCTTGATCTCGACCAGCACGTCGGCGCCGCCTTGCCCGTTCGGCGCGGCGTTCACGATCATGCCGCAGGGCTGGTCCGGATCGTCGGCGGCGAACACCTCGTCGCCGGCGCGCGCGGCCGCGTTGTCCAGCGTGGCCAGGGCCATGCGGCGTTTCAGCTTGCCCAGGTACTGGCTGCGCGCGACGATTTCCTGGCCCGGGTAGCAGCCCTTCTTGAAATTGACGCCGCCGACCAGCTCGTAGTTGATCATCTGCGGCACGAACTGCTCCTGCGTCGGCTGCGTCACCTGCGGTACGCCGGCATGGATGGCCGACAGTTCCCAGGCCGCGTTGCCGCCGAAGGTCAGGGCCAGGCGCAGCGCGGGCAGGGCGGCGACGGCGGACGACGTCGAGGTCAGCCACAGGTAGCGCGGCGCGCCGAACGCGTCGGCCAGGCGCAGCACGGTGCCGAACGCGCCTTCGGTGCGGGTATAGGGCGCAGCCGGCAGCGCATCGACGAGCATGCGCAGCGCCGGGCCGGCGCGCTCGCCGCCCAGGCCCAGCACGGCCACGCGCTCCGGCTCCTCGGTGGCGTCGCGCAGCTTGGCCTTGGCGCGCAGCACGAACATCGACAGGCGCTTCTGCAGCGGCGCCTGGATGGCGCGCGGCAGTTGCAGCCAGACGGCGTCCGCATCGCGCCAGGTGAGGAAGGTGGCTTGCAGGCGGCCTTTCGGCGTGCAGTAGCCGGCCAGGCGCACGTCCGCCTGGCCCAGGTGCTCGACGTCGTTGGTCAGCTGGTTGTGCAGGAAGCCGGCGGCATCTTCTCCGGCGACCGCGATCAGTCCGAGGTCGGTCACGGCGGCGACGAAGCCGCCGGCCAGGTCGGCCGTCGTGAGGACGGTGCCGAAGTCGTCGATCTCGCCGGCGCGTTCGGGGTGGAAGCGGGCGCCTTCGGCGCTCAGGTGTTCAATCCAATCATTCATACACTGAGAGTCATACACTAAGTCTTACGCTGAGAATATATTTCCGATTATGCTTTAACGGCTTTATCATTACGGCCTCATTATAGAGTTGTCGACGAAATCGCGCCGGCCACGGCGCAAAACCACTTCGAGCAGAATGGCACTAATAAAAAAACTCATCGTTACGGGCGCGATCGTGTCAGTCGCGGCCGTCGGCGCATTCCAGTGGTGGGCCGGACGGCCGATCACCACGGACGGCCCCGCGATTCCTTTCGCCGTCGCCTCGGGCAGCGGCGTCGCCGGCGCGGCCCAGCAGATGGTCACCGCGGGCATCCCCGTCAATACGTTCCTGTTCGGCATGCTGGCGCGCGTGACGGGCCAGGCCGGCCGCATCAAGGCGGGCAGCTACGAGTTCGAACCGAACACCACGCCGCGCGTCCTGCTGGACAAGCTGGTGCGCGGCGACTTCGCCCAGGACCAGCTGACCGTCATCGAAGGCTGGACCTTCCGCCAGATGCGCCAGGTCGTGGACGCCGCGCCGAACCTGAAGCACGACACCGTCAAGCTGTCCGACGAGGAACTGCTGGCCAAGGTCGGTCCCGAGTACAAGGCGGCCGAGGGCCTATTCTTCCCCGATACCTACTTGTTCGCGCGCGGTTCGAGCGATCTCGATGTGTACAAGCAGGCGCACGAGGCGATGATGAAGCGCCTGAAGGCGGCCTGGGACAAGCGCGAAGAGGGCCTGCCCTACACGAATCCCTACCAGGCCCTGATCATGGCGTCGCTGGTGGAAAAGGAAACGGGCAAGAAGAGCGAGCGCGGGATGATCGCCGGCGTGTTCGTCAACCGCCTGCGCGCCGGCATGCTGCTGCAGACCGACCCCACCGTCATCTACGGCATGGGCGATAAATACGCCGGCAAGATCCGCAAGAAGGACCTCGAGACCGACACCCCGTACAATACGTACACGCGTCCCGGCCTGCCGCCGACGCCGATCGCGCTGCCGGGCGTGGAGTCGCTCAACGCGGCGCTGGCGCCGGCCAGGACGGAAGCGCTGTACTTCGTTTCGCGCGGCGACGGCACCAGCCACTTCTCGGCGAACCTGAACGACCACAACAAGGCCGTCAACCAGTACCAGCGCAACGGGGCATCCCAATGAGCGTGGCGGCGACACGGGGGCGTTTCATCACCTTCGAAGGCATCGACGGCGCCGGCAAGTCGACCCATATCGGCTACGTGACGGACCTGCTGAAGGATGCCGGCAAGACGGTCGTGTCCTCGCGCGAGCCGGGCGGCACGGCGCTGGGCGAAAAGCTGCGCGAGCTGCTGCTGCACGAGAAGATGGACCTGGAGACGGAAGCGCTGCTGATGTTCGCCAGCCGGCGCGAGCACATCGCGCGGGTCATCGAGCCGGCGCTGGCGCGCGGCGACTGGATGCTGTCCGACCGCTTCACCGACGCCAGCTTCGCCTACCAGGGCGGCGGCCGCGGCATGGACCGCGCCAAGATGGAAGCGCTGGAACAGTGGGTGCACCCGCTGCTGCAGCCGGACCTGACGCTGCTGTTCGATGTGCCGCTGGCCGTCGCGCGCGAACGCCTGGACGCCACCCGCACCCTCGACAAGTTCGAGCAGGAGCAGGCGGACTTCTTCGAGAAGGTCCGCAACGAGTACTTGAGACGCGCCGCCCAGTTCCCGGAGCGCATCGTCGTGATCGACTCGACCAAGTCGATCGACGCGGTGCGCGCCGACCTGCGCGCGGCGCTGGAGAAATGGTTGTGACAATGTATCCCTGGCAGCAGGAGCCTTGGGCCCGGCTGCAGCACCTGCGCGAGCGCCTGCCGCACGCGATCCTGTTCCACGGTCCGGCCGGCATCGGCAAGGCCGATTTCATCGAAGCCTTCGCCCAGTCCTTGTTGTGCGAAAACGTGCGCCCCGACGGACACGCCTGCGGCGCCTGTGCATCCTGCGGCTGGTTTGCCCAGGGTAATCACCCCGACTACCGCCGCGTGCGTCCGGAAGCGCTGGAAGACGGGGAGCCGGCGGCCGAAGGCGAGGACGGCGCCGAGGACAAGAAGTCCAAGTCGACCAAGACGGCCTCGAAGGACATCAAGATCGAGCAGGTGCGCAACCTGTCCGACTTCATGAACATCTCCACCCACCGCCAGGGCTTGCGCGTGGTCGTGCTGTACCCGGCCGAGGCGCTGAATATGCCGGCGTCGAACGCGCTGCTGAAGACGCTGGAAGAGCCGCCGCCGGGTACCGTGTTCCTGCTGGCATCGAACAGCCTCGACCGCCTGCTGCCGACGATCCTGTCGCGCTGCCGCAAGTTCGCGCTGCCGATGCCGGACCACGCCGAGGCGCTGGGCTGGCTGCAGCAGCAGGGCGTGCAGGATGCCGACGGCTGGCTGCGCGAGCAGGGCGGCGCACCGCTGGCGGCGCTGGCCCAGTCGGAAACGGGCAACCGCGACGAACTCGACGCGCTGCTGCAGATCCTGGCCCAGCCGAGCGTGGACGCGGCGCTGCGCGCGGCCGACCGGCTCAGCAAGACGCCCTTGTCCGCGCTCGTCGCCTGGCAGCAGCGCTGGCTGTATGATGTGTTCTCGTACAAGCTGTCCGGCACGATCCGCTATTATCCGCGCTACCAGCGCGAGCTGGCGGGGCTGGCGGCGCGCATGTCGACGCCGAACCTGATGCGTGCGATCAAGAGCGCGAACGAACGACGCGCCGTGGCGGACCACCCGCTGTCGCCGAAACTGTTTGTCGAAGACATGCTGCTTGATTACACTGCCTGCTGCGCTTGAAAGGAATCCGATGAACGGCCTGCCCACCGACCCGACCGCCCCGCATCCGCCGCGGCCGTCCGTGCTGTCGCTGGCCATCAAGGAAAAGGCGGCGCTGTATGCGGCCTATATGCCGTTCCTCAAGAACGGCGGCATGTTCGTGCCGACCAACAAGCCGTACAAGATCGGCGACGAGATCTACCTGATCCTGTCGCTGATGGACGATCCGAACAAATACCCGATCGCCGGCAAGGTCGCCTGGATCACCCCGGCGGGCGCCAACAACAACAAGGCGCAGGGCATCGGCGTGCATTTCCCGGCCGACGAGACCGGCCAGCGCGCCAAGCTGCGCATCGAAGAAATCCTGGGCGCCGCGCTGCGGTCCTCGCGCGCCACGCATACCTTGTGACGCGTCACGAAAATCATTTCCTTTAACCTGTCGTTCGCTTCATTGTCGTCCGTTCCATGCCTGATTACCGCCACCGCCTCGCCCGCATCGAAGACCTGCCCGTTATCGTCGACATCTACAACTCCACCATTGCCTCGCGCGAAGTGACGGCGGACACGGAACCCATCACCGTGCAATCGCGCGAAGCCTGGTTCCACGACCACACGCCGGAACGCCGGCCGCTGTGGGTGATCCACGACGCGGCCGACACGTCGGACGATCCGGCCGTGATCGGCTGGCTGTCGTATTCGAACTTCTATGGCCGCCCGGCCTATTCGGGCACGGCCGAGCTGTCGATCTATATCGCGGAAAGCTGGCGCGGCAAGGGCATCGGCCGCTACTGCCTGGAGCAGGCGATGGCGTTCGCGCCGAACGTGAACGTGCACACCTTGCTGGGCTTTATCTTCGGCCACAATGCGCCGAGCCTGGCGCTGTTCCGCAAGTACGGGTTCGATACCTGGGCGCATTTTCCGCGCGTGGCGAACCTGGATGGGGTGGAGCGGGATCTGATTATTTTGGGTAAGCGGGTGGCCTGAAGCCGAAAGACCGTCGCCCCTGCGGAGGCAGGGGCCCAATTTTCGTTCGCGTCACGCAAACTTGGGCCCCTGCCTGCGCAGGGGCGACGATGGGGCGCCATCAGGCACCCCCCAAGGCGGGGTGTAAAAATTGGGCCAGTTCAACGACACCCCCAAGCCCAAAAAATTACCCCAG
>CAUSCY010000043.1:0-53313 GCA_963529995.1 uncultured Massilia sp. | reverse complement strand
GGGAACGACGGGTTTATCTATGACGCGTCTTATTGCAGAGCGTAGCGATTATCCCAGACAGCAGTGGGCAAAGGCCGGGACCCAATGTTGTATGCGCAGTGACGCAACGAGCTTGGGCCCCTGCCTGCGCAGGGGCGACGGTCTTACTGATGACGACATAACCCAGTCAGATACAGCCTAGCGCCGCAATGCCGCAAACGCCCCCGGCTCCCACTCCCTCAGCGCCAGCAGCAAGCCACTCCCCCGCCGCTTCGGCAACGGCGACGCCAGGCTCTCCTCATGCAGCTCCGCGAACCGCGACCGCAACTGGCGCAGCTCCGCCTGCATCCTTGCCAGCGCGCTCTCCGTCAGCATCGCATGCGTAAAGGTCAGCGTCTCGTCCTGGCGTTCGAAACGGCTCCCGAGGAAATCGTCGAGGCCCTCGGTGCGGAAGTACTGGCGGATCGGTCCGTCCGGCAGCCAGTCGAAATCGCGCGCCACGTTCAGGCGGATGCGGTTGCCGGACATGAGGGCGATCAGGTGCAGGCGGTCCAGGTGCAGCAGCTTCTGCAGGGCTTCGGCCTCGGTGAGCTGGTAGACGGCGACCATGTCGGCCAGCGTCCAGTGGTTCAGCGCGCATACGGCGACGACCATCAGCTTGGTGTCCGAGACGAGTTCCTTTTCCTGGTCGGGCGTGAGCGTGCGCAGGCGCGATTCCGTCACCGCCGCCTCCTGCGCCAGCTCGGCGAGCGTGAAGCCGAGCATATTGCTGACCTGGACCAGGCGGTCGACGCCCAGCGTGTCCGACGTCAGCAGGCGCTTGACGCTGGCCTCGGAGAGACGCAAGGTCGCGGCCACGTCGCGGTAGGTCTTGCCCTGCAATTTCAGCTGGCGCTTGATCGTGACGAGCAGTTGGTTGACTTCGGACATGGGACCTCGGACTTCGATACGGAACGCTACTGTAAGGATCGTAGCATGCCCGGCCTTGCCGCGGCAGTGCCGCTGTGCCAAGATGCCGGCCAAACAAGGACAAGAACAGGCCGAGACACATGAATCACCAGGAATACCTGCGCCACGACGCCACGTCGCTCGCCCAACTGGTCGCACGCGGCGACGTCACGAGCGGCGAACTGCTGGACCTGGCGCTGGCGCAGCAACGGCGCGTCCACGGCGACGTCAACGCCGTGATCCGCCTGATGGAAGACGAGGCGCGCCAACGCGCCGCGGCAGCGCCGGCAGGCCCGTTGGCCGGCGTCCCCTTCCTGATCAAGGACGGCGTACAGGACTACGCCGGCGTGCCCACGACCTACGCCAGCCGCGCCATGCAGGGCTACGTCCCGACGCAGCACGCCCACGTGGTGCGGCGCTACCTGGACGCGGGCCTCGTCATCTTCGGCAAGACGAACCTGCCCGAATTCGCGATCCGCGCCGTCACGGACCCCGTGCTGCACGGCCGCACCAACAACCCGTGGGACCTGTCGCGCACACCGGGCGGATCGAGCGGCGGCGCGGCGGCGGCCGTGGCGGCGGGCATCGTGCCGATGGCCGCGGGGAACGACGGCGGCGGCTCGATCCGCATCCCGGCCGCCTGCTGCGGCCTGTTCGGACTGCGGCCATCGCGCGGGCGCGTCTCGTCAGGGCCCGGCATCGGCGAAGTGTGGTTCGGCGCATCCAGCGAAGGCGTGCTGTCGCGCAGCGTACGCGACACGGCGCTGGCGCTGGACGTGCTGCAGGGCGCGGAAGTGGGCGACCCGTTCGTCATCGCGCCGCCATCCGCCCCGTACGCGGACCTGATGCGGCGCGACCCGGGCCGGCTACACATCGGCTTTTCCAGCGCGTCGCCGATCGGCACGGACGTGCACCCCGAGGCCGTGGCGGCAGTGCGCCATGCCGCGGCGCTGCTGGCCAAGCTGGGACACGAGGTCGAGGAAGCCGCGCCGCAGATCGACGGCGCCGCGCTGGCGCGCAGCTACCTGCACCTGTACTTCGGCCAGATCCCGGCCGCGGTGGAGCGGGCAAAGGCGCTGGGCGCGAAGGAAAGCGACCTGGAACTGATGAACCGCATCCTGGCGACGCTGGGCGAGCACGTGTCGGCGCGCCGGCTGACGACGGAACTCAATCGCTGGAACGACTTCTCCCGCGCGCTGGGCGCCTTCCACCAGCGCTACGACGTCTTCCTGACACCGACGCTGGCCGCCCCGCCCGTCAAGCACGGCACGGGCGACCCGTCGTCGTTCGAACAGGGCATGCTGGGCTTCCTGCAGGGCACGGGCATCTTGGGCGTGCTGGCGCGTCTGGGCCTGCTGGACAAGACGGTCGACCGCATCGCCACCGATAATCTGCGGGCGGTGCCGTTCACCCAGCTGTCGAACCTGACGGGCACGCCGTCGATGAGCGTGCCGCTCTACTGGACGCCGGACGGCCTGCCGCTGGGCGTGCAGTTCGTCGGCCCGTTCGGCAGCGAAGACAAGCTGCTGCAGCTGGCGCACCAGCTGGAAAAGGCGCAGCCTTGGTTCGACCGGCTGCCACCCATAGCCCACGCAACCAACGCCTGAATTCCGCCGCTTCGTAGGGTGGGCACCCCGTGCCCACCATCCCCGTCAACACATCGCCGGCGCTCACGCCTGCCGATGCCCACACTCCGTGCAAAACTTGGTCCCCGGCTCCAACATGGTCGGACACGCCTGGCACTGCACCTGCTGCGCCATCTTGAACCCGCACTCCGGGCAAAACTTGGCGCCATGCGTCTCCGTCCGGCATTGCGGACAAACGAGCTGCATCTCCTTGCGCACATCGTGCCTCTGTCCGCGGCTCTGCCCTTCGTCGTTCGCCCGCTGCGACGCGCTATAGACCTCGCCCTGCGCGCGCGATCGCGTGATCGCCACCTGGACATTCGGCGCGCAATCGAAGCACAAGCCATTGGCGCCATCGAAGCACTGCGCGCACACGTAATCGTGGCAATTCCCGCAGCGATTGAAATGGCGCTTGCCCTCCTCGACCGCCTCCTTGAACGCCGTATCGCGCGCACTGTGCCAGCCGGCTTCCGCCATGCTGTTCAACACCAACCCCGCATTGCCGAGGATGCCGCCGAACAGGCTGGCGCCTTTCTGCAACCAGCCGCCGGCCTGGGCACTGCGATAGGGTTTGAACGCGGTGCGCCACCGGTCGTGGCAGCGCTCGCAATAAAACTCGAACTGGAAGCCGGCGTCGACGCCGGTGGAATTGCTGAGGTCCTGGACGTTACTGGCGAACTTGGTTTCGGTCGACATCTTCTTATTTTCCCCCGCGGAAATTGTCGCGGGATTAAAGCATGAATGTGAAAAAACCGGCGCGCAATGCTATCGAACGAAACGATTGGCATCATGCTGACGTTCAAATAATACAGTTATTTTCCTGTACCACGATCAGTTTCATAAGAGCATTGACTTTTATGGGGCCTTGGCCGAGCATGGAATGGACGAGTTTCCGTCAGTCATTTGAGGTGTCTATGCCGGGTCCGATGCGCATGCACTGGTGGCGTTTTTCGCCGCTCCAGCTCATGGAAAAATACGCAGCACTATCGTTCGACAAACGCTACGGCACCGATACGGACACCTTCGCCGAACTCCGCGAACTCGACATCGCCAGCGACAACAAGGCCCACGGCGAACGCTACCAGCCCTCCCCCGTCTATTCGCTGAAGCGTCTACTGCGGCGTCTGGACATCGATTACCGCACCTTTTCCTTCGTCGACTTCGGTTCGGGCAGGGGCCGTACGCTGCTGATTGCGGGCGAGCTGCCGTTCAAGCAGGTCATCGGCGTGGAATTCAGCGAGGAACTCCACCGGAAGGCTGAGCAGAATATCGTGCGTTATCCGCGCAACGCGGCGACTCAGGTAAAAGCCGTGCACGCCGACGCGACGCACTTCCAATTGCCGGCTGACGATCTGGTGCTGTATTTTTTCAATCCATTTACGAAACCGGTGCTGGACCGTGTGCTGAGTAATTTATCCGCATCTTTGGCTGCCAAACCGCGCAAGGTTATCCTGATCTACCTGTATCTGCCGAATGACACATGGCTTAGCGAATTGAAAGGATTTACGTTACGCGAGACGTGGCGCAAATATTGTGTGCTCGAGTATTTGCCGCAATACCACGCTTATGGCGGATAGAGCCCACTGAACATCGAATACTTGTTACTTTAAGTGCCGTCTCAGCGCTTCTATGTACTGCCATGCAGATAAGTACTCGGCGGACGACCGACGTGACGACTGAATGCAGTGCTGAAGCTGCTTGCAGAGCCATATCCTATTCTCTCGGCAATTTCGACCAAGGTGAACTTGTTCTGACTAAGCAAATTCTTCGCAAGCGCCATACGCCAAGTCAGCAGATACTCCATTGGCGCCAGGCCGACTACTCGAGAGAAGCGTGCGAAAAATGCCGATCTCGACAATGCGGCGTTCTCCGCCAATTTACTCACCGTCCAGGGAGAGGCGGGGCCCTCGTGCATGTGCCGAATTGCGGCGCCCAGGCGTACGTCTGCGAGGCCTCGGAGCAGACCCGATGTCGTGCCAAGACTGGCCGACCGCAACGCCTCGACCAGCATGATCTCGACGAGTCTTCCAAGGATCAGTTCACGGCCCGACCGCCGCTCAAGCGATTCATCCCTGACCATCTGCACCAATAACTCGAGCCGCGCGACGCCCCGGATGTGCAACAGCGTCGGAAGCAGCGAGACCAGCAAAGAGGCGTCCGGCGAATCGAAGGCGAAATACCCGCCGAGCATGCGGGTTTCAGCCGGCCCGTCCTGCCTTCCATGGCGGATTTCTCCCTCCGTTTCTTGCGCGGATGCCGGATCCATCTGTACCGGCACCGCGTCCGTGGTGCTGGATAGCGTAAAGCCTGGTGTCGCAGGCAACAGGACAAAATCGCCAGCTTTCAGCAGAGCCGGTTCGTGCCCCTCAACCGCGAGAATGCATTCGCCATCCAGCATCGTGCAGAAACTAGGTTCTCCGAACTCAGCGTAGCGAACAGCCCAGGCGCCTGCACCGCCGATCACCTTCGAAAACACGGCACGCGGCTTTAACAAGGTAATGACTTCTGCCAATGGATCGACAGCAGGCTGCGGAAGTATGCCCTCGCTTAATGAGGTTGAGTCTTCTTTCGGAAGCCGTCAGCGTCGGTGTCTGGCAGAGTTCCCTGGTCTTATTTCAAGAATATATATCTGAAATGTTGTAGCTCAATATGCTCTAGCGAACAGCGCTGACTGTAGCCGACGTATCGTGCCATATTCAATGCAGATGAATGGCAGTAGGCTTTGCCCCTACTGCGTATTCCGGCATCGTGACCGGTGATTCCGGTCAGGGGCGAAAATCGGTCACGCTCGGCCCGAATCGGCAGTCACGATGGACCGGAATGATCGGTCAGGATAGGCCGGAATGAGCGGTCACGTTAGGCCGGAATACCCACCTACTTCTCAAGGCCGTTCGCTTGGTCCTCGCTAACAAACGACCAAACCACAGAAGTCACCACTGCATGATAAGTATTGAAAACAAAGGATTTCAACGCGACCAAGCTGTAGTACGAAAGTCCGCCAATGCAAACAAAAGTCGCGTTCACCAACCATGCTTTGCTCAGCGAATACCCTCTCACCGGGTGAGCCTCAGTGAAATGCACTATCGAAGAAACCAGGCCACCGCCTCCACAAAGCAACTTAATCAAAAGACAAATTACCAAAAAAAATATATATACTACAAAAATCTCCACAAATGCAAAGAAATTGACCTTAAGGTAGTTCAAGCCCGATGGGTCATGATGCGTGTCATACATGCGCCTGAACATTTCCGGTTTAGATAACGTTGCAAATATGGTAAACCCAGCGATCAAAAAACCTAGTATTGTAGTCCCAAAGCCAAGACCTAATTCAACCAATGATCGAAGATTTCCTAAACGGGCCGCATACTGCGTTGGAAAGAAAGCAGAATCAAAAATAAGAACCAGCATCAACAGACTTGTAGTTCCCCAGTTAAATTTTGATGCAGGAAGCAAAGCTATACACTTCCTGTAAATTTGCCACAGGCTCTTTTCTTCCAACAGATCAATACCTGTAGGGATCATTAGCTCCACGACCTCTCTTCAATTAATCTTTTAATCTTAGTAATTGCAGCAGCGGGTGCCTTTGCAACACGGATGAATCCCTGCTTGACCTGAGCAGTCAACGCTGCCCTCACCAGCGTAGTGGCCGGAATGGTTTCCTCAGGCACAGTTTGAATTGGCAACGCGATATTAAAGCTTTCATTTTGTGCCGTCATCTTATCCCCAGCTAAGCTTTTCCCTCGAATCGTTATCCTAGCATTTCCGCCCTCCGCCTGCTCAGCGATGAGCTTTGTGATTCCGCCTTTGTCTAAGCCGACATCCCCGCTCTTTTGCGAACGCAAGGCGACATTGGATGCTCCCACGTTCTCCTTGACTTTCCGAATGTCAGCGAAGAGCTTGTTATTGTCGAGCTCATGATTCGTTTCAGATAACTTAACCTCAACTAAGTTAATCGTCCTGAATTTTTCGACATAAGCGGCAACGGACTCTTCCGTCCCCATGGGCAGAACATCAAGATTTGGAGGCGGATATAATGCGTAAAGCTGGGACCACGTTACTTTCCTACCATTCTCGTTAGTCGTGTCATAAATGCTTCTCAGCCAAACCTTATAACAATCATTTAAAAACTTTGCAATAGTGGCCTCGAATGCGCTTATCGGAGGGGCCCCTACATTTTCGCGAACGTATAAAAGCTTATGGTTAGATAAAATAAGTGCGAAGAAACTGGAAGGGGAACTTTTTAGAACTTGCCTATCCTTGACGAGGCTACCTGCATCAATAAATTGGTCACGTTCGACAGTTGTGTCTTTTATTAACCGACCAGCTATAACAAGCTCTTCATCACCGTACTTAATCAACTTCACACCGTGAAGAAAATAACTTGCGTTACCGTACGTCCGAGTAAGCTTACCCTGAAATGCTGGCAATACTACCTGATCGAACATGTCGAGGAGTAAGAACTTATCACCGAACGTGCAAGTAAAATTTGCCAGGTTGAGTTTTTGAGAGAAAGTAGACATCTATTTTTGTCGTATAAGGTTGACCAGCCTCAAAAAAGCCTTGGGCTGCCAGCTAAGCTGAACCTTGCGAACGAAGGTCGGCCATTGCCTGTATGCAAATACTACATCAAAATAGTTCCACAGACACTACAACCGGAGGGGAAATCCAGGATAAATACTTGAAAATTATTCAGGTCTTATGGACTTTTCGAGCATGTCATCAGCTTTCAGCGATACGCACCCTCACTACACAAAGTGTAGTTATCACCACTGGATTCGTCCGGAAGCGACGAAAGATTCGGTGGCTCTCCCGATGATCGGTAAGGTTTAGGATCGCGTTGCTCGTACAAAGAGCGCAGGTTGGTTCCAGTAACGGCGAACTTTGAAACAGAGCCACTTTGTCCTGAGTGAGCTGGCCTACAAGGAGCATACTACCGCGTGGCTGCGCTCCGGCAAGTCAACCGGACAGAGTCAAGTCCACAAGCAGAACGAACGTCTTAACGCCCATAGGGCGCCAGCATCCCTGCCGAGGCCAAATGTACTCGTCAATAAACTACAAAATCCGATTAATTCGTTTTGGCGGAATTTCGAAATTCTCACAAAAGCTATCGCATGCAACGCTCATCAATTGGTAGCACGTGTTGCAACCGGTCAGCTCGCCAAGACGAGGCGATCATGTCGAAAGCGTTGCGCCTGTACGCCAATACGCATTAGCGTGCCCGGATACACGCCAGGGCTAAGAACGCCCAACAAAACCTCTCGCCGTACCGCCAACAGATGAACGAGCACGCGAGCGAGAGAAACGCCTGATGAATGTTTGCTCGCCGCTTGTGCCGAATGCGTAATCTGCGAAACCGGCGTAGCCCATCCTAACGTGCGCTAAACGACCCAGCGCCATCGGCGAAGCTTTTTACGCGACTCCACGCCGTATCGCACGATACATGCTGCGATACTCCGCTGACGCAGCCAATCGCGGCGTGCTCGTGAACAACATGATCCGCTGTTTGATAGTCGGATTGATAGTCAAAACCAGTTGAAGTCCAATTATTTCATTAAAATCAACGGCTTATGGTGTATCGCTGGCGGAAGCGGTGAGATTCGAACTCACGAACCTAATTTCCCTTATTTTTCAGTTACTTATCTTACCACCTTCAAATGATTTTGTCACACCGTTCTGACACACCAAAGAACACTTGGAACGATAAGAGGGGCCGCCCCGTGTCCCCTTGTTGGGCTATTACGAAACAGTCGCTCGTATCGTGGGGTACGAACCACGAAGTGGTGCAGGGCCTGCACCTGCCGCTGGCGGAGCGTCCCTAATAGTACGTGCTTTTTCAAACCTGCCGCTGGCGGAGCGTCCCCGATAGTACGTGCTTTTCCAAGCCTGCCGCTGGCGGAGCGCCCCCGATAGTACGTGCTTTTCCAAGCATGCCGCTGGCGGAGCGTCCCTGACCGGTCCGGTAGAAATTGTTTGGCGAATTTCAGCGCTGAAAATTTGCTATATTCCATAAACTCGCGAACCTCTGGCTAACACGAATGCCACGGCGTGACTCAGTTTGAAGACCTGTTCCTGATACCCCTAGCTCTATGGTCCCCAGTAATACAGGACTTGGCACAGGTCGATGCCTGTGCCATGCCTCAGCTTGGTCTACGCCGAGGAGCGTTAAATGCCTTGCTCTATGGCCGCACGCAGAGCTGGAACGCATCATCGACTGGATTGCCAGGTTCTACGTCTTTTCGCCATTTAGACCGGTGATTTTGCACCTCTTTTTTTGACGTAACCTGCCTTCTGCAAAAAAGGTAGTAGCGCTGCTTGCGCTTTGGACAGTTCCTGCCATTGTTTTCCTATAGCAGCACGCACACCGTTTGGTGAGCCGGGGAGTCCCATTTCCCGTGCCAAATTTGCTGCAAGTCCAATTTCGGATACGGCGTTCGACATCAGCTGTATTATTCGCCCTGCTGCATCTGAGGTCGTAGCAGTCGAATCCAATTCTGGTAAAATGCTGAGTTCGGCTCTAATTGTTTTTATTTTCTCTGCATCGCAGCCAACGCCATGCTCGCGACAGACCGCTACCGCATCAGAGAGCAAACTTAGAGCATCCGCTAGCCGCCAGCTTGGGTCACGCTCGTGCTCTTGAGCCAACCGCTCCCTTTCTTTTCTCGCGGCGCGTGCAGGCACGAAAATCCGGCGCTCGAGATATTCCAACTCTTCGCTGGTATAGTTGTACTCCTCCTGCATTGCCTGCGTCACCTCTTCCGCCCCTATCGGAAGCGTCCCTGCGCTTTTGTACACTCGTTTTCTGTGTACGACTTCTTCCTCTTCTCGTAACGCTCGGTATCGAACTTCATCCACGCTGGTTCGCGTCAAGCGCCATCTATCATTTTCAATTTTCGCGTACATCGTTTTCTCCGAGGTTAAAACTTGTATAGCAATCGGCATGGCCTCGCCGCGCCGTCAGCGCAGAAGATTGGCAGTAGCCACTAGCGCCCGCCTCTCGAAGCGCGGTGACGACGCTCTCACCATCGGTTAGGACAGCTTCGTTGCGCGTCGGGCCTGAGGGCGCCACGCGACAACCATCGACTAACCAGCGGCGGTCGGGACGGCGTCCAGCCGTCGCCATTGACGGACCGTTGGGCGCGCACGGGTCGCAGCGGAACGGGCAGAGCGTTATCGGGAGAGCAGCTGCTCGCGAACGTGGCGGGCTGAGGCGGGGCGAAACCCCGCCGCCGGACAAGCGCGTGAGCGCACGGAGGATGGCCGGAGGCGTTCTGGCGCGGGCCCCCAAGTTGCGACGACGGTACAGCTGCTCGCAAATTGGGGAAGCCAGGTGTGCACGCACGCTGGTTCACGTCTGCATGCCGACGGGCCATGTGAACAGGGTGGCCTCACAGGTACGGTAGGGGTCCGGCGGCGGGGTTTCGCGCAGGCGAAGCCTGCCCGGATGAACATTCGCATAGATGAACGTCGCGATGATTACTCAGATGATGCGCGCCCCAAGCGCGCAAGGCAGGACAAGGGGAAAGGACAGTTGCCCCCTGCCCGCGTCCGGCCGTGCATCGCCCCCTTGGACACACCAACAGCTGCTTTTGCGCGAGCGGTTCAGATTATTGCATTGACGTAGCACGGTATCTATACGAAGGAGCCAAACGATTCGCGCAAAGGTTCGCAAGCGGTCGACGGCCCCCTTCGCAAGCATTTATTTTTGAAAGTACCTATGAAGCACATTCTACCTGGACGGCGCACAACGTCATCGAAGACCAAATCCACGCGGCCAGCCCATCCGCAACACGTCGAGCGAGGGCTGACGAAAGTCGTCCACGCGTCCATCCTCAAGCAAAAAATTATGCTTCGCGCCCTAGTGTGCCTGAATCGCTTTCGCTACGTGCGCGCCATAGACATCGCAATCGATTGTTTTTCTGAAAGACCATTCACGGCAGCGCGCCACGCGGCGCGTTTGGCTATACGAGGGCTTCTAAAAGCTGGCTATGCGCTGAAATATCGCACCAGGCGGCACCATACCATCTACGCGCTCACCGCAGCAGGAGCGAGGCGGCTTGAGGAATTGTCCCAAGGCAGCGTTGTAGCCAAGTCGAGCATTCGCGCGGCTGCAAATCTCACAAACCCTGAGCATCTCCTTTGGGCCAACTTCACGGTTCTCGCGTGCGAAGCTAGAGGTATTCATGCACTTACCGAGTCTGAAGTCATGCGTGAATTGAATTCTGCCACGACAGAGATAAGCAACGTCGTGCAAGGGCTATTAAAGTTGAAGGCACACCCCAAGGTTACAAATATCGATGCCGACGCGGTGCCGAAAACAATTCATCTCCGTCCGGATGCGTTAGCGTTTGAGGACCGTGGCTTGGTATGGTTTGAAATCGACGCAACAAAACGCAGCGAGACCAGGCTGGCGCGTTTGCTAGCGCTCGTGCATGCACTAGGCACAGAAATCCCGAAACTTCAAGGTGCAGCGAAGTCTCGGCAAAGCCATCACAGACTTGCTCAAATCGTCGTTTTAGTACTCGAGCCTGCATTACTGGCAAGACTTCGTTCACTTCTTCAGAGAGAAGTCGCCACGTCGAAGCAGCGAATCCTAACTGAGGACAACCGCCAGACTCGGCTGACAAACGAAGGGACTGACACGTATGCATTGTGGCGAGGTGCCTACACCGAAAATGGCACCGAACAAATTGATGTCTGCGTTGGACATGTTGTGATTCAACTTGCACCAACATGGCTTCCCAACTACCAGGGGAGTGACCCAATAAAAAGCCTGCCAACTGGATGGTTCGAGGATAACTATCTTCCTTATCTCCGACCTCCAGCTCTGCCCGCTTGGTCAATGCCAGTCACGCCTTCAGATTTCTTATCGTAGCCGATATCGCTGCACGTACAGCGATGTATAAAATGTTGCTATACGAAACAGGAGCGGCAAAAAGTTGCTTCTTTTCTAGAAAAGGACAAAACATGCAAGCATTTGCGAACGTAGCAACGCAACCGGAACGTAAAGTAAGCAAGACAACGCAAAGAGGATATTACGAATTTCGTGCGTGTGAGAGTCAACGAGGGGAAGACAAGTTCCCAACATGGTACACGATACGAATTATGAAGGACGATGACCCGAAACTAACAAAGGGGGACTTCGTTAAGGTAACCGGGAAGTTAAAGGCGGATTTCTATCTTTCGCGGGAAGGCAAACCCACCGGCACACTGCTCATCATCGCCTTTGAAGCGGCAAAGATTAGCAAGCCGGTCACTCAAACGGAAATTCAAAAAACTGAGGCCGATTTAACCACCTCATAGCTTATTGATGGCGCCCCGTAACGGGGCGCATTTTTTTCACCGTCAAAGTAGACTTCTTGTCCGACAAATCGTCGCAGGTTTGACGCGTTGGTCTATGCCAGCCGCCCCTGCGTGAACTGGGCAACATCTTGAACGTACCCCTGTGCATAACACGCTTGCGACAAACTTACTGTTGGCTAAGATGTTGCTCGCATTCGTCGAAGATTGCCTTGTCCGGTATCCCCACGATATAGGCGTAGTAGGCAGCGTCTTGTCTCCTTGATGGGCGATTTCAGCGCTGAAATTCCGAACGAATTATGAGGCCTCTCCGGCCTGCTGTTTGAGTACTATGTCTCCAGCCCCAGCTGTTAGGAGTCCACTAACCGTCCGGGCCAGCAAGAAAAATGCCGCTTGCTCGACGACTGCTACCGTGCAACATACCGATGGAACGCCACGTCCGTGATTCTCAAATTTCAGCGCTGAAATCTCATTTTTCTCCTAATTTACGAAGAGCGTTCGTTTCTTCTAATATGTTCGCTCGTCAACCATTTCTCAGACTGAGGTGCATGCGTCTGCGCGCGCATCGCAATTTCAGCGCTGAAATTTGCGCTTTGGTACGCAACACCCCACTGAGCGTCGTTTGGAGCATAAAGCCTTTTTTAGCCGATTTTGATTCCTGCGGCACATAGCCATTTGTCAGTTTCTGCTTGCGAAACACAACACGTTCTAAAACCCGTCGAGATTTCAGCGCTGAAACTCACCCCTTTGCTGCGCCACAGTGAAACGTGACAAAGATGAGCGCCAGAGCTTACGAATGCTGTCCAATTATCTATAGAGACGACGAATGAAGCGTCACCGTTCACATCTCAATTTCAGCGCTGAAACTTTCCTTTTGAGGCGACAAGCAAGACGATGAACGTCAACACTAAGAATGATGACTTTCTCTCACCTATTTCTCGAAAGAGAGTACAAGTGCCTCCGCGCTTGGCGCAATTTCAGCGCTGAAATTTGCGCTTCGGTACGCAACACCCGACTGAACCTCGTCGGGAGCATAAAGCTTTTTTAGCCGATTTTGATTCCTGCAACACATAGTCACTTGACAGTTCCTGGCTCCGAAACACAACACGTTCTAAAACCCGTCGAAATTTCAGCGCTGAAATTTGTCTTCTTGTTGCGCCAGAGTGAAATGTGACACACGTGAGCGCCAGAGCTTACGAATGCTGTCCAACTATTTGTTGAGGCGACGAACGCAAGCCGCACCGCTCACGTCTCAATTTCAGCGCTGAAATTTTCATATTGAGGCGTCAAGCAAAACGATGAACGTCAACACTAAGATTGACGACCTCTCACCGCCTATTCCTCAGCAGGAGATTACAAGCGCCTGTACGCGCAGCGCAATTTCAGCGCTGAAATTTACGCTTCGGGACGCAACATCTCGCTAAATTTCATCTGAAGCATAAAGCCTTTTTAGCCGATTTTGATTCCTGCGGCATATAGCCGCTTGACAGCTCCGGCCTCCGAAACAGAACACCTTCTAAAACCCGTGTAGATTTCAGCGCTGAAATTCGTCTTCTTGTCGCGCCATGGTGAAACGGAACGAGTCTGAGCGCCAGAGCTTACGAATACTGTCCATTTATTTGTCGAGGCCAAGAACGCAAGCGTTACCGCTCGCGGCTCAATTTCAGCGCTGAAATTTCTCTTATTGAGGCGACAAGCGAGATGATGAACGTCAACAATAAGAATGAGGTCCTCTCGTCACCTATCCCCGAGGCGGAGGTGCATGCGTCTCCGCACGCGCCGCAATTTCAGCGCTGAAACTTACGATTCAGTACGCAAGAACCTGCTAAATTCTGGCTGTAGAAAAATCCGCTGTTTCTTTTATGTCCAAATTGGAGCAGATGCTCGACTTCAGCGCCGCAATTGTTTCACCCGACCTAACAGTCGACGGATAAAAACAGGGCCATTTCTGTTCTACACGAGTAATCGGACGAGGCGCGACGCAGCGTCCGCCAACTAAACTATTGGAGAAATGAAATGGCTAACAAAAACTATACGATGATTCCTGGTGACTTTTGGAATCGGAAGCTCACTAAACAAGTTCTGGCAAGCGGTCCGGAAGCAATGACTCTGGCGTTGTACCTGATGAGCTGCCACCACGCGACCTACCTTGGGGTGTACAGCCTACCATTGGCTTACGCTGTGCAAGACACAAAAATGACTCTGGCGCAAGTCGAAACGGCGATGGCTGCATTGGTAACGCTGGGCTTTGCAGCTTACGACCGCAATGCTGAGATGGTCTGGGTCGTCGAATCGGCAGGCATCAGCCTTGGCGAACTGAAGGAAAATGACAAGAACGTCATCAAAGCCCAGCGCGAGTTTGAAGGTCTTGCAGAGTGCACGATGCTCAAGGAGTTTCACGCCAAGTATGCGAAGGCCCTCCACCTCAACCCGTTCAATGGCGCAGTCGCGGAGCTAGTGGTGGCTAACGCTTCTGTAGCCTCATCGAAAGCTCTTGCCGCCCCCTCCGAAGCCCCTTCGAAGCATATAAATGAAGATGTAGACGGAGACACGCTTAAGGCTGAGGCTCCGAAGGTAGAGCCCCCGCAAGTATGCGCCATGCCTGCGGAGGCAAAGGGCGAAGCCCGCGAGGAAACGCTTACCAAGCCAACCCGTGGCACATACATTGAAACTATGCCAGAGCGCGATGCCGTGGACTTCGAGTTTGACGACCCTACGTCAGCAAAACCGTCATGGCAAGCAGCTTGGGACCGACTCGTTCGAGCACGTTACACCTACTGCTGCAACAACGACGAAGCTACCCTAGACATGCTGCTCAAGAAGCTCTACCGCTTGCAAGCGGGCCGAGCGACAGAGCAGGTTATCGTAGCGGCAATTCACAACATGGACTTGGACCTGAACGATATCCAAGCGCACTACAAAGCTGTCGCACCTGCGCTGCACGCTGAGTAATCAAAAGTCCGGAAAGCCCCGCCATGGGGCTCTTGTGCTGTATACTTCAGTATTGCCACAGGGATACATATGGAAATTGACAAAGTTTCAGGGTTGCACGTTTGGAATCGCCAATAGCAGGTTGAAGCTGAAGACTTATTTTTGAAAGAGCTTGTCCGGTGCATCAAGTCGGCGAACGCGCATGACGGCTTTACAGAAGTAATAAAGCTGATGCGCACCGTTGTACGCGCCTACGACGAAGAGAAGGTTGAGTACGAAGCACGGGGTGCTACTGGCGCCGCTGCTCTAGCTCAAGAGCTACGCATCATGACCGTCGACAAAGCGTATGGTCAGTACAAAATGAGGCTCAAGCCTGTCCGCGTCTTACCGTGAAATTTCAGCGCTGAAATTCCAGCTAAAAGTCGTTGTCGAGCACTTTATAAGCTCGCACACGTTCCGGCCGAGTTGCGGCTTCTAATATTTTGCCATGCTCATCGGAGTCCGGGTCAGCTAGCGCCTTGACGCTGTCGAGCAATCCTAGCGCCCACAGTACAGACAGCACACTACCTATCGAGGGGCCCTGGGCCCCTTTTTCTATTGCATATACCGTTCTGCGTGTTATGTCGCACTTCATCGAAAGCTCGTCCTGTGTCAAGCGGCGCCGGACCCTGGCGGTGCGTATGTTGATGCCGAGCGCTTTCAATGCATCATTGACTTGGCGCGGAGTGTTTGACTTTTTGTGCAAGATATTACCCATTAAGTCACATAACGGGCAAAAATTTACCCAGATTACGGAGTGTCTTCCGATTTAAGTTGTTGCTCAATCTCCGCGCAGTATGCTTCGTAATCGAAAGTGCTGCGGTCGAAAGGCTTACGCTCTCCGAATTTCTGAGGCTCGCTGTTGGGCTTACCGTCCTCGAAGTCCGGCACCCCGTGCTTCGTAAGATATTCATCGAGAGTACCGTTCACCGCAAGTTGAGTCAGGTCAGCCATCGTCACTGCTGAAGTGCGCGAATCGTTCTGCATAATGGCAGTTCTCTCGTATCTAATTATTTGCTTGCCGAAGCTAAGCCGCCTACAGACGCGACGGGTTCCGGTGTTAATAACGTTGTCACGCGGGATTTGTGTGCTGCGGCCTTCGTTGTATTCTCGGACAGCTTGGCTGGGAAAGACCAATAGCCCAAGCTTCTCAAGAACCTCAGGTGCTAGAACCGTGAGGGGACGTACAGGTATGGGCTTACCGCTCAGCGAGCTAAGTTTGGCCCTAGCGTAGACTCCGACGCCAAGGCGTACGAGCAGCCCGACATCCAGTAGGGTGTGGAGCGCACGAGACACTTGCCTTTCACTACCAAAGCTCGCAAACTCAGTTCGCAGGAACACGTCGGCGGGACTCGCCACTACATAGCGTCTTATAGCCTCAGCTTTGGTCATCGAACGCTCCAAATTTCAGCGCTGAAATTCATCGGCTCGCAGGGTACGCAGACGATGTTCAATCCACTCTTGTTCAGGCTTGGAAAATTCCCACTCCCCGGCCTTAATTTTTTTGGAAAAGGCGGCAAGGGTCTTCAGTTGCGTGGACTCTTCAGACCAACTGGGGTATTCCACCCGTTTACGAGCGCAGTATTTCATGAGTTGCTGTGACATGTCTTCACACACGTCGTATCGCTCTGCCCTGCTATCGCAGTCTTCTTTATAAATACCAAGCCGCGTCAATACCACAACGAACTTTGGCTGCGCTCCGCCGACCACGCCTGGGGTGGGATGGGGGAAGTCTTCAGGAATATACGCCAAGTCAACCTCCATATTTAATGCACGAAGTACGAAGGGGAAATAAGCGTATGCTATCACAGCTTTTGGCGCGAAATCGAATGCTTCCCTTCTATGCCAACGAAATCCTTAATAAGCTAGCCTATATAGTAACTCATGGGACAGCATCACGCCCACAACCGTAACGATGTTAAGTAAAAGTGAAACGTCGCACGTCCAATTGTAGAAGCTGCTCAATAAGCTGAACGAAGAAACAGAGAGATTTCACCATTATAAAGATAATGGTGAAACCCGCAGCGCAAACACCTGTTTCCTTCAACAAACCGGCCGGGTATCATAGTTGCAACTCATTTTATCGAATTAACTTTGGAGATAATCTATGGCATGGACCACGATAATTTTCGAGCGCCAGAAGCTTTTTGATGAGGTATGGGAAATCCCAGTAAGCCGCTTAGCTAAAGCATATGAAATTTCAGATGTAGGGCTGCGGAAAATCTGCGTATCTTTAAATATTCCTATTCCGCCGCGCGGTTACTGGGCGAAGTTAGCTGCTGGCCAAGAAAAACGAAAGCCGACGTTACATAGCACTTCCGGTCAAACCACATACGTACATAAAAAATATAAACCGACAACTGACGAATTCTTAGACAGCCGTGTGGCTGAAGCCCGTGTCTTATCCCCAGCGCCCGTCTTAGAAAACCAGACACTTCAGTTTCAAGCCCCCTATCCGCACGAACTTCATCGGCAAACAAAGCTTATATTAAAAGCGATGAAAACCGTTAAGATTCAAGAGGGGGCGTACAGCATTCACGGAGTGACTTGGGCTGACATTTCTGTGTCTGAAAGTTTGAAAGAGCGTACGTTTATGATTATCGACATATTCGCGCGCGCCCTGGAAAATCTTGACGGAAAATTTGATAACTCACAGCCTGCTCCACCCCCGCTTCGGCGCGGCGTTAGACGCAATACCAGCGTAAAGCGCAACGGATTCAGCTTACATGGGCAAGAATTCTTTTTGCGAATTCGAGAGAAAATTACACAAGAGCTCATTCCGCCCTCTGAGGCTAAGCCGACGCAAAAGCCACATCGTGCAACATCGCTTTCGTGGACATTCCAGCCTCCCGAGTATCGTTATATCCCGACGGGAAAGCTTGAGGTGGCCATTCTAGATGCATCTAGCTACTACGAGAGGTATAAAATTGGAGACTCGCCCAAAGGGACAATAGAAGACAAAACTCGCAGAGTGCTTCAATCACTCGAAGAAGCAGCGCTCCGTCGAAAAGTCGAAATTGAAGTACGGGCAGAACGAGAACTGGAAAGGAAGAAAAACGCAAAAGCCTGGGAGAAGGCCAAAGCAAACAAGGACAAACAGCTCGCGAAGCTCATGACATTTGAAAAATTGGCAAGTCAACTAGACCGGGCAAGGTCGCTGCGCCGTTTTATTGATGAAGTCAGGAAGAGCCCGTCTGCTCCATCTGAACTGATTGAGCATCTTGAGTTGATGCAGTTGATGGCCAATTGGCTAGACCCGCTTGTAAAGGCCTCCTGGCCTGACGTCGATACCATTGGTGAAACAAATCCGTACGGCAGCATATGGTAAATTTTCCACGAAAACCGGTAAGTTATTACATCACCTCGTTGCAGATAGGTTCTTTTGCCGCGCTTTTACCATTATGCGGATAATGTTGAATATCAATTGCTGAGGTTGTGCTGCACAACTCAGCCGGTAAGTCGATAACTACGGTTAGGTTAAATTTTGAAAGCTTACCGAGGCACTTGTAGACCATCTTATGAACGAAGGGTAAAAGCATCAGCGGAAAAATTCCAATGCCTGATGGCGCGACCTGTTATTCAACATGAAGCGAGGTTATCACAGAACCGAAGCGTCATTTCATGAGCTATGCGATTCTTAGAAGGCGATTCTAAGGCTTTGCACAAAAGGTCGCTCGAAGTCGCAACAGCACTACTGCTCTCTTAAACAACTTGTGCTAACCCAGAGTAGCGACAAAATGAATATGGAGCTTGCCTAGAACCTTGGCAAACGCGTATACCGTTATAAAACTAGATAGGTAGCCAACGCCCCCAGTTCGACGGATACATTCGCTGTTGAATCGCACTTTCAAAGTCGTTTTTGTTTTTATAAAACTCCGAATTCACAGAGCGCTCTTCAGTGTATTCCTTAACGCACCTGTTCCAGTTTATCAATTGCTCCTGGTGTAATGCCTGAGATACCTCCACCCAAATTATCATGGGCAGTGACGGCAGACAAGCTTTACATCCATAAAAATAGCTAACACAACCATTTCCTTCTTCCACGATAGCAGCCAGAGACCAAGCTATATAAGTATCGTTAAGAATATCTTTCCCGCAACATTTACAAGGCAGCTCCTGATAATCTTGCAGACTCACGTTCATAACAAAGCGTACGTCATTAGGAAGCCCGTATTTCTGCAATATAAAGCTTGGAATATTTGGTAGATAATCAGAAATATTATTGCCGTCGAAGACGATACATTCAATACCGTTGCGGCGCAAACCTTCGAACCGATTATCAAGAGGTGTCGAGATTAATGTAGAGTAAAAACCGATGAAGCCGTTAGCGTCGTTTTGCATTAAACGTTCTACTATCGACTCCTCGTCTTCGGTACCTACCGCCTTGTTCGCGACCAACTTGTACTTACAACTTACCAGAAACGTTTTGCCATTTCCATAAACAAGCAAATCTCGTCCACCATCCGGCCCCCGGGATGGCCCTCGAAGAATCTGATAACCAATGCAACTCAGAAAGTCTCCAGCGAAAAACTCCCAGTCTTCGGGGCTTATGCCAAGATAAAAATCACGAAAAATATTCATTCGACAGCCAGCTAACCGTATCGAACCTGCTATTGTGGTGATGTTGCACTATACTTCATAACTTATAAGTATGCTTGATACCGATAAAGCTAAATCTAAACGAGTGTTATTGTCAAGATTACGACGTGTACGTTCTATTGCTTTTCAGATATAGAAGTTGTAAAAAGTAAATAATTTTCTGTATGGATAAGATAACAAAAGCTCAACGCAGTGCAAACATGGCGCGAATCAGTAGCCGCGACACAAAGCCAGAGGTGCATGTTCGAAAGCAGCTTTTTGCGCGCGGGCTCCGGTATCGTAAAAACGTCTCAACCTTACCAGGAAGACCCGACATCGTTTTCCCACGGTATAAAGCGATTGTTCAGATACACGGCTGTTTTTGGCACGGACATCAAGACTGCAAAATCTCGAGAACTCCCAAATCAAATATAGAATATTGGAGTGAGAAAATATCACGAAATCAAGAGCGGGATAGATTAGCTGAGACGCTTCTTCTAAACGAAGGTTGGAGGATTAAGGTTATTTGGGAGTGCGAATTGAAAAGGGTCCCCAAAGAGGAGCAAGCCGAGTTCTTCGACTTACTAGCCTCTTGGGTTAGAAAAGGAAATTAGAGAGCTGATGTAATAGCGTGCTCATACACATTCGCTGGCGGTAAGTTCGTTGGAGAAGTAAAGGCATTTGCAACCTGGACTACTGAGGTCGTGAAATGCCCCTCATTCTTTAATCGCCTGATTTCCCCGTCTGCAACTTCATTGCCAACGTTATACCACATAAAAGTTATCGAGCCTGTTTGCAAGTGGTATTCCAATAAACCCTTACCGAGCCGCTCATTTATTTTTTGATAAACTGGCGTCGGCGATATGAAGAATAAACCCTTTTTGCAATATCGCTCACGCTGCAGAACATTACCTTTATATATTAATTGTGGCAAAATTCTCTTGTTGACATTTTCCCAATTAAATCCGGCGGTACTTGAGCCTTCAAAGTCCAGCTCCCTAAGATATGTCTCCCGCTCGCTACGGTAATTGCCTGTAGTATCGATAGACTGAACTTCGATGGCTACGAAATCCTCGAGTTTACCGTCGTCACTTAGCTTTGCTAGAACCCAGTCCACGTAGTAGCCACCCACACCGCTGCGGTTCGGCAAACGGAGCTCTCCAGCCCAAGCTTTACCGAACACCGCAATGCGCGCACGGCCCGGATGTGGAGCAGTTTTAAGTGCGAGATTCCCCCTTATTAAGTCGACATTTTCGCCAAACGCGACTTTAGCAACATCCTGAAGAATCTTATACTTATTAGTATATAAGCGTATCGGGCAACATATAACGGCGCCACCCTTCATTGGCTCAAGTGTACACGCACCACTTTGGAGCCCGTCGTTAAGGGTTTTTTGACAAACCCCTCCTATGAACGGGCAAAGCTTCTCGCTTCGAGCTTTACGCGCGGCTGGGGAACGGTCATTAGGAGCATAACCAAAAAACTCAATAATCCGACTAGCCATTTACCGCTTTCATCTCGGGCAGTGATTGCGCTTTTACCTGTTGAGTCAAATGTGCCCGTACGGTCTCCGCAATAGCCTTAGCCATCAAAACGGGGACTGCATTGCCGACCTGCTCGTACTGAGAAACGCGAGAACCGGTAAAACGGTAGGTATCGGGGAAAGACTGGAAACGAGCAGCTTCACGGACTGTCAATGTCCTGTCTTGGTCATGTAAAAAAACAGTTCCCCAATGCGGGTCGCATTTAGTCAACACGGTACCAGACAATCCATCAGGCTTTAGTCGACCATAACGTTTGGTGTGGTCCGATTTCCTTGCCCGCTGCATACCCTTCGGCAAAAGCTCCACAGGGATGTCTCGCCATGAGCCTCCTGGCTTAACGTGCATCATCCGCGCTACATTTTGCTTGCCAAGTTTTGCCGCAAAATGGTTGTAAACGATGCCTGCCGGGTTACGCATAAGATGGCCATAGTGATGCGTGGGAACTACGCCATAATTTACCTCTTCGCTCCCCTCCCCCATGTTCAGTCGAGGTAAATCTCCAATAGCTTCCGCTACCGTGACAGCAGGTTTTAACGCAGATTCATCTTCAGCGCTAAGCTGAAAAGTCATCGTATTACCACCCCTAAAGTTCGCGCGACCTTTAGCATAATGAGTTGGAAACGGATGTTCCATTGGCCCAAACTTGGAGCCAAGGATGATTAGCCGCCACCGCTCTTGAGGCACACCATAATGTGCCGCGAATAAGATTTTTGCGGTTACATGATAACCGAGCTGAGTAAAAACCTTCTGAATTTGACGAAAAACCTTTCCGTCCCCCATGGAGAGTAGGCCTGGCACGTTCTCAAATACAAAGCTCTTCGGCTCAAACTCCTCAAGGAATTTTTCGTAGTGTCGGAACAATTTATTCCTGGGGTCGCTCATGAACCGTTCAGGTGCATTTATAGAAAAACCTTGGCACGGCGGTCCCCCAACTAACACGTCCAGTTCGCCTTTCTCAATTCCAAGCTTTTCTCGGATTTCAGCTGGATTCACTTCTTCGATTGGCCTACAGTCTGGTATCGCCTCAGGATGATTCAATGAAAAAGTCTCAATTGCCTCTTTCATAACGTCGTTCCCATAAAGGCATTTGTAGCCTGCTTGTCGAAACCCTTCGGTTATACCTCCCGCGCCACAAAATAAGTCAAGGGACGTCAAAAAATTCTGTTCGGGAACCTGGTTCTCAACCAGAATAAGGCCAGGTGTTGTCGTATGGATATTCATGTTCTATCGAAAATATTCTTATCGGAGGTCAAATTGGTCTTCCGCAGTGCCTCGGCACGGTCGGGGCGGGCCTTCCGCAGCCGTCCCGGCTCAAATTTTGTGCAGTCAACTTCAAAAGTCAAAACTCCTAAAGAGTTTAAAAATGCACGAGCGGAATTGAGCGTAAAAAGACGATACTCACCTCGACTACTAATCAAGGTATTTTTGACGTTATTTACTTCAATATTTATGCAATAGCCCCCTGCCTGGCCGACAACCTTTGCCGGTACCGGGCTGGTCTTTAGCAACTCCCGCAACGCTACCTCTTTGATTTTCCCTTGGGCAGTGAGCATAACTAAGACTTATATGGTGTTGCGATATGTTATCAGCAGTTAATGTTAAGTGTCAATCAGCCGAGCCGTAGATTTCGCAAAAAAGCTGTATTTTTATACAGTATAGCCCGACCTATCGCCGACGCGCAATGAGTCCTGCTAGGCTTCAGCTATTGCTAGCCATCAAGTTGCGCTTCTGCATGTCACGACCAGGTTAGCTATGTACTCACGATGAGTCTGCGCGACACCTCTGTACCTGGGCGACACCTGTTGGTCTCGTACATGGCGTAACTCGCACCATAGGTGCCGCTCTCCTGCTGCGCGAAATGTTGCTAAATTCATCACTATTTCAAAGAAGCGCTAGGCTAGTAGTACGGTCGAGGAAGCGTGTAGCAGGCCATAGTGCTTTTCGCTTCCGATAGGCGCTGCAAGACGCTGATGTTGAACAGCTAGCATGCGGCATTCAGCACGAACGCACTTGGAGAGCTCCGACATGAAAACTTCGAATTGTCGAAGGGCCTAAAAAGAGTTAACAACCCCGACTACCTCGACATTCACTATTATGAGAATATTGGTGAAAACAGAGAACTAGTTCGCTTGCCCATGTAGGCATCAAGAATCCTATCCCGCATGTGTGGATTGCAGAAGTCTTTATTACCAATTTTTGGACTCCTGAGGTTGAGTAACCGTCTTCTGTGAGCGGCTTACGAATAGCGTAGAACTCAGCGTTAAATTTAATGTCAGATTGGACAGCTACGCCTTGCTACTCGCGGCCACCTATCTGCTTTGCGGTCATTCCATTCGAAGATGGTTCAAGTGTCCAGAGCCTCGCGTCGATTCCGTCATTACTCAACTTACGCATCAGGAAACGTGCTTGCTGAGTGTCGTGAGTGGTTAGAACAACCTGGAAGCCGTGCTCTGCAATGAAATCACGCAGCACGTCGAAGACAGAGGATGCATGGACTAAGTCATGGTGCTGAGTAGGGTCATCCAGCAGCAGGGCCTTCCAAGGCGACCATTGATGCACCGTCGCCATTGCAAGCATAAAGGACAGCTGCAAATCCGTCATTTGTGCTTGGCTCGCGACATCCGCTACCCCCACAAGCTCTCCGCTTAAGCCAACCTGAATCTCGGCGTAGTTCTTGGCGCGATTCTTGTAATAATCGAGGTGAGTGCCTGAGAATCGGGGCTCCTGAACTACTCGTCGCAATATCGCCTGCCAGTAGGGAACAACGTCCCCAACTCTGTCTCGAATTTTTTCAATACCATTGGTCAAATGCGTGTGAAACTCTTCCAGCGTGCTCTTGCGTTCAGTGCTCAGCGCGTGCTCGTCTTTAACGCCCTTCAACTCGGCTATCAAAGCCTGGGTATGTTCGCTCTCGGTCTTGTCTCCCCTTGCGCCGTCAACCGCCAGCTGAGCATTCGCAAGAGCATTGGCTTCTGCGATACGACTGAGCTCTGTCTCAATGTCGCTGAGTTTCGACTTTGCGACCTCCGCTTTGGCCTTCTCTTCCATCAGCTTCTCTTTTGCGGCCTTAAGTTGTTCATCCGAAGGCGGCATAACTAACCCAGCCAATTCCCATATCGACCGCTGTGTTTCAAAACGTGCCTGGTCCAGTTCTAATTGCTGAGTAATTCGTGAGATTGCAGCGTCGACGTCAAGCAGTGTTCTAGCCAAAGCGGATTTCTTGGCTTGTTCGTCTTCAATGCTAGCAGAACTTCCAAGCACCTCTTTTTCAAGAGAAGCGAGTTCTTGCTCAACCTCTTCGATGGTGACGTCCACTGTGACCAACGGGGCAAGTTGAGCAACCGCTGCCGTGGTTTCGCTAATCGTCTCATCCAGTCGAGCTAGAGCTTCGTCACATTCCGCTATTTCTCTTCTTTCGGAGTTAAAGCGCGCGGTCAGCTGAGTCATGGCCTCGACGCCAACGAGCGGCTCTTGCGCAGCACGCTTAACGTCGAGTTCTGAACTCTCGTCATCGATTTCTGCCTGCGCCGCATCTAGTCGCCCTTGCACTTCCGCTAGCTCTAGCCCAACAAGAACGCTGTTAGCTCGGGCAGTTTTAATTTCCAATTCAATGCTAGCAATTACTTCGTTCAAGCTAGCGCGCAAAGATTGCGCCGCTTCGAGTTCAGCATACTTTCCGTCGCTCGACTTTTGCGCTGCCTCTAATTTCTCTGCTGCTACCCGAAGAGCTGCCGTCGCCTCACTGAGTCGTGGGTCCATAGCATCGAGCGCGTCCGAAATCCTACGACGCAACTCCTGCTCTCCATGTGGCTCCAGGCATACAGGGCAATGGTCGGTACCAATAGGCAGTTTCTCGGCGACCGTCGAGACAGCTGCTCGGATTGCTCCGGCTGCGTCTTGATACGCCGCTAAAATTGACTTAGCGGATTGATGCTCCAATGCAGCCTGCTTCAGCTCGGCTGTTGCATTACTGAAGCTCTCGTTGAGTGATGCAATATCAACGTCCCTAGCCTTAAGGTTTTGCTCCCTCACTTTCTTCCGGTTTTCGGCGTCTTGCCACTCAGCAAAAGCCTGCTTAGCGGCAGCGAGGCGGCCACGCTTCAGTGCGACGTCGGCAGCCAATGCCTCGAGCATCGCATTGACGTCCTTCGCCGTAAGTGCAGCATTATGAATTTTCTGCGTCGCATCGAACGCTGCATGTTTTTGCTCACGCGACCGCAACTGTTCCACTTTCTGCTGTCGTTGCGATTCCAACAGGGATACCGTCTTTGCATGAGTACGCTTACGGTCCAGCGCCATTTTAGTTTGTGCTACCTTCGCAACGAGCTCACGATGACTCGCCTCCGTCGCGACTATCGTCACGTTCAACGCGGCACCATTAGCCTGATGCGCTGCCTGATTCGTTTTTTCGGTTTGTAGTTCTTGCTGAAGCCGTAATAGCGAGTCCGCAATTTCAACGCATGTAGCAGGCACTAGGACCAGCCCTGCTAGGTTGCTAAGCGACGCCTCCTTTGACGCCAAAATCTGACTGTTAGCCGTATTGGCAATCGCCCACTGCTCGCGAACCGCCGAAACATTGTTTAATCCCGGCGGAATAGACAAGCTCGCAATTTGCGCTAAGCTCTCCGCTAGCACTGGCAGAGGCGTCAGTGGCTTGCTCAAGTCAGTCTGAGCCCTATCACGCGCAAGTACTCGCTCATTCCATTCGTCCAACGTCCTCTGTTTATCCGCGATACTGAGTGTCAACTCGGTAAGTCGCTTGGAGACCGCTGGCTTCAATTTCGCAACAGCAGCGTTCACCTGAGACGCTTGGCGTCCCAACGGCAACATCGCAAGCTGCCCACCTGCGGCCTCACTGCGTTGTTGGCAGAACCAATCACTGTCCCGCTGGTCAAGTAGGTGCGTAAGCCGAAGTAGGAAGGGAATCTCTTCCGGATTTATGTCGTTGAAGATTTGGTCCAACCGCCCCTCATTGACAACTTTAACGCTTTTGTTAGTGACCGAAACCTCCCGCTGCCAGTCGCCGAAATTGACCCGGACCGACGCGTCACCAATGCCTTCGCGGATTAGAGGTGCCCACCGCCCGGCCACCCGCTTAACACCGGATGTAAGCGCCAGTTCAATAGCTTCCAGTACAGCTGTCTTGCCTGAGCCGTTGGGCGCAATCAAGATGGTCGCACCGGCTCCAAATTTTATTTCAACATCGGAGCCAAAACGACGAATGTTGTTGAGGACTATCGACTGAAGCTTAATTGGTTCTTGAGTATCCATTAGAAGTCCATCTCCGGGTAAATGGTTTCGAGAATGTCGGGAACCAAATCCTTCCCTTGCTTCTCGCTCAGGAAGCTTCTTAACCAATGGTCATGTACTGTATTTGTAAGCCAAGCGTGCTTAGCTTGAGTCGATTGGAATGCCGAAGTAACAGGGTCAACGATTCCCTCGCCGGTCCCGCTTGCCGATAGGGGTGCCAAGAATGTTCTGTCGAGTAACGATGGAATCTCCTCTAACGAGCTGGTCACATACTTTCGGCAAAACTTCTCGTCCGCCTCAATCCGAGAACAGTTGTGAGAACTAAATTCCTCTGCAAGCAAAATGAGATAAAGGTCCGAGGTATCTGGCTCTGGCAACATATCGCGAACTTGTGCAGTCCACCGTGAGACGGTTTTCCAGTCTTCGACTTTATCAATGACGGCCAGCAGGACCGTGCGACCGCTACTGTCGGGCTTTGTTACACGCCGCAACTTAAGCGCAGAAACGTCAGCCAGCGATGGCTCTGCAAGAAGAGCCAACGATTTATCCACAGAAACCTCGAACCTGTTTTGAGCGCGATTACGAACCTGTGCTTCAATCTCTGGATTCTTCATCATTTTGTCAGCTCAGTTTTCATAATATTTTCTTCTCGCGCAGAGTTGCGCAATTGGAGCTCAGAGGCCAGAAGAGCGGTGACCTTCGCGACCTCTCCACTTCTAACAGCATCTCGAAACTGCCTCGAATTGGTAACTGCTAACTTCGCTCGGCGTGGTGCACCGAAGCTATCTTGAGAGGACAGGTCAGTGGCGATAGTCTCCCTATTTACTACACTATGTGGCGCCCGCACTTGCGGCATCAAAACAATGTCGGAAAGTTCTTTCCCCATAAAATCTTCAATCGCGGAGTCATCGTCATCATCCACCAATTCACGCGGTATCCGATGCATGGATGCTGGACCGCCCCAGTACCTCAGCGCGATTACTCGCATTTCTTTGGCTGCCAGGAGCGCTGTGATATCGGAGTCGCGGCTCAACGCAACTGCCGTGACCATCATCATTACTAAACCCTGACTGAGCAGCGGAACCGTCCTTGGTCCCAGGCGCATAATCCCCAGAGCTTTGAGCCCTTCACTAGAAGGATTCAACATATCACCAAGCAGTGCATTCACTTTTTGGGCGTCCGCATCAAGGGTCGGAAAAATCTTGCGCCAAAGAACATCTACACGCACCTGCAAATCGCCGCCCGTCATGCCTCTAATCAGCCCACTGACTTCTGCCTTGGTCAGCTCCCAAACTTGCTTTCCCATTGCTGTGTCAAAGTTGGCGCATTCGAGGTTAGTATCTACGACACTGGGTAGTTGGCGTGAGTCCACGCAGTAGGAGACGTCCTTAGCCTCGACCCATTGAAGGTTGAAAAAGTCGTCCGATGTAATGCCTAATGTATTTGCAAGGGCTCCTTTAATCGCAACGCTCCACGGCGAAAGCTCGGCCATGCTCGCATGGCCAGGCCCGCGTAAATGCAGCGCCAATCGCATCAGCCGAACCGCAAGCGGGTCTCGTGAAAAAATCTGGTGGTCAAACTTAGCGCAAATTTTTAGTCGCTTCGCTGATTGGGTGCCATCGTTCCAATAAATCGGAACAGTCTGGGCTGGGTCCTCAATGCCATTTGAATATCCTGTCGCGAATCCTGAAACGCCCCAAGAAAATGACTTATCGTCGAACGCATACTGCGTCCAGATTGGAACCTCCGCTCGGAGAAATCGACTAATCAAAGTCAGCATCTGTCGGGGCGTCGCGGCGCCTGCATCTGTGGAGCCGTACTCGAGGTCATGCACCAGTACCTTAAATGCCTCCGACGCAGGAAAGAAATACCTATCCAAAATGGATTCAGCCGCTTGTTCAATCTCTGGCTCAAGAGCTTTGATTTCGACTCTCAAATTCCGCAGCGCTTTGTGAATGTGCTCCCAGTCATTGAAACCGCACCATGTTGTCAGCCAATCAAAAATTCGTGCTGCAACTGGATTCATTTGCGCGTGCGCGTTCAGGCCAGCAGGGGTGGTAGCACTAAGATTACACAGCGCACAGAATTCTTCAAAATTTCTCATTTCGAATTCATGCTTAATCTTCACTTGCCTATCGGGGACCTGGACTGTAAAAATTCTTACTTTTCCGTCTGTAAGCGTAGTCGGCAAAAACCAGTTAGCAAGTGCTGCAATGGACTCGTCAAAGGCACTCCGGTCCCGAAGTTCAGGCGATGCCGCACCCGATGTTGCAGGGCCGCCCTTCTTCGTTTTCTGCACCTTGAAATCGCGCTTGGCTTTATCGTTACTGAAATCCGTGGCCTGGCGTTTAACTTGCGTATGACGCAGAGTGCCGTCACTCAACTCCTGCACAATATCATCCCAGTCAGGTACGGCGCCTTGCTCGCACCCGAGCCACTTCGCCGCTTGACGCCCCTCCAGATAAGCAACAACCATCTGCGACATCATCTGAGCGCAAACTAAAAAGGCGTACCTATCAGCTTTTTGCAGTCTAAGTTTTCTTTGCATACCGTCACACTGCGATTACTAAGTATTGTCTAGCTGTTGCCACTTAAGGAGCAGCGAAAGATGTTCAACGTGGTAGTAGGTTGGCTTAAGTCCGACGCTCAAGTGGTCGTAGATGTGGCGCACCTAATTGCTGGCGGAGCTGTTCGACTGCTTCGTCCGTCGTCATGCATGAATGGCTGACCTGCTCGTCCGTACTCTCACGGCGCTAGGGAGCGGGAGTTGCCGAACATAATCATAGCAGCTTATCAACGAAAAATTACTATTGATTAGGGCGTTCCTCTGAAATTACGACGTTCTACCTCGTCCATCAGAGCGCTTCCCTAAACGTTGACGTGCACGACAGGCCAAGCACTGAGTCAGTTAGCACCACGACGACTTATTGGCGCAACCGTTGAGTCCGCAGGCGTTGATGACTAAACCATCTAGTTGTTGACAACGAGGTTTCCATGCGGCATCATTCAGGCTAATTGCAGAGCTTTCACACTTCAAGGCCAGGTCCAACCTGCGCATCTCTATGAGAAATTCAACGGCCAAATTGCGCCTGTTGAATTTTCACAAAATCCAAAGAATTTTTTTACCTGTTCTTTAACAATTTGCTCTGTAGCGTTCAACAGCTCGCCTCACCATAAGCGCTACAAACCCTTGCATCGGTGCCGGTAGTGGTGCGCATGCATTAGCACAACCTCTGCATATAACGACCGAAAAAAACCTATTCCAACCACAAAGACGAACAATATGGCAATTATCAAAACTTACGTACCGAAACCGGCCGACATCACTCCGAATGTGCGCGGCATGGGCTTCAATGAGTTAACTGGCGAGTTTCACAAATTTGTAGGGGAATTTGCGTATTACGAAGTGCTTGATGCCTTAGCTGCGGCGGTAGAGGCTGGGAAGTTCGACACCGAACAGTGGATTACCACGGTGTTTTCGTCGAACACGGAATTCCTGGCTTTTTTGGAAGATTTAGAAGCTTCGAGTGACACCGCCCGAGTCAACGACCGCTGGTGCTTGGCTCTCGGAGCCCTGACGGAATGCGCTGACGATGAATATTGGCTTAATTGTGCAGTCGCCGCCTCTACCTTATTAACACACGCTAAAGATACCGGCCAAGTTTAACCAAGCCATGAGCTAGGTCAGCAGTCTCTCTCAGCCTATCACTTGGACTACGTCGGGTTAGACGTAGCCCCTTTGCTAGCGCTTTTTTGACGCCCAACCAAACAAAATTTCAGCGCTGAAATTGATGTGACAGCATGGCTCATCAATGTCCTTACGACGGATTTCAGCGCTGAAATTCCGTTACCGCAACTGTTCATGTATGTTGATAGTTCTCCATCAGCGTTTATCGCGCAATTTGGAGATTCCATGCCCCACAGGTTCAGCGCCAGGCCCGCCTCAGACTCATACGGGCAGAAGTTACTTTCCGAGCCACCGTTCGAATGGCGCGGGAAGAACGATGTCGGAGAAGTTCAGCGTTTCCAAGTAGGGCAATGCATGCGCTGGCTGATACCCCTTGCCGTAGTTACTTTCGCTGCCCTCCTCGTTTACTACTTCGCCTTGGCGCACAATCTTTCGCCCGGAAAGGTGTTGTGACATGCCTGGCGGCCATGGCGCTCGAGCTTGAGCATCCCGAATTCGGTCTTCGAACTGGTGTCTAAAGCTGTGGTTGCCATAGCCATTGGCGAAATGCAACTCGTCCTTCATGAAGCGCAGCATTGCCTGCTCAAAGGCTCGTCCCCACTTAGGAGATTTCCCCCCCGGTTCAGGGAGGGAGGAAGGAAATAGCGGCCCGTCAGCATCACCCAGCTGCTGTTTACGCTGTTCTAGATAGTACAGGAGCCCGAGTTCAATCAATTTAGGATGTACGGGGATATCTCGAAGAACATTCTCGTTCTTCAAGCTGCGCGGCTCGAGGCCGTCCACGAGCTTTTTGGGCGACTTGAGCTTTGCTTCTTTTGTCTTGACAAAGCCCTCAGCTCCCTCGTCCTCTTCGTCAAAACTAATCCGGAACCTGAATGACCAAACGCCGTCAATCTGAGTTACCTCGCTGACCATAAGTTGCAATGGCTCCCTGACCCGTGAACCGTGGAACAGTTGGATAAGTGGTCCGAAGTAACGGACGCCGAGGTCTTTACGTAGCTTGCCGCGCCAATTATCAGAAGCTGGGTTGTACCACTCGGAAGCCAGCAGTTTATTGATGTGAGTCGTCGTCAGTGGATATCGAGGTTTCTTTCGACTCCGCCGTTCCTCTTTCGATAGCTTAGGCATTGACTCAAGACTCGATGCAGGATTCTCCACGGTCATCAAATTTTTAGTGCGAGCCAAGCCGAAAATTTCGCGGAGGTAGTAAGGTACTTTTGACGTTGCGTACGTCTGGGACCACTTGCGCCCCTTGTCCGACAAGTGAAATTTTATGAAATTGTAGACGTCAGCTGAGCTAACCTCATCCATATAAACGTCACCCCGGAAGTCACGGAACAAAGCCCAAGTACTAAGAACAGTACTCAGATGATGTGCCCCGACGGAACCTTGCTTTTCGTCACGGTAGAGCTCATCCATCACGGAAAGGCGTTCTCCAGAACGCACCTTGACAACTAGCGGCTCAGGAGAATCACCGCGATTACGGCTCGAAATGAACGTGTGCATCTGGGTCTCAGTTTGTGCAAAGCGGCGCACGAGCTGGACGAATAGCGGGTCATCAGTCGAGACCGCGACATCTTGACTGTCACACCAATCCAAGACTAACTCGACTACTTGAGCATAGTCCCCAGACTGACGCCCCCGGCTAATGACGCTGCGCATTTGCGCATCCGAACTGGCACAGAACTGCTCCAGTTCTGCGAACTGCTCATCATCAAGGCCATGTTGATAGCGGTCCTCATCGTCAGTGTGCATCCACGACTGAATTCTAGCCGCGACAATCTCATCGATAATGTCAGGCGTAAGAATCACTGGATTTGCAGACTCTTCTGCATCTACGGTCTCTTGGGCGCTCCACGGAATCGGCGTGACGCGACCCTTATTTTGCAGGTGTTTTTTGCGCAGCGCTGCCCACTTGGTCTTGGTAGCGTGAATTAACGGAGTGCCGCGTAAATACGCGTCCTCTGCGTTCGTGGTAAGCATCGACTGCCGCACACGATGCTCTTCCTTAGGAGTGATTTTTTGGAGGTCGCCCGGCATGACCATGCGGACGTAGATGATGCCGTTTTCACGACGCTCAAAGTATCTCTGGAGCACTTCTTTTTCCCCAGTTTTGTCACACTGTTTTGTCACACCTGCCTCTAAAAATGCTTCATAGAAACAGTATGATAAGGAAAATCAAGCACTTACGCAATAGTGGCGGAAGCGGTGAGATTCGAACTCACGAACGGGTTCCCCCGTCGGCAGTTTTCAAGACTGCTGCCTTCAACCACTCGGCCACGCTTCCTTGGGGAACCGCATTATACATAAATCATTGCCTGCCGGGCAGCCGAACGCGCATGGCTGAGCAATGATCAGGCCACCAGCAGCCAGTTCTCGCGCAACGCCGCCTCGAATTCAAGAGCTGGCAGCGGCTTCCCGTACAGGTAGCCCTGCACCTCGTCGCACCCCGCAGACCGCAGGAACTCGATCTGGTCGACGGTCTCCACACCCTCGGCGATGACGCGATGCCCCAGCCGCCGTCCCATGCTGATGATGGTGCTGGCGATCGCGCAGTCGCTCGAGTCGCGCGGGATGCCCGTGGTGAAGGAGCGGTCGATCTTCAGCGTGTCGATCGGGAAGCGCTTCAGGTACGAGAGGCTCGAATAGCCGGTGCCGAAGTCGTCCAGCGACAGCGCCACGCCCAGGCCGTTCACGCAGTCCATGATGTCGATCACCTGCTCGATGTCGTGCATCAGCGTGCTTTCCGTGATCTCCAGTTCGAGCCAGTACGGCGGCAGGCGGTAGCGGCGCAGCGTGCTGGCCACGCGGTCCGGCAGCGATGGGGTGAACTCGCGCGCGGAGACGTTCACGGCCAGGCGGAACGGCGGCAGGCCGGCCTGCTGCCAGATCGAGGCCTGGGCGCAGGCCTGTTCCAGCACCCACTCCCCTACCTGCACGATCAGGCCCGTGGTCTCGGCCAGGGGGATGAATTCGCTGGGCGGGACCATGCCGCGGGTCGGGTGCTTCCAGCGCACCAGCGCTTCGGCGCCGACCAGGCGCCCGCTTGCGATTTCGAATTTCGGCTGGTAGTGCAGCACCAGCTCGCCGTGGCCCAGCGCGTGACGCAGGCCCGATTCGATCTTCATGCGCTGCTCCATCCCCTGGTTCATGTCCAGGCGGTAGAAGGCCACGCTTTTGTCCGGGTTCTGGGCGTTTTCCTTGGCGCGCTCCATCGCGATGTCGGCCATGCGCAGCAGCGTCTCGGCGTCCTGCCCGTCCTGCGGATAGACGGAGATGCCGATGCTGGCGCCCACGCGCAGGTCGTGGCCTTCGATGCGGAACGGCGCTTCGAGCGCGGCCTGCAGTTTCTGGGCGACGGTCGTCGCTTCGAAATGCTGGCGGATGTCGAACAGGCCGATGGCGAATTCGTCGGCGGCCAGGTGCGCCACCACGTCCTCGTCGCGCAGCGCGTTGCGAAAGCGCTGGGCGGCCTGGCGCAGCAGTTCGTCGCCCACGCGGCGGCCCAGCGTGCCGTTGATCAGCCTGAAGCGGTTGATGTCGACGTACAGCACGCAGGCCGTCGCGTCGTTGCGCTGGGCGACTGTCAGGGACTGGTCCACCAGGCGGCCGAACAGGCGCCGGTTCGGCAGGCCGGTCAGCTCCTGGTAATAGGCCAGGTGGTGCAGGCGTTCCTCGGCCAGCTTGCGTTCCGTGATGTCGGTCAGGTAGGCGATCAGGCCGACGGGGTGGTCTTCCAGGTCGTTCAGCGGGGACAGCGACAGGCTGGCCCAGAACACCTCGCCCGACTTCTTGCGGCGCCGCACTTCCATCATGCGGCCGCCCTCTTCCGGGAAGGCATCGAACGGGTCCGGGTCTTCGTCGGCGTACAGGAACAGGATGTTGCGGCCGATGGCTTCCAGCGCCGTGTAGCCGAACAGCTGCTCGGCGCCCTTGTTCCAGCTGGTGATGTAGCCCATGCGGTCCATCGTCAGCACGGACTCGTGGATCTGGTCGAGGATCTGCGACTGGTGCGCGAGCTGCGCTTCCATGTGCGCGTAGGCGTGCGTCGTGCGCTGGGCCAGGCCGTGCATCTGCAGCAGCGTGCCGGTCAGCGCGGCCAGGCCTTCGAGCTGGCGCCAGTCTTCCAGCGTGTAGGCGCGTCCCGCGACTTCGTAGCGGCCCACGCAGCGGCCGTCCACGTGGACATCCTTTTCCAGGCGTCCGTCGCTGGACGGCTTGGCACCGGCGTCGCACATCAGGAACACGCCTTGCGGACTGGCCAGCAGGCTGGCGGCGATGCGGCCCAGTTCCGCGTGCAGCGCGTCGCCGCGCAGTTTCAGGACGGCCTCGCAGACGGCAGTGCTGCTGCCGGCGAAATCGAATGGCGCGGCAGCAGGCAGCTTAGACATGGCGGGCTACCTGGATGGCCCAGTGGAAGGCCTGCAGCTGGCAGTTCCACCACGTTTCGGCATCGACGCCGGCGCCGGCCAGCGTGGAGGCATCCGCGCTGGTGGCCTCGGCGAGCACCAGGCGCTGGCCCAACGGGCCGGCGCGGTGCAGCAGCGCGGCGTTGACGTCGTCCGGCAGGTTCAGGTCCGGCAGCAGCTCGGCCATGGGCGTGCGGAACAGGCGGTCGAGCAGCGAGAATACGCCGGTCATGAAGGCCAGGTCCTGGGCGTCGCGGTCGCCCCCCTCCTGCTTGCACAGCGCTTCCAATGCGCCGCCGCGCAGGGCGGCCAGCGGCAGCAGCAGGTTCGGCGGACCGTCCGGGTCCTGGCGCGCGTACAGCAGCAGTTGCAGCCAGCGCTGCAGCTGCCGGCGGCCGATGCGGCTGATGGCCTGGCCGAAGCTCGTGATCTGCAGGCCGGACGTGAACGCGGCCGAATTCACCAGTTTCAGGAGGTGGTAGGACAACGCGGGATCCTGCTTGAGCTGGTGCTCCAGTTCGGGCGAGTCGGCGTCGCGCGCGAGCAGCGCCAGCATCGTCATCATGCGGCGGCGCGAGGTGCCGTCGTCGTCCGGCGGCATGCTGTCGAGGACGTAGTCGCCGGCGAACCAGGAAAAGCCCGCGTTCTCGCAAGCCTGATAGCGCGCGGTGTCGGCCACGTGGTGGGCCAGGTGCGGTCCGAACAGCGCGGGCAGCGAGGTCGCGCGCGGCGCATCGACGCTGCAGTCGCGCGCCACGGTACGCAGCGTCGACGGTGCCTGCACGCCGGCAGGCAAGTCGCCGTCGAGCAGCACGCGGTAGCCCGTCGACTGCAGCTCGGCCAGGCGCCGCGCCGCGCCCTCGCGCGCCAGCGCGGATGCGGACACGGCCAGCAGCACGCGGTCGGTCGGCAGTACGTTCAGTACGGGAGGCGTCAGGATGGCCGGATCGTCGATCAGCACGACGACGTCCAGCGGCGCGATGGCCTCGAGCAGGTCGGGCGGGCCGAACACCGCCTGCAGGAAGGCGCCGTCGGTCGGTTGTCCCGCGGCCTTGAGCAGCAGGGCAACCCATTCGTTTTGCGCGTTGGCGATGGCGCTTGATTCAACCAACGGGAACGATGCCGAAGCCATTAGCGTTTATGCATTGATAGTAACCGGCTAATGGTAGAACACCCGTTTTCGGAAAGCAACTGATTTTCTTGTCATTAATGCATGTTTGCAAGAATAAATACCGCCGTTGCCACGCGGTCATGTTTCGTTCCTATTTGGGTAAACCATTGGCATGCTGGACGGCGAACTTGATCAATTCAGCCTGCCCTTCGATGCCCAGCTTGCGCTTGATGTTCAGGCGATGCGTTTCCACCGTGCGCACGGACAGGTCGAGGTCGCGCGCGATCTGCTTGTTCGACTCGCCGTTGGCGATATGGCGCAGCACTTCCTGCTCGCGCAACGTCAGCTGGTTATCCTGGGGTACCACCGGCCGCACCAGCTGGCGCGCGAGCGCGGCGCTGTAGTAGATGCCGCCGGCGATCACGGTGTCGATGGCGAGCACGATGTCCTTTCCCGGCGCATCCTTCAGCACGTAGCCGCGCGCGCCGGCCTGCATGGCTTGCGTCACGTATTCGAGCTTGTCGTGCATGGACAGCATCAGCACGGCGATGTCCGGATACCGTTCCGTGAACCTTGCGGTGGCCTCGATGCCGCTGCCGTCGCGCATGGTGATGTCCATCAGGACCAGGTCGACCTCCACCTTGCCTGCCAGGCCTAGCGCTTCCGGACCGGAATCGGCTTCGGCCACGACGCGGAAATGCGGCACGGCTTCCAGGCGCGCGCGCAGGCCGTCGCGTACCAGCGGGTGGTCGTCCACCAGCATGATGCGGACGAGGTCTTCGGTAATCTCGGTAGTCATATCAATCCCTCACGCATTAAGCTTTCAATTCGACTGTGGCGCGCACACTGGTCCCGGCCGCGGACGAGGCGATATCGAGCGTGCCGCCGATCGCGTCCAGGCGCTCGAGCATATTGCGCAGGCCGATGCCGCGCTGCGGGTGCGTCTCCACGCCTTCCGGGTCGAAGCCGGCGCCGTCGTCGACGATGGACAGCGCCACATGCCCGCGCACCGCGTGCAGCGACAGTTCGATGTGGCGGGCGCCCGCGTGGCGTTCGATATTCGTCAGCGCTTCCTGGGCGATGCGGAACAGCACGGTGCCCACGACGGGCGGCAGTTTGTCCGTATTGCCCTTGGCCGAGAACGCGACCGGAGTGCCGCTGTGCTGCGCGAATTCCTGGGCCAGGTGGTCCAGCGCGGCGGCCAGGCCCAGGTCGTCCAGCAGCGTCGGGCGCAGGTTGTGCGAGATGCGGCGCACCTCGCCCAGCACGTCGTTCAATTCCTCGGCCGTGCGCTCGAAGCTGGCAAGGGCCTTGCCCTGCTGCTCGGCATTGCCCTGCAGGCGGATGATGCCCGCTTCGATCTGCAGCTTGATCGAGACGAGCCACTGGCTGATGCCGTCGTGCAGGTCGCGCGACAGGCGCGCCCTTTCCTGCTCCTGCGAATCGACGACGCGCTGGGCCAGCGCCTTCAGCTTGGCGTCCGCCACGCGCGATTCGCTGATGTTCAGCGCCAGGCCCAGCGTCGCGATGACGAGCGTCGACAGGATCGCCAGCCCCATGATCCAGAGCATGGTGGCGTCGATGTTGCGCGACTGCTGGGCGTCGACCTGCTCCAGCGCGGCCTCGACGTCGTCCAGGTACAGGCCGCTGCCCATGATCCAGCCCCAATCCTTGATCTGCACCACGTAGCCCAGCTTGGGGCCGGCCTTGCGCGTGGACGGCTTGACCCAGTTGTAGCGCACCAGCCCGCCCCCGTCGCGGGCGACGGCGATCAGGTTCTGGATCGTCGGGGCGCCGAACTGGTCGTGCATATTCCACAGGTCTTGCCCCACCAGCTCGGGCTGGCGCGGGTGCATCAGGTTACGGCCGTGCATGTCGTAGACGAAGAAATAGCCGTCGTCGCCAAAGCTGAGCGACTGCAGCAGGCGCTTGGCCTCCTCCAGCGTGGCCGGGTCGTTGCGGCCGGATGCCGTCAGGTGGGCGATCGCGTGCGAGGCCAGCTCGACGTAATGGCGCAGCTCGGCCTCCTTGCTGGCCAGGTAGGCTTGCTGGATGGTGGCGTGCTGCTGGTGCGCGAGCGTGACGGCCTGCTGGCGCACGAACAGCGCGATCGCGCACAGGGCAACGATCAGCGGGGCAATGGCCAGGAAAATGACTTTTTGCCGGAGCTTCATATTGAATGCGCATTGCGCATCGTTTCGTCGTAACATGAAATTGTACGACCGAAAGCGCGGACGGGCCATGGTGGGCATCGTGATTGATGCCCCCGGCATCAATCACCCCACCCTACGTAGGATTACGTAGACGACTGCGTAATCATGCGCTTGTCCGCACTCGACCCGTGCAAGATACTGAAAATAATGCTGCCATAAAATTAACCGGCCAAGTGGACCTGGACCGGCGCGCAGTACGATCCATTCGGAGGAGTCACAATGAACAAACTTACAAGCCGGCTCGGTTGGGCCGCGCTTTCGCTCGTCGGCGCTGGCGCCCTCGGCTACGTCGCCCTGAAACGGGGCGAATCGATCAACGCGGTCTGGGTCGTCATGGCCGCCGTCTGCGTCTACCTGATCGCCTACCGCTTCTACAGCCTGTACATCGCCGAGAAGGTGATGGGCCTGGACCCCAAGCGCCAGACCCCGGCCTACCGCTACAACGACGGCCTCGACTACGTGCCGACCAACCGCTACGTGCTGTTCGGCCACCACTTCGCCGCCATCGCCGGCGCCGGCCCGCTGGTCGGCCCCGTGCTGGCCGCGCAGATGGGTTATTTGCCCGGCATGATGTGGATCCTGGCCGGCGTCGTGTTCGCCGGCGCCGTGCAGGACTTCATGGTGCTGTTCATGTCCATGCGCCGCGACGGCCGCTCGCTCGGTGACCTCATCAAGTCCGAGATGGGCGAGATCCCCGGCGTGATCGCCCTGTTCGGCACCTTCATGATCATGGTGATCATCCTGGCCGTGCTGGCGCTGATCGTCGTGAAGGCCCTGACCGGCTCGCCGTGGGGTACCTTCACCGTGATGGCGACCATTCCCATCGCGCTGTTCATGGGCATCTATTCGCGCTACATCCGCGTCGGCCGCATCGGCGAGATCTCGCTGATCGGCTTCGTGCTGCTGATGCTCGCCATCGTCGGCGGCCAGTGGGTGCACGATTCCCCGGTCCTGGGCCCGATGTTCACCTTCACCGGCACCCAGCTGACCTGGATGCTGATCGGCTACGGCTTCGTCGCCTCCGTCATCCCCGTGTGGCTGCTGCTGGCGCCGCGCGACTACCTGTCCACCTTCCTCAAGATCGGCACCATCGTCGCGCTGGCGCTGGGCATCGTGTTCGTCGCCCCGCACCTGCAGATGCCGGCGTTCACCCGCTTCATCGACGGCACCGGCCCGGCCTGGTCCGGCACGCTGTTCCCGTTCCTGTTCATCACCATCGCTTGCGGCGCCGTGTCCGGCTTCCACGCGCTGATCTCGTCGGGCACCACGCCGAAGATGATCGAGAACGAAAAGCACGCCCGCTTCATCGGCTACGGCGGCATGCTGATGGAATCGTTCGTCGCCATCATGGCCCTCGTCGCCGCCTCGACCATCGAGCCGGGCGTCTACTTCGCCATGAACAGCCCGGCCGCCGTGCTGGGCACCACGGCCGAATCGGCCGCCGCGGCCGTGTCGAACTGGGGCTTCGTCATCACCCCGGGCGAACTGACGCAGATGGCTGCCGACGTCGGCGAGCACACCATCATCTCGCGCGCCGGCGGCGCACCGACGCTGGCCGTGGGCATGGCGCACATCCTGTCGAACGCCGTGGGCGGCAAGGCCATGATGGCCTTCTGGTACCACTTCGCGATCCTGTTCGAGGCGCTGTTCATCCTGACCGCCGTCGACGCCGGCACCCGCGCCGGCCGCTTCATGCTGCAGGACCTGCTGGGCGCCTTCGTCCCGTCGTTCAAGAAGACCGATTCGCTGCCCGCGAACCTGATCGCCACGGCGCTGTGCGTGGCGGCCTGGGGCTACTTCCTGTACCAGGGCGTCGTCGATCCGCTGGGCGGCATCAACACGCTGTGGCCGCTGTTCGGCATCGCTAACCAGATGCTGGCCGGTATCGCGCTGACGCTGGGCACCGTCGTACTGTTCAAGATGAAGCGCGGCAAATACGCCTGGGTCACCGTCGTGCCGACGATCTGGCTGCTGCTGTGCACGCTGACTGCGGGCTGGATGAAGATCTTCGACGACAACGTCAAGGTCGGCTTCCTGGCCCATGCCCGCAAGTTCCAGGCCGCGCACGACGCCGGCCAGGTGCTGGCCCCGGCCAAGACGGTCGACGAGATGAACCGCATCATCTTCAACGACTACCTCGACGCGGGCCTGTGCGGCTTCTTCATGATCGTCGTGCTGGCCGTGCTGCTGTACGGCTTCCGCACCATCCGCGCCGCCAACCGCGAGTCGCGTCCGTCGGTCAAGGAGACCCCGTACGTCCAGCAGGCGCCCGCCGCCGCCGCCGAGGTGCACTGATGTTCGGCGCACTGGTCCAGGCAGGAGAATCGCTGGCCCAGGCGGGCCGCTACCTCGGGCAGAGCATGCGCCTGATGGTCGGCCTGCCCGAGTACGACACCTACGTCGCCCACATGGAACGGACCCACCCGGACCAGCCCGTGATGAGCTACGAGGAATTCTTCCGCGAGCGCCAGGAAGCACGGTATGGCGCGGGGCGGAACGGCAAGTGCTGCTGAACCCAACCATCGTCGTCCCCGCGTAGGCGGGGACCCATGCTGAGCTACAGGATGCAGTACTGTCACACACACCGCGGTGTGATTGAAGTACTGACTCCGGATCCTCAGTATGGGTCCCCGCCTCCGCGGGGACGACGTGCTTCTTGCCTGTCCAACTCCTCGCCTTAATCCCTCTCTCCTGCCCCCTCCCCGCCCCTTGCGGCACCGCAAAGTTACCTCCTAGGCCACATCCTATAGTCATTTCTTGCGGGAATTTGCATTTCCGCATGGTGAGCCCATTCTGCGACGGGCTCGTTCCCCGCGCCGACCGCCGGATGTGCCCCAGCCATGCAGAGTCACGAGCGTTCAAGCCTCAACCGAAAACTATTGTCGATGTGCCTCGTCACCGCCGGCAGCGCCCTGCTGGTGGCGTGGCTGGCGTTTGCGCTGGCGACCGTGGTCGGCCAGCGCCACGCGGAAAGCATGCAGTCGGCCGCGCTGGCCGGCGTGCTGGCGCGCAGCAGCGCGGACGCCCTGCAGGCGCGCAACCGGGCCGTGGCCGCACGGATGCTGGATGCGCTGCGCGAGCGCGAGACCGTCACCGCGGCCGTGCTGTACGACCGCAAGGGCCGGCCCTTCGCCACCTGGACCGCGCCGGGACGCAGCGACGCCGGCCTGGACGTGCCCCTGCCCGATACCGACGACGCCACGCTGGCCGCGCTGAACGAGGCCGGCAGCCGTCCGTGGATGCCCGTGCTGCGCATCTACCGCGCGCTGGTGCCGCGCGGCGATGCGCCCGATGATGCGGTCACGGCGGGCGTCGTCATGGTCGAGACCGACCTGCGCCCCATGTGGCGTGCGCTGGTGCGCGGCCTGGGCGCGACGGCCGGCGCGCTGCTGCTGTCGATGCTGGCCGCGCTGATGCTGGCGCGGCGGCTGCGGCGCAGCGTGGCCGATCCGATCGCCAAATTGATCAACGCGGCCCAGAAGGTCTCGGCCAGCCAGAACTACACGCTGCGCATCGCCCACAGCCGCACCGACGAATTGGGCGCGCTGATCGACAGCTTCAACAACATGCTGGCGCAGGTGGAAGGCCGCGGCGCGGCGCTGGTGCACCACCGCGACGAGCTGGAACGCCAGGTCGGCGTGCGCACCGAGCAGCTGGAAAAGGCGAAGAACGCGGCCGAGGCGGCGAGCCGTGCCAAGAGCGCCTTCCTGGCCACAATGAGCCACGAGATCCGCACGCCGATGAACGGGGTGCTGGGCATGACGGAAATGCTGCTGGGGACGGAGCTCACCGACACCCAGCGCAACTACACGCAACTGGTGAAGCAGTCGGGCGAGCACCTCCTCGTGATCATCAACGACATCCTCGACTTTTCCAAGATCGAGGCGGGCAAACTGACCGTCGAGTACATCAATTTCAACCTGTGGGACCTGCTCGACGACATCCACACCGTGTACACGCCGCAGGCGGCCGCCAAGGGCATCCAGCTGTACTTCGACATCGCCAACGACATCCCGGTGGCAATCTGCGGCGACCCGAACCGGCTGCGCCAGATCATGGCCAACCTGCTCGGCAATGCCTTGAAGTTCACCGACCAGGGCCGCATCCTGGCGCGGGTGCGCATCGCCAGCGAGGACAGCCAGGCCGTCATGCTGCGCTTCGAGGTGCACGACACGGGCATCGGCATCTCGCGCGAGGCGCGCGGCCGCCTCTTCGAGGCATTCTCGCAGGCCGACGACTCCACCACCCGCAAGTACGGCGGCACCGGCCTGGGCCTGGCGATCTCGAAACAGCTGGTCGAGCTGATGGGCGGCGCCATCGGGGTCGAGAATGCCCCCTCTCAGGGATCTACGCTGGGATCTGTATTCTGGTTCACGGTGTCCTTCGACAAGCGCCGCGTCGACCCGGATGCGCCGGGCGCGCAGGACAACTCGCAGCACACGATCGACGGCCTGCGCGTGCTGCTCGTCGACGAACAGGACGAACGCCGCGCCGGCCTGGAACGGCACCTGGCCGCCTGGCGCGTCGACTGCACGGGCACGCACAGCGCCGATCTGGCGCTGGACCTGCTGCACGAGGCGGCGCGCCAGGGCCGCGCCTACGACGCCGCCATCCTCGACATGGAACTGTCCGGCACCAGCGGCCTGCTGCTGGCCGCCGGCATCAAGGCCGATCCGTCGACCCGCGCGACGCGCATCGTGCTGCTCAGCCCCGACCGGCTGGCGGCGGACCCCGTGCAGCGGCGCGAAGCCGGCGTCGCCTACCAGCTGATCAAGCCGGCGCGCGCGGCCGACCTGTTCGCCTGCCTGGCGACGCGTCCGCGCGGCCAGGTGGCGCCGGCGCCCCGCTTCGTCGCCCCGCGTCCGCTGCGCGCGAGCGTCGGCCGTCCGCCATCGCACAAGGCGCGGCGCGTGCTGCTGGCCGAGGACAACCCGGTCAATATCGAAGTGGCGAAGGCGATGCTGGAAAGCCTCGACCTCCAGGTCGATTGCGCGCGCAACGGCGCCGAGGCCCTGGCCATGGTGCGCAGCGGCGCCTTCGACGCGGTGCTGATGGATTGCCAGATGCCGGTGATGGACGGCTTTGCCGCCACCTCCACGATCCGGCGCGAAGAGCGCGAGGCCGGACGCGGACGCGTGCTGCCCATCATCGCCATCACGGCGAACGCGCTGCAGGGCGACCGCGAAGCGTGCCTGGCCGCCGGCATGGACGACTATCTCTCCAAACCGTTTACGCAGCAGGAGCTGGCGGCCGTGATCGGCAGGTGGATGGCGCTGCCGCTGGCGGCCACCGTGCACCACGACGACGAGACGCCGCGCCTGCCGCCGGAATCGGTGGAGGTGATCCGGCGCGACGTGATCAACCACGCCGCGCTCGACAAGATCCGCGCGCTCTCGCGCGAACGCGGCGATGCCCTGGTGCAGAAGGTGATCGCCGCCTATGTGGACGACGTTCCGCAGCAACTGCGCACCCTGCGCGACGCCATCGACGGCATGGATGCCGACGGCGTGCGCCGCATCGCCCACACGCTCAAGTCGGCCAGCGCCAACGTCGGCGCCGAGGCCCTGGCCGCCATGTGCAAGGCCATGGAACAACTGGGCCGCGCCGACACCACCGTCGGCGCCGATGCCACCGTCGGCGCCGATGCCATCCTGGTCGACATGGAACAGGAGTTCCAGGCCGTCCGCCGTTCGCTCACCGTCCAGCCCGAGAAGGAAACCTGACATGCCGGTACCCCATTCCAACCAGCGCGCATCCGGGCCCGCTGTCGTACTTGTCGCGGACGACGACCCCACGATGCGCATGCTGATGGTCGAGATGCTGGAAAGCGTCGGCCTGGCGGCGATCGAGGCGGCCGACGGCCGCGAAGCCGTGGCGCTGGCGGCCAGCCGTTCGCCCAGCCTGATCCTGATGGACGTCGAGATGCCCAGGATGGACGGCTTCTCCGCCTGCCGCGCGATCCGCGATTCCGCCAACGGCGCCATGGTGCCGATCGTGATGGTGACGGGCGGCGACGACCTCGAAGCCGTGACCAATGCCTACGAGGCCGGCGCCACCGACTTCGTGTCCAAGCCGATCAACTGGCCGATCCTGGGCCACCGCGTGCTGTACGTGCTGCGCGCCAGCGACGCCATCGTGCGCCTGCGTATCGCCGACGCCCAGAACCGCGCCGTGCTGGCCGCCATTCCCGATACCTTCTTCCGCATGTCGCGCGACGGCGTCTACCTCGACTACGAACCGGGCCGCGAAAGCCCGGCGCGCGAAGGCGGCGACCGGGCGCGCGGCCATGCGCTGCGCGAGTCGGTGCCGGCCGAGCAGATCGTCGGCCGCCACGTCACCGAGGTGCTGCCGCGCGACATCGCCGAGCGCCTGCTCGAACAGGTGGCGCTGGCGCTGCAGATGCGCCAGGTGCGCTCCGTCGAGTACGAGCTGCTGCACTTCGGCGAGGCCCAGCATGTCGAGGCGCGCCTCGTCGCCACCGGCCCGGCCGAGGTACTGGGCCTGGTGCGCGACATCAGCGAACGCAAGCGCGCCGAGGAGCAGATCCGGCGCCTGGCCTATTGCGACAGCCTGACGGGCATCCCGAACCGCCAGGCCTTCCTGGAGATGCTGGAGCGCGAGCTGCAGCGCTCCAAGATCGGCAACAAGAAGTTCGCCGTGCTGTTCATGGACCTCGATGCCTTCAAGCGCATCAACGACACGCTGGGCCACGATGTCGGCGACCAGTTGCTGATGCAGGTGTCGGAACGCCTGCGCGAGACGATCCGTCCCAGCGACCTGATCTCGCGCTCCCAGTCCGACCTCGATACGCAGCAGGGCACGAACCTGGCGCGCCTGGGCGGCGACGAATTCACGATCCTGATCCCGGACCTGGAACGCGTGGAGCACGCGCTGAACGTGGCGCACCGCGTCAAGGATGCGATGCGCCGCCCGTTCATCATCGAGGGCAACGAGATCTTCGTCACCGCCAGCATCGGCATCTCGCTGTTCCCCGAGGACGGCGACGATTGCATGTCGCTGCTGAAGTTCGCGGACACGGCGATGTACCACGCCAAGAACTGCGGCAAGAACAACGCCAAGCTGTACTCGTCCTCGCTGACGATGCAGATCATGAGCCACGTGAAGCTGGAAGTCGGCTTGCGCAAGGCGCTGCAGAACGACGAGCTCTATCTGCTGTACCAGCCGCAGCTCGACGTGCGCTCGTCCGAGATCGTCGGCGTCGAGGCGCTGGTGCGCTGGCGCCACGCGGAACGGGGCGTGATCCCGCCGACCGAATTCATCCCGCTGGCCGAGGAGACGGGCCTGATCGTCCCCATCGGCGAATGGGTGCTGCGCACGGCCTGCAACCAGGCGCGCCACTGGCAGCGCCTCGCCCGCCGTCCCGTGCGCATGGCCGTGAACCTGTCGGCCAAGCAGTTCAAGGACGAGAGCCTGAGCCAGATGGTGCTGTCGGCGCTGAACGACACGGGGCTCGATCCGCGCCTGCTGGAACTGGAGCTGACCGAGAGCACGCTGATGGACGACGCCAAGGCGACGCTGATGACGCTGGAGCAGCTGCGCGGCATCGGCGTGTACCTGTCGATCGACGACTTCGGCACCGGCTACTCGTCGATGAACTACCTGAAGCGCTTCGACGTGCGCGCGCTGAAGATCGACCGCAGCTTCATCAGCGGCCTGCCGCAGGATTCCGAGAACGCGGCGATCACGCGCGCGATCATCGCGATGGCGCACGGGCTCAAGATGGTGGTGGTGGCGGAAGGCGTCGAGACGGGAGAACAGCTGGTGCTGCTGGAGGAATACGGCTGCGACATGGTGCAGGGCTTCTACCTGAGCCGGCCGGCGCCGGCGGAGGCGGTGACGGGGATGCTGCAGAAGCTGTGGGTGCCGGTGGGGGCGAAGTAATGGGGCTGCGCGTGGTGGGCACGTGGTGCCCACCCTACGTTCGCATCAGCCCCGTAGGGTGGGCACCACGTGCCCACCATGCATCCCTCCAGCCTATTTCGTGAACGTCAACGTGTACTTCGCCGCCCCCGGCAACAAGGCCTTCGGCTCCCCCTTCACCCACGCCTCATGCCCGCGCAGGAAGAACGGCGACAAGGGATGCCCGCTCTGCCCGCCCGGCATGTCGAACAAGCCCTCTTCCTCGCGCCCCGGCGACACCGTCATCCGTTCCGACTGTCCGAACTTCGGCCCCGCCACGCGTGGCATGTTGCCGTCGCCCGGCAGCTGGTCCGGCGGCGCGCCGAGCCAGCCCTTGAGCGCCGGCAGCGCCCTCGCGATCGGGTGCGCGATCGCCGCCGTGTTGCGCCGGCCCCAGGTCGCCTCGGCGAGCGGCGTGCCGTCGCCCGTGACTTCGTCGATGGTGCGGTCGACCGCCGCCAGCTGCAAGGCCTGCCAGCTCGCGTAGCCCGACGGCAGCCACGCAGCCGGCTGCTCGTCCAGCAGGCGCGCGACGACGTCCGGCCAGCGCGTGGTCGCCGCCCGCACGGTCGCCTTCGGATCGAGCATGCGCAGCTGCACGTTGGCGCCGGCGAACAGCAGGTCGTGCAGCGACCAGCGGTACTGCTGCGCGAGGCGGTAGCCCACCGAGCCGACGCTCGCATGGCCATCCCAGCTCTGCTCCAGCAATTGCCTGAACGCGGCGCGCTGCGGATGGCCGGCGACGGCCTGCGCGTCGAGCACGGCCAGCAGGCGCCTGCGCCATTCGCCGACGTAGATGGCGCGGTCGTCCAGCGTGGTCCGGAAGGCCGCGCGCACGTCGGCACGTCCCGGCAGCGACTGCAGGCCGTCGCGCAACTGGCGCGTGCGGGCGCCCAGGTCGAAGCCTCCGTCGCCCAGCACCTCGGCATCCGGCCCAGCCAACTGGCGGCTGTTCGCCGTGACGAGCAAGCCCGCCGCGGGGTTGACCACGCGCGGATGGCGCGCGGGCGGCAGCAGGCCGTCCCAGGTCGGCAAGGATCCGTCGACGGCGAGCGGATACGAGACGGCGCTGCCGCCCTGCGCGCGCCGCGGCAGCGCACCGGCGATGGTCCAGCCGATATTGCCCTTGTCGTCGCCGACGACGATGTTCTGAGCCGGGATGCCGTCAGCGGCGGCGGCATCGAGCGCCTCGTCCAGCGTGAGCGCGCCTTCGAGCTTCAGGTGGTTCAGGTTGAGGGCTTGCGGCGAATGGGCGACCCAGTGCAGGGCATACACGTCGGCGCCGACTTGGCGCACGGGGCCGAGACTGGTCTCGCGCACGACGAGGCGCTCGGCCGGGGCATCCTTCACGAGAATCGTCTCGGCATGTTCGGCGGCGGTTTCCCAGCCGGCCGACGTACGCACCTGGCCCGGATGGGCTTCGTCACGGTCCAGGCGCACGAGGTCGAGCGTGTCCGCATAGCTGTTGGTGAAGCCCCAGGCGACGTGACCGTTGCTCCCCGCGATGACGAGCGGCGGCGCGCCCGGCAGGCTGACGCCGACGATGCGGCGCGCGCGTCCCTGCGCGTCCGTGTAGCGCAGCGCCAGGCGGTACCAGATGTTCGGCAGTTGCAGGCCCAGGTGCATGTCGTCCGAGACGATGGCGCGGCCATCGGCGCTGCGGCTGCCGGCCAGCACGAAGTTATTGCTGCCGACGGCATCGGTAAAGCCGATCCCGGCCACCTGGCGCGCCGACACGGCGCCCAGGCTGCCCCACCACGCGGGCGCCGCCGGCGGCACGGGCGCTTCCTTCGGCGCGGCGATGGCGGGCGCGTCGAGCGGCGCATCCCAGCGGCTCGACTCGGGCAGCAGGAAGGCGCGCTGGGCCGGATCGAGGTCGTTCGCCAGCCAGCCGCGCGCCAGCTCACGCGCTTCCTGGTTGCCCTGCAGGTCGAAGTACATCGCCCACACGACGAGCAGCGAATCGGCCGCCGTCCAGGGACGCGGCTCGGCGCCGTTCAGCGCATACTCGAACGGCCGCGCTCCCAGCGCGCGCAGGCCGTCGTTGACGCCGGCCACGTAGCGTTCGAGGAAGGCGCGGTCGTTCCCGTCCAGGCCTTGCAGCACCTGCCCGGCGCGGGCACGGAAGCGGTGCAGCCGGTGCGCACGGTCGAGCGGCAATGCGCGCGCGCCGAACAGCTCGGCCAGCTCGCCGGCCGCACTGCGACGCAACAGGTCCATCTGGAAGAAGCGTTCCTGCCCATGCAGGAAGCCGGTGGCATAGGCGAGATCGGTACGGTTGGCGCCGCTGATCGTGGGGACGCCGTCGGCATCGCGCTCCACCGTCACCTTGCCCGACAAGAGCGGCGACTGGCGCGTGCCCTCCAGCTGGGGCAGGCTGGCGCGCAGGTACAGCCAGGCGCCGAGCAGGGCCAGCACCAGCAGCGCCACGAGCGCCCCCAGCAAACGTGTCGTCCAGGTCCACCATCGCCGTGCCCGCATGCGCTTCCTCCTCCGGAAAAAGCGCATCTTGCCAGAAAAACCATTGCTTCGCGAGCTCCCGACCCAGCTTACCCGAATCGGTTCCCGGCGCAGCTTTGACGCATCCCGGCAGCGCTTCCCGGCCCCCGCCTATGCTGATGACATGCGCGCATGACGCGTGCATTGCTTTTGCGTGCTTCGCTGTTGCGTGCTTCGCTGTTGCGTGCTTTGCTGTTGCGTACTTTTGAAGGGAGGTCGTTGGCCATGCGTGCGCTCATGGTTCCGCTCGCGATGGCGTCGCTGCTGGCCCTGCCGGGCTGCACGACGCCCGAGCAGCGTGCCGCCCAGGCGCGTGCCGAGATTGAACAGGCAATGGTCGTGTATGGGCCGGCCTGCGCGCGCCTTGGCTTCGTGGCGCAGTCCGATGCCTGGCGCAGCTGCGTCCTGCACCTCAGCGCGAAGGAGGACGCTGAACGCTACGGGCCTTATCCGCACTATTACGCCGGTTACGGGACAGGCCGCTGGCCCGGCGGCTGGTGGGGTCCGTACTGGTGACGAAGGTCGGCACGATGCTCTGCCGGTTGCCGAAGTCCACGCGCTCCGGTCGGCCCGGCACGGCGTGACTGCCGGATGCCGCGCCGGCGCGCTGCATCGCCATGCTCTCGTGGGCGCTGGTGCGCGCGACGCGCTTGCCCCGTTTGCTGGCAAGCTTGCTGCCGGGAACGGCGGGCTTGGGCATCACGGCTGCGTCGGCGCCATATGTCCTCGCGACATGCTTTTTCACGGCATGTGCGTCCGCGATGTGCCGATCGATCGCGTGCGCGTCGATGGCACGCGCGACCGGGACACGGTCGTCTTCGACGTGTCGTGGTGAGGCTCGCGTCGACGATACCTGCGCCGGATCGCGCTCCGTTGCATGCGGCTGCGCTGTATTGATGTGCGCATTGGCGTGCGCATTGGCATGTACACCGGCGCGTACATCGTCGGCGTGCGCTGTCTCGGGCTGCCCTGCTTCAGGCTGCGTTGCATCGGCCTGAACTGTTCCAAGCGCCGCAACGTCAGGCTGCGCGACATCAGGCCGCTCGGCTTCGGGCTGCGCGGCTTCAGGCTGCGTGACTGCGCTCGTCGCTGCATCGGTCGTCGCTGCATCGATCTTCACTGCATCGCTCGCTGCTGCATCGGTCGCTGCTGGATCGCTCGCCGCCATATCACGCGGCGCCGCATCGGTCATCGCTGCATCGATCTTCACTGCGCCGGCATCCACATCGGCATGCTCTGACGGCACAGCGTGCGCATCGTCCTGGACGCCTGCATCGGCCGGCTTGTCCGCCGCGACAGGTACTGGAGCGTCGGATGCTGCACCGTCGGATGCCGCGTCGACCGGTACCGCGCGAACCGGTGCAACCATGTCCTGCACGATCACGAGGTCCGCTGCCGCCGGGCCGGCAACGACGCCGACGCTATCGCGCTCGTAGGCCTGCACGAGGCGGCGCGCGCATTCTTCCTTGGTGACGGCTTCGCGCTGCACCAGCAGGCGCTCCAGCGTGCGCTGCATGTGCCGCACGAGCTCCGGATAACGGGCATCGGGCGGGTGCAGGCTGAAACGCACGAGCGGCGATTTCTCCAGCATCCTGGCGGTGACGTCGGCGACGCGCGGCGACAGCAGGCGTCCGCCGCGGTTGCGCGCCGCGTAGACGAGCGACGGCGACCGCACGCTGTGGCGGATCGGGTTGCCGTCGCTGTCGCGCAGGCAGTGGAAGTGGCTGAACGTGGTCGTGTAGGCAAAGCGGGAAGCGCGCAGCGCGCTCCAAGAGCCCTTGCCCAGCAGCCAGGCCGGCGGGACGAAGCCATGCGTCGGCCAGCCGCGCTCCGCGAACCAGGCCAGTCCCAGCTCCAGGCGGCGCTGCGCCTCGGCTTCGGCCAGCGCGGCGAACTCGCCTTCCTTGCGCGTGTAGACGGTGCGCAGGAAGCGCTTGGCAAGGCCGCCGCCGTTCGCTTCCGTGTCCAGGTGGCTGTAGCCGTGCAGCGCCAGCTCATCGCCGCGTTCCACCACGACGTCCAGGCAGGCTTCCATCGCCGCCGAGCGCTCGGGACGGAAATGGTAGTGCGGCACCACCAGCCAGGTCAGCGGGATGTCGGCGACTTCGCGCACGGCCTGCACGATGCGCAGGCAATCGGGCCAGGTGGCGGGGGCGACGTCGTGGATCGAGACGCACAGCATCGGCGCCTGCATTGCGGGGGCTGCGGCGCCAGTGTCGGCGGCAGCAGTGGTGGGCGTTTGCCCGATGGTGGGTTCGATCTTCGGTTCAGTCAGTGACACAAATACGCTCCGGTTCGCGCGGCGTGCGCGCATGGCGGCCCAGCAGGCCGTCATAGCGGCCCAGTACCTGGGGCAAAATCTCGTTCCAGTCATAGTGTTCGACGGCCTTGCGGCGCGCGGCCATGCCCATGCGGGCCAGGTCGCGCTCGTAGATGGCGTCGATGGCGCCGGCCAGGCTGTCCACGCTGTCCGGCTCGGCCAGCAGGCCGGTCGTCTCGTCGACCAGTTCCGCCACCCCGCCCCCATTGGCGGCGACGATGGGCAGGCCGCAGGCCATGGCTTCGAGGACGATCAGGCCGAAGGTCTCGCAATCGCCCGGGTGCACCAGCACGTCGCAGCTGGCCAGCAGGCGCGCGAGCGTGCGCTGGTCGCGCTGGTACGGCATGCGGGTCATGTTGGGGATGTCCGGCGGGCTGTCGCTGCCCGCGCCCACCAGCACGAGGTGGTAGCGGGGTCCCAGCTTGCGCACCGCCTCGACCAGCAGGCCGAGCTTCTTTTCCGGCGTGAAGCGGCCCGCATAGACGAGCAGGCGCGTCGCGGGGTCGAGGCCGAGCCGCGCGCACAACGCATCGCGGCCGGCCTCGCGCTCGCGCGCCGGCAAGGGGCGGAACACGGCGCTGTCGATGCCCAGCGGCTGGTGCACGGCGCCCTGCACACCCATGGCTTCCAGCTGCTGCACCATCACGCGGCTCGGCGCCAGCACGAGGTCGAACTCGCGATACAGGTTGGCCAGGTACTTGCAGGTGCCGCGCGCGATCCAGCGGCCGAGGCGGGGCCGCACGAGACGCGGCAGGTCCGAGTGGTAGAAGGCGACGGCCGGGATGCCGTAGCGGCGGCGCATGCGCAGCGCCGCCCAGGCGCAGTGGCCGGCGTCGCCCGCCTCGACGAGGTCGGGGTGCGCGGAGGCCAGCAGGCGCGCCGGACCCGCCACCGTGAGCGGCATGCGGTAGCCGTGGAAGCCCGGCAGGCCGGCGGCCGGGATGCGCACGAGCGCCGGCACCTGCGCGCCGCAGGTCTCGACGTTGGGACTCATGATGGTGTGCTGCACGCGGCTGCGCCGCGCCAGCCAGTGCGCCTTGGCGTTCAGGTAGGTGCTGACGCCGCCGCCTTCGGCGGCATAGAACATCGTGATGTCGACGAGGTGCATACTGGGGTCCGGTCAAAGTAACCCCACGATAGCAGCGGACCTGCCGAGCACATTTTGCGCATCATCAAAGCGATGCCCGCTGCCTCACGGGAAGGACCGATTATGCACTGCGCCTGTCGAGCATGGCGCGCGCGATGGTGCCGGCGTCCACATACTCGAGTTCGCCCCCTACGGGAACGCCGCGCGCGAGGCGGCTGACCTTCAGGCCGCGCGCCTTCAGCATCTCGCTGATGTAGTGGGCGGTGGCCTCGCCCTCGTTGGTGAAATTGGTGGCCAGCACCACTTCGCGCACCTGGCCGTCGTTGGCGCGATTGACCAGTTTTTCCAGGTGCAGGTCCTTGGGACCGATGCCGTCCAGCGGCGACAGGCGTCCCATCAGCACGAAGTACAGGCCCTTGTAGGTCAGGGTCTGCTCGATCATCATCTGGTCGGCCGGGGTCTCGACGACGCACAGCAGCGCGCGCTCGCGCTCCTCGTTCGCGCACAGGTCGCAGATCTCGGTTTCGGAAAAGGTGTTGCACATGGCGCAGTGATGCACCGAGTCGACCGCCTGGTACAGGGCGCGCGACAGCATGGCGGCGCCTTCGCGGTCGTGCTGCAGCAGGTGGAAGGCCATGCGCTGCGCCGACTTCGGTCCGACGCCCGGCAGGCGGCGCAGGGCCTCGGTCAGGAAGTCGAGCGATTTGGACATGAGGTTTCCGGTGGAGGAATCGATGGCATGGGCGCGCGCTGCACGCCCATGCCGGGGACCATCAGAACGGCATCTTGAAGCCCGGCGGGATCGGCAGGCCGGCGGTCAGGCCGGCCATCTTTTCCTGCGTGGTCGACTCGGCCTTGCGGATCGCATCGTTGAACGCGGCCGCGACCAGGTCTTCCAGCATGTCGCGGTCGTCGCCCAGCAGCGACGGGTCGATGGTGACGCGCTTGACGTCGTTCTTGCAGGTCATCACGACCTTGACCAGGCCGGCGCCCGACTGGCCTTCGACTTCGATGAGGGCCAGCTGGTCTTGCGCCTTCTTCATATTGTCCTGCATGGCCTGCACCTGCTTCATCATGCCTGCGAGCTGGTTCTTCATCATGGTGTTCTCCAATAGGTCGGGTAAATAGAAAAAGGTTCGAAAGGATCGCCGCTCAGACGCCGAGCGGACGCACGGAGCCCGGCACGACGAACGCATCGAAGGTGCGCGCCATGTCCTGCACGAACGGGTCGGCTTCGACGGTGGCCTCGGCCTCGCGCTGCAGGTGCTCGCGCCGCGCCTTCGCTTCGGCGCTGGCCGTGTACCACACGGGGGCGATCTCGGTGTCGACGTTCACGCGCAGCGACGGGAAGCATTCCTGCAGTGCCGCGCACAGCTTCTCGCTGTTGCCGCTGGCACGCAGCGTGTCGACCGGCACGCGCAGGCGGAACGTGGCGCTGCCGCCGTCGGCCACGCATTCGATCAATTCGGTCTGGAACGCCAGCTGCTGGGCCACGCCGCGCAGCGGCAGCGATGCGGCCAGCGCCGGCCAGTTGCCATCCCAGCCGATGGCGTCCACCGGCGTGACGACATAGGGATACGGCGCCCTGGACGGCGCGGCGACGCGGGCCGGCGGCGGCGCTACGGCAGGCGCTTCGGCAGCCGGCGCGGCGACGGCGGTATCGTCGGAAAAGCCGGTGACCCAGGCCGGCACGTCGTCGTCGGCGACGGCCTGTTGCTGCGGACGCTCATACGATGGCTGGGCAGCCTGCTGCGGCTGCTGGGCCACGGCGCCCGGCTGGGCGCGGCCCATGGCTGGCTGCTGCTGGGCCATCGCCTGCGCTTGCGGACGGGCCGCGGCGGCCGGTGCGGCACCGGCGGGCGACGCATCCCACGG
>CAUSCY010000042.1:0-54275 GCA_963529995.1 uncultured Massilia sp. | reverse complement strand
CATGACTCCATTCTCTCAAACAATGGAGCCTCTACAAAATCCGGGGCGGTTCAGTAGCAGCCAAAGCCGCTGGTATGGCGCCTCCACCAGACATATCACGCCCCTCTAGCAAGTCCAAGGCCGAACTCGACGTAGTGACCGAGGCGCTCGAGATCGCGTTGCAGTACTATGAGCGTGCGTTGCGTGGGGCGAAGCCGGCTATCGATATGCTTAAGAGAGCAGGTATTAGCGGGCTCACTGCCAAACGCTACCGCATCGGATACGCTCCTGCGCATTGGGACAATCTTGTTCCCATATTTAAGGATCAGTATGCGGTGCGTTGCAGTGTGGCTGGTCTAGCGGTTATAAAAGAGGATGGCACGAAGGCCTACGACCGCTTGCGCGACCGTATTATCTTCCCGACCCTGAACGGTAGGGGCAAAGTACTTGGATTGGCAGGCTTGACCCTATCTGATCAATCCCCTGAATACTTGCGTACCTTCCTGCCTTCTAATGGGCGCCGTAAAAAGACCACTGCGGCTGACATTAAGTTACGGCCGAACGATGAAGCGAGCATGTTCGGTCTGTATCAAGCGAATATCAGCATGCACGCCAAAAAATTCGTCTTGCTAGTACAAGACTGCTTGGATGTGCTACGCCTCCACGAGAATGAGTTCCCTAATGCGGTAGCGCCAGCTGATGTCGGAAAATTTAAGGCAGAGAACTTCTCCCGCCTATTCCAACGTACTCCAGTTATTGTCTGCTGCTTTCCACGTACTCAGCGTGGATCGCACTACGCTTGGTTGGCGATGCAGGCCGCGCTACCAGCTCTGACTGACGAGGTGCAGGTGCGATTTGCCATGCTACCGGATGAGATGAGCCCGGGACAGGTTCTGCAGCAGCCAGGCGGAAAGGAACTGTTCGGAGTCCTGCTCAACTCGACTATTCCATTGTCGGAATTTTTTTTACAGCAATTGGCGTCGCACGCAGATTTTAGACAGGTCGAGGGTCGCGCCAAGGCGCTTAGCCGGGCTACAAAGTTATTGGCGAAAGTGACCGCCCCGCATCTTAGACAACAACTCGAAGAGGCCGTCCGGGACCTAGTCGACGATCGTCTTGAATTGCTTGACTCTGTTGAGGAGCATGACCAGTGGCTGGCCAACGCGATTCAAACAGCCAGTGTTCAGCTGCTAATCATTTCACCATGGATCACCAGAGCGGGGATCAGCCGTTTCGACCTATGTGGCTTAATCGCCAAGGCTGTTGCTCGCGGCGTCAAAGTAGATATCTATACGGATCCCGAGTTTAATACGCAATATCAACGTCGAGCAGCAACGGAGAAACTGCCTTATGATAACCCTGAGCGGGCGCTAGAATCCGCCGGCGCAAGAGTGCACCAAGTCACGCGCATTCATAGCAAGATCGTCGCGGTCGACCAGGTCACATTGTGCATCGGATCTTTTAACTGGCTGAGTGCAACTAAGGCTGGCCACTACCAGAGGCATGAGGTGTCGCTGGTCCATCGACAAGGCAACATCGCTGCTCGAATCGTCGACCTGCAATCTAGGATGGCCGCACGCTCCGCCCGCGTCCCGATGCATCAATACAAGTAGTTTGGCGCCTGTCTCTGCATAAAAACTTTACACATCCGGCGCAATAAGCCTGAGGGGGGATTGGCTTAACGCCGTACACATGGCAGTACTCATGAGGAAGTGTCCTACGACTAATTCACGAGGCGGTCGAGCTTTGTCTCGGCGAAAAGCCTGTGCAGTAGTTTTGCCATGCTTAAGCAAAACTACTGCAACCTACATTAGGAAGCTACGATATCCTGCGAAACCTCTACGACAATGCACAGTATTCTGAGACTTCAGTGAGTATAGGAACACACGATAGCCTGCAGTAGCTTCGTACTTATACCTATGCGTTTCTCAGCTATTTTGCAGTACGTCTCATAAAAGTTCGCAGCTTTTCCATCGACAGCCTTGAAGATCGGCAGATATCTGGCCATCGCGAGCCCGTCGATTAGCATGTCGAGCACCACCGTGATGAGGGGCCTATCAGCGAAGACAACGCGACCGCCTGGTCGACTTCCCCCTTCGTAGAAGTCTGCCTTGCTTCGGCGCGCCGGATTCCTCGCCAATCGAGACCCTTCTGCGTCATCAGGTTCGGGAGCACATTCGCATTTTGCATGGCGACGTTCAGGCTCTCCTGCATGCGGCGCGCCGCTTTTTTACGCGTCGTGTAATCTGGCCTGGTCCCGATCCGGGCAAGCGCCGCGTGTGCTGTCCAGCGACGCCAACCATACGCCCGGACCGCCTGCACATCGTGATGCACGTGTTCTCGCAACAAGGTCGAGACCGCCATGTCCACACACATGAAATCGTTGGGACCGATCAGCATCGTCAATCTTCTGTTCACCGGGCTCACGGGGCTGTATCTGCTGGCCGGTGGCATCTGGCTGGTCGCGCTCGGCGGGTCGGCCTATTACGTCGTGACCGGCATCGCATTGCTCGGCGTGGCCTGGCTGCTGGTGCGCCATCGCCCGGCGGCACTCGTGCTGTATGCGCTCGTGCTCGTCGGCACGGCGGTCTGGTCGTCGTGGGAGTCGGGACCGGATTTCTGGGCGCTGGCGCCGCGCTCGGGTGTGCTGGTGGTGTTCGGCGTGTGGCTGCTGCTGACGAGCCTGCGGGGCGGCGGTGGACGCCGGGTTGGACCGGGCGCGCTCATCGCGGCGCTCGTCGTCTGGGCAGGTGTCCTTGTCCACGCGGCCTTCAACGATCCGCAGACGATCGACGGCCGGTTCGCCGCCGCGGCGGGCCCGGCGGCGAGGGCCGGCCCCATCGCGCCCGCCGACTGGCCGGCCTACGGCCGCACGCAGGAAGGCACGCGCTATTCGCCGCTGCGGCAGATCACGCCGGACAATGTGAAGAACCTGCAGGTAGCGTGGACCTTCCGCACGGGGGACATGAAAGGACCGGACGACCCCGTCGAGTTTACCGACGAGGTCACGCCGATCAAGATCGGCGACTTGCTCTACCTGTGTTCGCCGCACCAGAAGCTGTTCGCGCTCGATGCGAAGACGGGAGCGCTGCGCTGGACTTTCGACCCGAAGCTCAAGACCGATCCGACCTTCCAGCACGTCACCTGCCGCGGCGTGTCGTACATCGATCTCGCGGGGCCCGGTGCTGCCGCCGACGCTGCATGCACGCGCCGCATCTACCTGCCGGTCAACAACGGCCACCTGTACGCGCTCGACGCGCTCACCGGCGCGCGTTGCGCCGACTTCGCCGACGGCGGCGACCTGGACCTGCAGCACGCGATGCCGGTCACGACGCCAGGCATGTACGAACCCACGTCGCCGCCGGTCGTCACGCCGAAGGTGATCGTCGTCGCGGGCGCCGTCGAAGACAATTTTTCGACGCGCGAACCGTCCGGCGTCATCCGCGGCTACGACGTGCGCACGGGCGCGCTGGCGTGGGCATTCGATCCCGGCGCGCCGGATCCGAACCGGATTCCCGGGCCCGGCGAACACTACACGTGGAATTCGCCGAACGCGTGGGCGCCTGCCGCCTACGATGCGGCGCTCGACATCGTCTATTTGCCGATGGGCGTGTCGACTCCCGATATCTGGGGCGGCAATCGCACGCCCGACATGGAGCGCTATGCGTCCGGCCTGCTGGCGCTGCATGCATCGACGGGCAAGCTGGCCTGGTTCTACCAGACGGTGCACCATGATTTGTGGGACATGGACCTGCCTTCCCAGCCGACCCTCGTCGACATCCCGGACAAGGACGGCAGGATCGTGCCCGCCGTGTACGCCCCGGCCAAGACCGGCAACCTGTTCGTGCTCGACCGGCGCACGGGCGCGCTCGTCGTGCCCGCCCCCGAGATGCCGGTACCGCAGGGCGCGGCGCCCGGCGACCGCGTCGCGCCGACCCAGCCGTTTTCCCAACTCACGTTCCGGCCGACGGCGCTGCTCACCGACGCCGACATGTGGGGTGCGACGATGTACGACCAGCTCGTGTGCCGCATCCTGTTCCACCGGCTGCGCTACGAAGGCACGTTCACGCCGCCTTCGGTGCAGGGCACGCTCGTCTTCCCGGGCAATCTGGGGATGTTCGAGTGGGGTGGCCTGGCCGTCGATACCGACCGCAAGATCGCCATCGCCAACCCGATCGCATTGCCCTTCGTCTCACGCCTGGTGCCGCGCGGTCCCGACAATCCCGTGGAGCCGGCGCCGGGCACCAGGAGCGGCGGCTCGGAGCTGGGCCTCCAGACGCAGTACGGCGCGCCGTACGGGGTGATGCTGAATCCCTTCCTGTCGCCGCTGGGCCTGCCGTGCAAGCAGCCGGCATGGGGCTATATCTCGGCAATCGATCTGAAGAGCCACCAGATCGTGTGGAAGAAGCGCATCGGCACCGTGCGCGACAGCGCGCCCATCCCGCTGCCGTTCAAGATGGGCATGCCCATGCTCGGCGGCCCGATCGTGACGGCGGGCGGCGTGGCCTTCATCGGCGCGACGGCGGACTACTATCTGCGCGCATTCGACGTGAACACGGGCGGCGAACTGTGGCAAGCCCGCCTGCCTGCCGGCGCGCAGGCCACGCCGATGACCTACGCGGCCGGCGGCAAGCAGTACGTCGTGATCGCCGCGGGCGGGCACGGGTCCTTCGGCACGAAGCTCGGCGATTACGTGATCGCCTACGCGTTGCCCTAGGGGGCGCGGCGCGTCGCGCGGATGAACTCTGCTGCCCGGGTGGCGTCCAAGCTGCGTGAAGAGCGTCGGAATCGGTGTGCGACATGGCGACGCGTAACAGGCTCATTCGTTCCCGGCGTTTCTTCGCCGGGCTTGGCGCGGCCGTGGTGGCGGTGTCTGCCCTGGTCACCGCCGAAGTCCGTGCGGACGACGTCACGACCAGTCCCTACCTGCTGGGCGACTGGGACGGCGCGCGCAAGCGCCTGGCGGCGCAGGGCGTGGCGTTCAACGTCGGCTACGGCCACGAACTGGCGCACAATTTCAGCGGCGGCACCGAGGACCTGACGCGCTATACGGACCAGTGGGTCTTCGCCACCACGCTGGACCTCGAGAAGCGCTGGGGTTGGCGCGGGGGCACGTTCCAGTTCACCATGACCGACCGAAACGGACGCGATCTCGGCGCGGACGCGAACATCGGCAACAATATGCTGATCCAGGAAGTCTACGGGCGCGGCCAGACCTGGCACCTGACGCAGTTGTGGCTGAACCAGAAGCTGCTCGACGACCGCCTCGAGATCAAACTCGGCCGACTGACCACGGGCGAGGATTTCTTCAGCTTTTCCTGCGATTTCCAGAACCTGACATTCTGCAGCGCCCAGCCGGGCAACCTGGTGGGCGACTACTGGGTCAACTGGCCGACCAGCCGGTGGGCGGCACGCTTCCGCTACCACACGGCGCCGGACGCCTACGTGCAGCTGGGGATATTCCAGGTCAATCCGAAATACGTGGACGACCACTATGCGCGCCACAACGGCTGGAAGCCGAACAATCCCAGCGGCACGACGGGCGCGCTGATCCCGCTGGAAGCGGACTGGGAACCGCGCTGGCATGGTCTGCCCGGCGCGTACAAGCTGGGTGCCTGGTACAACACGTCGGACGGCAAGGACCTGTATCTCGACGTGAACCACGACCCGCGCGCCATCAGCGGCCTGGAGCCGCTCGAGCGCAGCGGCCAGTTCGGCGCCTACCTGAGTTTGCAGCAGCAGGTGAGCGGGACGGCGGGCGGCCGCGGCGCGACGCTGTTCCTCAACTTCACGCAAGCCGACCGCAACACGGCGCGCCTGAACCGCCAGCTCGCGCTGGGCATGCAGTACAAGGGACCGCTCGCGGGACGCGGACAGGATTCGGTCGGCCTGGCCGTGGGCGCCACCCACAACAACGGGCGCTACGCCGACCAGGTAAGGGAGAGCGACGCGCGCGCCGGCCGGGACACCGTCGTGGGCCGCAGCTACGAATACGTGGGCGAGCTGTATTACTCGTGGGTGCCCGTACCGTCGGTCTACGTGCGCCCGAACCTGCAGTACATCCTGCATCCGGGAGGGACATCGCGCAACGGCAATGCCCTCGTGCTCGGCCTGAAGTTCAGCGTCGTGTTCTGATGCGAACCGCCGCTCAACCGACCACGGAACCCAGCTTGAAGATCGGCAAATACATGGCCACCACCAGGCCGCCGATCAGCACCCCGAGGATCACCATGATCAGCGGCTCCATCAGCGAGGACAGCGCGGCGACGGCCTCGTCGACTTCCTCTTCGTAGAAGTCCGCCACCTTGCCCAGCATGCCGTCCAGCGCGCCGGATTCCTCGCCGATCGAGACCATCTGCGTCACCATGTTCGGGAACACGTTCGCATTCTGCATGGCGACGGTCAGGCTCGTGCCGGTGCTGACTTCGGTCTGGATCTTCCGGGTCGCGTCGAGGTAGACCGCGTTGCCGGAGGCGCCGCCGACGGAGTCCAGCGCCTCGACCAGCGGCACGCCGGCGGCGAACATGGTCGACAGCGTGCGGGTCCAGCGGGCGATCGTGGCCTTGCGGATCACGTCGCCGAAGACGGGCACGCGCAGCAGCAGGCGGTCCATCGCCTGCTGCACCTTGAGCGAGCGGCGCCAGGCTTGGAAGAAGAAGTACAGGCCGGCGAACAGGCTGCCGAAGATGATGTACCACCAGGCCACGACGAAGTCGGAAATGGCCATCACGATCAGCGTGGGGGCGGGCAGGTCGGCGCCGAAGCTGGAGAACACGGACTTGAACGCGGGGACCACCCAGATCATGATGACGGCGGTGACGATGAAGGCAATCGCGAGGATCGAGATGGGGTACATCAGCGCCGACTTGATCTTCGATTTCAGCGCCAGCGTCTTTTCCTTGTAGATGGCCAGGCGCGTCAACAGGTCTTCGAGAATACCGGCCTGTTCGCCGGCGCCGACCAGGTTGCAGAACAGCGGGTCGAAATACAGCGGGTACTTGCGGAAGGCATTGTTCAGGCTCGTGCCGGTCTCGATGTCGGCGCGCAGGTCCATGATCAGGCGCGACATCGACGGGTTCGCATGGCCCTTGCCGACGATGTCGAAGGCTTGCAGCAGCGGCACGCCGGCCTTCATCATCGTGGCCAGCTGGCGCGTGAACAGGGTCAGGTCCTTGTCCTGGATCTTCTTGCCGCTGCGGTAGGCTTTCTTTTTGATCTTCGTCATCATGATGCCCTGGCGGCGCAGGGTCACGTTGACGATGGTTTCGCCGCCGGCGCGCATCTCGCCGCGCACGGTCTTGCCGGTCTTGTCCTTGCCTTCCCAGGCAAAGATGTATTCCTTGATCTTGCCGTTGGCGGCGCCGCGCATGCGGGCAGTCGAAGTCGTAGCCATGTGTGGTCCTATTCGTTGGTACAGCCGAGCACTTCTTCGAGGCTCGTCATGCCTTGCTTGACTTTCATGAGGCCGGAGCGGCGCAGCGAATTCACGCCCTCGGCCTCGGCCTGCGCGGCGATCTGCATCGCATTGCCGTGCGCCAGGATCAGCGCTTCGATGGCCGGCGTGATCGGCATGATCTGGTAGATGCCCACGCGGCCCTTGTAGCCGGAACCGAGGCAGCGCTCGCAGCCTATCGGGCCGTACGGCTTCCAGTCGCCTTCCAGGTCGCTGTCGCGGAAGCCCGCGGCCTTCAGGACGTCGCGGCCGATGTCGAGCGGCTGCTTGCAGGAGCACAGGCGGCGCGCCAGGCGCTGCGCCGTGATCAGGACGACGGAGGAGGCGATGTTGAAACCCGCCACCCCCATGTTCATCAGGCGCGTCAGCGTCGACGGCGCGTCGTTGGTGTGCAGCGTGGAGAACACCATGTGGCCCGTCTGCGCGGCCTTGATCGCGATGTCGGCCGTTTCCAGGTCGCGGATCTCGCCGACCATGATGATGTCCGGATCCTGGCGCAGGAAGGCCTTCAGCGCCACGGGGAAGGTCAGGCCCGCCTTTTCGTTGACGTTGACCTGGTTCACGCCGGGCAGGTTGATCTCGGCCGGGTCTTCCGCGGTCGAGATGTTGATGCCCGGTTTGTTCAGCAAATTCAGGCAGCTGTACAGCGACACCGTCTTGCCGGAACCCGTCGGTCCCGTCACCAGCACCATGCCGTAGGGGCGGGTGATGGCGTCGATCAGCAGGGCCTTCTGCTCCGGATCGTAGCCCAGGGCGTCGATGCCCATCTGGGCCTGGGTCGCGTCGAGGATACGCATGACCGTCTTTTCGCCGAACAGCGTCGGCAGGGTGCTGACGCGGAAGTCGATGGTCTTCGTCGGCGACATCACGAGGCGCATGCGGCCGTCCTGCGGCACGCGCTTTTCCGAGATGTCCAGCTTGGCCAGCACCTTGATGCGCGAGACCAGCTTGTCGCGGATCGACAGCGGCGGCGCCAGGTGGTCGCGCAGCACGCCGTCCACGCGCAGGCGGATGCGGTACTGCTTTTCGTAGGGCTCGAAGTGGATGTCGGAAGCGCCCAGCGTGATCGCGTCCAGCAGCACCTTGTTCAGGTAGCGCACGATGGGCGCGTCCTCGACCTCGGACGAGGCGCTTTCCGGCGCCTGCACCTGCGTGTCCTCCTCCGCGAACTCGATCTCGTCTTCTTCGCCCACCAGGTCGCTCAAGTCCTGGTCGGCGCTCTTGGCCAGCGTGCCGAGGAGGTTCAGCAGGACGTCGTGGGCGACGATGACGGGTTCCACCGTGGACTCGGTCTGGAACTTGATCTGGTCGAGCGCCTGGGTGTTGGTCGGGTCCGATACCGCCACCGACATCTTGTTGCCGCGCCTGGACAGGGCCACCACGCGCTGCGTCTGCATCAGGCGCGCATCGATGGCGGTGACCGGCAGGGATTCCGGGCTGAACGTGGACAGGTCGAACAGCGGGTAGCCGAAGGTCTCGGAACAGAACGCGGCCAGGCTGCGGGCATCGATGAGGCCGGCGCCGAGCAGGGTGTCGATGAAGCCGGCCTTGTCCGCGACGGCCTTCTTCTGCAGCCCGTCCGCCTGGACGGCACTGAGCCTTCCCGCCTGCAGCAGGGCGCGCGCCAACCCCGGCAACGCCGTACCGGTGGTGGTGTTGGGGAGGACTGCTGCCATATGGTTAAGGTCGGACGGACGACAGGGGGCAGGGCCGCAGCGGCCCCGGGAGACTCAGGGGATGATGCCCGCAGGCATCAAATTGGTCAAGCGTTTGGCCTCCGGAAAGAGGCATGCATACCACGTAGACGAATTGGTCATGACAGCGTGACATCGTATCTCCCGTAAAACCGGCAAAGTCGGCATCGACGGAGGCGTTCCGCCGAGCCAGGATGCACCAGCCGGGATTGGACCGGAAGCGAACTTGGCAGTTTCAGGGGATTGTTTGATGCGGTCGCGAGCATGGGCGTTAACACGTCGTCCCTGCCTGCACACACTGCTGTCCGGGATAATCGCTACGCTCTGCAATAAGACGCGTCATAGATAAACCCGTCGTTCCCGCGAAGGCGGGAACCCATGCTGAGGTCCCGAAGTCGTTCCGTTAATAAGACCCCGTCGTCTTCAACATACGGAATTCGGTTGCTCAGTATGGATTCCCGCCTTCGCGGGAATGACGATGCTTTTTTCGCGAATAATATTCCGGACAGCGGTGTGCTTGCGCAGGGACGACGGTTACGCGCGTGCCAGCGCCAGGCGCGTATTGCTGGAAGCCAGCGCCGGCGCACCGGCTTCCAGCTTGAACACGGCCAACGCGCCGGACAATTGACCGGTCTGCTCAGTCAGCGATTCGGCGGCAGCCGACGCCTCTTCGACGAGAGCGGCGTTCTGCTGGGTCATCTGGTCCATCTCGTCGATGGCGCTGCCGATCTGCTCGATGCCTTCGCGCTGGCGGCGGCCCGCGTCGCCGATCTCGGCCATGATGTCGTGCACCTTGCGCACGGCGTCGACGATCTGCTGCATGGTGGCGCCGGCCTGGTCGACCAGCACGCTGCCCGCATCGACCTTGGCGACCGAGTTTCCGATCAATTCCTTGATCTCCTTGGCCGCCGCGGCCGAGCGCTGCGCCAGCGTGCGCACTTCGCCGGCCACCACGGCAAAGCCGCGGCCCTGTTCGCCGGCGCGGGCCGCCTCGACGGCCGCGTTCAGCGCCAGGATATTGGTCTGGAAGGCGATGCCGTCGATGACGGAAATGATATCGACGATCTGGCGCGCCGAAGCATTGATGGCGCCCATTGTCTCGACCACGTTGCCGACCACCTCGCCGCCGCGGGTGGCGATGCCGCTGGCCGAGAGCACCAGCTGGTTGGCCTGCTCGGCGCTGGCGGCATTGGCGCGCACCGTCTCCGTCAGGGCTTCCATCTCGCGCGCCGTGTGTTCAAGGCGGCCGGCCTGGGTCTCGGTGCGGCTGGCCAGGTCGGCGTTGCCGGTGGCGATTTCCGCGCTGGCGCCGGCGATGGTCTCGGCCGAGTTCTTGATGCCGGCCACCATGCCGGCCAGGCGTTCGCGCATGTCGCGCAGCGCGGCCAGCAGGCTGTCGCTGTCGCCGGCTTCGAGGCGGATCGCCATCGACAGGTCGCCGGCGGCGACGGCGCGGGCGATCTCGCGCGCGTAGCCCGGCTCGCCGCCGAGCTGGCGCCAGATCGTACGCACCACGTACCACGACACCAGCGCCAGCGCGGCCAGCACGACGAGGGCCGTGACGATGGTGGTGACGAGCACGCGGCGCACGCTCGCCTCGCTGTTCTGGACGCCCGCGCTGAAGCGCTGCTGGGCCGTCTCGCCGAACTTGGCGACGTCCGCGTTCAGCTTGGTGAGCGCGCCCTGCATGCGGGTGACGGTGGCTTGCGGGTCGCCTTGCTCCATCTCCAGCATGATCTTCGCGGCCGACACGGCCGGCGCGTAATAGTCGTCGAAATCCTTGGACAGGCGCTGGCCCGTCTCGGCCATGCCGTCCAGCTTGGACAGCGTGGCGAGGCGCCCGCGCACCTTGTTCGCCTGGTCGGCGACCTGGGTCAGGCGGGCCTTGTCGCCTTCGCTGACGGCGTCGCGCAGGCCATTGGTCACGCCTTCGATTTCGATGGCCAGCACCTTCGACAGGTCCAGTACCGGATAGTCGACGCTTTCGGTGGTGTGGATGGAATCGAGGGCGCCGCTCGCGAAGCTCGCGCTGATCGCGACGCCGAGTCCGAAGATGATGGCCGAGATGGCCGGAAGTGCCCAAATCCTGCGCTTGATGCTCATGCTGCCGCTCCTGAATGAAAACCCGCCGCCGGATCGACCGGGGGCGGGCGTGCTGTTGCCGGCTGCCGCCAGCTATTTCTTATTGCGCCGTGTAGACGACCTTGACGCTGCCGTCGACCGCGCTCTTCTCGATGTAGCCGATGGCCTTCGGATCGGCGGCCACCATCTTCTTGACGGCGGCGCTGTCGGCGGCTTCCTTCGGCATCGTGGCCTTGCCGGTGAAGACCAGCTTGGACCACAGCGACTTGACCTGGGACGCGTCCTTGTCCGTCACCTTCTTGTAGAACTCGGCGCGGATGGCGGCGCTTTCCGGCTGGTCGACCGGGCTCATGGCGCTCGATTTGCCGAGGAAGAACTGGGCGACCTGGTCCTTGCTCATCGACGCTTCGGACGCCTTCGGGTTCACGACGACGACCACTTCGGCCATGGCCGGCACGGAGACGGCGAGGATGGCGGCGGCAATGCCTGCATTGATCAGCTTGTGCATGGCGTCCTCCTCAGAATACGAAGTCGAGCGCGACGGCGCCGACGGTGACCGGGCCGCGGAAACCGGCTTGCGGGTTGATCAGCAGGCCGCTGCCGCCATTCGGGCGCACGCGGTCGATCTGCGCCTTCAGCGCCATCGAACGGTAGAAGTCCCAGCGCACGCCGATGGTGTCGGTGGTCTGGGCGCCTTGCGACAGGCCGCTGTACGGCAGCGAGGCGACGGCGCCGGATAGGGCGCGCAGCGTGGCGCCGCAGGCGGCGGGGTAGCCGGCCGGGCAGGATGCCGGGACGGTGTTGTCGACCGAGCCGTCGATCTTCAGCTTGGCATGGCTGTAGTAGGGCAGGAACTTGCCGATGCGGTAGCCGCCCATCACGTACCACGAGGTGGTGTCGTTCAGGTAGCTGTCGGTCTTGCGCTTGGCGTATTCGGACTGCACGACGATATTGTTCCAGTCGAGCGCGGCGCCCACCGAGGTGAACGAGGCCTTCTTGTGATCGATGGCGATGTCGTCGGCGAGCTGGCCCAGGACCGGCATGCGGTAGCCGGCGCCGGCCGTGCGCAGCGACGTCAGCAAGGTCGTCATCGACGGCTGGTTGTTCAGCGTGATGCGGGTGTCGGCGCGGCCGAAGCGCAGGGTCAGCGGGCCGTGCTCGGCCACCAGGTTCAGCGCGGTCAGGCGGCGTGCGTCGAGACGCGGACCGCCGTAGACCTTGGTCTCGGTGCTGCCGATGGCCAGCTGGGCGGTATAGGTGGTGTCGCCGTAGCTGTGCTGCCAGGTGACGTCGGCGCCGTCGACGCTGTTGAACGTGACCTGCGAGTACATCTCGGCCGGCGGACGCAGGAAGGTGTTGGCATAGCCCACGTTGCGGTAATCCGAGATCATGAAGATCGGCAGGCCGACGCGGCCCACGCGGATGCTGACGTCGTCCGACAGTTTCGCCTTGGCGAAGGCCCACGACAGTTCGGCGCCGAAGTCGTCCTCGGCATCCTTGCGCACCAGGCCCTGGCCCGTCACGGACAGCCAGCTGTTGATGGCGTAGTCGGCCTGCAGGCCCAGGTTGGAATCGACGCCGGTGGTCGGGTCCTTGTCGGCGCCGCGCGCCTGGTTCGGACGAACGAATTCGGCCTTGTCGGTATTGGTCCAGGTCAGGGCGGCAGTGCCGAAACCGCTGATGCGGAGGTTGGACGTGTCTTGAGCGTAGGCGCAAGAGATGGCCAGGGGCATGGCCAGCATGCCCGCGATGATGCGTTTGTTCATGGAATGCCTAAAAAATCAGCGTTTGGAAAGTTATTCTTGTTGAAAGGCAGGAGGGGCCGAGCGGGGAGTTACGTGCTCGCCACTTGAAGTAAATTGCCGAAATTGATTGTAAAGGCGTACCAAAACTTGCCGCAAGGAAAAGCGACTTTAGTTTTTGCTTTCCAGTATGAGGATCGACATATTGTTGCGCTAAACAGAAAGCGTTTAACGCAAGATATTGAACAAATTCGTCAGTTCCACCAATGGGCAGTGGCGCCCGCTTCCGGCAGGCGCGCCTGGCGGGCGGCGTGGACGATCCCTGCCTGGACCGCCTGGTCGGCCGTGTAGATGCGCGAGCTGCCGGTGAGGAAGCCGCGGATGTCCTGCGGCGCGGGCGCGCCGCGCGTGGCTTCTTCGAAGATGGACGCGTAGCGCTCGGCGTCGAAGTCGAGGCAGTCGCGCCATTCGGAGATGCGGGCATGGTCGGCCGCCACCAGGTTGCCGAAGCCCCAGTGCAGGGGGTGGATGAGGAAGCGGGTGCCGGGGCAGGCATAGCGCTTCTGCCCGGCCAGGAAGATGGCGACGCCCACCGACTCGACGCTGCCCACGTTCCAGGTGGTCAGCGGCAGCGGCAGCGATTTCAGGAAGAAGTACAACGCGAAGCCGGCCGTCATGTTGCCGCCTTCAGTCGACATGTGCAGCTCGATCTCGGTGGCGCCGCTCTGCAGCGCCTGCAGGCACAGATTGCGCACGGTACAGGCCGTGGTCGCGTTGATGGGGCCGATGAAATGGACGACGTGCAAAGACATTGGAATCCTCCCTGAGCCAAGGATAGCAATTTCTTGATGTCGGGCTCGTACGCCTCGGTACGGTGGGTATCCTGTGCCCACCGCGCGTATTCAACTGCCGCGGTAGGTCGAGTACGACCAGGGCGTCACGACCAGCGGCACGTGGTAGTTCTGGCTGGCATCGGCCACGCCGAAGGCGATCGTCACCCGGTCCACGAACCGGGGCGAGGGGAGGGCCACGCCCTGGGCCGCGAAATAGTCGCCGGCCGCGAACACCAGCTCGTACTGGCCGGCCTGCAGCGCGTCGCCTTCCAGCAGCGGCCGGTCGCAGCGGCCGTCCGCATTCGTCGCCGTGCTGGCGAGCAGGGTGCGCGCGCCGTCGCGGACGGCAAAGAGTTGCACCGCCACCCCCGCGGCCGGGCGGCCGTGGGCGGTATCGAGTACGTGGGTGCTGAGTTTTCCCATTTGTCATCCCTATACGCGGCGCCTGAGAAGGCGTATGCGGCAGATGATATAACGATGTGTGTCCTGCAATATATGATGGGACGTATACCCATCTTCGCGAGCGCCCATGGACACCTACCGAGACTACCCGCGCGACCTCGTCGGCTACGGCCGCAATCCGCCGCACCCGCAGTGGCCGGGCCAGGCGCGCGTCGCCCTGCAGTTCGTGCTCAACTACGAGGAGGGCGGCGAGAACAACGTGCTGCATGGCGATGCCGGTTCCGAGACCTTCCTGTCCGAGATCATCGGCGCCCAGTCCTTCCCCATGCGCCATATGAGCATGGAATCGCTGTACGAATACGGCTCGCGCGCCGGCCTGTGGCGCATCCTGCGCCTGTTCGAGGAAAGGCAGATGCCGCTGACGGTGTTCGGGGTGGCCATGGCCCTGAAGCGCCATCCGGAAGCGGTGGCGGCGTTCCGCGAACTGGGCCACGAGATCGCCTGCCACGGCCTGCGCTGGATCTCGTACCAGAACGTCGACGAAGCCACCGAGCGCGCGCACATGAAGGAAGCCGTCGACATCATCCGCGAGCTGACGGGAGAGGCGCCGCAGGGCTGGTACACGGGCCGCGACTCGCCGAATACCCGGCGCCTGGTGCTGGAACACGGCGGCTTCGTCTACGATGCCGACCACTACGGCGATGACCTGCCGTTCTGGACCGAGGTATCGTTCACGGATGCCAACGGCTGGCATGCTCAGCGTCCGCACCTCGTGGTGCCGTACACGCTGGACACCAACGACATGCGGTTCGCCGCCATGCAGGGTTTCAATTCCGGCACCCAGTTCTTCGATTACCTGAAGGATGCGTTCGACGTGCTGTATGCCGAGGGCGATCCCAACGGCCTGAACCAGCCGAAGATGCTGTCGATCGGCCTGCATTGCCGCCTGGTCGGCCGGCCGGCGCGCGCCGCCGCGCTGGCCCGTTTCCTCGACTACGTGCAGCGCCACAACCACGTGTGGATCGCGCGCCGCATCGACATCGCGCGCCACTGGCAGGACGTGCATCCTTGGCAGGGGAACGGTACTTCCTGATATGCTGATCCGGTGATATTCAACATATCCAATTAGTTATATCGGGAAAGTGCCGTACTGATAATCTTGTAGGTTGGGTTCAATCCGAGGCAACGATGTCCACACCGATCCGTTTCTTTTACCGCGGTGCCGTCCACGAAGTGGCGGACGTCGCGCCGACGCAGACCGTGCTGCAGCACCTGCGCGAAGACCTGCATTGCACCGGCACCAAGGAAGGCTGCGCCGAGGGCGATTGCGGCGCTTGCACGGTCGTGGTCGGATCGCTGGAGAACGGCGAGCTGCAGATGAAGGCCGTGAATTCCTGCATCCAGTTCACGCCCACGCTGGACGGCAAGGCGCTGTTCACCGTCGAGGACCTGCAGCAGGCGGACGGCGCCCTGCATCCCGTCCAGCAGGCGCTGGTGGAATGCCACGGCTCGCAATGCGGCTTCTGCACGCCGGGCTTCGCCATGTCCTTGTGGGGCATGTACCTGAAACAGGAGGGCCGCGAACCCACGCGCTGCCAGATCGACGACGCCCTGTCCGGCAACCTGTGCCGCTGCACGGGCTACCGTCCCATCATCGACGCCGCCCGCCGCATGGGCGAGCTGCCGCCAGCGGCGTTCGACCGCGCGGCGCTGGCCGACGTCCTGCGCGGCCTGCAGCGCGACGCCGGCACCGTGTATGGCTTCGCCGGCCAGGCCTTCCACGCGCCGCGCACGCTCGATGAACTGGTCGCCGCTCGCGCCGCGCATCCGGACGCCGTGCTGCTGGCCGGATCGACCGACGTCGGCCTGTGGGTCACCAAGCAGATGCGGGTACTCACCGACATCATCTACCTGGGCCACGTGGCCGAACTGAAGACGGTGCGCGAGGCCGACGGGTTCCTCGAGATCGGCGCCGGCGTCACGCTCGAAGACGCGTATGCGGCCGTGTGCCGCCATTATCCCGACGAGCTGGGCGCGCTGCGCCAGCGCTTCGCTTCCCTGCCGATCCGCAATGCGGGCACGCTGGGCGGCAACGTCGCCAACGGTTCGCCGATCGGCGATTCGATGCCGTGGCTGATCGCGCTGGGCAGCAGCATCGTGCTGCGCGGGCCGGACGGCGAACGCACGCTGGCGCTGGAGGATTTCTACCTCGGCTACCAGGTCAAGGACCTGCGTGCGGGAGAAATCGTGGCCGGCGTGCGAGTGCCGCTGCCGCGCCCCAACGTCGTGCTGCGCACCTATAAGCTGGCGAAGCGCTTCGACCAGGACATCTCGGCCGTGTGCGCCGCCTTCGCCTTCACGTTCGAGGACGGCGTCGTGCGCGACGCCCGCATCGCGTTCGGCGGCATGGCGGCGACGCCGAAGCGCGCCGCGCAGGCGGAAAGCGTGCTGCGCGGACGCGCCTGGGATGCCGCGGCAGTGGACGAGGCGATGGCCGCGCTGGCGCGCGACTACGCGCCGCTGTCCGACATGCGCGCCTCCAGCAGCTACCGCATGAAGACGGCGCAGAACCTGCTGCGCCGCTACTGGTACGAGACGCGCCGCGACGATCCGCTGCCGGCGGCGGCACTGAACGCATTCGCGCAGGCTTGAGGAGAACACGATGAACGACGCCGGTACGCCCGTATTGAAGACGGCAGCCTGGACCCAGGTCGGCCGCTCGCGCCCGCACGAATCGGCGCGCCTGCACGTGCTCGGCCAGGCCGACTACACGGACGACATCGCGGAAGTGCGCGGCACGCTGCACGGGGCGCTGGGCCTGTCGGCCAAGGCGCACGCGCGCATCCTCGACATCGACCTGGCCGCGGTGAGGGCGAGCCGCGGCGTGCGCGGCGTGTATCTGGCAGCGGATATCCCCGGCACCAACGACTGCGGTCCCATCATCCACGACGATCCGATCCTGGCCGATGGCCTCGTGCAGTACGTGGGGCAGCCGATCTTCATCGTCGTCGCCGACAGCCACCAGGATGCGCGTCGCGCCGCGCGCCTGGCGAGCGTCACCTACGAGGAACTGCCGGCGATCCTGACGCCGCAGGCGGCGCGCGCCGCGCAATCGTACGTGCTGCCGCCGATGCGCCTGCAGCGCGGCGATGCGCAGGCGGCGTTCGAACGGGCGCCGCACCGGGTAACAGGCGAGCTGCTGGTCGGCGGCCAGGAACAGTTCTACCTCGAAGGCCAGATCGCCTACGCGATCCCGCAGGAAAACGACGGCATGCTGGTGCAGTGCTCGACCCAGCACCCGAGCGAGATGCAGCACGTCGTCGCGCATGCGCTGAAGCTGCATTCGCACCACGTGACGGTCGAGTGCCGGCGCATGGGCGGCGGCTTCGGCGGCAAGGAATCGCAGTCGGCGCTGTGGGCGGCGGCGGCGGCCGTCGCGGCGAAACGCAGCGGGCGTCCGGTCAAGCTGCGCGCGGACCGCGACGACGACATGCTCGTCACGGGCAAGCGTCACTGCTTCCACTACGAATACGAAGTCGGCTACGACGACGAGGGACGCATCGTCGCCGCGAAGGTCGACATGGTGAGCCGCGCCGGCTTCTCGGCCGATTTGTCCGGCCCGGTCGCCACGCGCGCCGTCTGCCACTTCGACAATACCTATTATCTGTCCGACGTCGACATCCGCGCCGCCTGCGGGAAGACGAACACCCAGTCCAACACGGCATTCCGCGGCTTTGGCGGACCGCAGGGCGCCATCGCGATGGAGTATGTGCTCGACGAGATCGCCCGCAATCTCGGTCGCGACGCGCTCGACATCCGCAAGCTGAACTTCTACGGCAAGAACGAGCGCAACGTCACGCCCTACGGCCAGACCATCGTCGACAACGTGATCCACGAACTGGTCGACGAGCTGGAGGCGAGCAGCAGCTACCGCGCGCGCCGCCAGGCCGTCGAGGACTACAACCGCACGAGTCCCGTGCTCAAGAAAGGCCTGGCGCTGACGCCCGTGAAGTTCGGCATCGCCTTCAACGTGACGCACCTGAACCAGGCCGGCGCCCTCGTGCACGTGTACGTGGACGGTTCCGTCCTCGTGAATCACGGCGGCACGGAGATGGGGCAGGGCGTCAACACCAAGGTGATGCAGGTGGTGGCGCACGAGCTGGGCGTGGACCTGGCGCGCGTGCGCATCACGGCCACGCGCACGGACAAGGTCGCGAATACCTCCGCCACGGCGGCATCGACGGGCGCCGACCTGAACGGCAAGGCCGCGCAGGACGCGGCGCGCCAGATCCGCGACCGCCTGGCGGAGTACGCAGCCAAAACCTGGGGCGGCGCGGCCGCGGACGTGCGCTTTGCCGCCGACACCGTGTTCGTGGACGGCCACGAGGTGCCGTTCGGCGAACTGGTCGCCCGTGCCTACCTGTCGCGCGTGCAGCTGTGGTCGGACGGCTACTACGCCACGCCCGGCCTGCACTGGGATGCGAAGACGATGACGGGCCGCCCGTTCTCCTATTTCGCCTACGGCGCGGCGGTGGCCGAAGTGGTCGTCGACACGCTCACCGGAGAATGGAAGCTGCTGCGCGCGGACTGCCTGTACGATGCCGGCAATTCGCTCAATCCGGCGCTGGACATCGGCCAGGTCGAAGGCGCCTTCATCCAGGGCATGGGCTGGCTGACGACGGAAGAACTGTGGTGGAACGATGGCGGCAAGCTGATGACGCATGCGCCGTCCACCTACAAGATCCCCGCCGTGTCGGACTGCCCCGAGGATTTCCGCGTGCGCCTGTTCGACAACCGCAACGTCGAGGATTCGATCCACCGCTCCAAGGCCGTGGGCGAACCGCCGCTGCTGCTGCCGTTCTCCGTGTTCTTCGCCATCCGCGACGCCATCTCCAGCGTGGGCGGGCACCGCGTGAACCCGCCGCTGCGGGCGCCGGCGACGGCGGAGGCGATCCTCGACGCGATCGCGGCGGTAGAATCCGCGGCGATCGAAGGCTGACATGGACGATTGGCTGCAAGCGGCGGCGCGGCCTGCCGTGCTGGTGACGGTCGCGCGCGTCGAAGGCTCGGTGCCGCGCGAGGCCGGTGCGCACATGCTCGTCGACGCGGAGCGCCAGTGGGACACGATCGGCGGCGGCCACCTGGAGCTGCGCGCCGTCGAGATCGCGCGTGCGATGCTGGCGGACGGTGACGCGCGCCGCCTGGAACGCTTTCCGTTGGGCCCCAGCCTGGGCCAGTGCTGCGGCGGCATGGCGCATCTCGCTTTCGAGCGCGTCGATGGCCCGTACCTGGCCGCACTGGCGGCGCGCCGCAACGCCGACACCTGGCGCCTGGTCGCCTTCGACGGTGCGCCGGACCTGGCCCTGTGCGATGGCGACGGCAAGCGCCTGGCCGGGGCAGGGCCGGCGTTCGACCGTGCGGCTGGCACCCACCTGCTGCGCGATGCGGCCGGCCGGCGCTGGCTCGCCGACCTGGTCGCGGTGCCGCGCGCCCATGTGATGTTGTTCGGCGCCGGTCACGTGGGCGCCGCCATCGTGCGGGCGCTGGCCGCGCTGCCGTGCCGCGTGACCTGGGTCGACGAGCGCGACGCCATGTTCCCCGCGAATCTGCCGCATAATGTGATTGTCGAGGCGACCGACGTACCCGAGGCGCCGGCGCAGGACGCCGCGCCGGGCACGTTCTTCCTCGTCATGACGCACAGCCACGCGCTCGACCAGCGCCTGGCCGAAACCATCCTGAAGCGCCCGGGCCACGACTGGTTCGGGCTGATCGGATCCGATACCAAACGCAAGCAGTTCGAGCGCCGCCTGCTGGAGCGCGGCGTCGACGGCGCGCGCCTCGATGCCATGGTCTGCCCCGTGGGCGTGCCCGGCATCGACGGCAAGCAGCCCGCCGTCATCGCCGTGGCCGTGGCTGCGCAATTGCTGATGGCCTGGGAGCGGGCGTTCGCGCCCGGCCCCGGCCACGCTTCACCCGAAAGAACCTGATGTCCAATGCACTCCCTACCTTGCAGGCCTTCCGCGCGAGCCTGCTGCATTTTCACGCCGATCCGGTGTTTTCCGAGCAGGCCCACGCCTGGCACGAGGACGGCCTGCTCGTCGTCGATGCCGACGGCCGCGTCACGGCCGCCGGCGACTACGCCACGCTGGTGGACACGCTGCCGCCCGGCACGCCCGTCACCGACTGGTCCGGCAAGATCATCTGCCCCGGCTTCATCGACACCCACCTGCATTTCCCGCAGACGGACATGATCGCGTCGCCGGCCCCGGGACTGCTGCCCTGGCTGGAGACCTATACCTTCCCGACCGAGGGCCGCTTCGCCGACCCCGCGCACGCGCGCGCGACGGCCGACTTCTTCCTCGACGAGCTGCTGCGCAACGGCACCACGACGGCCGCCGTCTACTGCACCGTGCACGCCGATTCCGTCGATGCGCTGTTCGAGGCGAGCGCCGCGCGCAATCTGCGCATGGCGGCCGGCAAGGTGCTGATGGACCGCCACTGCCCGGACTTCCTGCGCGACACCGCCGACATGCGCGCGAGCGAAGACCTGATTCGCCGCTGGCACGGCAAGGGCCGCGCGATGTACGCGATCACGCCGCGCTTCGCCCCGACCTCGACCGAGGCGCAGCTGGCCGCCACCGGCGAGCTGGCGCGCGCGTATCCGGACACCATCATCCAGACGCACGTGGCGGAAAACCGCGACGAATGCGCCTGGGTCGGCGAGCTGTTCCCGCAGCAGCGCAGCTACCTGTCCGTGTACGAGCACTACGGCCTGATGCGTCCGCGCGCGCTGTTCGGCCACTGCATCTGGCTGGACGACACGGATTTCGCCCTGATGGCCGATACGGGATCGGCGATCTCGCACTGCCCGACCTCGAACCTGTTCCTGGGCAGCGGTCTGTTCGACATGGCGCGTGCCGATGCGGCCGGGGCGCTGGTTTCGCTGGGAACGGACGTGGGTGCCGGCACGTCGTTCTCGATATTGCAAACAATGAATGAAGCGTATAAAGTTGCACGGTTGAAAGGCAGCTATCTTCCGGCCTTGCGCATGTTCTATCTCGCCACGCTAGGCGCCGCGCGCAGCATGCAGCTCGAGGGTACCATCGGCAATTTCGCTCGCGGCGCCGAGGCCGACTTCATTGTCCTCGACCCCAAGGCCACGCCGCTGCTGGCGCGCCGCACGGCGAACGCCGGCACCCTCGAGGAAACGCTGTTCGCGCTGGCCCTGCTGGGCGACGACCGCGCCATCCGCGCCACCTATGCGGCGGGGCGGCTGGTGCATGAGCGGGCGGGGGAAGAAAAGCTGGCCTGAGCATTCCAGCACCGTCGCCCCTGCGTAGGCGACGGGCCAACCGACCACCCGAGACCACATGATGCAGAAACCCCTGCTTGCCGCTTTGTCCATCAGCGTCGCCGCCGCTTTCGCCGTCCCGGCCGCCGCCCGCACGCCGGCCGCCGCCGGCCCCAACGAAGCCGCCACCGCGCGCCACTACGCGTCCCTGGTCGCAGGCACGCCGAAGACGGCCGAACTGACGCTGTTCTTCTCGCAGATGCCCAAGGGCGGCGACCTGCACCACCATTATTCGGGCGCCGTGTACGCCGAGACCTATGTCGACTTCCTGGAAAAGCGCGGCTTCTGCGTCGACAAGCGCAGCTACACGATCGTGAGCGACAAGGCGGCCGTCGACGCGGACCGCGCCAAGCCGGCGGCCGCGCGCAACTGCTTGACGACGGCCGAAGTCTATGCCGACGACCACACCTACCGCGAGCTGCTGCAGCGCTGGTCGAGCAAGGACTTCCACAACCACGGCGCCGACCAGCCGCCGCCGGACCGCCAGTTCTTCTCGACCTTCGGCTACTTCGGCCCCGTCGCGGACACGGGCAACTTCCACGACGGCCTGCTGGAGCTAAAGGAACGTGCGGTGCGCGAGAACGTCGCCTACATCGAGACCATGTACAAGCTGGCGCCGTTCGTCGCGAATGCCGACTTCGACGCCAAGGCCTGGCAGAACGCCGAGAACGACGCCGCGCTCGACACCCAGCTGCGTACCTGGATGACGGCGCTGGACCAGGATCCGAAATTCACCGCCAACCTGGCCGACTTCGTCGCCGCCATCGACAAGGAAGCGGCCGGCATCGACGACGAGCGCTTCACGATGCGCTACCAGCTGTACGTGCTGCGCCTGCTGAATCCGTCGCAGGTGTTCTCGTCGATGGTGTCGGCCTTCAAGGCAGCGCACCGCGGCGGCAAGATCGTCGGCGTCAACATCGTCGGCCAGGAAAGCCGCATGGTGCCGATGCGCGACTACACGCTGCACATGAAGATGTTCCGCTTCCTCAAGAAGGTCTACCCAGACGTCAAGGTGGCGATGCACGCGGGCGAGCTGGCGCTGGGCGACGTGCGTCCGGAAGACCTGCAGTACCACATCGACCAGGCGCTGAATATCGCCGGCGCCAACCGCATCGGCCACGGCATCGACCTGGCCCACGAGACCAACGCGCCGGCGTTGATGAAGGAAATGCGCGCCAAGGACATCCCGGTCGAGATCAACCTGACCTCGAATGCCTTCATCAGCGGCATCGAGGGCGAGAACCACCCGGTCACGCTGTACCGTAAATATGGCGTGCCCTACGTGATCTCGACCGACGACGCCGGCGTCACTCGCCACACGCTGTCCAACGAATACGTGCTGTTCGCCAGCCGCTACAAGCCGAGCTACGCGGAAATCAAGAAGACCGCTTACGACAGCATCCGCTACAGCTTCCTCGACAAGGACGGCAAGGCGCGCCTGGCGCGCCAGCTCGACGTACGCTTCGCGAAGTTCGAGGCGGATATGGCGGCGCTGGAACGCAGCAAGCGCTGATCGTTTTTCCCCGTGTTTCCCTCCACCGGCGGCGTCCTGCCGCCGGTAATTCCCGCACTTCTCGTTGTTATATGACGAAGATCACGCATCCCGCGCTTGTAACTGCTGTGGTGACGATGCGACAAAAATCACGCTTTCTCACTTCCCTTGCTTAAAAAACTGGCAAAAAAATTTCGCAAAAGAATGCCTCATCTATAATCGCGCCGTCGATTTACGGTGTGCAGCGCACAAAAGAGGTGAAAAACAAAGTTCGTTTTCCTTTTGAATTTATACGGTTTCCATATAAATGCTGAACGGAAAACATATTTGTCAGGCATGTAGGGCTCATGCATGATCGAGCGCTGGAGCTGGAAAAATTGGCAAGATTTTCTAGCGCAGCCAGGTCGGCGGAATAAAAGCATCCGATTGCCGGTTGGTCATCAATCTGAAACATCCAATCTCTACACTACCGTTTTTTGTTTTTTTAGAGCAGAACCATGCTCTAAAAACGAATTTGCAAGAATTTAGCTGCTGTTGAAATTTTTACAATAAACTCTAGGGAGTTCTCGATGCAATCCGCTTTTAACCACCAACCCAAGCTGCGCCTGAGCCTGATCGCAGTCGCATGCCACCTGGCATGCCTCGCGACCGCGGCGCACGCCCAGACTGCCACGAAGACCGATACCGACGCGGGCCAGATGCGCGAAGTGGTCATTACCGGCAAGAAAACGGGTATGGGTCTGATGGTTCTGGAAGACGCGCCGAAGGCACGTTCGACCATTACTGCACAGGAACTGGAAAAACAGCGTCCGACCGGCAATGCCTACCAGGCACTCGAGCTGCTGCCGTCGGTGAACAGCTTCAACTACGACGCAACCGGCCTGTTCGGCGGCGGCCTGACCTTGCGCGGCTTCAACAGCGACCAGATCGGCGCCACGATCAACGGCGTGCCGGTCAACGATTCGGGTTCGTTCTCGATCTACCCGCAAGAATACGTCGACCAGGAAAATACCTGCTCGACCTTCGTGACCCAGGGTTCGACCGACGTCGACTCGCCGCAAGTGGGCGCATCGGGCGGTAACTTCGGCATCGTCACCTGCAACCCGGAAGACAAGCAGCGCGTGCGCGTCATGCAGACCTTCGGTCAGCTGAACATGTACAAGAGCTATGTCCGCTACGACACCGGCCTGCTGCCGGGTGGCAAGTCGAAGGCCTTCATCTCGGTCTCGCGCGCCAAGGCGGACAAGTGGAAAGGCGAGGGCGAAGCCCAGCGTAACCACATCGACGCCGGCTACAACTACGACTGGGACCGCTTCAATTACATCCACGCCACGATCCTGTGGAACGAAGCGAAGAACAACAACTTCCAGAGCTACTCGCGCGCCGACTTCGCCAAGAACGGCTATTACTACGACTTCGCGCCGACCTTCGCCGGCCACCAGACTCCGACCCCGGGCAAGGCCGACGTCGACGTCAACCAGTCGCCGGCCTTCTACAAGCTGGCCAACAACCCGTTCAAGAACGCCATCGCCTCGGCAACCGCCAAGTTCCGCCTGGCCGACAACCTCGACCTGAAGATCGTGCCTTACTACTGGTACGGCTTCGGTAACGGCGGCACCCAGCAGAAGCTGCTGTCGGAAGCCACCGGCCTGATCGGCGGCGGCGTCGACCTGAACGGCGACGGCGACAAGCTCGACAGCGTGATCGTCGGCAGCGCCAGCGTCACCCAGACCAGCCGTCCGGGCGTGACCACCTCGGTCAACTGGACTGTCGCCAACCACAACGTCCTCGCCGGCGTGTGGTACGAGCGTGCCAGCCACCAGCAGACCCAGCCGGCCGTGAGCGTGGACAACGCCGGCAATATGTCGGACATCTGGATCGACGAAGACCGCATCCAGCGCGCCAACGGCAGCCTGTACCAGGGCCGCGACTGGAAGACCACGTCGACCGCCTACCAGGCGTTCGTGCAGGATACCATCTCGTTCATGGACGACCGCCTGAGCATCAACGTCGGCCTGCGCACCCCGCACATCAAGCGCGACTTCAAGAACTTCCCGAACGAAGGCACGGGCGCGAACGTGATGTACCAGGTCAAGCGTACCTATGACGACGTGCTGCCGCAGCTCGGCATCCGCTACAACCTGACCAACGAAGACCAGCTGTACGCGTCGCTGGCCAAGAACATGAAGGCCCCGGGCAACTTCGTGTACGCCACCACCAACGGCAACATCAAGGTCGACCAGAAAACGGGCGTCGTCACCATCACCAACGACGTCAAGCCCGAGAAATCGTACAGCTTCGACGCCGGTATCCGCCACCAGGCCAAGTCCTGGATCGGTACCTTCGACGTCTACGCGACCGACTTCCGCGACCGCATGGCGACTGCCTTCGACCCGATCAGCCAGCTGAGCTCGACGACCAACGTCGGCAAGGTCAAGAACTACGGCTTCGAAGTCGAAGCGGGCAACACGCCGATCAACGGCTGGTCCGCGTACGTGTCGTACGGCTACCTGCACACCGAGGTGAAGAGCGACCTGCAAGTCGGCACCAACCAGTACCTGCCGACCGCGGGCAACGAGTTCCCCCTGGCACCGAAGCAGAAGGCCGGCATCTCGATCCAGTACGAAAACGGTCCGTTCTGGGCGCGCCTGACCGGCAAGGCCACGGGCAAGCAGCAGGCCACGCTGACCAACGACGAAACCGTCCCGGGCTACACCCTGTTCGGCCTGGACGGCGGCTACAAGTTTGCTGACTGGGGCTATGCGAAGAACCCGAAGATCACGTTCAACGCCAGCAACATCTTCAGCAAGGAGTACTACAACCCGTCGTCGCAGAGCGTGACCAATGCCCGCGCCTACGGCACCTACGCCGGCAAGAACGTGTTCTACTACGCCGGTTCGCCGCGTTTCGTCTCGGCGACCCTGTCGCTCGACTTCTAAGTCGTAGCACGCTGCCAGGGGATGCCTGTATCATCCCCGGCAGCGTACAATGCTTCATTCAGCGGGCCTTCGGGCCCGCTTTTACTTTCAACTTCGAAAAGTATTTACCGAATGTTCCCACGCACTCTTGTCTCCAGCGCCGTGCTGGCCTTGCTGCTGGCCGGCTGCGCCACCGTGCCGTCCATGCCGGCATCCCGCCAATCGACGGCTTCCGCGCCCGTCGAGATCAACCTGGTCGCCCTGAACGACTTCCACGGCAACCTGGAACCGACCCGCTACACCTACACGCCGCCGGGCGGCAAGGAACCGGTGACCATCCAGGCCGGCGGCATCGACCTGATCGGCGGCGCCGTGCAGGCGTTCCGCCAGGAAGACAAGGACACGCTGCTCGTCGCAGCCGGCGACCTGATCGGCGCCAGCCCGGCGCTGTCCGGCCTGTTCGCCGACGAGCCGACGCTGGACGCCATGGACCGCATCGGCCTGACCGCCAGCTCGCTGGGCAACCACGAATTCGATCCGGGCAAGAAGGAACTGCTGCGCCAGCAGCACGGCGGCTGCGATTCGCCGCGTCCGGAAAAAGCCTGCCGCTACGACGCCGGCTTCAAGGGCGCCGGCTATACCTACCTGGCCGCCAACGTGATCGACACGGAAACGGGCAAGACCCTCGTGCCGGCCTGGCGCGTCGTCGACGTCAAGGGCGTCAAGGTCGGGCTGGTGGGCGCCGTGCTGAAAGGCGTGCCGTCGGTCGTCACGTCATCGGGCGTGCGCGGCCTGTCGTTCGGCGACGAAGCCGACGCCATCAACGCCCAGCTGCCCGCGATGCGCGCGGCCGGCGCCAAGGTCTTCATCGTGCTGATCCACGAGGGCGGCCACACGGGCGAGCCGTTCGACAAGGTCTATTGCGACGGCCTCGAAGGTCCGATCGTCGGCATCGTCAAGCGCCTGGACCCGGCCATCCGCCTGGTCGTCTCGGGCCACTCGCACAAGGGTTACCTGTGCAAGGTCGACGGCCGTGTCGTGACCCAGGGCGACGCCTATGGCCACCTGCTGTCGCGTATCAAGATGAAGGTCGATCCCGTCAACGGCACCGTCGAGGACATCGACGTGCGCAACGTCGTGATGGCGCCGGGCGCCTTCACGCCGGACGCGCAACTGACGGCATGGCTGAAGGACGTGCGCGAGCGCAGCCGCGCGGTGCTCGACAAGGAAGTGGCACGCATCGCCGCGCCGCTCGTGACGCGCAAGCAGAACGATGCCGGCCAGTCGATGCTGGGCGGCGTGGTGGCCGATGCGGCGCTTGCCGCCGTGCGCGGCGAGGGCGCGCAGGTCGGCTTCGTCAATCCGGGCGGCATGCGCAACGACCTGCAGTCGGGGGAGCGCGGCGCCGTCACCTTCGGCCAGGCCCAGGCCGTGTCCCCGTTCAACAATACGCTGGTCGTGATGGACCTGACGGGCGCGCAACTGCGCACGCTGCTGGAACAGCAGTGGGACCGCAAGGAAGGTTCGACCACGCTGGGGGCGTCGCGCAACCTGGCCTACCAGTGGGACAGCACCCGGCCGAAAGGCAGCCGCATCGTGCCGGGCAGCCTGAAGATCGACGACAAGGCGGTCGTCGACGCCCGGACCTATCGCGTGGTCGCCAACAACTTCCTGGCCGAGGGCGGTGACGGCTTCCCGATGTTTGCGCAAGGCACCAGGCGCAAGGACACGGGCATCGCCGACCTCGGGGCGCTGATCGCCTTCCTGAAGCAGCATCCGGAAACGGGCGCGGCCACCGTCGCGGCGCAGTCGCCGATCACGAAGCTGCGTTGAACACCCTATCGAACACCGAGGAACCATCATGAAAAAACTTGCTTGCGCCATCGCACTGGCTGGCGCCTTCGCCTCGCAGGGGGCCCTGGCCTGGGGTACGGACGGCCACCGCGCCGTCGGCGCGATCGCCGGCCGCCTGCTCAAGGGCAGCGATGCCGAAACGCAGATCAAGGCGATCCTGCTGCAGGGCGAGACGCTGCAATCCGTCTCCACCTGGCCCGACTGCGTCAAGGGCAACTGGTGCGGTCCGCAGACGCCGGACATGATCGAGTACGTGAACGCCAATCCGCGCCACAGCGAATACCACTACACCGACGTGCCGTTCCAGCTCGACCACTACCATGACGGCGCGGTCGGCACGGCCGACGTCGACATCGTGCAGACGCTCAAGCAGGCGGTCGCCGTCCTGCAGGGCAAGGACACGCCCGAAACGAACCCGCACAAGTTCAGCAAGCGCCAGGCGCTGATCCTCGTCGTCCACCTGGTCGGCGACATCCACCAGCCGCTGCACGTGGGCGCGGCCTTCGTGTCGAAGGACGGCAAGTTCGTCGTGCCGAAGACGCCCGCCGAGATCGACGAGACGGCCGTCTTCGATTCGCGCGGCGGCAACAACCTCTTGATGAACGAAGACTGGCTCGAGAAGATCAGCGCCGGCGTCATCCCGCCGGGCGAGCCGAAGGAAGTCAAGCCGGGCGTGCCGAAGGCGCTGACCAAGCCGTTCCACTCCTACTGGGACAGCACGACGGTCGACTACGCCTTCCGCCGCAACCGCGTGAAGACCCCGGACCAGTTCGCCCAGTGGGCCATCGATTCCAAGCCGGAACTGGTCCCGAACACGGGTGCGCCGGTCACCTGGGCCTACCAGTGGGCCGACGACGCGCTGGTCGCATCCAAGCAGGCATACGCGGGCGTCACCCCCGGCAAGCTGACGCCGCAGACCAGCAAGAAGGGCGAGACCTACTACACGTGGACGCTGGAAGTGCCGCAGGACTACCCGGTGCCGAGTTCGGCGCTGGCGCGTACGCAGCTGGTCAAGGGCGGCTACCACCTGGCGGAGCTGCTGCAGGCGATCTGGCCGTAAGCCATAGCGTTTGATCCGTCGCCCCTGCGCAGGCAGGGGTCCAAGTGCTGCTGGCGCCGACGTAGCGCTTGCAAAATTGGGCCCCTGCCTGCGCAGGGGCGACGTGTTTGTGGCGGTAGAATGATCGCGCCTCCACCACGACGACGATCATGACCAAACCACTCCTGCTGGCCGCCATCCTGCTCGCTAGCTGCACGGCCACCGCCGCCGAATCAGAACCCGAACAACGTACGCTGCCCTTGTGGGAAGCGGGCATCGGCGCCGCCGGCTTTTCGATGCCGGCCTATCCCGGTGCCGACGACCGCTCCAACCGCGGCCTGGTGCTGCCTTACTTCCTCTACCGCGGCAAGGTGCTGCGCGCCGACCAGAACGGCGTCGGCGCGCGCCTGCTGAATACGGACCGGGTCGAGTTCGACATCGGCTTTTCCGGCGCGCTGCCCGCGCATTCGGACGACGTCGATGCTCGCCGCGGCATGCCCGACCTGGGCACGCTGGTCGAATTCGGTCCGCGCGTCAAATACAAGTTTGCCGACTTCGGCGAGCATGGCCGCCTGCGCGCCGAGTTGCCGCTGCGCGCCGTGATCGAAGGGCGGGGAGGGCTGCGCCGCCAGGGCTGGACGACGGAGCCGCGGCTCGTGTGGGAAACGCGCGGCGACGGCGCGCGCTGGACGCTGGAAGCGCAGCTGGGGGCCGTGTTCGGCGACCGCCGCATCAACCGCTATTTCTACGAAGTGGCGCCGCAGTATGCGACGGCGGACCGCCCGGCCTACCGCGCCGATGCCGGCCTGCTGCTGGTGCGCACGGGCGTGGGCGGCACCTGGCGCATCAACCCCGACCTGCGCCTGTTCGGCTTCGTGCGCGTGGAATCGTATTCGGGCGCGGCGAACGAGGATAGTCCGTTGATGCGCAAGTCGACGGGGACGTCGGCGGGCGTGGGATTGGCGTGGACGTTCGCGCGGTCGCAGCGGCCAGCGTATTCCAACGAGTGACGGTAGGGACGATGTTGCGGTGGGCACGTGGTGCCCACCCATGCATCAACGTGACTTGACGAACGGCTTGCCGATGGCTTTCGGCGCCACCGACTTGGCCATCAGGCCGGCCAGCACGACGACGGTGACGACGTACGGGATCATCTGGATCAGCGAACCCGGGATGCGGCCCACGACCGGCAGGTCGACGCCTTCGAGCTGGATCTGGATCGCGCCGAACATGCCGAACATCAGGCAGCCCAGCACCGTGTAGACGGGACGCCAGTTGCCGAACACGAGGGCCGTCAGCGCCAGGTAGCCGGCGCCGGCCGACATGTCGCGCAGGAAGAAGCCGCTCTGGACGATGGCCAGGTAGGCGCCCGAGAACGAGCACAGCACGCCGGCCACGAACATCGCCAGGTAGCGCGTGCGCTCGACCGAGACGCCGGCCGCGTCGGCCGCGTGCGGGTTCTCGCCGCAGGCGCGCAGGCGCAGGCCGAAGCGGCTGTGGTAGATGACCCAGTGGACGATCGGCACCAGCAGGAAGGCCAGGTACACGAGGATCGACTGGTTGCCGATCACGTGGCCGTACAGCCAGCCGATGAAGGGAATATTCTCGAGTGCGGCGCTGCCGGGCAGGACGACGTCGGTCAGGCGCGCCGCGCCCAGGTCGGGCGTGCGGCCGCCCTGCTGGAAGAAGAACTGCGCCAGCACGAAGGTCAGGCCGCTCATGGCGATATTGATCGCGATGCCGCAGACGAGCTGGTTGCCCTTCTGGGTGATCGAGACGAAGGCCTGCACCATCGCCAGCGCCACGGAGACGCCGATGCCGGCCAGGATGCCGTACCACGGGTTCTGCGTCGCGTAGGCGACGGCCGCCGAGACGAAGGCCGATCCGAGGATCTTGCCTTCCAGGCCGATGTCGACGACGCCGGAGCGTTCGGCGAACAGGCCGGCCATGGCGGCGAACATCAGGACCGGCGCATTGCGGATGGTGGAGACGACGATGTCGGCAATGTGGAGGTCTACCATGTCATGCCTCTCGCTTGCTGGTGAGGTTGATGAGTTTCAGCAGGGCCGGGGCGTAGAAGTTTTCCATCGCGCCGCAGAACAGGATGATCAGGCCCTGGATGAAGATGAAGGTCTCCTGCGGGATGTTCGGTTTTTCCAGCGACAGGTCGAAGCCGCCCTGGATCAGCGCGCCGAACAGCACCGACGACAGGAAGATGCCGATGGGGTTCTGGCGGCCCATCAGCGCGATGGCGATGCCGATGAAGCCGGCGCCGGCCGGGAAGTTCAGCGACAGGTAGTGGGTCGAACCCAGCACCGAGTTGACGGCGGCCAGGCCCGCCAGCGCGCCGGAGACCAGCATCGTGACGATGATGGTGCGGCTGATCTTGACGCCGGCGTAGTGGGCGGCGTGCGCGTTCAGGCCCGTCGCGCGCAGCTTGTAGCCCCACGACGAGCGCCACACGGCCACGCCGTAGATGACCAGCGCGACGATCGCCAGCAGGAAGCAGATGTTCAGCGGCGTGTCGCCCAGCGCCGGGAACCAGGCGTTCAGCAGCGGCAGTTCGGCGGCGGCGGAAAACACGCGCGAGGCCGGATTCTGCTCGCCTTCGGGGATCATGTACTTCACGATCACGAAGTTCATCAGGCTGGCGGCGATGAAGTTGAACATGATGGTCGTGACCACCACGTGGCTGCCGCGCCTGGCCTGCAGGTAGCCGGGCAGGAAGGCCCACAGCGCGCCGAACAGCGCGGCGCCGATCATGCCGGCCGGGATCAGGAGCCAGGCGGGCAGGTGGGCGTCGAACGCCAGCATGGCGATGGTGAGACCGAGGCCGCCGACGTACATCTGGCCTTCGGCGCCGATGTTGAACAGGCCGGCCTGCTGCGCGATCGAGACGGCGAGGCCCGTGAAGATGAAGGTCGAGGCGTAGAACAGCGTGTACGCCAGGCCTTCCGGATTGACGATGGCGCTGTTGACCAGGATGGCCAGCGACTCGAGCGGGCTTTCGCCCAGCAGGTGGATGACGAGCGCCGCCACCAGCAGCGCCGACAGCAGGTTCAGGATGGGCAGGACGAAACCCGTGGCCCAGCGAGGTAGTTCAGTCTTTTTCATGGCGGATCAGGACTTGTGCAAGCCACCCATCAGCAGGCCGATGCGGGTGGTGTCGAATTCGTCGACGGGGAGGATGCCGGTGATGCGTCCGCCCGACATCACGATGATGCGGTCGGCCAGCGCGCGCACTTCTTCCAGCTCCACCGAGGACAGCAGGATGGCCACGCCTTCGTCGCGCAGGCGCAGCAACTGGGTGTGGATGCTTTCGATGGTGCCGATGTCGACGCCGCGGGTCGGCTGGCCGACCAGCATCAGCTTGGGCTTGGCCGCCACTTCGCGCGCAATCACGACCTTTTGCTGGTTGCCGCCCGAGAGCAGGCCGATGCGCAGGTCCGGATTGTTCGGGCGCACGTCGAAGGCCTGCATCAGGCCCGCGCAGCGCTGCGCGATCTTCTTGAAGTCGAACAGGCCCCAGCGGTTCTTGACGTGGTCCTGGTAGCCGAACACGGTGTTCTGCATGACCGAGAAATCCTTGATCACGCCGTCGCGCAGGCGGTCTTCCGGCACGTGGCCGATGCCCAGTTCGCGGAAGGTCGCGGGCAGGCCGTCGGCGTTCGCGCGGCCGGCATAGGGCAGGTCGCGGCCGAGGAATTCGACGTGGCCGGAGGTCGGCAGGCGCATGCCCGACAGGATTTCCAGCAGCTCGCTCTGGCCGTTGCCCGAGACGCCGGCGATGGCGACGACTTCGCCCGCGCGCAGCGTGAAGTCGATGTCGGACAGCAGGGCGACGCCGTTGGCATCCTTCAGCTGCAGGTTCGAGACCTTCATCACTTCCGCGCCCGGGTTGTAGGGCGCGCGCGGCAGCTCGCTCTGGATCGGGCGGCCGACCATCATGTTGGCCAGCTGTTCCTTCGAGGTGTCGCGCGTCTGCACGGCGCCGACGACGCGGCCGGCGCGCATCACCGTCACTTCGTCGGTGATGTCCATGATCTCCTGCAGCTTGTGGGTGATCAGGATGATGGTCTTGCCCTGTTCCCTGAACAGTCGCAGGATCTCGAACAGCGATGCCGTCTCCTGCGCCGTCAGCACGGCCGTGGGTTCGTCCAGGATCAGGATCTCGGCGCTGCGGTAGATCTGCTTGAGGATCTCGACGCGCTGCTGGGCGCCGACCGACAGGTCGTGCACGGTCGCCAGCGGATCGACGTCGAGGCGGTAGCGCGCGCAGATCTCGCGCAGCTTCGCTTCCACGTCGCCCCGTTTGCCGGCCAGCTTGAAGCCGCCTTCGTTGCCCAGCATGACGTTGTCGAGCACCGTCATGTTCTCGACCAGCATGAAGTGCTGGTGCACCATGCCGATGCCGAGGGCGATCGCCTCGTGGCTGGTGCGGATGTCCTGCGGCTGGCCGTCGATCAGCACCTGGCCGCGGTCGGCATTGTAGTAGCCGTACAGGATGCTCATCAGGGTCGACTTGCCGGCGCCGTTCTCGCCGATCACGCCGTGGATCGAGCCCTTGGCGATCGCGAAGCTGACGTCGGCATTCGCCTGCACCGCCCCGAAGGCTTTGCTAATGTTGCGAAATTCTACGGCTGGCTGCATAGCGGTCTGTTGTCGGTAAATATGGAGTGCATTCGTTCAAAAAGCGCGCCGCGCCGATATCGACATCGGCGCGGCGCGCTTTGTGCTTGGTACGTGGTAGATCGATTACTGCGGGCAGGAGCCGGCGGTGCGATAGTCGACCACCTTGATCTTGCCGCTGATGATGTCGGCCTTGGCGGCGTTCACGCGCTTTTCCATGGCCGCGGGGACGATGGCGCGGTTGTTGGCGTCCAGCGCCCAATCGACGCCGCCTTCCTTCAGGCCTTTGTAGGTCGTGCCGGCGGCGAACTGGCCGTTCTTGGCCTGCATGAAGGCGTCGTAGGTGGCGTTGCCGACGTTCTTGACCATCGAGGTCAGCACGGAACCCGGCTGGATGGCGTTCTGGTTCGAATCGACGCCGATCGCCAGCTTGCCCTTGGTCTTGGCCATCTGCAGGGCGCCCAGGCCCGAACCGCCGGCCACGGCGAACACGACGTCCGCGCCGCGGTCGATCTGGGCGCGTGCCAGTTCGCCGCCCTTGGCCGGGTCGTTCCAGGCGGCGGCGGTGGTGCCGACCATGTTCTGCTGGATGTCGATCTTCGGATTGATGGCCTTCGCGCCTTGCGAATAGCCGCAGGCGAAGGCGCGGATCAGCGGGATGTCCATGCCGCCGACGAAGCCGATCTTGCCGGATTTCGCGGCCATGGCAGCCGCGACGCCGACCAGGTAGGAGCCTTCCTGTTCCTTGAACAGGATCGAATTCACGTTCTTGCCGGTGGCGTTACCGTCGATCAGCACGAAGTGCACGTTCGGGAACTCGGCCGCGACTTTTTGCACGGCCTGGGTCTGCGAGAAGCCGATCGAGGCGATCAGGTCGAGCTTCTTGCGCGCGAGGCCGCGCAGCACTTGCTCGGCCTGCGTATCGCTGCTGGCCTGCGCTTCGAATACATTGATGCCAGTTTCTTTCTTGAAGCGAGCAGCGCCCTCGGCCGCCGACTGGTTGAACGACTTGTCGAACTTGCCGCCGGCATCGTAGACGATACCCAGCTTGGGGGTGGCAGCGAATGCGCTGCCGGCGACGCACAGCGCCGCGATCGTCATACTGAGTTGCTTGAATTTCATGTATTGGCTCCTGGAATCCTATATTGTACCCGGCGCAAAGGCTGCGTTGGGCGGCAATGCACGGGCGGGCACAACGACAGGAAAAGGCATGGCTCCGCGGCGCTGGCGCCAGCGAAAGTGTCAGACCCTGGGGAATCCTGTGTGTCGATGTGGTGCGCGTCGGGCCGGCGGCGCGCTGGCGCGCCCGTTCGATGTCGACCGATAGCAACTATGCATCAGCCCGTTTACTCGTGACAAATACGATTTTACTTCGCAATTTATTTAGTTGAAATATAAATGGCGACAACTTTTGGCTGTTTCTCACGGAAAACCACAAATTATTGGGTCTTGTAATGACGCCAACAGCCATTAATTCGGCGTCAATGGTTCGCTTCTTCCAGTTTTGCCGCAAGCGGCGCCAGGACGATGCCGTCGCCGCCCGTTGCCGTCTCCAGGATGGCGGGCAGGGTGGCCGCGCCTCCGGCGGCGGCCTCGAGCGGCTTGGCGAACTGCGTCGTGAGGAAGCTGGCGATGCGCGCCTGGGTGTCTTCCAGGTAGGGAATGTCGAGGTGGTCGGAAGCGGGCACGACGTCGTCGCCGCACAGCGTGGCCAGCTTGGCGACGAGCTGGTCGGTGTGCGAGTGGGGCACGATGTCGTCGCTGGCCGCGCGCAGCACATAGGTCGGCGCCTTGAGCGCGGGCGCATGCTTGATCGACTCGAAGCGGTGGCGCAGCATGTACTCGATCGGCATCACGCGGAACTTGCGCTTGGCGATCGCCACGATCGAATCGTAGGGGGTGATCAGCACGACCGAATGCACGGGCCGCTCCTTGGCGACCTGCACGGCCACGCCGGAACCCAGGCTGCGCCCGACCACGGCGATGCGGCGCGGATCGACGTGGACGCGGGCGGCCATCCAGTCGAACAGCATGCAGCCATCCTCGACCATGTGGATCTCCGCCGGCACGCCGTGCGATTCGCCGTAGCCGCGATAGTTCACGGCCAGCACGGCCATGCCGGGGAACAGCTTGCCGGCATCGCGCACGACCCAGGACACTTCCTCGGAGCGTCCGCCGAAATAGACGACGGCCGGATGCCGCCCCGGGAGGCGCGGCGTCATCAGCCAGCCGGACAGGCGCGTGCCGTCCTTGGCGCGCAACACCACGGGACGGGTGCGGTGGCCGCTGCTGCGCGGACTCTGCACCTCGCGCTCGACGTTGGGATTGAACACGAGGCGGCGCTGGTTGGCGGCCACGGCCGCCGTCAGGCCGAGCCACACCATGCTGGCAAAGCCGGCCATGCCGGCAGCGATCTTGTTGCGGGTGCTCATCGTGCTCATCTCGGTGCTCGCCTTATTTGCTCGTGTATCTGCTCATGTATAGACAGTCTACCTCTGCATGGCAAAATTTTCCGTGCGTTGGCCATACTATGTGTTGACTATAGGCTACATCAGCCGGCGATTGGTATTCCTGCAACAGCTTGTTACAGCGCGGACGTTGTTCATGGTCCGGCGCTTTGCTAGGCTGGCCGGGACGATGAGGAGGACGGCGTGGAACGGACGAAGGCGGGCGCGGCGGTACTGGCGATGGGACTCGGTCTGGGTGCCTGCCTGGGCATTGCCTTGTCGCACCGGGATGCGCCCGGAGGCGATCCGGCAGCCCTGCCTGCGCCAGCCGCCGCAGCGGCGGCGAGCGCGGCGCCCGCACCGCGCATCGCCTGGCTGTCGGACAGCCTGCCCGCGCAGCCGGCCGCGTTGTCCCCTGCGCTGGCACCGGCGCTGGGCGAGCGCCTCGAGCGGCTGGCGGCCAGCGCCGACCCGAAGGATGCCTACCGCGCCTGGTGGCTGCTGAACGCCTGCATGCGCTGGCAGCGCGACGGCCGCTTGCCGCAGCCGGCGACGAAGCTCGACGACGCCGTGGCCGAACCGATCGCCGACCCGGCCACGTTGTGCGGCGCGCTGACGGAACGGATGAAGATGGCGCGCATCGACTACCTGGAACGGGCCGCGCGCGGCGGCATCGACGAGGCCCTCGGGCTGTTGGTCGAGGAGGGGCCGTTCGGCGACCCCAGCGCGCTGCAGACCCGGCCGGACGACCCGCTGGTAAAGGCGTGGAAGGAGCGCGTCAGCGCCCTGGCGCAGGGGCGCGCGGAGCAGGGCAGCTGGACCGGCCTGTACATGCTATTCACGGGCCTGCTGTTCGAGAATCCGGCGATCGTCGTCAGCCGCCAGGACGCGCTGGCCTACGGCATCGCGATGCGCGACATCATGGTGGAGCTCGACGGCGCGGCCGAGCAGGAGGCGATTCCGTTCAACGGCCCGTTCCTGCAGACGATCGGCAAGGACTTGAGCCCGGCGCAGGCGGCGCAGGCCAGCCGCCATGCGGCAGCCATCGTGGCGCAGGTGGCGGCCCTGCGCGCCGGCACCCGACAGGGACACTGACGACGCCGTTGTTGCGTGCCGCCGACAGGAAGCGGGCACCATGCGGCGTATGATCGCCGCATGCGCCCGGGGCCGCTTGCCCTTCTCGGAGGACATCATGCATTCACGCTTGCGTGCAGGAATTGGTTTCATCCTATCGATGGCATGCGCGCTGGCATGTCGCTCCGGGCTGGCCGGGCCCTTGCCCGACTATCGCGTGGTGCCCATCCTGACGGCGGCCGCACGCGGCGGCGACACGCTCGTGCCACGCGCCATCAACAACCGCGGCGACGTGCTCGGCCTGCTGTCGAACACGAGCACGTCCGGTTTCGTGGACCGCGGCGGCACGCTGAGCTGGCTGCCCTCCCTGGGCGGCATCGGCACCAATGCCGGCGACATCAACGACGCCGGCGACGTCGCCTATGCCGCCGCGACGGCGGACGGGGGGATGCACGCGGCCCTGTACCGCAACGGCCAGGTCATCGACCTGGCTCCCCTGCCGGGCTTCTCGAGCAGCGCCGGCGCGATCAGCCAGTCGGGCCGCTTCATCGTCGGCGACGTGGGCTGCGCCGGCTGCCAGGTCCACGCCGCCAGCTTCGACGGCCAGGGCGGCGTGCAGGACCTGGGCACGGGCAGCAGCAGCCGGGCCTGGGACGTCAACGACGCCGGCCAGGCCGTCGGCATCGGCAACCGCGACGGCATGCCGCGCGCCTTCCTCGTCGAGGACGGCGTCGTCAGCGATCTCGGCGACTTCGGCGGCAACAGCGCGTCGGCGCTCGCCATCAACCAGGCCGGCCACATCGTCGGCGGCGCCGACGACGCCAACTACCTGTCGCACGCCTACCTGTACAAGGATGGCGCCATGATCGACCTCGGCACCCTGTACCCTGGCCGTTCCACCGCCGCGACGGCACTGAGCGATACGGGCATGGTGGTCGGCGTCGGCACCTATGCATCGAGCGGCGACACGGCCTTCGCCTGGCGCGGCGGCGTCATGATGGACCTGAACGCGCTGCTCGATCCCGCGTCCGGCTGGCACATCGACGACGCACGCGGCATCAACGACATCGGCCAGATCGCCGCCCATGGCTGCAACGCGGGCCTGGGCGTATGCGGCGTGCTGCGCCTGGATCCGCTGGTGCCGGTGCCGGAACCGGAGACGTACGCGATGCTGGCGGCGGGGTTGGCGTTGCTGGGCGCTGCGGCCGGACGTCGGAAAACGACCTGAAGGCTTGCCCGATATCGTCTACACTCGATGTGTTTTCGACCACCTTTCCGGAGCCGACGTGCACTACCTGCTGATGTATGACCTGTCCGACGACTATTTCGAGCGCCGCGGCGAATTCCGCGACGCGCACCTGAAACTGGGCTGGGATGCCCACGACCGCGGCGAACTCGTGATCGCCGGCGCGCTGCCTGATCCGTTCGACACGGCGCTGCTGCTGTTTTCCGGCGATTCGCCGGAAGCGGCCGAGCGCTTCGCGCAGGCCGACCCCTATGTCACCCACGGCCTCGTGAAAAGCTGGCGCGTACGCCAGTGGAACACGGCGATCGGCAAGGATGCGGCGACGCCGGTACGGCCCGCGTAGCGGCTGCCCGAGAGCGTAGGTAGGGTGGGCACCACGTGCCCACCGGGCGCTGAAGCGACGCAAACATCCTGTGGGCACGTGGTGCCCACGCCGGCCGCGTCCACCCTCCGACCGCACGGTCTACGGGGCGCTAACGTGCCGGCAACAGCTTGACCACCATATTGTGGGTGGTCAGCGCCAACGACCGGTCCGGCGCCAGCGCGATGCCGATCGGCCGCTCCAGGCCGCCGGGCAGGGCGCCCAGCACGATCTCCTGGCGGCCGGGCACGCCGGCCACGGTGCTGGTGACGTTGTCGAGGTTGATCCGGCGGACCGTCGCATTGCCCGTATCCGTGATGTACAGGTCGTTGCCTTCGACGGCAATGCCGGACGGCGCGCACAGCCGCGACACGCCCGGGCTGCCGTCGTTGCTGCCGCATTGCCCCGCCTGGCCGGCCAGCGTCGTCACCGTGCCGTCCTCGTCGATCATGCGCACGGTCGAGTTGCCCGTGTCGACCACGTACACATTGTCCCACTGGTCCACGCCGATATCCTGCGGGTCGCAGAAACGCGCCTGGCCGCCCTTGCCGTCGCGGCTGCCGCAGACGCCCGGGCTGCCGGCGACCGTGCTCACATTGCCGGCCTGGTCGATGCGGCGCACCGTGTGGTTGCCGCTGTCGGCCACCCACAGGTTGCCGTGGCGGTCGAGCGCAATGCCGCGTGGCGAACAGAATTGCGCGAACGTGCCGCGGCCGTCCAGGCTGCCGCAGGTGCCGCTGCCGGCCACGGTGCTGGTGAGCCCGCCGGACGTGATCCGGCGCACGGTGGAGTTGCCCGTGTCGGTGACGTAGATATTGGCGCCGGCATCGGTCGTGAGCCGGGTGGGCGTGTTGAAGCGGGCGGACGCACCCTGCGCGTCCGCATAGCCGATGACGCCGGGGCTGCCGGCCAGCGTGGTGACGACGCCCGCCGGCGTGATCTTGCGGATGACGGCGCTAGCCGGCTCCGCCACGTACAGGTTGCCGGCATCGTCGGCGCCGACGCCTTGCGGCGCGTTGAAGCGTGCGTCGGAACCGGTGCCGTCGCGCGTGGTGGTGCACTGGCCGCAGATGTCGCCCGCGATCGGGTACAGGCCGGTGGCGCTCTGCGGGTGGTCGGGATAGCTGGGCCAGTCGGGGTGGTCGGGCCAGTGCGGGCCGGAATGCCATCCGAACCCGACGGCGACTTCGCCGCCGCAGCCGTTCAGGCCGGCGGCGGCGATGATCGCAAGTCCGCAGGACAGCAGCCGTGAAGCGCAGGGAGAAAAGGTGGCACGCATGATCGGTCCCAAATCGATGAGCAAAAGACGGGATGAGGTTACGGCGGGCGGCCGGAAGCATCATGCGGGCGCTCAATATGCGCCAGTCGGCTTGTGCAGGTTGGCCTGAACTGGCATGAAAGCGACGCCGGCGCCGATATCGCAAGCGCCGCGCTTCATGCATGATGGATCAGGCACTAAGGTAATATCCTTAGAACAATAACTCAGCCAACATCCCATGCACACCGCCGTCAACCTGTGGCCGCTGCTCGGCATTGCTGTCGTCGTGGCCGGATTCCTGTTGCGCGCCCATCCGGTGCTCGTCGTGGTCGCCGCCTGCGGCGTCACCGGCGCGGCCGCCGCGATGGCGCCGCTGCAGATCCTCGAGACCCTGGGCAACGCCTTCGTCAAGACCCGCAACCTGCCGCTGATCCTGCTGCTGCCGCTGGCCGCGATCGGCCTGCTCGAACGCTTCGGCCTGAAGGAGTATGCGCAATCGCGCATCGCCCGGGTGCGCTCGGCCACGGCCGGGCGCCTGCTCACCGTCTACCTGCTGGCGCGCGAGACGGCGGCGGCGTTCGGGCTGACGAGCCTGGGAGGCCATCCGAACATGGTGCGCCCGCTGGTCGCGCCGATGGCCGAGGCGGCGGCCGAGGCGTCCGCGGGGCAGCAGGGCGGCACGCTCGGGGAGGCGCAGCGCCTGCGCATCCGTGCCATGAGCGCGGCCACCGACAACGTGGGCCTGTTCTTCGGCGAGGACATCTTCGTCGCCTTCGGCGCCATCGTGCTGATGCAGACGATCCTGCGCGCCGAGGGCATCGAGGTCGATCCGCTGCACATGGCGCTGTGGGGTATCCCGACGGCCGTCACCGCGTTCGTGGTCCACGCCTGGAATTTGCGCCGGCTGGACGCGCGCCTGCGCCGGGAGATGGTGCGATGATCGTCTCGGTCGAGCATTTCTACGTGCTGGTGGGCCTGCTGTTCGCGGCCGTCGCCGTCATGAACCTGCGCGATCGCGCCAATCCGCGTCGCTTCACCACGGCGCTGTTCTGGGGCCTGTATGCGCTCTTGTACCTGCTGGGCGAGCAACTGCCGGCGGCGGCGGCGGGCGCGCTGATGATCGCGATGGCGCTCGTCGCCGGCTGCGGTCTGGTACGTCCCGGACGCGCCGAGGTGCCGCCGGAACAGGAGCGGCGCGCCAGCAGTGCGCGCCTGGGCGGCAGACTGCTGCTGCCGGCGCTGGCGATCCCCGTCGTCACCGTGATCGGCTCGACGCTGCTCAAGGATGCGACGGTCGACTTGCGCCCGCTGCTCGACCCGAAGAACCTGACGCTGGTGAGCATGGGCTGCGGGGCCGTGGCGGCGCTGGCGCTGGCCTGCTGGGTCACCCGCGCCACGCCATGGCAGGGCGTGCGCGAGGCGAGGCGCCTGGTCGATGCGATGAGCTGGGCCGTGGTGCTGCCGCACATGCTGGCCGTACTCGGGCTGCTGTTCGCCGAGGCGGGCGTGGGCAAGGCGGTCGCCCACGTCGTCACCACGGCGATCCCGCTCGATTCGCCGTTCGTCGCCTGCGCCGCGTTTTGCATCGGCATGGCATTATTTACCGTCGTGATGGGCAATGGCTTCGCAGCCTTCCCCGTGATCGCGGGCGGCATCGGCATTCCGGTGCTGGTCGGCACCTACCATGCGAATCCGGCCGTGATGGCCGCGATCGGCATGTTCAGCGCCTACTGCGGCACCCTGATGACGCCGATGGCGGCCAACTTCAACGTGGTGCCGGCGGCCTTGCTGGAACTGCCGGACAAGCACGCCGTGATCAAGGCCCAGCTGCCGACCGCTTTGCCGGTGCTCGTCGCGAACATCTTCCTGCTGTACTTCCTGATGCACCACTGATGTACGAATGAGCGAAACATGACGACGACGACCCCCACCAGCGCTGCCCCGGCCGCCACCAAGACCATCCTGCTGACCGGCTTCGAGCCCTTCAACGGCGCGGCCGTCAACCCATCCTGGGAAGCGGCGCAGGCGCTCGACGGCTGGTCCGGGCCGGGCTTCACCGTGGTGGCGCGCCAACTGCCCTGCGAATTCGGGCGCGTGAACATCGCGCTGCTGGAAGCCGTGGCGGCCGTGCAGCCCGACATCGTGATCGCCGTGGGGCAGGCCGGCGGCCGTCCCGAGATCTCGGTCGAGCGGGTGGCGATCAACGTCGACGACGCCTCCATCGTCGACAATGCGGGCGCCCAGCCGGTCGACACGGCGATCATCGCCGACGGTCCCGCCGCCTATTTCAGCACGCTGCCGATCAAGGCCATCGTGCGCGCCCTGCGCCTGCGCGGCTTCCCGGCCGGCGTCTCGCAGACGGCCGGCACCTTCGTCTGCAACCACGTGTTCTATGGCCTGATGCACCACGCCGTCGGCTGTCCGAACCTGAAGGCGGGCTTCATCCACGTGCCGTTCCTGCCCGAGCAGGCGGCCGACCGCCCCGAGCGTCCGCCGTCGATGGCATTGAAGGATATCGTCGACGGCCTGCGCATCGCCGTCGAGGTGGCCGTCACGGCCGACGAGGACGTGGTCGAGGCGGGTGGCGCCACGCATTGATCGCATCGATGCCGCGAACACGGTAGGGTGGGCACTACCCTGCCCGCCATTGCACGCTATTCCGCCGCCGGATGCAGGATATTGAGGAACGCCCTGACCACGGGTGCATCGTCCTGCACCGGATACGTGATGTACAGATTGGCCGACGGCGCATTGCCGCGGATCGGCAGGAAGCGCACGCCCGGCCAGCCGATGCGGCTGGTGGTCTGCGGCATCAGGGCCACGCCCAGGCCCGCGCCCACCATCGCCAGCAGCGTCTGCGGCTCGGCCGCTTCCTGGAAGATGGTCGGCTGGAAGCCGGCGGCCACGCAGCACTGGATCAGGTAGCGCGGCTCGGCCGACTGGTCCAGGTGCAGCGTCAGCATCGGCTCGCCCGCGATGTCGACCAGGTCGACGGCCTCCTGCTGCGCCAGCGGATGGCGCGCGTTGACGGCCACGCAGAAGCTTTCCTGGAACGCCAGTTCCTGGCGCAGGCTGGCGTGCTTGAGCGCGTCCTCGTCGACGCGCGGCTCGCGCCAGAAACCCACGTCGATCTGGCGCGCGCGCAGCGCATCCCACTGGTCGTTCGGACCGAGTTCGTGGATGGTCCAGGTCACGCGCGGATACTGGCTCTGGAACTGTTCCAGCAAGCCCGGGATCGGCCCCCACATCGCCGAGCCCACGATGCCCACGCGCAGGCGCCCGACTTCGCCGCGGTCGATCTGGCGGATGGTGTCGATGGTCATGCGCATGCGGCCCAGCAGGTCGGCCGCCTCGTGCATCAGCGCGCGGCCGGCCACGGTCAGCTCGAAGCTGCGCGTGGTGCGCGCGAACAGGCGCACCCCGAGTTCGCTCTCGAGCTTCATGATCTGCTGCGACAGCGGCGGCTGCGAGATGTGCAGGCGCTCGGCGGCGCGGCTGAAGCTCTTTTCTTCGGCCACCGCCAGGAAGTATTTCAACTGCTTCAGGTCGATCGACATGGGCGTGCTCGCAAAGGGCTGGCTGCTGCGGTTACTCGTGGGCGGTCTTGCCCAGCGCGACGGCCAGCCGCGCGCCGACCAGGGCGTTGTGCTTGACGAGGGCGATGTTCGTGGCCAGGCTGCGCCCGCCCGTCAGTTCCTTGATGCGCGCCAGCAGGAACGGGGTGACGGCCTTGCCCTTGACGCCCTGTTCGTCCGCCTCGCGCAGCGCCTGGGCGATGATGCCGTCGATCTCGTCGCCCTGCATGGCCGACGCTTCCGGCACCGGATTGCTGACCACCACGCCGCCGGACAGGCCGAGCTGCCATTTGGCGCGGATGAAGCGTGCCTGGTCTTCCGGGCTGTCGAGCTGGAAGTCGGCCTTGAAGCCGCTCTCGCGCGTGAAGAAGGCGGGGAAGCCCGGCTGGCCCACGCTGACGACCGGTACGCCGTGCGTCTCCAGATATTCCAGCGTCAGGCCGATGTCGAGGATCGACTTCACGCCGGCGCACACGACGGCCACGCTGGTCTGCGCCAGTTCCTGCAGGTCGGCCGAGATGTCGAAGCTGGTCTCGGCGCCGCGGTGCACGCCGCCGATACCGCCCGTGACGAACACCTCGATGCCGGCCAGGCGTGCGCAGATCATGGTGGCGGCGACGGTCGTCGCGCCCAGTTTTTTGGTGGCCAGCACGTAGGCCAGGTCGCGCCGGCTGACTTTCAGCGCATCCTTCGACTGGCCCAGCAGCTCCAGCTGCTCGTCCGACAGACCGATGCAGACCTTGCCGTCGATGAGGGCGATGGTGGCCGGCACGGCGCCCGCGTCGCGGATCACCTGCTCGACCTCGCGCGCCGTCTGCACGTTCTGCGGATACGGCATGCCGTGCGAGATGATGGTCGATTCGAGGGCGACGACCGGCTTGCCGGCGGCGCGCGCGGCCTGGACTTCGGGGGAGAATTGGAGGAAGGCTTGCATGGATCAGTCCTGTTCGTTGAATGACGTATCTTCGGTATGCGTGGCGGCGCCGGCAAGGTGCTCGGCATTGAGGTCAGGATGCACCGTCTCGCCGGTGGCCAGCGTCAGCGCCGACAATTGCAGGCCGCGGCGGCAGGCGAGTATCAGGTCGCCGTCGCCATCGCCGATGCTGTCTGCCTGCACCAGCGACCAGCACACGCCGGCCGCGAAGGCGTCGCCGGCGCCGGTGACGTCGACCACGTCGGCGGGCGGCGCCTGCAGGCGCTCGATGGTGCCGCCGACGGTGACCAGCACGCCGCCCGCGCCGCGGGTGACGACCACGTCGCGCACGCCCTGGGCCTGTACCTCGCGCATGGCGGCTTCCAGCGCCGCGTCGCCGTCGAGGGGGCAGCCCACGCGCGCGGCCAGTTCGCCGGCGTTCACGATCAACAGGCGTACGCCGGTCAGGTCCTGCGGCAGGCGCGCCATCTTCGGCTCGGACACGGCCACCAGCACCAGGGACGCGTCCGCACGGCGCGCCTGCTCGATGAGGGCCTCGATGGTAGCCAGCGGCAGGTTCAGGTCGGCGACGAGCAGCGCGGCCGTCGCGAGCTGGGCCTGGCGCGCGGCCACGAAGGCGGGATCGATGCGGTCGTACAGCGCCATGTCGGCCAGCGCGACGACCATCTCGCCGTTCTGGTCCAATAGCGCCGTATAGGTTCCGCTCGAGACATTGTCCACGCGCAGGGTGCCGCGCGTGTCGATGCCCAGCGTCTCGGCATGGGCGAGCAGGGCGGCGCCCGAACTGTCGCTGCCGATGGCCGTCAGCAATGTCACCGGGGTGCCCAGGCGCGCCAGGTTCTCGGCGATGTTGCGGGCCACGCCGCCGAACGATTCGGTCTGGGTGGCCGGGTTCGACGTGCCCATGGCGAGGGCGGCGTGGGAGCGCAGCTTGCGGTCCAGGTTGGCGGCCCCGATGCAGGCGACGGACCGGCGGTCCGGCAGCACGTAGGCACGGCCGAGCAGCTTGCGCTCGCGAATCAGGCCGGCGATATGGCCGGCAACGGCCGAGCGCGACAAGCCGAGCTGGTTCGCGAGGTCTTGCTGCGCAATGAACGGGTTCGACCGTATCAATTCGAGCAATTGTTGTTTTTTCGAGTATTCGGTCACGGCTGGCTCAATGCTGCATCGATGCTAAACTTTTGTTTTTAATAGTAGACATTTGTTTGGATAGCGTCAACGCAGATGTGGACGCTTAATTTATATCTTTCAAGTATAAATCGTCCAGAAAAATGGTATTTGCCATACCAATCCGGGATAATGCATAGTTTCGGCAATTCCCCAAATTCCATCACGACGATGCGCCGGAACCGCCCGTTTCGGCCGGCACACTACATCCTCACATCATTGCAATCATGACCACCCACCAGTTCAGCAATACCCCCTTCGAAGCCGCCGACGTCATCCGCGCCCGCAAGCCGGGCTTCACGCCGCGCGTCGCCCTGATCCTCGGCTCCGGCCTCGGCGTGCTGGCCGAGCAGATGACGGATGCCGTCTCGATCAGCTATGCCGACCTGCCGGGCTTCCCGATCAGCACCGTGCACGGCCACGCGGGCGAACTGGTGCTCGGCATGCTCGCCGGCGTGCCGGTCGTGTGCATGAAGGGCCGCGGCCACTTCTATGAAGGCTACGGTCCGGGCGTGATGACGTCCGCCGTGCGCACCTTCAAGCTGATCGGCTGCGAACTGCTGTTCGTCACCAATGCCGCCGGCTCGCTGCGTCCGGAAGTGGACGCGGGCAGTGTCGTCGTGCTGAACGACCACATCAACCTGCTGCCGGGCAGCCCGATGGCCGGCCCGAACGACGAGCGCTTCGGCCCGCGCTTCTTCAGCATGGCCAATGCCTACGATGCCGACATGCGCGCGCTGGTGAAGGCGACCGCCGAAGAGAAGGGCATCACCCTGGCCGAAGGCGTGTACCTGGCCTGCCCGGGCCCGAACTTCGAGACCGCCGCCGAAATCCGCGCGTTCAAGACGCTGGGCGCCGACGTGGTGGGCATGTCGGTGGTGCCGGAAGTGATCGCCGCGCGCCACTGCGGCCTGAAGGTCGCCGGCCTGTCTGCCATCACCAACCTGGCCGAGGGCCTGACCCCGTTCCCGCTGTCGCACGAGCAGACGCTGAAGTACGCGGCCATTGCGGCCAAGGACATGGTGGCGCTGATGCACGGGTTTATCGAACGCCTGGGCAAGACTGCAACCGCCGCTTAAACCTTTGCCCGTTGCTTAAACTAACCGTCGTTCCCGCGAAGGCGGGAACCCATGCTGAGTCTCAGGAAACGTTAGCTGATTATTCACTGTAACGATTGCCGGAACCTCAGTATGGATCCCCGCCTTCGCGGGGATGACGTACTAAAGACGAGTACAAAACATGTCACGCGCATTCATCCTCCTGCTTGACTCCTTCGGCCTCGGCGCCTTGCCCGACGCGGAGAAATACGGCGACGCAGGCGCCAACACCCTCGGCCACATCGCCAAGTGGGCAGCGGAGGCGGGCAAGCCGATGTCCCTGCCGCACCTGGAAGCGATCGGCCTGGGCGCCGCCGCCCATAAAGCCAGCGGCCAGTGGCCGGCCGGCTTCGACCGGCGCGACGGCTTCACGGGCGCCTGGGGCGTCGCCCGCGAGCAGTCGACCGGCAAGGACACCCAGAGCGGCCATTGGGAAATCGCCGGCGTGCCCGTGCTGTTCGACTGGGGCTACTTCCCGAAGACCGTGCCGACCTTCCCGCAAGAGCTGACCGACAAGCTGCAGGCGCTGACCGGCGTGCCGGGCTGGCTGGGCAACTGCCACGCATCGGGCACCACGATCATCTCGGAGCTGGGCGACGAACACGTGGCCACCGGCAAGCCGATCATCTACACCTCGGCCGACTCGGTGATGCAGATCGCCGCGCACGAGGAACACTTCGGCCTGGAGCGCCTGTACCAGGTGTGCGAAGCCGCGTATGAACTGGTCAAGCCGTACAATATCGGCCGCGTGATCGCGCGTCCGTTTACCGGCGAAGCCGGAGTCTACAAGCGTACCGGCAACCGCCACGACTACGCCGTGCCGCCGGTCGCACCGACGCTGCTGGACCACGTCAAGGATGCCGGCGGCGAGGTCATCGCGCTAGGCAAGATCAGCGACATCTTCGCGGGGCAGGGCGTCACGCGCCTGATCAAGGGCGCCGACAATATGGCCCTGTTCGACCGCCTGCTCGAAGTGGCGGACGAGGCACCGGAACAATCGCTGACCTTCGTGAACTTCGTCGACTTCGACATGCACTTCGGCCACCGCCGCGATGTCGCCGGCTATTCGAATGCACTGCACGAGCTGGATGCGCGCCTGCCGGACTTCCTGGCCAAGCTGAAGGATGGCGACCTCGTGGTCGTCACGGCGGACCACGGCTGCGACCCGACCTGGCCGGGCTCCGACCACACGCGCGAACACATCCCCGTGCTGTTCTTCGGCCCCGCCGCCCCGGCACGCGAGCTGCCCGTGTCCGACACCTTCTCCGACATCGGCGCCACGCTCGCGAAGCATCTCGGCGTCCAACCCCTTGCTAACGGAACTGCCCTGCTATGACCCAGCCCCTGGATTTCAAACGTAATACGCCCATGGACCTCGACCTGGGCTGGATCAACCACCTGAAGGTCAACCGCAACGCCGCCGACCGCCGCGCCGCCAGCCTCGCGAACCGCCGTACCGTCAAGAAGGACTACCAGGCGGCCTGGCTGGTCAAGGCGATCCAGTGCATCGACCTCACCACGCTGTCCGGCGACGATACCCCGGGCCGCGTCGAACGCCTGTGCCGCAAGGCGATGCGTCCGCTGCGCGCGGACCTGATGCAGGCACTGGGCCTGGACGAGCTGACCACGGGCGCCGTCTGCGTGTACCACGAGATGATCCAGCCTGCCGTGCAGGTGCTGCAGGGCCGCCTGCCGATCGCCGCCGTGTCGACCGCGTTCCCGGCCGGCCTGTCGAGCATGGAAACCAAGGTGCGCGAGATCGAACTGTCGGTCGCCGCCGGCGCCACCGAGATCGACATCGTCATCACCCGCCAGCACGTCCTGACGGGCAACTGGCAGGCGCTGTACGACGAGATGGTCGCCTACCGCCAGGCCTGCGGCGATGCCCACGTCAAGGCGATCCTCGCGACCGGCGACCTGGTCACGCTGGAAAACGTGGCCAAGGCCTCGTGGGTGTGCATGATGGCGGGCGCCGATTTCATCAAGACCTCGACCGGCAAGGAAGGCGTGAACGCGACCATCCCCGTGTCGCTGGTGATGGTGCGCGCGATCCGCGAGTACTACGAACAGACCGGCTTCATGGTCGGCTACAAGCCGGCCGGCGGCGTCTCCACCGCGAAATCGGCACTGCAGTACCTGACCGTGATGAAGGAAGAGCTGGGCAACGAATGGCTGCAGCCGCACCTGTTCCGCATCGGCGCCTCGAGCCTGCTGACCGACATCGAGCGCCAGCTCGAGCACCACGTCACGGGCTTCTACTCGGCCGCCCACCGCCACGCGCAACCCTGATCACGACAGAACACCATGCCAACGATTAAAGAGATTCTTCAGACTATGGATTACGGCCCCGCACCCGAAAGCACCAAGGAAGCGCAAGCGTGGCTGGAAGGGCGTGGCCGCCGTTTCGGCCTGTTCATCGACAACAAGTGGACCGAGCCGGCCGACACCTTCGCCTCGCTCAATCCTGCCGACGGCAGCGAACTGGCGCAGATCACCCAGGCGAGCGACGCCGACGTGCAGGCCGCCGTCGAAGCGGCGCGCCGCGCGCACCCGGCCTGGGTCGCCATGGGCGGCCACGGCCGCGCCACCGTGCTGTACACGCTGGCCCGCCTGCTGCAGAAGCATGCGCGCCTGTTCGCCGTGCTCGAGACGCTGGACAACGGCAAGACCATCCGCGAAACCCGCGACGCCGACCTGCCGCTGGCCGCACGCCACTTCTACCACCACGCCGGCTGGGCCCAGCTGCAGTCGGAAGAATTCGCCGACTACCGCGCCGTGGGCGTGGTCGGCCAGATCGTGCCGTGGAACTTCCCGCTCTTGATGCTGGCGTGGAAAGTCGCGCCCGCACTCGCCGCCGGTAACACCATCGTCTTCAAGCCGGCCGAGTACACCTCGCTGACGGCGCTGCTGTTCGCCGAGATCTGCCAGATGGCCGGCGTGCCGGCGGGCGTGGTCAACGTCGTCACCGGCGACGGCCGCGTGGGCGAAGCCATCGTCAACCACCCGGACATCAACAAGCTCGCGTTCACCGGCTCGACCGAAGTGGGCCGCATCATCCGTAAAGCGACCGCCGGCAGCGGCAAGAAGCTCTCGCTGGAACTGGGCGGCAAGTCGCCGTTCATCGTGTTCGACGATGCCGACCTGGATGCCGCCGTCGAAGGCCTCGTCGATTCGATCTGGTTCAACCAGGGCCAGGTGTGCTGCGCCGGTTCGCGCCTGCTGGTGCAGGAATCCGTGTACGAGCGCTTCATCGGAAAAGTGAAGGCGCGCATGCAGAACCTGCGCGTCGGCTCGCCGCTCGACAAGTCGACCGACATCGGCGCGCTCGTCGATCCGGTGCAGCAGCAGCGCATCCACGGCCTCGTCGAATCGGCGCGTGCCGAGGGTTGCGAGGTGTGGCAGCCGTCCTGCGCCGTCCCGGGCGAAGGCGCGTGGTACCTGCCGACGCTGATCACGGGTGCCTCGACCACCGCCACCGTGAGCCAGACCGAGATCTTCGGCCCCGTACTGGTGGCGATGAGCTTCCGCACCCCGGGCGAGGCGGTCCAGCTGGCCAACAATACCGTCTACGGCCTGGCGGCCTGCGTCTGGACCGAGTCGATCAGCCTGGCGCTGGACGTGGTCCCGCAGATCAAGGCGGGCGTCGTGTGGATCAACACGGCCAACCAGTTCGACGCGGCATGCGGCTTCGGCGGCTACAAGGAATCGGGCTTCGGCCGCGAAGGCGGCAAGGAAGGGATGTACGAGTACCTGACCCCGCGCTCGGAAGATGCGCGCCCGAACCTGGCGCAGGCCGTCGTGAAAGCGAAGGCCAACGCCAAGCCGGCGCAGGAAGCGAATCCGTTCCAGATCGACCGCACCGCCAAGCTGTACATCGGCGGCAAGCAGGCGCGCCCGGACAGCGGCTACAGCCGCGCGATCCACGGCGTCGGCGGCGAGTTCCTGGCCGACATCGGCGAAGGCAGCCGCAAGGACATCCGCAACGCCGTGGAAGCCGCGCACAAGGCGTCCGGCTGGGCCAAGGCCACGGCGCACAACCGCGCCCAGGTGCTGTACTACATCGCCGAGAACCTGGCCGTGCGCGCCGACGAATTCGCCGAGCGCATCGCCCGCCAGACCGGCAGCAAGAACGCCGAGAAGGAAGTGCAGGCATCGATCGAGCGCCTGTTCTACTGGGCCGCCTGGGCCGACAAGTACGACGGCGCCGCGCACCAGCCGCCGATGCACGGCATCACCGTCGCGCTGAACGAGCCGGTCGGCGTGATCGGCATCGTGTGCCCGACCGAGAACCCGCTGCTGGGCTTCGTCTCGCTGGTCGCGCCGGCCATCGCGCTGGGCAACCGCGTGATCGCCGTGCCGTCGGAAGCGCATCCGCTGTCGGCGCTGGACCTGTACCAGGTACTCGACACGTCCGACCTGCCGGGCGGCGTGCTGAACATCGTCACGGGCTCGGCCGACGAGCTGGCGCGCACGCTGGCCTCGCACTTCGACGTCGACGCCGTGTGGCGCCACGACGGTTCGGCGGAAGGCTGCGCGGAAGTCGAGCGCCTGTCGGCCGAGTCGCTGAAGCGCACCTGGGTCGGCGGCGCCAAGGGCCGCGACTGGTTCGATACGAAGCAGGCGTGCGGCCGCACGGTGCTGCAGCACGTCACGCAGGTGAAGAACGTCTGGATTCCGTACGGCGTTTGATTTGATGTGATATCTGGCACACTATGCGCCAACGTAGGGTGGGCACCCCGTGCCCACCATGACGTATGCAATACGCAAACGTTGTGGTGGGCACGTGGTGCCCACCCTACGGTATTTTTATTTGCGAGAAAAATACTATGTTCCTCCCCCAAGAAATCGTCCGTAAAAAGCGCGACGGCGGCGTCCTGAGCGCCGAAGAGATCCAGTTCTTCGTGCGCGGCATTCCGGACGGCAGCACGACCGAAGGCCAGATCGCCGCGCTGGCGATGGCCGTCTACTTCAACGACATGACGATGGACGAACGCGTCGCCTTCACGCTGGCGATGCGCGATTCCGGCCAGGTCATGGAGTGGAAGTCGCTGGACCTGCCGGGGCCCGTGGTCGACAAGCACTCGACGGGCGGCGTCGGCGACGTCGTCTCGCTGATGCTGGGCCCGATGGTCGCCGCCTGCGGCGGCTTCGTGCCGATGATCTCGGGCCGCGGCCTGGGCCACACCGGCGGCACGCTCGACAAGTTCGATTCGATCCCGGGCTACAGCACCGTGCCGGAACCGGCACTGTTCCGGAAAATCGTGCGCGAAGTGGGCGTCGCCATCATCGGCCAGACGGCCCAGCTGGCGCCGGCCGACAAGCGCTTCTACAGCATCCGCGACACCACGGCGACCGTGGAATCGGTGGCCATGATCACGGGCTCGATCCTGTCGAAGAAGCTGGCGGCGGGCCTGGACGCCCTCGTCATGGACGTCAAGGCGGGCAGCGGCGCCTTCATGCCGACCTACGAGAAATCGGTGGAGCTGGCGGAATCCATCGTCCACGTCGGCAACGGCGCGGGTACCCGCACGTCGGCGATCCTGACCGGCATGAACGAATCGCTGTGCCCGGCCGCCGGCAATGCCGTCGAAGTGCGCGTGGCGATCGACTACCTGACGGGTAAATCGCGCCCGGCACGCCTGCACGAAGTGACGATGGCGCTGTGCGCCGAGATGCTCGTCGTGTCGGGCCTGGCCGCCACCGACGCCGAAGCCCACGCCAAGCTGCAGAAGGCGCTGGATTCTGGCGAAGCGGCGGAACGCTTCGCGCGCATGGTGACGGCGCTGGGCGGTCCGGCCGACCTGATGGACAAGCCGGATGCCTACCTGGAACAGGCGCCGATCGTCGTGCCGGTACCGGCGCTGGAAGCCGGCTACGCCTACGCGACCGACTGCCGCGGCCTGGGCCTGGCGGTGGTGGGCCTGGGCGGCGGCCGTACCCGTCCGCAGGACACGATCGACTTCGCCGTCGGCCTGACCGGGCTGGTGGAACTGGGTACGAAGCTCGATGCGGGCCAGCCGCTGGCGCTCGTGCATGCGCGCACGCAGGACGCGGCCGAGCGCGCCGTGCGCGAAGTGCAGGCGGCCTACCGCATCTCCCAGCAAGCACCGGCGCCGCAGCCGATGATCTACAAGACCATCCGTCCCTAAACCACTCCGTCGCCCCTGCGCAGGCAGGGGCCCAATCTGGCGTTGCCGCGATGCGCGCCAAATCGGGTCCCCGCCTGCGCGGGGACGACGTGTCGAAGGATCCCCATGCAATACCAAAAACTCATCGACGAAGCCCGCGCAGCCCGCCTGCTGGCCTACGCACCGTACTCGAACTTCAAGGTCGGCGCCGCCCTGCAATGCAAGGACGGCCGCGTGTTCCGCGGCTGTAACGTCGAGAATGCCGCCTACGGCCTGTGCAATTGCGCCGAGCGCACCGCCTTCTTCTCGGCCATCGCTGCCGGCTACCAACCGGGCGATTTCGCGGCGCTGGCCGTGATCGGCGAGACCGAGGGGCCGATCGCCCCATGCGGCGCCTGCCGCCAGGTGGTCCTGGAACTGGGCGGCAACGAGCTGCCCGTCGTGTTGACGAACCTGAAGGGCGACGTGATGGAGACGACGGCCGCCGCGCAACTGCCGAACGCCTTCGGCGGCCGCGACCTGGGGAAATAAGCACCGGGCTCTGACCCAAAGTCCGGGTTTCAGCGCCCTTTAAGTCAGCAGCGGCCAAATCTGCGAAACTTGAAAACATGGATAAGCCCACAACATGATGGGCTATCCCCTGTTATCAGCAAGGAGCAGAACATGAACCCGCAAGAGACGCAGATGTTGCAAGACTTCCTCGACCAGCTGGTCAAGGCCCGTGGCATTCAGAAGGACCAGGAAGCGGATGCGATGATCCAGCGCGCCGTCGCGCAGCAGCCCGATGCCGCTTACCTGCTGGTGCAACGTGCGTTGCTGGTAGGACAGGCGCTCGACAATGCCAAGGCCCGCATCGCCACGCTGGAAGACCAACTGCGCCAGGCCCAGTCCGGCCAGCGGGGCGGCAACGGCCGCTTCCTCGATGCCGACGCCTGGGGCAATAGCGGCACTGCGCGTCCCGCGGCACAGGCGCCCGCTCAGTCGCCTGCTCAGTCGCCCGCTTATGCGCGCGAAGCGCAGCCGCAGTACCAGCCGCAATATGAACCGCAATACCAGCCCCAGTACCAGCAGCCGCAGCGCGGCGGCTTCCTGAGCGGCGGCTTCGGCTCGACCCTCGGTTCGATCGCGACGACGGCGGCCGGCGTCGCCGCGGGTGGTTTCCTGTTCCACGGACTGGAAAACATGTTCAACCACAACGAAGGCAGTGGCGGGTCGCAGCACCTGTTGAACAGCGAGGACAAGGGCAATAACCTGTTCAGCGACCAGTCGGGCAGCTCGCTGGCCGACCAGGCCGGCGTGGGCGATGTGGACAGCGCCCTGAGCAGCGACAACAGCCGCGGCGAAGGCTTGTTCGACAGCAATGCCGAGAACGGCATCGATGGCGGCGGCTTCTTCGATGGGGATGGGTCGGACGAAGGGCTGTTCAGCTAATACCCTGCGTTTGCGCCTGCGCTCGGTGGGCACATGGTGCCCACCCTTGTATCTTGATTGAGTTGGTGGTTAGCTACCGCCAACTGAGG
>CAUSCY010000041.1:0-54952 GCA_963529995.1 uncultured Massilia sp. | reverse complement strand
CCATCCCGGCCTGACTCACACTAACCGGCCTCCACGGAAGCCGGGGCGGTTCATTCCTGTACACATGACGTAACGGTCGGCCTGTCTCCCTCACCAGTGGCGGAAATATTCGCAAAAAGCGTGTCGTCGTTCCCGCGAAGGCGGGAACCCATGCTGAGACTCCGAAGTCGAGGTTAGCAAAAGGCCGGGATGTCCTCGACATACGGAATTCGGTTGCTCAGTATGGGTTCCCGCCTTCGCGGGAACGACGGGATCAGCCTGCCGCCTGCGCCGGCGTCAACCCGCGCATCGACCTGTTCGCCTCGCCCGACCCCGACTGCGGGTCTTGCGCGCGCCGGATCACGATCGGCACCGACTTGTACGAGGGCGTACCGCTGCGCGCGTCGAAGTTGGCCAGCGCCACCAGGCCGTTCGCTTCCGGGTAATAGGCCGCCGCCGCGCCGCGCGCGATGTCGTAGGACACGGCGACGAAGTTGCGCACGATGCGCGGACGGGCCGGATCGTCGTTGTCGGCCACCGCCTCGATGTCGACCATGTCGCCGTGTTCCAGGCCCCGTTCGGCCAGGTCGTCGGCGTTCAGGAAGATGACGTCGCGCCGTCCCGTGATGCCGCGGTAGCGGTCGTTCTTGCCGTAGATCGTCGTGTTGTACTGGTCGTGGCTGCGCACCGTCGCCAGCACCAGCATGCCCTCCACGCCATCGCGCGCCTGCGGGCACTGGCGCTTGTCGGCGACGATGAAATTGGCGCGCCCCGTGCTAGTACGCCACTCGCGCCGGCTGGCCGGGATGTCCAGGCGGAAGCCGCGCGGCACCTTGACCTTCTCGTTGTAGCCGGCGAAGTCCGGGAACACGGCCTCGATGGCGTCGCGGATGCGGCTGTAGTCGGCCACCATGCCATCCCAGTCGATCTTGGAGGCGGGCAGCGTCGCCTTGGCGATGCCGGCGACGATCGCCGGTTCCGATTTCAAGTCCGGCGAAGCGGGCGGCAAGGAGCCGCGCGAGGCATGCACCATCGACATCGAATCCTCGACCGTGACCGATTGCACGCCCGTTGCCTGTTCGTCCCTTTCGGTGCGGCCCAGGCACGGCAGCAGGTAGCTGTGCTTCCCGACCAGCAGGTGCGAACGGTTCAGCTTCGTGGCCACGTGCACGCCCAGGTCGAGCTTGCGCATGGCGGCATAGCAGCGCTCCGGATCCGGCATGGCGACGGGCAGGTTGCCGCCCATGCAGATCAGCGCCTTCGAGCGGCCTTCCAGCATCGCCTCGATGGTCTCGACGGCCGCATGGCCCTTGGCGCGCGGCGGTTCGAAGCCGAACACGCGCTGCAGGCTGTCGAGGAATTGCGGGCTCGGGATCTCGGTAATGCCCACCGTGCGGTCGCCCTGCACGTTCGAGTGGCCGCGCAACGGGCAGATGCCGGCGCCTTCCTTGCCGATGTTCCCGCGCAGCAACAGGAGGTTCGCGAGCTGCTGCACGTTCGAGGTGCCGTGCTTGTGCTGGGTGATGCCCATGCCGTAGCAGATGATGGGCCGCTCCGCCTTCGCATAGACGGCGGCGGCTTCCTCGATGTCGGCGCGCGCCAGGCCCGAGACGTGCTCGATCTCTTCCCACGTCGTGGCTTCCAGGTCCGCAGCCAGCGCCTCGAAGCCGCTGGTGTGGTCGCGGATGAAGTCGCGGTCCAGCAGCCCGGGGCCGCCTTCGGCCCGCTTGGCGGCGTCGAAGGCCAGCAATGCCTTCATCATGCCCTTGACGACGGCCGCGTCGCCGCCGACCTTCAGCAGGTAGTAAGAGGTGGCGATGCCCACCGCCTTCCCGACCGTCATCTCGACGGGGCTCTGCGGCGACTTGAAGCGTTCCAGGCTGCGTTCGCGCAGCGGGTTGAACACGACGATGGGCGCGCCGCGCAGGCGTGCCTCGCGCAACGTGGCCATCATCCGCGGGTGGTTCGTGCCCGGGTTGTGGCCGAACGAGAAGATGGCGTCGCAGTGGTGGAAGTCGTCCAGCGTGACGGTGCCCTTGCCCACGCCGATCGATTCCGGCAGGCCCACGCTGGTTGCCTCATGGCACATGTTCGAGCAATCGGGGAAGTTATTGGTCCCGTATTCGCGCGCCAGCAGCTGGTACAGGAAGGCCGCCTCGTTCGAGGTGCGGCCGGAGCAGTAGAACTCGGCCATGTCCGGATCCGGCAGGCCGCGCAGGATCGCGCCGATGTCGGCAAAGGCCTGCTCCCACGACACGGGCACGTAGCGGTCGCTCGCCTTGTCGTAGACCATCGGGTGGGTCAGGCGCCCTTCCCACTCGAGCGAAAAATCGTCCCACGCGAGCAGCTCGCTCACCGTGTGCTGCGCGAAGAACTCGGGCGTGACGCGTTTGTTGGTCGCTTCCCACGAAACGGCCTTGGCGCCGTTCTCGCAGAATTCGAAGGACGAGCCCTCGCGCGGATCGGGCCAGGCGCAGCCGGGGCAGTCGAAGCCCTCGGGCTGGTTGACCTGCAGCATGACGGTCGTGCGTCCCGTCGTCATCTGGCCGCGGATGGCCTTGGCCACCGCCTGCAACGCCCCCCAGCCGCCGGCCGGACCGCCATACTCGCCGATACCCGGCACATCTTTCCTCGTCATACGCTCCTCCTGCAAGGTGTTCAGTCGACCCTACCCGATCCGGGTAGGACAATTGAAGCCATTGTAGGAGCTGCCTGAAAGACGTCCCGTTCTATAGATTCCGCGAAATATTGCAGTGCGGGATCAGCGCCGGCGCGTGATTTCGATGCCCAGCCGCTCGGCCATGCGCACCAGTTCCGCCAGCGTACGGGTCTGCATCTTCTGCATCAGATTGCGCTTGTGAACCTTGGCCATGATCTCGCTGATGCCCATCTCGTCGGCGATCTGCTTGTTGAGCAGGCCGCCGATGGCGAGCGCGAATACTTCGCGTTCGCGCGGGGTCAGCTGGGCATGGCGTTCGGCCAGCTGGTCCGTCTCGCGGCGCGCGGCGATGCGCGCGCTGTCGGCGGCCAGCGCTTCTTCCACGGCCGCCAGCAGCGCATCGGGCTCGACGGGCTTGGTCAGGAACTCGTTCGCACCGGCCTTCATCGCGGCGACGGACAGCGGGATCGTACCGTGCCCGGTCAGGAAGATGACGGGCAAGGCCAGCCGCCGCCGGGCCATGTGCTGCAGCACGGTCATGCCGTCGAACTGGGGCATCTGCATGTCGAGGATCACGCAGGCCGGCACGGACGGCGCCGGCGTGTCGAGGAAGTCGGCGGCGGCGGCGAAGGCTGCCACGCGATAGCCCTCCGCCTCGAGCAGGTCGGTGACGGCGCTGCGGATCGTCGGATCGTCGTCCAGCACCATCACCAACCGCTCGCTCATTCCCGCCTCCTGTTCATTCACGGAGGCAAGAATAGCGGAAAATGACGCATTGCGCCAAAGGAGAAAACGGGAATCGGCGTTCACAGGAGAAGTTTCACCGGCGGGATCGCATCGATCAGCGCCAGCAGGCCGTCGGCATCGACCGGCTTGCGCATCAGGACCAATGCGCCGGCCCGGCGCGCACGTTCGTCCAGGCGCGGGTCCTCGTCGCCCGTGATGAAGATCAGCGGCAGCTGCGGCGCGCCGGCGCGCAGGCGTTCGCCCAGCGTGAAGCCGTCGCCGTCGCCCAGGTGGATGTCGAGCACCGCGCAATGGGCCAGGCGCGGGTCGGCCGCCGCCAGCAGCGCGGCGCCGTCGCCGAATCCCTCGGCGGCATAGCCGGCCGCGGTCAGCAGGTTGAGCATGGCCACGCGCACGGCCTCGTCGTCGTCGACGACGAGGATGCGGTGCGGCGCATCAGGGGCGCAATCAGGGGCGCGAATCATGCGGCCGGCTCATGCAGCGGGATCGCGCGGTGCCTCGCGCGGCGGCTCGACCCCGCTGATACGGCTCACGCACTCGGTGCGGAACCAAGAGACGGTCACCGGCTCACCCGAGATCAGGCGCTTGGCGATCGGGACGGCCTGCTCGCCGATCAGCATCCCGAAGAGGCCGATCAGCGCGATGGCCGGCGGCGCCGGCGAACGCACCTGCAGCAAGGCATAGATGCAGCCGACCAGCAGGCCGACCGCGAGGGAAACCAGGTAGAACTTCATGGGCGCTCCCGTAAAAAAAGAAGGGCCGGGCCGGCATGCGCGCGGCCCGGCGTCGGTGCTGCCGTTCAGCGGACCGGTGCCGCTACCGGAGCCAGGGTCTCGTGGCCCGGCTGGGCGCGCGCGGGCGCCTTGTGCACCATGGTGTAGGCATAGTCGATGCCCATGCCGTAGGCGCCCGAGTGTTCCTTGACGATGGCGCCGACGGCGTCGTAGGTCTCGCGGCGGGCCCAGTCGCGCTGCCACTCCAGCAGCACCTGCTGCCAGGTGACGGGCACGGCGCCGGCCTGCACCATGCGCTGCATGGCCCAGTCGTGCGCTTCCTTCGAGGTGCCGCCGGACGCGTCGGCCACCATGTAGATCTCGTAATCGCCCTCGAGCATGGCGCACAGGGCGAAGGTGGTGTTGCAGACCTCGGTCCACAGGCCGGCCACGACGACCTTCTTGCGGCCGTTGGCCGCCAGCGCGTCGCGCACCTTCTGGTCGTCCCACGAGTTCATCGAGGTGCGTTCGAGGATAGGCTTGCCCGGGAAGACGTCCAGGATTTCCGGGAAGGTGTGACCCGAGAAACTCTCGGTCTCGACCGTGGTGATGGTGGTCGGAATATTGAAGACCGACGCCGCCTTGGCCAGGCCGACGACATTGTTCTTCAGGACCTGGCGGTCGATCGACTGCACGGCGAACGCCATCTGCGGCTGCTGGTCGATGATGATCAACTGGCTGTTCTGCGGCGTCAGCACTTCGAGTTTCGGATTGTTCATGCGTGTGTCCTCGTCAGGGTGGTTGGACGGCGCTGGCGCGGCACCGTGGTCTTGGCGCCGGGTGTTCACCGGCAGGCCATGGTAGTTCGACCATGCGGGCCGCTCCAGTATCCGTTCGTATACCTGGCCTGCTTCAGTCCATTACAATGTTTCAATGCATCATTCATTCCTCGCCCCGTTCCGGCGCCTGCCCGCGCTCTTCGGCGTACCTTGCGCCGCGCATGTCGCTGCGAGCGTCGCCGTATCGCTTCTCGTCGGCCTGGGCGCGGCGGCCGGCGACGTGCATGCCGCCGATCCCGCACCGGCGCTCGCCCAGCTGCATCACGATAAATGGACGAGCCGCGACGGCATGCCCGGCGACGTGTGGGAGATGACCCAGGACCGCGACGGCTGGATGTGGTTCGCCACCACGTCCGGCCTGTACCGCTTCGACGGCGTGCGCTTCGAGCACATCCAGGAACTGGGCGGCGTGCCGCTGTTGTCGAACGTGATTTCCACGGTGCGCGCCTTCGACGACGGCTCGCTCTGGATCGGCTACCGCTTCGCCGGCCTCGGCGTCTACAAGGACGGCGTCCTGCGCCACGTGGGCAAGGAGGACGGCTACGACGGCGGCATGGCCTATTCGATCGTGCGCGACGGCCGCGGCCGCACCTGGAGCGGCACCAACAACGGCCTGTACATGCAGGACGGCAAGCGCTGGCAGCGCATCGGCGCCGACTGGGGCCTGCCGGACGGCGCCGGGCGCATCACGATCGACCCGTACGGCAGGCTGTGGGTGCGCACGGGGGCCGGCCTGTACTACCTCGACCCCGGCGCCGCGCGCTTCGCCGCGAGCGGTATCGCCGAGGGCGACTACACGGTCCTCGCCGACGCGCGCCAGCAACTATGGATCGCCTCGCTGGACGCGGTGCAACGCCTGCCAGCGCGCTGGAACGGCCCGGGCCGGCCCCAGCCCCGGTCCGCCCTGCCCTTCTCCACCGACACGATGTTCGACCGCGACGGCAACCTGTGGACCAATGCCTGCGACGGCGTCTGCCGCTTCCGCCCGTCGGACCTGGACGGCAAGGACCGTGTGCGGCTGGAGCAGGATGCGCCGGAAAGCCTGGCCAGCGGCTTGAGCAGTCCCGCGACGATGTCGTCGCTGGAAGACCGCGAAGGCAATCTGTGGATCGCCACGCGCGGCGGCGTCGACCGCCTCCGCCGCAACCGCGTAGTCCCGCTCGGCCTGCCGCCCGGCACCTCGTACATGACCATGGCCCTGGACGGCGCCGGCACGCTGTGGCTGACCGGCCAGCGGATGCAGGTCTCCACCTTGTGGCGCCACGATGCCGCCGGCCTGCGCGAGCAAGCGGATACCGCCGTGACGTCGGTTGCCGCCGGAAGCGACGGTGCATTGCTCGTTGCCCGGCGTGGCGCCATCGAACGCCGCTTCCCCGACGGCCGGCGCGCCACGATCCCGTTCCCGGCCACGCTGCCGGCGCCCGCGGCGAAGGCCGGCGTGCGCGCGCTGATGGAGGCGCGGGACGCCGTGTGGGCCACCTTCCTGTATGACCGCACCTACCGCTACGCCGACGGCCGCTGGCGCGACGCCGCCACGTTCGGCCTGCCCGGCGTGCCTGCCGTCTGCATCGACATGGCCGCCGACGGCAGCACCTGGTTCGGCTACCTGGACAACCGGGTCTACGTGCTGCAAGGAGACAAGGCGCGTGCCTACGGCAGCGCCCAGGGCCTGGACGTCGGCGTGGTCGGCGCGCTGGCCGAGGCGGACGGCGTGCGCATCGTCGGCGGCGACAAGGGCGTCGCGATCCTGGCGGGCGGGCGCTTCGTGCGCGTGCGCGGCGCCGATCCGCAGTTGCTGGCCGGCGTGTCCGGCATCGTGCGCGACGCCCGCGGCGACATGTGGTTCAACGGCCGCAGCGGCCTGGTGCGCGTGCCGCGCGCGGCCTGGCGCGCCGCCGTCGCCGCACCGGAAAAGCCGATCGGCGACTACCAGCTGTTCGACGGCGTCGACGGCTACCCCGGCATCGCCCGCATGCAGTACGGCCAATCCAGCCTGGTGCCGGGGCGCGACGGGCGGCTGTGGATCTCGGGCACCGACGGCGCCGCCAGCATCGATCCGCGCCAGGTGGCGCGCAACCCCGTCGCGCCACCGATTCACGTCCTGGGCCTGAGCGAAGGCGGCCGGCACCATGTCGCGGCCGGCGTGCCGGCGCTGCCGGCCGGCACGCGCGACCTGCAGATCGACTACACGGCGCCGAGCTTCCGCATGCCGGAGCGGGTCAGATTCCGCTACCGCCTGGACGGCGTCGACAGCGGCTGGCAGGACGCGGGCACGCGCCGCACGGCCTATTACAACAACCTGGGACCGGGCAGCTACCGCTTCCACGTCGGCGCCGCCAACGAGGACGGCGTCTGGACCGCCCAGGATGCGACGCTGGCCTTCACGATCGCCCCCACGTTCGTCCAGGGTACCGCCTTCAAGCTGCTGTGCGCGGCGGCGATCGCGTTCTGTGCGTGGCTGCTGGTCCGGCTGCGCCTGCGCGCCGCCACGCGCCAGCTGCGCCGCCTGCTGCGCGAACGCGCCGGCGAGCGCGAACGCATCGCACGCACGCTGCACGACACCCTGATGCAGTCGGTGCAGGCGCTGTTGATGCTGTTCGAGACGGCGCGCGACCGCCTGCCGGCCGACAATCCTTCCCGCCCCCTGCTCGATCGCACGCTGGAGCAGGCGCGGCGCACGCTGGACGAAGGCCGCGACGAACTGTACGCGCTGCGCGGCGCCGGCGCGCCGGGGCAGGATTTGGCGGCGGCACTGGCGCCGCTCGGGCACATGCTCGGAGAACAGTACGGCGTCCGTTTCGACATCGCCGTCGAGGGCACCCGACGCCTGCTGCGCCCGGACGTGGCGCAGGAAGCCTGCTTCATCGCGCGCGAGGCGTTGCAGAATGCCTTCCGCCATGCGCGCGCCAGGCAGGTGCAGCTGCGCCTGCGCTACGAGGAAACGGCATTCGTACTGGAGGTGAGCGACGACGGTCGCGGCCTCGCGCCGGGCCCGGCACCGCCCGGGCACTGGGGCCTGGCCGGCATGCGCGAACGCGCCGCCGCCATCGGTGCGCACATCGCGATCGGCGCGGCCGAACCGCCCGGCGGCGGCACGCTGGTCGCATTGCGCCTGGACGCGCGCCTGGCATATGCCGCGCCGCCGCGGCGCCGGCGCCTGCCCGGCCTGTCGCCGTTCCGCGGGGCCCGCTGAAAGCCGCCCGCGAACGGTCCAGGCTGACAACAACGCTTGTCGAAGATCGTGGATGCGTGGCGCGCGCACGTCCATTACAATATTGTATGCACAGCGCTTCCCCCGCTCCAACGCCGCGCCCGATGGCGCCACCGGCCCGCCGTCCGGCAGCCGGTTTCTCCTGTGACGCCCCGACGCCATGATGACCCTCGACGACCTCACACGCCTCGCCCTGCGCCATGCCGGCACCGGTCCGGACTGCGTCGTTCCCGGCCTGCGCGTGCGCACCCTGACCGCGCCCAGCGAGCCGGTCAGCGGCATCGAAGAACCGGCCTTCGCGCTGATCCTCCAGGGACGCAAGCGCACCACGGTGGCCGGCCGCACATTCGACTATGGTCCCGGCGACTGCCTGATCGTGTCGCTGGCGATGCCCTCGGTGGGCCAGGTGATCCAGGCCAGCGAGGAAGAACCATACGTGGGCATCGCGCTGACGCTGCGCCCCGCCGACATCGCCGGCCTGCTGCTGGAAGCGGAGACCCTCGTCGCCGGCGACGATGCGGCGGCGATGGCCGTGCACGCCGCCTCGCCGCAGCTGCTCGATGCGCTGGGACGCCTGGTGAGCCTGCTGGACCAGCCGGACGACGTGCGCATCCTGCGCCCGCTGCTGGAACGGGAGATCCTGTGGCGCATGCTGTGCGGCCCGCATGGCCCGCTGCTGCGCGAAGTGGGCGTGGTCGACAGCCGTGCCTCGCGCATCGGCCGCGCCATCCGCTGGCTGCAGCAGCATTACGCGGAGCCGGTCTCGACGCAGCAGCTGGAAGCGGTGAGCGGCATGAGCGCCTCGACGCTGTTCCGCCACTTCAAGGAAATCACGTGCCTGAGCCCCCTGCAGTACCAGAAGCAGATCCGCCTGCACGAGGCGCGCGCGCGCCTGGCGGCCAGCAGCCGCGACGTGGCCGCCGTGGCCTACCAGGTCGGCTACGAGAGTCCTTCCCAATTCACGCGCGAGTACACGCGCATGTTCGGGCGTCCTCCGCGCGAGGACCTGAAGCGCGGGCGCGAACAGGCGGCGTGAACGCCCATGCCGTCGGCGGCTTTTACGGATGACAGCATTGTCATCCGGCCGTCACGGCCCCGACAGCGTCACCTCTCTAGACTGTCCTTCATCGCAACCCACTTGAAGGAGAACGTCATGAAAACCACCGCCATGCTTGCAGCAGCCCTCGTCCTGTCCTGCGCCTCGGCCGCCCAGGCCATGCCCACCGTGCGCGTCGGCGCCGCCGCCTACGGCACGCCCGCTCCCGCCGACGCGGCCGGCCGCACCATCGTCCTCGGCGACGAGACCAGCGCCGTGAACGTCAACGACGGCGAGACCGTGCGCTTCGTGCACGGCGACCGCAGCTTCGCCTGGACCTTCGATACGCTGCAGCGCGACGGCGTGGCGGCGCTGGGCAAGATCGCGCCGGAAGGTTTCGGTGTCGATGGGGCGAAGGTGTATATCGCGCCGAATCCGCTGTATAACAATAGCTGAGCAATAGCTGAGCAACAGCTGAGCACTAGCCTAGCACCAGCTTGGCAAGCGGCGGGCAGGCCTCACGCGGCGGACAACCGGACGCGTACCTGCCCGCCGTCGTAATTGCACCAGCCGCCGGCGCCCGGCGCGAGCACGGCGCTCAGATCCACGGGGACCAGCCAGCCCGCTCCCAGCAGGCCGCCGTTGACGGCCCTGATCCAGTTACCGCCGATCGCCAGCGCGGCATGGAATACGCCCGTTCGCGGGCGCTCGAAGCCGACCGCGGTGCCGGTGGCGATGTCTTGGCCCATCCAGATCCCGCCATCGTCGAAATTCAGCGTCGGCAGCCACCCCTGGGCGTTGGTCGGCACCAGGTCGTTCGGCGGAATGTGCGTGCCCTGCAGGTAGCTGACGTAGGCCACGGCGTCGTAGCACAACGCCCCACGGACATACAAGGTGATGTCATCCTGGCCGTCGATCAGGCGCCGGGCCGTGATGACGCGCCCGGCCAGGTCCATCATGGCGCGCTGCGTGCCGAGCGGTGTGGTCTGCATTCGTTCCCCCTAAATCAATGGTTCCTCCGCGATCTACGCATGCCCGGCCCGTGCGGATGCAGAACGCGGCGATTCTCTGTCACAATCCTGTCATCTTCGGCTTCTACACTCTGTTGCCACTAGTGAAATATTCCCGAAAAATGGATGTGAAGTTGAAAACGGACGAGGTGCTGGCCTCGCCGCAGGACACGCCTTTCCTGAACCGCGAGCTGTCGCTGCTCGAATTCAACCGGCGCGTGCTCGAAAACGCCGAAGACCCGCGCCTGCCGCTGCTCGAGCGCCTGCGCTTCCTGACCATCGTCAGCAGCAACCTGGACGAATTCTTCGAGGTGCGCGTGGCCAGCCTGCTGGCCCAGCACCAGGACCAGGGCGGACCCGAGCCGGGCCATGCGGACCTGGACGGCGCCGCCGAGGAATGCCGCCAGATCATCGCGCGCCAGTATGCGCTGCTGAACAACGAGATCCTGCCGCAGCTGTCCGCCAACGGCATCCACCTGCTGCGCCGCTCCGACCGCAACGCGGCCCAGAAGGCCTGGGTCAAGCAATACTTCGACAAGGAAGTGCGGCCCCTGCTCACGCCCGTGGGACTCGACCCGGCCCACCCGTTCCCGCGCGTGATCAACAAGAGCCTGAACTTCATCGTCGAACTGGCCGGCAAGGATGCGTTCGGGCGCGGTACCGGCATCGCCATCATGAAGGCGCCGCGCGTGCTGCCGCGCGTGATCCGCCTGCCGGACGAACTGTCGGACAAGCCGGGCGCCTCCTACTGCCTGCTGTCGTCCGTGATCCAGGCCCATATGGCGGACCTGTTCACGGGCCGCGAGGTGGTGTCGTACTCGCAGTTCCGCGTCACCCGCAACAGCGACCTGTGGGTCGACGAGGAAGAGGTCAAGAATCTGCGCCAGGCCCTGCAGAGCGAACTGCACAGCCGCAACTACGGCTTCGCCGTGCGTCTGGAAGTGGCGCGCGGCTGCCCGAAGCACCTGGCCGATTTCCTGCTCGACCAGTTCTCGATCGACCGCTCGCGCCTGTTTACCGTCGACGGCCCCGTGAACATGGGCCGCCTGCTCGAAATCGTCAACAGCAATGCGCGGCCCGAGCTGAAATTCGCGCCGTATGTCCCCGGTTTTCCGGCCAAGCTGGCGCAGCACCCCGACATCCTCGCCGTGCTGGGCAAGCAGGAGATACTGCTGCATCACCCGTTCCAGTCCTTCCAGCCCGTGATCGACTTCGTGCGCTGCGCCGCGGCCGACCCGAACGTGGTCGCCATCAAGCAGACGATCTACCGCGCCGGATCGAATTCCGAGCTGATGGAAGCGCTGATCGGCGCCGCCCAGCGCGGCAAGGAAGTCACCGTCATCGTCGAACTGATGGCGCGCTTCGACGAGGAAGCGAACATCAACTGGGCCGAGCGCCTGGAGGAAGCCGGCGCCCAGGTCGTGTACGGCGTGGTGGGACTCAAGACCCATGCCAAGATGGCCCTGGTGCTGCGGCGCGAACCGAACGGCCTGCGCCGCTATGCCCACCTCGGCACCGGCAACTACAATACGACGACGGCCAAGTTCTATACCGACTTCGGCCTGCTGACGGCCGACGAGGAAGTCACGGCCGACGTCAACGAGGTGTTCATCCACCTGACGAGCCTGACCCGCCCGACCCAGCTCTCCGCCGTGTGGCTGGCGCCGTTCTCGCTGCAGAAGGAGATCGTCAAGGCGATCCGCCAGGAAGCGGCGCTGGCCCGCGAAGGCAAGCCGGCGCGCATCATCGCCAAGATGAATTCGCTGACCGACGATTCCGTCATCCGCGCGCTGTACGACGCCTCGAACGACGGCGTGCGCATCGACCTGATCGTGCGCGGCGCCTGCGCGCTGCGTCCGGGCGTGCCCGGCCTGTCGGAGAACATCAAGGTGCGCTCCATCGTCGGCCGGTTCCTGGAACACACCCGCATCTACTACTTCCGCAACGCCCTCAAGCACGACGTCTGGCTGAGCAGCGCCGACTGGATGAACCGCAACCTGTTCCGGCGCGTCGAGATCGCCTTCCCGATCCGCTCCCCGGCGCTCAAAAAACGCGTGATCCGCGAAGGCCTGCAGGTCTACCTGAAGGACAACGTGAATGCCTGGGAGCTGGGCAGCGAAGGCCGCTACCGCCGCCGGAAGCCCCGCGGCAGCCAGAAACCGTTCAGCGCCCAGCAGGCGCTGATGGACCTGCTCGGCGCCGGCGCCGAGACGCATGCCAATCACAAGGAGAACGAGCTTGGAATTGATCCTGTGGCGTCACGCCGAGGCTGAACCGCACGTTGCCACCCACGAGGGCGACCAGCGCCGCGCGCTGACCTCGAAAGGCGCGCGCCACGCCTCGCGCGTGGGCGCCTGGCTCGACCGCCAGCTGCCGGCGCAGTGCCGCATCCTCGTCAGCCCTGCCCTGCGCTGCGTGCAGACGGCGGAGGCGCTGGGCCGCAAGTTCACCACCATCGAAGCGCTGAACACGGACTCCGTGCCGGAACGTATCCTGGAAGCGGCGGGCTGGCCCGACCAGCGCCTGCCCGTCGTCATCGTCGGCCACCAGCCGCTGCTGGGTCAGGTGGCTGCCCAGATCTTCTCGGGCGCACCGCACGAATGGAAGATCCGCAAGGCCAGCGTGCTGTGGATCGCGCGCAAGAGCGAGGACGATCCGGCGCCCTTCATCCGCCTTGCCGTGGGGCCGGACATGGTGGGCAAGCTGCGTTGATTGCCGGGGCGGGCCGTACGGCCCGCCCTGTCGCTGCCTGCCGCCCTATGTCGGTTAGTTGCATATTTTTCGCGAACCGCGCCACCGATCGCCGCGCCCGTTCGAGCACATCCGTATTACAATTCCCGCAAGATTGAAATCGATTTCTCGAACCACAACGACAACGACACTGACAAGGAGACGCACTGATGATCGACCTGAACCGACGCAACCTCGTCCTGGCCGGCGGCGCCCTCGCGGCCGGCGTGGCCGCCTTCCCTTTGCGCGCGGCGGAACCGCAGCGCAAGCTGGGCTATGCCATCGTGGGCCTGGGGGGCTACGGCCTCGGCGTCATCATCCCGGAATTCAAGAACTGCCGGAACAGCAAGCTCGTCGCCCTCGTCAGCGGCGACGCGGCCAAGGCCAAACGCGTGGCGGCCGAATACGGCGTCCCGGAAAAGAACCTCTACAACTACGAGAACTTCGACAGCATCCGCAACAACCCGGACATCGACATCGTCTACGTCTGCCTGCCCGTCTCCATGCATGCCGAGTACACGATCCGCGCGGCCAAGGCCGGCAAGCACGTGCTGTGCGAAAAGCCCATGGCGGTTTCCTCCGCCGAGTGCGAATCGATGATCGCCGCCTGCCGCCAGGCCGGCAAGAAGCTGATGATCGGCTACCGCTGCCACTTCGAGGCGACCAACCTGGAAGCCCGCCGCCGCGCCCGCGCCGGCGAGATCGGCAAGCTGCGCTACTTCCGCTCGGAACACGGCTTCACCTTCGGCAACCCGAATGCCTGGCGCCTCAAGAAGGCGATGTCGGGGGGCGGCTCGATGATGGACATCGGCATCTATGCGCTGAACGCGGCGCGCTACATGACGGCCGAGGAACCCATCGCCGTCTATGCGCAGGAAACGACGGACCGCAAGGACCCGCGCTTCCGCGAAGTCGAAGACATGATCGGCTTCCAGCTCGAATTCCCGTCCGGCGTGATCGGCTCCTGCCAGTCGATGTACAGCGCCAACCAGAACCACATCCTGCTGGTGGGCGACAAGGGCCGCATCGAGATGGAACCGGCCACCGCCTACCGCGGCAACCGCCTGTGGGTGGGCAGCGGCCGCGGCGAGGAAATCACGCCGCCGCCCGGCCCCGGCGCGACGCAGTTCGCGGGCCAGCTCGACCACATGGCGCAATGCGTGATGGAAGACCGCCAGCCCATCGTCGCGGGCGAGGAAGGCTTGCGCGACATGCGCATCATCGAGGCCATCTACCAGTCGGCGCGCGAGAAGAAGCGCATCGTGCTGAAGGCCTAGTAGCGGTCGGGCGGCCGTGGCTCAGCCGCGCCGGGCCGCCTCGATGGTCGCGATGTCGATCTTACGCATCGTCATCATCGCATCGAAGGCGCGCCTGGCGGCCGCCTGGTCCGGGTCGGCAATCGCCTCGGTCAGCGCGCGCGGCGTGATCTGCCACGACAGGCCCCAGCGGTCCTTGCACCAGCCGCAGGCGCTCTCCTCCCCGCCATTCTCGACGATGGCATGCCACAAGCGGTCCGTCTCCGCCTGGCTGTCGGTGGCGATCTGGAACGAAAAGGCTTCGCTGAGCCTGAACGCGGGCCCGCCGTTCAGGCCGATGCACGGGATGCCGGCCACCCTGAAGTCGACCGTCAACACGTCGCCTTGCTTGCCGGATGGATAGTCACCCGGGGCACGGAAGATCGTGCCCACGGCACTGTCGGGAAAGGTGGCGGCGTAGAAGGTCGCCGCCTCGAGCGCATCGCCGTCGAACCACAGGCACACCGTGTTCTTGCTGGTCATCATCGTCTCCCTGGGTGCTTACGTGAACGTCCAGTGTACGAGCGGTGCCGGCGTCGGCACAAGCGCGGGAAATGGCGACAAGCGCCGGCGGCGCCAAGCGGCCGCGAGCGTGTTCCTGCGATGTCCGTTCAGTACGGCTTGCCCGCCACGTTCAGGCGCAGCTGCCACAAGGCCCCGGCCCCGGTGATGTACAGCGTCTTGCCGTCCGCGCCGCCGAACGCCGCGTTCGTCACATTGGCATCGACGCGGATCGTGGCCAGTTCCTTCCCTTGCGGCGAGAACACGCGCACCCGCTTCGCCGCGTGCTCCGTCACGTACACATTGCCCTTGCAGTCGAGCGTCATGCCGTCCGGCCCGTCCAGGCCCGTCACCAGGTCGCGTCCCGGCAGGCGCGCGGCGCCGTTCACGACCGGGTAGGCGCGCAGCACGCCGTCCAGCGCATTCACGTACAACAGCTTCTCGTCCGGGGACAATGCGATGCCGTTCGGCTTGTCGCGGCTGCCGTCCAGCAGCGTCGCCTTGCCGTCCGTGCCGACGCGGTAGATGCCCGTCACCGGCTGGCGTCCGGGGGCCGCCGCCTGCTGGTAGTCCGGGTCGGTGAAGTACAGGGTGCCGTCGCGCGCGATGGCGATATCGTTCGGGGAATTGAAGGGCTGGCCCTCGTAGCGCCCCACGATCGGCGTGCGCTTGCCGTCGGCCAGGTCGACGCGGACCAGCGCCTTTTCCTTGTGCGTGGCAACGACGAGCTTGCCGGCCCCGTCGACGGCCAGGCCGTTGCTGCCGCTGTCCTCGAACGCCGTGCTCACGCTGCCGTCCGCCGCCAGCTTGCGGATGCGCGAGGGGAAACGCTGGTCCAGGCCGAAGTCCGAAAAATACAGCGCGCCGCCGATCCATACCGGCCCTTCGTACAGCGAGGCGCCCTCGTGCGACGGCGTGGCCGCCGCGACGCGCTCGGCGCGCAGTTCGCCGGACGGGGCCGTGCCGCTGCACGCGGGAGCGGCGGCCATGCCGGGTAAGGCGAACGCCACCAGCATGGTCCCCAATGCGGCATGCGTACGAAGGCGCGACAAGCTCAACTCTTTATTGTTCATTATTATCCGATCAGCACTGAAATCGTCATCCCGGCCCATGCCGGGACGATGTGTTTACACAGCACACTGCCTGCTGCGCAGGTGGTCCGGCTCGACGATGGGATTGCCGCGCTCGCCGAATCCTTCGCCCGGCGCCGGGCGGCCGGCACCGATCATCGCGGCCACCGTCTCGGACAGCAGCGGCATCGAGACGGGTTTGGCGAAGAAGCGTACGTCGTCCAGCAGCGGGCCGGCATCGACGGGATTGGCGGAGATGAGGATGGCCGGCAGGTGCGGATCGATGCGGCGCAGGCGCGCCAGCAGCTCGCCGCCGTCCATATAGGGCATGCGGAAATCGGTGATGATCAGGTCCGCCGGATCGGCCTGGTGCAGGCCCAGCGCCTCGGCACCGTCGCGCGCCGTCGTGATGCGATAACCGAGAATGCTGAGATAGCGTTCGAAGACGTAGCGCACTGCTTCTTCGTCGTCGACCAGGAGAATATGCGGCATGGTTGGTCAGCACCGGCGGCCCGCGCGGGATGTCGCCAGAAATGTGTTGATTGAAGCGCCAGAATTTAACACATTCATGCAGGCGCGCACATGGTCGCTTGCAAAAAAACCTTCACAAAAAAGCAAGCGGCATCCGGGTGGTGGCGCTCAGCCCTGCGTGACCTGGAACGAGACGCCGACATCGCTCCACGCCGCCGCTTCCTTCTCGAACCACGACGCCACCGTCGGGTGCTGTCCCAGCCAGCCGCGCGGGGTCTCCACCTCGATGCGGCCCTTCATGCGCAGCTTGAGCGCGTCGACGTCGGCATCCACGCGCGCGTGCATGAACACGGCGGCGAGGCGCAGCGCCAGCACGGCCTTGGCCAGGTCCGGGGCCGCGAGCACCTCGCGTACCTTGCGCAGATTGCCCTTCTGCCCCAGCACGATCATGCTCATCAGGCGCTGTTCGCGCGCCGTGAAGCCCGGCAGGTCCGCATGTTCGACGATGTAGGCCGCGTGCTTGTGCGAGCCCGTGTGCGAGACGGACAGCCCGACTTCGTGCAGCATGGTCCCGCGCAGCAGGTGGTGGACGACGGCTTCGTCCTGCGGCGCGAGCTTGTCGAACAGCTTGCGCGCGATGTTCGCCGTGCGCGCGGCGCGGCCGGCATCGACGCCGAAGCGGCGCATGCAGTCCTGGATCGCCAGGTCGCGCCGGTCCTGGCGGTTGGCGCGCAATTCGAGATCGGACAGCACCCCGAGGCGCAGGCCGGCATTAATCGCTGTCATCGTCTTCACTCCCAGTTCCTGCATCACGCCGATCAGGATCGACAGCCCGCCCAGCATGACGATCACGCGTTCGCGTTTCACGCCCGGCAGGTCGAAGGCATCCACATGGCCCAGGTCGATCAGCTTGTCGCGCAGCGCCAGCAGGCTGGCGAAGGACATGGTGCCGTCCCCCAGGCCGTTCCTGGCGATGACTTCGTTGATCGCGCGGATCGTGCCGGACGAGCCGTACACCGCATCCCAGCCATGCGCGCGGTACTGGCCGGCCAGGTCCTCGAAGCGGGCGCGCGCCGCGTTGACGGCGGTCTGGAACGCGTCCGCGCTGATATGGCCGCCCTCGAAGCAGGCGGCGCTCTGCGGGTGGGTGCCGATGCTGAACGACTCGACCATGTGGATCTCGTCGCCCAGGCCCGCAATGAGTTCCGTCGAACCGCCGCCGATGTCGATCACGAGGCGCTGCTCGGGCTTGGCCCCCAGCGCGCGCGCGACCCCCATGTAGATCAGCCGCCCCTCTTCCTCGCCCGAGATGATCTCGATCGGATACCCGATGGCTTCCTCGAGCCGCGGCAGCACCTGTTCCGCATTCGTGGCCACGCGCAGCGTATTGGTGGCCACCACGCGCACGGCATCCAGGCGGTACTGGCGCAGGATGGCGGCGAAGTCGCGCAGCGTCTGCTGCGCCGTGGCCTGGGCGTCCTCCCGCAGCACGTTGCCCGGTCCGAGGCCGGCGGCCAGCCGGATCGGATCGCGCGCCGTGCGCACCAGGTGGATCTGGCCGGCGATCGGTTCGCCGATATGGAGACGGAAGCTGTTGGAACCGAGGTCGACTGCTGCGTACATGGGGTTCTTGCCGGTGTGAGAGGCGATAGTGAGAGGTGATCGTGGTGCGAGTATAGCGGGCGGCGGCGGGACGCGGCGGAGGGTGCGCGTCCCGCCGCGGCGTCAGCGCAACGCTTCGACCAGCACCCGGCCCTCGGCCGCCGCCGGCGCACGCACGCGCAGGATGTGCGCGAGGGTCGGCGCGATGTCGACGACCTCCGTGTACTGGCCCACGTCGCCCGCACGGATCCAGCGCTTGCCCATGATGAGCAGCGGCACCGAGCTGTCGTAGTTATAGGGCGTGCCATGCGTCGTGCCCGACGTGCCGCTGCTAAAGAACGAATAGGCGGTGGGCACCACCATCAGGTCGCCCGACAGCTGCCGGTTCCAGGCGCGCTGCATCATGAGGCCCAGGCGCGACTTCGCGGCCACGCCCTGCTCCAGCTGGGTGCGCGTGAATACCTCGGCGATATGGGGTTGGCCCAGCAGGTGGGCGGCGGCCGCGTTTTCCACGTCGGCGTGCGCCAGGCCGCGCTTGTCGATGGCGGCGTAGTCGAGCTGGACCTCGGGCAGCATCGATTTCTTCACCAGGCCCGTGGCGCCGAAACGCGTGGCCAGTGCCTTGTCGAGGTCCGCCAGCAGCGGTTTGGGATCGATGCGCTGGGCGTCGATATGGCGGGACTGCGAGAACTCCGGCGTGTTCGAGAACCCGTGGTCGGCGGTCAGTACCACCAGCACGTTGTCCATGCCGATGCGGCGGTCGAGGAAATCGAAGAACGTCGCGATGCGGCGGTCGATCTGCTGCAGGTGGTCGTGCGACATGCGGCTTTCCGGACCATACGCATGGTTCACGTAGTCGTGGCCCGACAGGCTGACGCCCAGGATGTCGGTGGCGCCGGACGGGTTGCTGCCCAGCTGCTCGCCCTCGACGGCGGCCTGGGCGAAGTCCAGCGTCAGCTCGTCGACGGCGGGACTCGTCTTCAGGCGGCCGTAGTAGTCGGCATCCGGCTTGCCGCTCTCGCTGTAGAACGTGAACGGGAAGCGGTTCGGGCTCTTGGTGCTCGGTTCCGGATACGGCGCGTCGTCCGCATACGCGCTGTCCGGCAGCAGCGGCTTCCAGGACTTGGCGTAATAGCGATCCTGCGGCTTGCCCGCCTGGAAACGCTGGACCCAGGCTGGATGCTGCTGCATGTAGTAGGTGCTGCTGGCGAAGTCGCCGGTCTTGTCCATGAACATATAGGCAGTGCCCGTCTTGCCGGCCAACAGGATCGCCCCGCGGTCCTTGCCGGACACGGTCACCACCTTGCTGCGGTTGCCGGTCGCATAGCGCAGCTGGTCGCCCAGCGTGTCCACGCGCAGGTTGGCGGGCGACGTGCCGTCGTGGGCATCCGTTTCCGCGCCGATGTAGGTGTAGCGCTTGTCTTCCGTGCAGTAGACGGAATTGCTGCCGGCGTCGAGCCAGTTGTTGCCGATGATGCCGTGGCGGTACGGGTAGGCGCCCGTCAGCACGGCCGTGTGGCCGATCGCCGTGACGGTGATGCCGTGCGCCTGGTGCGCGTTGGTAAAGCTGGCACCCTGCTCGAGCAGGCGGCGCAGGCCGCCCTGGCCGAACTGGTCGCGGTAGCGCTGCACTTGCTCGGACGGCAGTCCGTCGATCACCATCACCACCACCAGCTTCGGCTTGCTTGCCGCGGCCGTGGCAGCGCTGCCGGCGGCGGGTTTTGGCGCAGGCGCAGCGGCGGCAGTGGCGGCGAGAGGCGCGAGCAGGACCACGCCGGCGAGCAGCAGGGCGGACATCGTGGACGTGGTGCGGCAAGGTGGGCGGAAAACGGTGGGCATGGCGGTCGTCGAACTCCGTGACATGGATGGATGGGTGGACCCGACATTGTAGCGTCAGCCGATGTCAGCATCATGACAAGCCGACATGGCCCGATAAATGACGAATTCACTACAATTTGCCGAAAGTAAGTGACAATTTCCTGTGCGCAATTTATGCTATCGGATTGCAATTCCCTCAATCCAAGACGCCCTGTGTCACATCCGAGCCAAGCCATCGTCAACGTCACCGATATCGACGGCTGGCGCGAGCGCACCTTTTCTTCCCTGTTGTCGGTCGTGCTCGTCGTCGGCGCCGTCTCGACGGCCGCGTTCGTCCCCTTCATGGTCCTGCACGACATGTGGCCGGTGGCGCTGGCCGATGCCGTTGCCCTGTCCGGCATGTTTGCCATCTGGCGCCTGAAGAGGCTATCCTACCGGACGCGCGTGCTGCAATTCCTGGCGGTGGTCTACGGGCTGTCGATCGCTCTGATGCTGACGATCGGGGCGGCCAGCCTCAGTTACCTGCTGGGGCCGCCGCTGATCGCGGCGATCCTGCTGGGCCTGCGTCCCGCCATGCTGTCCATCGTCCTGGGTGCCGTCTCGCTCGTGGCCCTGGGCGTCACGGGGCACATCAGCCTGAGCGTCCCTGGCTGGGGCGACGATCCGATCAAGCCGTCGCTGGTCGCCGCCATCAATTACGCGACCGTCGGCGCCATGCTGACGCTGACCTGCAGCACCCTGCTCAAGGGCCTGTCGCTGTCCCTGGCGCAGGCGCGCACGGCGGCGGCCACGCTGGCCGGCAACCAGGCCGTCCTGTACGACCTGAACAGTGAGCTGGAGCTGACCTCGGCGGCCGTGGCGCGCCTGAACGACATGGTCCTCATCGCCAGGGCTGCCGACGGCCAGGATGCGGCCCAGCCCATCATTTTCGTCAATGATGCGTTGCTGCGCCGCACCGGTTATGCGCGCGAGGAGATCGTCGGCCACGGCCTGCGGGTGCTGCGGGGCCCGGAGACGGATCCCGCCGTCGTCGCCCGGCTCGCCGAGGCGATGCGCGGCAACCTGCCCTGCAACGCCGAATTGATGAGCTACACGCGGGCCGGCGACGCGTTCTGGGTCGAACTCCAGATGCTGCCATTCGCGCGCTCGGGAGAACGCCCCAGCCACTGGGTGGTGGTCGGGCGCGACGTGACGGAGCGCCGCGCGGCTGCGGACGCCATCCACCGCCTCGCTTTCTACGACGTGTTGACGGGCCTGCCGAACCGGCGCCTGCTGATGGAACGCCTGGACGCCGCGGTCTCACGTGCGCAGGCCTGCGGCGAGCTCGGGGCCGTGCTCTACCTCGACCTCGACAATTTCAAGAACGTCAACGACGCGCGCGGCCATGCCACGGGCGACGCCTTGCTGCGCCATGCGGGCACGCGCGTGACGGGCGCGGTAGGCCCGGGCGGCACCGTGGCCAGGATCGGCGGCGACGAATTCGTCGTCCTGCTCGAGGGGCTCGGCGCGGATCCGGCACGGGCGGCGCGCACGGCGCTGGACGTCGCCGGACTGGTGCGCGACACGCTGGCGGCCCCGCTCGATCTGTACGGCCAGCCCTTCCGCATCGCTGCCAGCATCGGCGTGGCGCTGACCACGCCTGCCGCCACGCAGACGGGAACGATGGCGCAGGACCTGCTGCGTGCGGCGGACACGGCGATGTACCACGCCAAGGCCGGCGGGCGCGACAATGTCGTGCTGTTCGAGAGCGCCATGCTGGCGCAGGTCCAGCAGCGGCTGACGCTGGCGCACGACCTCGCGCAGGCGCAGGGCAACGGCGAACTGGCGATGCACCTGCAGCTGCAGGTCGACCACCGCGGCAACCCCACCGGCGCGGAAATGCTGATGCGCTGGCGGCGCGCCGACGGCACGATGGTCCGGCCCGACGTCTTCATCCCGGTGGCGGAATCCAGCGGCATGATCGTCGCGCTGGGCAACTGGGCGCTGCGCGAAGCCTGTATCGCCTGGCTGGCGCTGGACCGGGCCGGCTGTCCGCTGCCGCTGTCGGTCAACGTCAGCCCGCTGCAGTTCCGCCAGCCGGACTTCGTGCGCGACGTGCGCGCCATCCTCGCCGAGACGGGCGCGCCGCCGCACCAGCTGATCTTCGAAGTCACCGAAGGCCTGTTGATCGAGGATGTGGACCAGGCGATCACGCGCATGCACGCGCTGGCCGACCTCGGCATCCGCTTCTCCGTCGACGACTTCGGCACGGGCTACTCGAACCTGGCCTACCTGACGAAGATGCCGCTGTACGAGCTGAAGATCGACCGCAGCTTCACGCACGACATGCCGAACGACGCGAACGGCACGGCGATCGTGCAGTCGATCCTGGCGATGGCGGGCCACCTCGGCTTGCGCGTGGTCGCGGAAGGCATCGAGACCGAGGCGCAGGCCAGCTACCTGGCCGCGCACGGGCGCCCGTTCATGCAGGGCTACCTGTTTCACCGGCCGATGCCGCTCGGCCAGCTCATCGCGCGGCTGCGCGGCGGCTGACGCCGCTCATCCCCCCGCGGCGGGGTGGCGCACGCGCCGCGCCGCCTGCACCGGCGGCGTGTCGCCCAGCGGCACCAGGCCGGCCGCGCGCCCCAGCAGGCGCACCAGCAGCGCCTCGCCGGGCCGCAATCCGCGTCCGCGCAGCTGCGGCAGCGAGCGCACCGGCTCCGGCACGATGTCGACGGCGGCGCGCACCAGCAGGCGCTGCAGCCAGCGCAGCGGCCCGGGGACGATCGGCGTCTCGGCCATGATGCGCAGGAAATCGGCGAGGATGTCCGACCCTTCCAGGCCCGGGGCCGCGGCGGCGAGCAGCGCATCCCACCCGGCGCGCGTCGCCGGGGCGCCCGTGGCCCCGTACAAGCGCGCGGCCGGCTGGCCTTCGACGAAGGCGGCGTCCCGTTCGGCCGGCGACAGGGGCCGTACGTAGGCGTGATAGGCCTCGGAAAACCCGAAGCTGGCGGTGGCATGGACCCAGTCGAGCAGGCGCGGATCGTTGGCGCGATAGGCGACGCCGGCGGGCGTGCTGCCCTCCACGCGGCCATGCATGCGCACGACACGGGCGATCAGTTGCTCCGTCGCGGAACGCGGGCCGTAGACCGTCATCATCGCCGCGAAGCCCGTGCGGCGCAGGCGCATGGACGGGTCGCGCTGGAAGCTGCCGTGGTCCCACACGCCGGAACGGACCGACGGCTCCGCCAGTTCCAGCAGCACCGCCGCCACGCCGCCGACGAACAGCGCCACCGGATTGGCGAACACGCGCCAGGACACGCCATCCACGGGCGCGAGCGCCGGCTCGCCGGGCGGCTGGCTGAAGTCGAACGCCATGCCCGGGGGCGGGCGCATCAGGTCTCTTAGCGTTTCGAGCATGTCCGGCCCCCGGCTTTTACGCCATGAACGTGCTGGCCAGTCCCAGCGCGCGGAAGCGTTCGGCCACGAAGTCGACGAACACGCGGGTCTTGGCAGGCAGCAGCTTGCGGCTCGAATAATAGATGAACAAGGGCCCCGTGTCCGCGTACCAGTCGGGCAGGATGCGCACCAGCTCCCCGCTCGCCAGCAGCGGACCGGCGTGCGCCATCGGCAGCAACGTCAGTCCCAGCCCCGTCGCCGCCGCGCTGGCCATGGCCTCGGGGTCGTCCAGCACCGCGACGGGACGCAGTTCGGCGGTGGCCTCGCGGCCGTCGGCGGTGCGCAGCGTCCAGCTCTGCAGGCGTCCGCTGCGGATCGAACGGCGCCCGATGCCGTCGTGCGCCGCCAGCTCTTCCGGAAGCCGCGGCGTGCCGCGGCGCGCCAGGTAGGCCGGCGCGGCAACGGCGACCACCCGCCCGCGCGCCAGTTCGCGCGCGACCAGGCCCTGGGTCAGCTCGACGCCGCCGCCGATGGCGACGTCGAAGCCTTCGGCGATCAGGTCGACGTGCCGGTTCTCGAAATACAGGTCGGGCAGCACATCCGGGTAGGCCGTGTGGAAGGCGTCGAGCATGGGCACGAACAGCCTGCGCCCGACGGCCGGCGCCAGCGCCACGCGCAGCAGGCCGGACGGACGACCCGCGCCTTCGCGCAGCACCGTCATCGCATCCTGGATGCGATGCCACGGCTCGCCCACGGCGGCGAGGAATTGCGCGCCCTCTTCCGTCAGGCGCAGCTTGCGCGTGCTGCGCTGGAACAGGCGCACGCCCAGGCTCGCTTCGAGCCGGGCGACGTTCTTGCTGACCCCCGCCGGCGTCATGCCGAGTTTACGCGCGGCGGCCGAGAAGCCGCCTTCCTCGGCGCTGTAGAGGAAGCTGTCCAGGTGGGTGAAGGCATCCGAGCCCATGGCGATCTTTTACCCGTAGTTGAAATAGATACGCTTTACAGCCGGCTAGTTTCAACCGGCGGTTGGAATGATACTGCATCCGTCACCTCAACCACCCAAGGAGCACATCATGAACCAGCCTCTCGACAACAAAGTCGCCTTCGTCACCGGCGCCGCGCGCGGCATCGGCGCGGCCATCGTGCGCCGCCTGGCAAGCGACGGCGCGGCCGTCGCCTTCACCTACCAGAGCAGCGCCGCCACCGCCGATGCACTGGTCGCCGAGATCGCCTCCGCTGGCGGACGCGCCCTTGCCCTGCAGGCCGACGCCAGCGACCCGGCCGCGATTGCCGCCGCCGTCGCCGCGGCCGCCGAACGCTTCGGCCGCATCGACATCGTCGTCAACAATGCCGGCATCTTCCTGCCGGGGACGCTGGACGACTTCTCGATCGACGACTTCGACCGCACCGTCGCCGTCAACCTGCGCGCCGTGTTCGCCACCGCGAAGGCCGCGCTGCCGCACCTGCCGGAAGGCGGGCGCATCGTCAATATCGGCAGCACGAACGCGCTGCGCGTGCCGTTCGGCGGCGCCGCGTTCTATTCGATGAGCAAGTCGGCGCTGACGGGGCTGGCCAAAGGGCTGGCGCGCGATCTGGGACCCCGTGGTATTACTGTCAACAACGTGTTGCCGGGCCCCGTCGACACGGACATGAACCCGGAAGGCACCGACTTCGGCCGCTCGCTGCACGCCTTCATGGCGCTGCCGCGCCATGGCCGGCCGCAGGAGATCGCGGCGCTGGTCGCCTGGCTGGCGGGGCCGGAGTCGAGCTTCGTCACCGGCGCCGACCTGCTGGCGGACGGAGGCTTTGCCGCCTGAACCTTATCTCGTCGAGGATGCAGTGACCACCCCTACCCCCAAGTTCCGCGCCATCGATGCGCCCAACCAGTACGCCGACCTGGGCGACCGCCGCCTGGCCTACCGCTCGATCGGCGACCCTGCCGCCAAGCCGATCGTGCTGTGCGTGCGCTTTCGCGGCAACCTGGACATGTGGGATCCCGCCTTCCTCGACGCGCTCGCGGGCCACGGCCTGCGCGTGATCACCTTCGACTACGCGGGCTGGGGCCTGTCCAGCGGCGAGCGCCAGTTGAACCCCGCGCTGCTGGCGCGCGACGCGGCCAGCCTGATCGAGGCGCTGGACCTGCATGACGCCGTCATCGCCGGCTGGTCGCTGGGCGGCATGGTCGCGCAGATCGTCGCGGCGACGCAGCCGCAGCGCCTTTCGCACGCCGTGCTCATCGCGACGGCGGCGCCGGACGTGGCCGTCAAGCCGGGCGAGGCGCTGTTCAACGAAACGGCCGCCATCCCGGGCAGCAGCGTCGACAAGGACACCATCCTGTTCTTCGAACCGGCATCCGCTGCCAGCCGCGCCGCGGCGGCCGCATCGTACGCCCGGGTTTGGGAGCGCTGCGAGGGCCGCAGTCCCGACATCGACGCCGCCTGGGCCGCCGGCATCCTCGGCCCCACGCCGCGCGTCCCCGCTTTCCCGGCGCCGCAAGTGCTGCAAGCGCTGAAGCACACGACGCTGCCCATCCTGCACATCGGCGGCGACCACGACATCGCGTTCCCCGTCGAAAACTGGCACGCCCTCAGCGGCCAGCTGCCGACGCTGCAGCTGCTGACCTTCCCGCAGGCGGGACACGGCCCGCACCACCAGTATCCGGAAGCAGCGGCCGGCTACATCGCCACGTTCATTCAGACAAGCTCCAGATAACCCGCCGATGCGTTACCTCAAACCGGGGTCAGAGTGCGATTTTGGGAAATTGCCAAAAATCGCACTCTGACCCCGGTTTGTTTTTAATCAGCCGACGCGGCGGACGGACTCGCGGACGACGAGGTTCAGTTGCGGTACGTCGACGTCGTGCGGTTCGTTGCCGATCATTTTCATGATCGCGCGGCCCAGGCTCTTGCCCACGTCGAACAGCGGCTGGCGCACGGTCGTCAAAGGCGGGGTCGTGTACATGGAGCTGTGCAGGTCGTCGAAGCCGATCAGCGAGATGTCCTCCGGCACGCGGATGCCGCGCCGGTACAGGGCCAGGCGCGCGCCGTAGGCCGTCAGGTCGTTGGCGCAGAAGATGGCGGAAAAGCGCTGGCCCGACTCCAGCAGCCGCTCCACCGCCAGCAGGCCGCTCGATTCCTGGAAGTCGCCGGCCACGATCAGCTGCTGCTTTTCCTTGATGCGGTGCTTGGCCAGCGTGTCGCGGTAGCCGGTCAGGCGCGCCAGCGCGTCCGCATGGTCGGACGGACCGCCGATGAAGGCGATGTTGCGATGCCCCTGGACGATCAGGTGCTCGACCGCCTCGCACGCGCCCCAGTAGTTATCGAGGCAGAAGCCGTAGGCGCGCGGGCCGTGCAGCTCGCGCCCGAAGGCGACGATGGGCACGCGCTGCGACAGCTTGAGGATCTGCGCATCCTTCAGCTTGCCGCTCAGGATCACGAGCCCGTCGACGCGGCGCGCGATCAGCAGTTCGATGCGCTCGGCCTCCTCGTCCGCATGCCAGTGGCCGGACACGATCAGCGGCGCATACCCGGTGCCCTGCAGCGCCTCGTCGACGCCGGCCAGCGCATCGGCGAAGTAGCCGGACACCAGCGACTGGGTCAGCACGCCGACGGTGCGCGAACTGCCCGTCTTGAGGTTCTGCGCCAGCACGTTCGGCTTGTAGTTCAGCTTCTCGATCACGCTCTCGATCGCCTCGCGCTTTTCGTCGGACACCCGAGCGGTGCCGTTCAGGAAGCGCGACACCGTCGCGGCCGAGACGCCGGCGACGCGGGCGACTTCGTGGACGGTGACCATCGGCGTGGTGCTGGGGGCTTTTTTCATGGATGGATGCGGCGGTGAATAGGCGTCCCCGAGTATATCAGTACGAAACCGGTTTCAGAAATCTGCCCCATTTTCTGAAACGGCTGGCCTGCGCCAAGCCCATCCGTCCCTGCAGCGAAAATCTGTTTGACAGCCGATTCGCACCGCCGGTATTATGAAATCGATTTCAACGTTTTAAAAAAATACCAATAACACAAGGAGACGCATCACGCTGCCGGCCACCAGCCGGCCAGTGCCGCCACGGGCATCCGCCCGCGCGCCATCGCGCCCGTGCCCTCCCCTATTTCCAAGCCTGCACGCACATGACCGATTCCATCCGCTTCCCGTCCGACTTCACCTGGGGCGTCGCCACCAGCGCCTTCCAGATCGAAGGCGCCCACGACACCGACGGCAAGGGCCCGTCGATCTGGGACACCTTCTCGCACACGCCCGGCAAGATCATCGACCACAGCAACGGCGACGTCGCCTGCGACCACTACCACCGCTACCGCGAGGACGTCGCGCTGATGGCGTCGCTGGGCGTGGACGCCTACCGCTTCTCGATGGCGTGGGCGCGCGTGCAGCCCACCGGCAAGGGCGCGTGGAACGAGGCGGGCTTCGATTTCTACAAGCGCCTGCTCGACGCGCTCGACGAGAAAGGCATGGCGGGCCACCTGACGCTGTACCACTGGGACCTGCCGCAAGGCCTGCAGGACGACGGCGGCTGGATGTCGCGCGACACGGCGCACCGCTTCGCCGACTACGCGCACGAAGTGGCGCGCCGCTTCGGCGACCGTCTCGCCACCATCGCCACCCACAACGAACCGTGGTGCACGGCGAACCTCGGCTACGGCAACGGCCAGTTCGCGCCGGGCGTCGCCGACAAGAAGCAGGCGATCCAGGTCTCGCACCACCTGCTGCTGTCGCATGGCCTGGCGATGAAGGCGATGCGCGCCACCCGCACGAAGGCGGAACTCGGCATCGTGCTGAACCAGTGGACCGCCGACCCCGCCACCGACAGCGAGGCGGACAAGCGCCTGGCCGCGCTCGAGTGGGCGAACTCGATCGCATGGTTCATGGACCCGATCTTCAAGAAGCGCTACCCGGAACTGTCGCTGCAGGCGCACGGCGCCGACGCGCCGGACGTGCACGAGGGCGACTTCGACATCATCGCCCAGCCGATCGACTTCCTGGGCGTGAACTACTACCGCCGCGAAGTGATGAGCGCCCAGGTGCCGCCGCCGAAGCCGGTCGGCGGCAACGGCTTCACCGACATGGGCTGGGAAATCTACCCGCAAGGCCTGACCGAGCTGCTGGTGCAGCTGAAAGACGAGTATCCGGACCTGCCACCGGTGTACATTACGGAAAACGGCATGGCGGCCGTCGACCGGGTGGAGAACGGCCAGGTCGACGACCAGGTGCGCATCGAGTACGTGCGCACCCATCTGGAAGCCCTGAAGGAGGCCATGGACCGGGGCATCGACGTACGCGGCTACTTCCTGTGGAGCCTGATGGACAATTTCGAATGGAACTCCGGCTATGCCAAGCGTTTCGGCATCGTCTGGGTCGACTACGAGACCCTGGAGCGCACGCCCAAGGCGAGCGCCCTGTGGTACCGCGACTTCATCGCCGGCCAGCGCGCTGCGCTGCAGGCGGCCTGACATGAGGGATGCCATGGACGACGTGCTGTTCGGCGGCGCCAGGCTGCTCGCCGACATCGGCGGCACCAACGCCCGCTTCGCGCTGCAGCGCGGCCCCGGCCGCATCGAGGAAGTTGCCACGCTGGCCTGCGCCGACTACCCCGAATTCACGGATGCCGTGCGCGCCTACCTGGCGCGCCATCCCGGCGCGGCGCAGGAACTGCGCCACGCGGCGATCGCCATCGCCAACCCGGTCGAGGGCGACTTCGTCAAGATGACCAACCACTGCTGGCAGTTCTCGATCGAGGCGGCGCGCACGCGCCTCGGCCTGGACACGCTGCTGGTGGTGAACGACTTCGCCGCCCTGTCGATGTCGGTGCCGCAGCTGCCCGCGTCCGACCTGGTGCAGGTCGGCGGCCAGGCGCCGCTGCCGCACGCCGTGATCGGCCTGGTGGGCGCCGGCACGGGCCTGGGCGTCGGCGGCCTGATCCCGAACGGCGCGCGCTGGACGGTCCTTGCCAGCGAAGGTGGCCACGTCGCCTTCTCGCCGGCGGACGAGCGCGAGCAGGCGATCCTGTCGTACTGCTGGACCAAGTGGCCGCACGTGTCGGCCGAGCGCCTCGTCTCCGGTCCGGGTCTGGCGCTGATCCACGAAGCGCTGGCCGCCCGTGGCGGCGCTGCGCATGTTCCAGCGCCGGCATTGGCACCGTCGCAGATCGTCGAACGCGGCCTGGCCGGCAGCGACGCCCTGTGCGTGGAGACGCTGGAAGTATTCTGCGGCATGCTCGGCACGATGGCCGCCAACGTCGCCGTCACCTTGTGCGCACGCGGCGGCATCTATATCGGCGGCGGCGTCGTGCCGCGCCTGGGCGACTGGTTCGCCCGCTCGCCGTTCCGCGCCCGCTTCGAGAACAAGGGGCGCTTCTCCGACTTCACCGCGCAGATCCCCTGCTTCGTGATCCACGCGCCCTACCCGGCGCTGGCCGGCGCCGCGGCGCTGCTCGAAGACCGCCTGCTCGATGCGCGCGCCGCGTTCCAGCGCGCCCCGATCGACTCCGTCACCGCCTCGCCCCATGTCCACGCCTGAACGCTCCCGCCACCCGCTGCTGTGGGTCCCGACCGGCTATTTCACGATGGCCCTCGGCTACATCATGCTGACCAGCGTGACCGCCATCATGTTCAAGAACCTGGGCATGAACAACGGCGACGCCGCCGCGTATTCCAGCATGCTGATCCTCGCGTACACGATCAAGCCGCTGTTCGCGCCCATCGTCGAGATGTACCGCACCAAGAAATTCTTCGTGCTGTGCACCCAGGCGCTGGTCGGGGTGGGCTTCGCCGCGGCCGCGCTGGCGATGGGCATGCCGAACTGGATGGCGCTGATGCTGCCGCTGTTCTGGGCCATGTCCTTCATCGGCGCCACCCAGGACATCGCCAGCGACGGCGTCTACGTGACCTCGCTCGACACGCGCGCCCAGTCGCTGTACTGCGGCGTGCAGAGCCTGTCGTGGAACATCGGCCCCATCGTCGCCTCCGGCCTGCTCGTCTACCTGAGCGGCAAGCTGCACGTCGAGGTGTTCCACCACGACCCGAAGGTGTTCGGGCCGGACTGGATGGATGCCTGGCGCGTGATCTTCTTCATCGTCGCCGCCATCATCGTGCTGATGGCGCTGTGGCACGTGCGCGTGATGCCGGAAGGCGCTCGCGCGGAAAACACGCCGACCAGCCTGCGCGGCGCCGGTGCCATCCTGTGGGATTCCTTCGTCACCTTCTTCCAGAAGCGCGACGTGTGGAAGATGATCGCCTTCGCCTTCCTGTTCCGGGTCAGCATCGGCCTGCTGGAAAAGATCGGCCCGTTCTTCATGGTCGATGCGGCCGCCAAGGGCGGACTCGGGCTGTCGAACGAGCAGCTCGGCATCGTCTACGGCACCTATGGCCTGGCCGCCGTGCTGCTCGGCTCCCTGCTGGGCGGCATGTACGTGGCCAAGCGCGGGCTGAAGCGCGTGCTGTTCGTGCTGTGCTGCGCCGTAAACATCCCCAACGCGACCTTCCTGGCGATGGCGATCCTGCTGCCGACCAGCACCCTGGCGATCAGCGCCGGCGTCGTCATCGAAAAATTCTTCTTCGGCTTCGGCTCCGTCGGCTTCATGATCTACCTGATGCAGCAGCTCGCGCCGGGCAAGTACACGACCACGCACTATGCCTTCGGCACGGGCCTGATGGGACTGTGCAATCTGGTCACGGGCGTCGTCAGCGGCCACCTGCAGGAGATGATGGGCTATGTCGGCTACTTCGTGTTCGTGATGGTGGCCACGATCCCGTCCTTCCTCGCGACCTGGTTCGCGCCGTTCCACCACGACGACGGCATGGGCGGCAACAGCCACGCGAACGACAGCAGCCTGGCCGAAGCGACGGGTGTCGCGGCGCCGGAGACCGCGGCGCACCGGGCGGCCTGAACCCATCCGTCGGCACGGATTACCGTCATTCCCGCGCAGGCGGGGACGACGGTTACGCCGCCGATCAAATCGGATCCGTCGCCAGCTTCGACCTGCGCACCGGCGCCCTCACCCCATACCTCGCCGCCGACTGCCGCACCAGCTGCTCGAACCACGGCGGCGCGTCCGGCGCGATGACGATGCTGCGCAACAGCCGCGACGCGTCGACCGGCACCACGATGCCCGGATCCGGCAGCGGCGGCCCTGCGTCGCGGCCGGTGCGGTCGATCACTACGCGCACTTCCTTCTCGTACTCGTAGGCCTTGGTTTTATAGGCGAAGATGCGCGTGTAGTCGGGCGAGACGTCGAGCTTGGGGTCGCGCCAGTGCTTCACGTACTCGACGCGCACGATCGAGGTCTTGTGCTCGCACGCGCCCTCCAGCACGTCGGCGAGCTGGCCGACGGTGCTCGTCAGCGCCACCGCGCAATCGGACTTGCCGTACAACGCCCACATCGCCGCGCTGTCGTCCTGGTTGCGGTGCCAGCAATTGATGAACACCGACTGGCGCATGCGCCGCTTGAACTGTTCATAGTCGTAATCGATCTCGCCGCAGGCGTGGGCACGGCTGATCTGCTCCCGCAGCGAGGGCGTGAATGCGCCCTCGAACTTGTCCGCGAAATGGTCGGCGCGGCAAAAGAACAGTGTGGAATTCTCGAAGAAGTCGAACAGCTTTGCAGCATCCAGGTAGCGCCACAGCACCGTATCGCGGCGCAGCTGGCCGCCCGTCGCGTTCCTGCCTCCCACTGGGGTATCCATCAGCACCGGCCTATCCTCCTCGCATAGGCACGATTGTAGTGCGCGCGCGCGACCGCATTCAGTCGTGCGCGTGTAGGAATATGCCGGGCGTCAGTCTACGTGTCCGCCTGTCGGACCCGCAACTTGCGCGGACCGGTGGCGACGATCCTGGAGATCACCTCTTCCGGGACATTTTCGTTGCGCAGCAGCGTCAACGCCCATTCCGTCCCCATCTTGCGTTCGATCTTCAAGGCGGCCTCGACGATCGCATCGTGCACCCGGTTCTTCCTGCGGCAACTGTCGAGCGGCGGGCGCGCTGTCACGGCAGCGCCATCGCTGTCCCCTGCCGCGGCCCTGCTTGCGGTATCAAGATACTGCTCGGCCATGCCCTTCGGCACATTTTCCCGGTCAAGGTAGGCCAGCGCCTCGTCCAGGCCCAACATCTCCTTGTAGACCAGCGCTACTTCAAGATGCCTCGAAACGAGGTTTTCGCGACGCAAATTGCCAGTCATATAGAGCCTCAAAGCATCAGATGTCTTTGAAGCGGATTATATTTCACACCCCATGCAATTTCCGGATTTTTCTTTTATTTTCCGCTGAAGACTTAGCGACCGTTGCGCCGCTGTAGGAAAGGATAGGGATTGATCGCGCCATGTGCGCCGTAAATGCCGTAGTGCAAATGTGGCGGCGTCGTCCTGGCGTTGCCCGTATTGCCGACATAGCCGACCACGCTGCCCGGCGCCACCCGCATGCCCGCGTGGACGTCGCCGTAGCGGTCCAGGTGGGCGTAATAATGGCGCTGGCCGCCCGGGCCCAGCACCCAGACGACCCGGCCGCCGAGGCGGTTGGTCCCGACCCGCATCACGATGCCTTCCGTGCTGGAAAGCACGGGCGTGCCGCGCCTGGCGAAGATGTCGATGCCCTCGTGCTTCCGCCCTTCGCCGCGCGCCCCGCCCCAGGTGTCGGCCAGTTGCGCGGGCCTGATGCCCGCCACCGGCACGGGCAACACGCTCGGCGCCGGCAACGCGCCCAGGCGGAGCATGTAGGCGACGCCTTCGAGCCACGGGCGCAGCACGCCCTCGGCCGCGATCAGGGCCAGGGCGACGACGAGGCTGCGCACGAAGATTCGCATGGGGTTCCAGGAAAGGCGGCCGGGCCGCGATACGGACCAGATGGGGACGCCCGCGGAATTTCAAGTGCCGGGTGCGCCCGCCCGTTCGGCCCATCGTTCCGACCGTTCGTCGGATCCCGCGTGCGCCCGGCGCATCGGGCTGGCAGAGTGGCCTCATTCCAACGGGATGGGAGCGAGCATGAACAGGATCGCGGTAGCAGTATGCCTGGCGGCGGCGGCAAGCGCAGCGGCGGCGGACACCGGGACGCAGGCGCGCGCGCAGCTCACCGCCGAGATCGTCGCGGCCGACGCGCGGCTGTTCGGCGGCCTGAACCGGCGCGATATCGGCCCCCTGAAAGCGGGATTCAGCCCGCGCCTCGAGTTCTACCACGACCGCAGCGGCGTCACCGGCTACGCCGAGAATATCGCCATCTTCGAAAAAACCTTTGCCTCCCCCGCCCGCCTGCGGCGCGAGGCGATGCTTGAAACCGTCGAGGTCTTTCCTGCCGGTCCGGATCACGCCATGCACATCGGCAAGCACCGCTTTTGCAACAAGCCCTCGCCGGCCGAACCGGAAGGCTGCAGCGTGTACCGGTTTGCGATGGTGTGGGAACGCGATGGCGGGCAGTGGAAGTTGTTGCGGGTGCTCAGCTACGATCACTGACGCTTGCGACATGCCCTGCGGAAATATCAGCGCTGCGTCTGCATGATGACACGGCAGACTGGTCTCCGCTGCTTTATCTGCGTCGTTTATTACGGTGATCGAAAAATGGAATTGGATGGTTCTCCCGGGCAACGCTAGAGTGGCACTACCACCCGAACCGCACGGAATACCGCCATGAACGCCACCACTACCGACACGCCCACTTACGCACGACCGGCAGCGCCCGGCGCCGTCCAGCGCCTGCTGCACGCCCTCAGCGCCCGCCTGCGCCGTGGCCTCGAGCTGGCCGGCGCCGCCTACGTCGACGGCCACACACCGCCGGTGTAAGCACAGCAACCCACGTCGTCAATGAAAAAAGCCCCTGCCGTCGAGCAGGGGCTTGTCGTTTCAGGCGCAGGCCAGGCTTATTTGCCGACCACCTTCACCAGCTTCGCCATCCCAGAATCGCCGCTCAGCTTGCCGGACGCATCGTCCCAGCGCAGCTTCGTGACGGTCGACTTGCCCTTCTCGTAGTCGTACGAGACGCCATCGTCGTCGTACAGCGAGAACTCGCCGTCCTTGCCTGGGTAGACCAGCACCTGGGCGATGGCCTGCTTGCCGCGGGTCGACTGGACGTCGGCGCCCATCGGGATCACGGAGCCGGCCTTCACGAAGACTGGGATGCGGTCGATCGGGGCCTGGGCCTTGATCCAGCGGCCGCCGCTGAACTTTTCATTGGTCCAGAAGTCATACCAGTCGGTGCCGGCCGGAAGATACACGTCCTTCTCCGTCTGCCCCTGCTCCGTGATCGGTGCCACCAGGAAGGCTGGGCCGAACATGTACTGGGTGCCGATGTTGGCGACGTTCGGGTCGGCGCCGAAGTCCATCCACAGCGGACGCATGAACGGCGCGCCCGTGTCGTGGGTGAACTTGGCCTGGCTGTAGATGTACGGGATCAGCTGGTAACGTAGCTGGTCGTAGCGCGCCATGATGGTCTCGGCCTGTTTGCCGAAGGACCAGATGTCGGCGTGCTTGCGGTCTCCGTGGAGGCGCAGCGTCGGCAGGAAGGTGCCGTACTGGAACCAGCGCGTCATCAGCTCCGGATAATCGCGGTTCTTGCCCACGACATCTTCAGCACCGGCGGGATCGACCAGCGGCGCCTTGTCGGCCGTGCTGTTCTGCGGGATCTTCTGCCAGCCGCCAATGTCGTTGCCCCACAGCGCGATGCCGGAAGCGACCATGTTCAGGCCGGCCGGGATCTGGCGCTGCAGTGCTTCCCAGGTCGAGGTGATGTCCGAGGACCAGAACAATGCACCGGTGCGCTGCGAACCGAGATAGGCCGCGCGCGACAGGATCAGCACGCGCTTGTTCGGCTTCCAGGCGCGCATATTGTCTGCGAAGCCTTCGACGTGCACGAGCGGGAACAGGTTGTGGTAGCGGTCGCCCGACCCGATCGAATAGAAGAAGCCGTCCGGCACCAGGTCCGGTTCGGTCTCGTCCAGCCACGGATAGTCGAAGCCGTGCGACAGGATGTTGTCGCGCGATTTTTCGAAGAACCACTGGCGCGCCTTCGGATTCGTGGCGTCGATCAGGCCGCCCGTGCGGTCGGAGCGGAACGGCAGGCCGTCGACGCTCTTGCCGTCCTTGTCCTTCAGCAGATAGCCCTTCCGGTCGAGTTCGTTGAAGTAGCGGCCCGAGGTCTCGTAGCGCGGCCAGATGGAGATGATCGACTCCATCCCCATGTCGTGCAGCTGCTTGTTCATGCCGTCCGGATCCGGGTACTCGGCCGGGTTGATGTCCATCTGGCCCATGCGGGTCCAGTAGAACCAGTCGACGACCATCACGTCGAGCGGGTATTTCTTCTGGCGGTAGGTATTCGCCACGCGCAGCACTTCGGCCTGCGTCTCGTAGCGTGCCTTCGACTGGATCAGCCCGAACGCGGACTTCGGGGGGATCGGGGTCTTGCCCGTCAGGCGCGCATAGCCCGAGTACAGCTCGTCCGGCGTATTGCCCGTGATGACGAAGAAACTGACGCGCTCGCCGACCTGCGACTGGAACACGGTGCGGCCGTGGATGGCGCCCTGGAAGCGCGTCGCCGACGGGTTGTCCCAGACGATGCCGTAGCCTTTCGAGGACACCATGAACGGCACGCAGACGCTCTCCCCGCCCGGCGCGTCATACCAGTGCTTGCAGTCGAGCACGCGGCCGCGCAGGTCCAGGCCGGACAGCGATTCCTGGTTCTGGCCCATGCCGTACAGGTGTTCGTCGCGCGCCGTATTGAACGTGGCGCCGACCTGGTAGGTCTTTTCGCCGTTGACGGTATGCGGCGACATCTCCCAGCCGCCCATGTCCAGTACCTTCTCGCCCTTGGCGTTCAGCACCTGCAGGCCGACCGACGCCAGCGCCGGCGCGAAGTATTTCTCGCCCTGGCTCGGCGTGCGTGCCGGCGGCGCCGGGTTCACACGCAGCGTCATGCCCTTCGATACGAACACGTCGCCATCGGCGCCGGACGTGTGGCGGAAGGCGCCGTTGTCGGCGTTCTTCGGCAGGATGCCGTAGCCCGGCCCCTTCAGCACTTCGTCCTTGTCGACCGCGATGGTCACGTGCATGACGTTCGGGCCATAGGCCTCGACGGAGACCCAGGCGCCGTTGCGGTCCAGGGTCGAGAGGGGCGCGGCGCACAGCGGCGCAGCGATCGCGAACGCCGATGTTAGCGCGAACATGGTACGGTTCAGGGTCGGTCTCATCCAGTCCTCTAAAGCAAGGTAATCGGAGCGTCCGAGCGTGGCGGATGTCGTTACGGCCGAGAAGGCGTGAATGATGTGGCGCAGGCGCGCCGTCCGGCACCGGTGGCGTCGGTTCGTCTCCCGGCGTAGCGCTGCCCGTGGCGGCTACGTTCGCATTATTGTTGAGACGACATTGTGCATGTTAGCGAAAACATTTGCAAATGGAATACTTTTGCGCGGTTCTCGGCAACGCCATGCGTGGGCCGGATGAAAGCGAATGACGGTGTGCAAGGACATGCCACCTTGCGGACATGCACGCGCAGTCATCATTGAGACGGCGGCGGCAGACGCTTTTGTTGCCACCATGGCAGGGCTTGGCGCTCGATGAGTGCCGCGACGTTCGCCGCAATCTGATCGACATCCGGTTGCGGTCCGGACAAACCGTTCGGCGCAAACGAGAACCATCTATCCGAACCTGGCCCGCCAGTATCCAAGCGTAATCGATGCGTCGTTTGCGCAGCCCGCAGCTTGCCGACCTGAGCGTCCTTGTCGTAGTGGACATTTTTTCGATCTGGCTCTGCATAGGAAAGTTCAACGACGAAGCTTCCCCCGCCCAATCTGAACTGGAACGTAAGCAGGTCCACGTGGCCACCCGACTCCCGATAAAAATGCGGGAACGCCCCTTTGAAACCAAGCCTGCGCAAGACTGGCACCACGATATGCTTGAGAGAGACGTTCATCGCTTGCCTGGCATCCGTCATTGCAATCATCCGTGGTGTCGAAGGTCGTATTCCGGCTCATAAGGGTCTGCTCCCGGCCGTCCGCCGCGGCCCGGGTCCCCTGCATCGCCCGCTAGCGCTCTTCCGGGTGGAGGCGCCGTTCAGGCGGATCACCTTCCTCGAAGCCGGCGACGAACACCATCAGCAAGTCGCTCGCCACCTTCTCATGTCCAGCTTCCAGCAGGTTATTGGCAATCTTCGACAGCTCGACCGGGCTGGCAATGCCATTGCTACCGTCGATGGCGCGTCGCGTTACCTTTCCAAGCTCGAACGCCAACTCGGCAATCGTGGTGTTTCCTTTGTCGCTCATGTCACATCCTTTCATTCTGGAGCGCGATTGTCACGCCAACCCCCGATTTTGACCGATGAACGACATTCCGTACCACTCTTTAGGCAAACGTACTGACCAGCTCCCGTTCGGCCTACGCCGCATGCGGCAACGCGACCCGCAACCTGGCGGAATCGAACCCCACCCTCACCGCGCCCCAGTGCCGCCCGCCGATCTCCACCGGCATCGACAAGTCATTGATCACCTCCCCCGTGTCGCGCAGATAGGTCTGGAACAGGAACGGCTTGCGATTGGCGGCCAGCCGCGCCCCGACGGGATCGTCGAAGATCCGCTTGTTGCGGCAATGGACCAGGTCATGCTCGCGCTCCCCCGTCGGGCGGCGCGAGTAACGGGCATTGTGCGCCGGCGCATAGCCGCGGTTGTCGACCGCCAGCGAATAGGCGCAGCCGGGCAGCGCGCCCAGCACGTGGTCGAACAGCGCCTGCAGGTCGCGCTCGACGGCGCCGTCGTACGAGGTGGTATAGCGGGGCGGGTCGGAGTTCGGGATCGGGCGATAGGCCTGGTCGAAGATGTCGGCGCCGCGCGCCAGGTGGGATTCGAGGCAGCGCCGCACCTCGTCGCGCAGGCCCGTCGTCGCCTCGACCAGGGCGTCGAACGGCGTGCCGCCCGTGTGAAAGCCCGCCAGCGTGGCCTGGATGTCCTCGGTGGTGACGCGGACTTCGTCGACGCGGCGCGAGGCGTCGTTCATCGCCTTGCCCGCCTCGGACGCGTTGCGGGCCACGTCGCCGACCTTGACGCCGATGTCCTGGCTGATGCCGTCCAGCGCCTGCATCGCCTGCGCCATCTCGTTGACGGTGCCCGTCATGCGCTCGAAGTCGGCCACGAAGGACTGGAAGCGGCCGGCGGCCTGCGCGACCTCGCGCGCGGACACGTGCACGCCGTCCAGGATGGCGGACGTGGCGCCGCTGGCCGATTCCACCAGCTCGCGCATTTCTCCGTTGGCGCCGGCGATCTTCGCCGTTTCCTCGTTGACGAGCTGCGACAGCCGGCGCACCTCGCCCGCGACGACGGCGAAACCGCGTCCGGCGCTGCCGGCCCGTGCAGCCTCGATCGCGGCATTGATGGCCAGCAGATTCGTCTGGTTGGCGATGCGGTCGATGATGGCGCCGAATTCGCTGATCGCGCGCGAATGCGCGACCAGTTGCTCGACCGTGCCGGCGAAGCCCTCGACCTGGGTTTCGATGGCGCGCATGCGCCGCTCCAGGCTCGCCAATTCGTCCATCGAGGCGCGCGCCGCATCCAGGTTGCGGCCGGCCGTGCCCGCGATCTCGTCGGTGCCGGCCTTGACGCCGGCCGACAGGTCCGTCACTTCGCGCGCGGCACCGGCCAGTTCCCGGGCCGCCAGCGCCTGTTCGCGTGCGCGACCCAGCGCGTGGTCGACTTCCTTGCGCAGGCGCGCGGCATTGATCGCCGTCGTGATGCTGCCGTCGCGCGCATGGGCAACCAGGTCACGCAGGGACCCGCGCAGGCGCATGCCGCCGAGCCGGGCCTTCCATCTCCTCAACCAGCTCATCTATCGTCTCCAGGCGATATTTATTTGAGGAAACTATAGCTGCATCGTTGCGCGCTGTCATTACCCGCGCAAAAAAACCACAACTCTTAATCGGATTGTGCCGCCAGGTTGCTGCGCACCTTTGCCAGCAGCGCCTGCAGCGTCGCCCGCTCGGCCTCGCCGATGCCGGCCAGCGCGGCGTCGGCCAGGCGGCCATCGTCCTGGTGGAGGGCCGCGTGCATGGCCTGGCCGGCCTGCGTCAACGCCAGGCGCGTGATGCGGCGATCCTGCTCGTCGGGCGTGGCGTCGAGCAGTCCACGCTCGCGCAGCGTGCGGATCAGGCGCGCCACCTGGGCCTTGTCACGGCCCGCATGCGCCACCATGTCGCTCTGGGTGGCGCCGGGATGGCGCGCGAAATAGCCGAGCGCCTTCGCCTCCATGTGGGCCAGCTCGTGCGCACCGTCGCGCAGGCTGCGCTGCCGCGCCGAGCGGAACAGATGCATGATCGCATGCATGGTCTCGATGACCTCGCCGGCGGCAGGGGATTGGTTGACTTTATCAACTTTACTTTGCATAATGGGGGACATTATCAACTAATTTTGGAGAAGCGATGCAACAGGATGCCATGCAAACGAATGCAGCCGCCCCGGAAATCCAGCGCGTCCGCCACGAACTCAAACTGCGCGACCTCGAGGTCGCGCGCGTCGAGCCGCTCGGCCCGGGTTTCGTCGCCATCACGTTCAAGGGCGAGGCACTGGCCGACTTCGTCTCGATGTCGTTCGACGACCACGTGAAATTCTTCTTCGACGACGGCAACAACGGACAAGCGAGGCGCGACTATACCCCACGCCGCTTCAGCCGCGAAGAGCGCGTGCTGGTGGTGGAGTTCGCGCTGCACGGCGAAGGCGCCGCCTCCGATTGGGCGCGCCAGGCCAGGGTGGGCCAGCGCATGCAGATCGGCGGCCCGCGCGGTTCCTTCATCATCCCCACGGAAGCCGCCTGGCACCTGCTGGTGGGCGATGCCACCGCCCTGCCCGCGATCTCGCGCCGCCTGGAAGAACTGCCGGCAGGCAGCCGCGTGTTCGTGCTGGCGCTGGCAAGCGATGCCGACCGCCGCGCCTTCGCGGGCGCCTCCGCCGCCGACGTCCGCTGGTTCGACACGCCCGACGCGCTGCTGGCCGCACTCGACCGGTTGGCCCTGCCGCCCGGCCACGGCTTCGCCTGGGGCGGCGGCGAAGCCTCCGTGATGGCGCAGGTGCGCAAGCTGTTGGCGGACAAGGGAATCCCGCGCCAGGCCACGCGCGTCTCGGCATACTGGAAGGAAGGCGTGGCGGAGCACCACGAGAACCTGGAATAAGGATCTGTTACGCTGGCGGGATGCGCATCGTTGCCTTCTCCCCCACCCACGCCGCCGGCGTCATCGACGTCATCCTGCCGATCCAGCAAGCCGAATTCGGCATCCCGATCACGCTGGCCGACCAGCCCGACCTGCTCGACATCGCGGGCTTCTACCAGCAGGGCAGCGGCGGCTTCTGGCTAGCGCTGGACGACAACACCGTCGTCGGCACCATCGCCCTGCTCGACATCGGCAATGGCGACGGCGCGCTGCGCAAGATGTTCGTGGCCCCGACGCATCGAGGCAAGGAGTACGGCACGGCGGCGCGCCTGCTCGACACGCTGCTCGCGCACGCGCACGGGAAAGGCATGCGCCGCATCTGGCTCGGCACGACGGACAAATTCCTGGCCGCGCACCGCTTCTACGACAAGCACGGCTTCGACCAGGTGGCGCGGCATGACTTGCCCGCCGCCTTCCCCGTCATGGCCGTCGATACGCGCTTCTACGCGCGCAGTCTCGTCACGGACGCTCCGGCAGCTGCCACGTTGCCACTTCGTTCTCCAGCCGGTTGATCACGCTGTAGTTGATCGCCGTCCACCACTCCGAGCCTTCGCCCTGCAGCGCCTTTTCGGATGCGTCGATGGCGCGGTGGTCGCTGCTCACTAGGTAGTCCTCGGCATCGTTGAGCGACGCGAACGAGAACACGGAGACGGCGTCGATCCTGCTGCCTTCCGGATCCTTCTGCGTCGAGCCGATATTGTGCAGCTGCGCGTAGCGGCGCACGAGGTCGCGCGTGGCCGGCTGGTCCAGCACCAGCGCCACGTGGTCGTCCAGCAGGCGGCGCTGGAATTCCTCGCGGCTCAAGCCGGGCGCGCGCACGTGAATGCGCACGACGCTGACCGGGTCGCGGTGGCGCGCGCTGGGCACGATGATGTACTCGCGCGTGATCTCGCGCGTCACCATCCGGAAGGCCACCTGCTCGTCGGCGACGATGCGCTTGTCGAATTTTTCCTGGCCCAGCGTTTTCTGGATGTCGCCTTCGTCCGCATAGGCGATGTAGGCGAAGCCGTCCCAGCGCGGGCGGCGCAGCGGCGGCACGTGCTTTTCCGGGTCGGCCGGCAGCTTGCCGTCCGCGCCCACCATGGCGCGGTAAGGCGGCGGGAACAGGCTGGACGGGCCGGAGGCGATGCGGTGCACCTGGTCGTAGCGCAGCACGAGCTGCGACGAGCTACCCGGCTCGTCCCAGGCAAACTTGGGTCCGTGTACCTTGCGCCAGTACTCGTCCCAGTGCTCGAACGCGAGGTTCGGATCGCCTTCCAGCGCCAACGCATGCGGACGCCAGTTGGGGAAGTGCACCTCGTGTCCATGCCGGCTCTTCGACGCGCCCGCATCCTGCGGCCGCTCGCCGCGCGGCGTGTCGTCCACGCGGCTGACGAAGGTGGGCGTGACGATCAGCGGCTTGCCGGTTGCAGGCCGCGTGGCGCCCAATGGAGGGCGGTGTTCGTTGTCGCTGCGTTCGACATCGTTGCTCATGAATCCCTCCTGACTAGTCAATGATGGCAGGTCTACCTTACCCGTTTGCCGGCGCGCGCGCCGCCAGCCTGCTCACCTAAGCGGACTACCAGCGGTACCGCCACGACCGCCAGCAAGGCGATGGCTGCCGACACATAGCCGACATTCCCGGCGCCCCAGTTCGAGATGCTGACGCCACCCACGACGGCGCCCAGCGCGATCCCGCCGTTGGCCGCGGACACGTTGATCGTACCCGCCAGCGCCTGGCCGCCCGTGGCCGCGTTCATCACGCGGATCTGGCAGATCGGATACAGCGCCGTGTTCGCGACACCCCACACGGCCAGCGCGCCCACGAAGGCCGGCAGGTGGCCGACGAACGCCATCGTGCCCGCCATGCCCAGCGCCAGCACGACGCTGAAGATGGCCGTCGTGGCCAGCGGCTTCTTGTCGACCCACAGGCCACCGAGCCAGTTGCCGACCAGGCCGACGGCGCCGAAGCCCATCAGCCACCAGCCGACCTGGGCCGGGGCGATGCCGGCCGACTTTTCCAGCGTCTCGGCCAGGTACGTATAGCCGGTGAACATGGCGGTGAACACCAGCACGGACAACGCCACGTTGGCCAGGAAGTACGGGCTTTTCAGGATCTGCGCCTGGCTGCCCGAAGCGGCGGCGTCGTTGCTGCGTACCGCCGGCATCGTCGCGGCCATCAACAGGGCGATCAGCAGCGACAGCGCTGCCAGCAGCGCGAACGCGCCGCGCCAGCCGACGGCATCGGCGGCCAGCGTGCCGAGCGGGATCCCGAACAGCATGGCGGCGGAAATGCCGAGATAGACGGTCGACACGGCACGCCCGCCCTTGCCCAGGCCCGCGATCTGCGCCGCCGTGTCGCTCGCCGTGCCCCAGAACACGGGCAGCGCCAGCGCCGGCAGCAGGCGCGCCACGGCCAGCACCCAGATGTTCGAGGCGATCGAGGCGAGGCCGTTGGCGGCCGCGAACAGCACGAGGATGCCGACGAACAGGCGCTTGCGGTCGACGTGCGCCAGCGCGGCGGTCAGGAACGGGCCGCACACCATGACGACGACGGCGAACAGCGTCACGAGCTGGCCCGCGCTGGCGACGGCGATGCCGAGGTCGCGCGCGAGCGCCGGCAGCAGGCCGACGATCAGGAATTCCGTCGTGACGATGACGAAGGCCGCCACCGCGAGGATGGCGATGGACGCCGCGCCGCCGCGGACGGGGGCGATGGCCGCCGGATTGGCGGAGTTGGTACTGGACATGCGATGCTTTCTAAAAAAATCCCAGCATGCATGGTATAAAAGACGAGAATTCCCGTGTTGGATATAAATTCCCGCACTTTAAAGAATAAAATTCCAGAATCGATCGTCATGAGCTCCTCCGACCGCCTGAAAGGCCTCGACACCTTCGTTGCCGTTGCCGAAGCCGGCAGCTTCACGGCCGCCGCCGAGCGTCTCCACCTGACCAACTCCGCGGTGGGCAAGGCCATCGCCCGGCTGGAGGCGCGCGTGGGCAAGCAGCTGTTCGACCGCACCACGCGGCGCCTGGAGATGACGGATGCCGGCGATGCCTTCTATCAGACCTGCGTGCGCGTGCTGGAAGAGCTGGAATCCGCCGAGCGCATGCTGGCCGCGGACCACCTGGAACCGTCGGGCCGCCTGCGCGTGGACATGCCCGCCACCTTCGGCCGCATGCACGGCATGCCGGCGCTGCTGGCCTTCGCGCAGCAGCACCCGCAGGTGACGCCGCACGTCACGTTCACCGACCGCTTCGTCGACCCGGTCGAGGATGGCATCGACCTCGTCGTGCGCATCGGCGGATCGGACGCCTGGCCGCCGGCGCTGGCCTGCCGCCACCTGGGCAACGAGGAACTGATCTTTTGCGCGGCGCCCGGCTACCTGGACCTTCACGGCACGCCGCACTCCTTCGACGCCCTGCAGGACCACGCCGCGGTGCTGTACGGACGCGCGGACGGCAGCACGGGTCCGTGGATCGTCCGCGACGGCGGCAAGCCGCCCGTGCGCCACCACGTCGAAGGCCGCATCGTGCTGGGCCAGGCCGAAGCCCAGGTGGCGGCCGTCGAGGCGGGCCTGGGCATCGCCCAGCTGGCGACCTGGCTCGTGGGGCAGCGCATCCGCGAGGGCAAGCTGGTCGCGATCCTGCCCGCGCTGGCCACGCCGGGCCTGCCGCTGCACCTGGTGTGGCAGCGCAGCCGCCAGCACGCGTCCAAGGTGCAGGCGCTGATCGCGCACTTCGAGGAGACGCTGCACATCGGCTTCGATGCGCAGCCGCCCGCTAACTGCGCTGCTTAGTCCAGGAATGGCGCCAGCATCAGGTGCAACCCCAGTCCCAGCAGGCCGACGAAGAAGCAGCGCCGGAACAGCGCGGGACGGATGCGGGACCGCAGTTGCTGCCCCAGCCACATGCCCAGCATGGCCGGCGCCAGCGCATACAGCGACAGGCCGGCCGCATGCGGCTGTAACTGCCCTGCCAGCAGCAGCGCCGCCGCCAGCGCGCAGGTGGACGCCGTGAACGCGAGGCCCAGCGCCTGCACCAGCGCGTCGCGCTCCAGCCGCAAGCCGCCCAGGTAGGGCACGACGGGAATCACGGACACGCCCGTCGTCGCCGTGATCGCGCCCGTCGCCAGCCCCACCAGCGGCCCGGCGTAGCGCTGCGCATGCGGCGGCACGTCCAGGCGGAACGCCGCCAGGCCGCTCGCCGCATACAGCACCAGGGCGCCGCCCAGCGCCGCACCCGCCCCCGCCGCACTGCCGGGCGGCAGCAGCATGCCGCCCGCCAGCGTGCCGGCAACGATCGCCGCCAGCATCGGCCACAGGCGGCGGCACAGGTCGCGGACGCCGGGCCCCGTCGCCAACTGCCATGCATTCGTCAGCAACGAAGGGATCACGATCAGCGCGGCTGCCTCGCGCGGCGCCATCGCGATGCCCAGCAAGCCCACCGCGACTGTCGGCAAACCGAGTCCGACGATGCCCTTGACGGCGCCGGCCAGCAGGAAAACGAAGAAGATATAGGCCAGCGTGTCCAGGCCGTCCGCAGGTAAGATGGTGTCCATGGCGCGTATTCTGCGCGCCGCACTGGTCCGCGAAAATGCGGAAAAGACGAATGCAGCCTTCGCTTGGTCCGAAGGCTGTGCACGCGATGAGGAGACACGATTGCGTTTCGACCTGACCGACCTGCGCCTGTTGCTGCACGTCGTCGATGCCGGCAGCATCACGGCCGGCGCCGCCCAGGCGCACCTGGCGCTGGCGTCGGCCAGCGCGCGCATCCAGGCGCTGGAAGACACGCTGGGCATGCCCTTGCTGGTGCGCGGCCGCCGCGGCGTCCAGCCGACCGCCGCCGGCGATGCCGTCGTGCGCCATGCCCGCCTCGTGTTCCAGCAATTGGCGCGGATGCAGGCGGAACTGGGCGACTACGCGGGCGGCATCAAGGGCAGCGTGCGCCTGGCCTGCAATACGGCGGCGCTGAGCGAATACCTGCCCGACGCGCTGGCCGGCTTCATGGCGCGCCATCCGGGCATCGATGTGGAACTGGACGAGTGCCCCAGCGCCGAGGTGGCGCGCAAGGTGCGTGCCGGCGCGGCCGACCTGGGCATCGCGGCGGACACGGTCGACCTGGCCGGCCTGGCCACCCTTCCCTTCCGCATCGACCGTCTCGTCGCGGTAGCGGCGCCGGACACGGCGCGCGGGCTGCAGGCGCCCGGCGCCACGGCCGTATCGTTCTCGCGCCTGCTGGACGTCGACCACGTGGGCCTGGCCGGCGACAGCGCGCTGGCGCGCTACCTGGGCGACGCGGCCGGGCGTTCCGGCAGGTCGCTGCGCGTGCGGGTGCGGGTCGGCGACTTCGATGCCGTGTGCCGCCTGGCCGCGGGCGGCATCGGCGTGGGCATCGTGCCGGAAACGGCGGCCCGGCGCGGCGCGCAATCACTGGCCCTGGCCGTCGTCGAACTGGCCGATGCCTGGGCGCTGCGGCGGCTCGTCGTGTGCATGCGCGGCCTGGACGAGCTGGCGCCGGCGCCGCGCCTGCTGGCGCAAGCGCTGATGGCTTAGGGCACCTCTCCCGCAGTGGGATGGTCGGTCGAAAAGCGGCGCATCGCGATCAGTACCGGCAGCAGCGCGCGTCCCATGTCCGACAGCCGGTATTCGACGCGCAGCGGCTTCTCGCCGTAGTCGACGCGCTCGACGAGGCCGTCGTCGGCCAGTTCGCGCAGGTGCTGCGTGAGCATCTTCTGCGACACGCCCGGCAGATCGCGCTTCAGCTGCAGCGTGCGGAGCGCCGGGTCGGCGTAGAGCCGGAACAGGATCGGCAGCTTCCAGCGTCCCTGCAGCATCCGCATCACCCGTGCCACGTGGGCGACCGAACCGTCCGGCCCGAGGCAGGCCTCGCGCTCGCCCTGCCCGATGAGTCCATGCATGGGTACATAAAAGTGCGTACTTGTCTCGTCCATGCGCCGACTCTAGCATACGGCGCTCACGACATCCGACGAGGAGGAAGGACGATGGACCTGCAATTACACGGCAAGACGGCGCTCGTCACGGGCAGCAGCAAGGGCATCGGCGAAGCGATCGCCAGGATGTTGGCGGACGAAGGCGCGACCGTCATCGTCCACGGCCGCGACCGGGACCAAACACGGCGCGTCGCCGCCGACATCGCGGCGCGGGGCGGCCTGGCGCACGCGGTCTGCGGCGATCTCACCAGCGACGACGAGGTCCAGGCACTGGTCGAGGAAGCGCGGCGCGTGGCCGGGCCCATCGACATCCTGGTCAACAACGCCGGCGGCTCCGGCGGCGTCAAGGAATCCTGGATGGAAGCACAACCAGGCACCTGGGCCGCCAGCTACGACCGCAACGTGCTGGCGGCGGTGCGCGTCACGACGCGCTTGCTGCCGTCCATGCGTAATCGCCGCTGGGGACGCGTGATCAACATCTCGAGCTTGGCCGCGACGATGGCGCCGCCGTCGGGCCCGGACTACGCGGCGGCCAAGGCAGCCATCAACGCCATGACGGCATCGCTGGCCAAGGAGACGGCGCGCGACGGCATCACGGTCAATGCCGTCGCGCCGGGGACGATCCACAGCGCCGCGCTGGACGGCGCCTTCCGGCAGGCGGCGGCGCAGCGCGGGCTGGCGGAGCCCGATGCGCCGTGGGAGCAGGTCGAGCAGGCCGTCCTGCCGCTGTTCGCCCAGGTCCCCATGGGCCGCGTCGGACGGCTCGACGAGATCGCGGCGGCCATCGCCTTCCTCGCCAGTCCGCTGGCCGGCTACATCACGGGCAGCAGCCTGCGGCTGGACGGCGGCCTGTCGCCCGTGCTGTAACGGGGCCGGCGCTCAGCGGAACGCCGCGCGCAGCTGCACATAGGCGGTCCGCGGCGCGCCCACCATGCGGCCGGCGTTGCCGTCGACGTTGCGCGTGTAGTAGCGGCGGTCGGCCAGGTTGTTCAGCCCCGCCAGCAGTTCCAGGCGCGGCGTGCCGTCGAACTTCCACCCGGCCTGGGCGTTCCAGACATGGTAGCCGGGGATGCGGCCGTTGCCGCCGTCGGCCGATTCGGCCACCGTGTTGGCAGCATCCGCGTACTGCGCGCTTTGCGCGGTGCCGGACAGGTTCAGGGACAGGCGTCCCGCGACGTACCTGCCGCCCAGCGAGCCCGTATGGCGCGAGTAGAACGGCACGTCCAGGCCGCTCGTCGCCCCTGATTCCTGGATCGCGCGCGTGTAGTTGTAGTTGGCATAAGCCGACAACCCGGCCAGGGCGCCGTCGCGTGCGAAGCGGTATTCGAACGCAGACTCGATGCCTTCGTGGTCGGTGGCCCCGATATTGCGGAAGGTCGGCGGCGTCAGGCCCGGCACCTGGATGATCTGGTTGTCGAAGCGCAGCTTGTACGCCGTCGCCTCGGCACTGACCGATCCCGTCTTGTAACGCGCACCGAGTTCGAAGGTCTTCGCCACCTCGGGATTGAGCGGGTTGGTCGCGCTCTGAGAATTGAGCTGCAGGTTCTGCACGGGCCCGAACGAGGTGCCGTAGTTCGCGAACAGCGTCAGCGCGGGCGTCGCCAGGTAGGCCACGTTCAGGGCCGGCAGCGGCTTGTCGTTATCGCTCTTGAACACCTGTGCCGTGCCGCGCGCCGAGCGCTCCGAGCGGATATGCTCGAAACGCAGCCCCGGCGTGATGCGCCACGCGCCCCAGGCGATGCGGTCGTCGACGTACAGCGCGTGCGCGTCCGTGCTGTTGTCGAAGGTGCTGACGGCGCCCGCGACGCCCGTGGCGACGTTGCGCGTGTAGCTATTGTCATCGCCGCGCTCGCGCAGGAAGCGGTAGCCCACCGTCACGTCGTGCAGCGTGCCGGCAAGGCGCAGGCGCTGCGTGTAGCGCGGCTCCACGCCCAGCACCGTGTAGTTGCGCGGCTGGTAGGTGATCTGCGTGCGCGCCGCGTTGATCAAGCCGCTCTCGCGGCTGCTCTCGTTGTAATACACCTTGACCTCGGCCTCGCGGTCGGCGTCGATCGCGTTCAGGTAGCCCAGGTCGATACCCTGGCGGTCGCCGCGCCAGTAGTCGGTCGGACGGGTGTTCTGGAACGGGTCGGCGTCGTACTGCGCGACCGTCAGGCCGCCCGGCGTGAGGGAACGCGCATCGTAGTAGGACAGCTTGCCGTAGACCTGCTCGCGCGCCGACAGCTTGTAGCGCAGCTTGACGGCCAGGTCGTTCACGCGTTCGTCGCTGCCCGCGCGCCACTCGCTGCCATCCATGCCGGAGTACAGCACGGCCACGCCGAAGCCGTCGTCCATCTGCGCGCCGACGAAGGCGCTGTATTGGGTATTGTGCCCGCCCCCTTCGTTGAAATGGTTGTAGCGCACCGTCGCATCGCCCACCAGGCCCGTCTCGTCGGGAATGGCGCGCGTCGTGAAGTTGATGATGCCGCCCACGTTCTGCGGCCCGTAGCGCACCGCGCCGCCGCCACGCACGACGTCGATCGCGTCGATATTGTTCAAGCTGACCGGCGCGAACGACAACTGCGGCTGGCCATACGGCGCAACGGCCAGCGGCACGCCGTCCAGCAGCACCGTCGAACGGGGAGAATAACGGCCCGTCAGCCCGCGCACGCCGATGTTCAGCGAAATCGCGCTGCCGGCCGTGCCGGAATTTTCCGTCACCTGCACGCCCGGGATGCGGCGCATGGCATCGCCGATGCTGGCGGCGCCGCTGTCCTCGATGTCTTCGCGCTGCACCACCGTGCGGGCACCGGCGAAGTTCTTGACGCTGTTCTGCAGGCCCGACCCCAGCCAGTTGCCCGTGACCTGCACGGTCTCGATGGGCCCCGCGGCGGCATCGGGCGCCTGCTGGGCGTGTGCGGACAATGTCAGGGCCAGCGCGACGGCGGCCGCGCAGGGCGTAAGGGCAAAACGGACTTGCATGAAGGGCTCCAATCGATACGGGGAGCAAGATGATAACAGTTCTCATTCTCAATGACTTGAATCCCCTTGCCGCCGGTCGTGGCCCGCGATACCGCCGGTGGCGGCATGCGCCACCACGCGATCCCGGCGTTGTCGGGACGTGAAGAGCTGCCATGATGCCGCCACCGCCGCACGCCGGCTTTCAAGACAGGCAAAGAATGAAGATCATGAGGATTGCAGCATGTGCGCCGATTTTGCTGACGGTGCTGATGGCCCTGCTGGCGCTCGCCGGTTGCGCATCGATGCTGGACCGCCCCGGCCAGCGCCAGGCCGGCAGCATCGTCGACTACCTGTACCCGGACAGCAAACAGGCGCCGGCGATGGCGCCGACCGTCACGCACCTGAAGCTGCCCGTCCGCGTGGGCATCGCCTTCGTGCCCGGCAGCGGCTGGAGCGGCGGGCCGACGCCGCAGATGCGCACGCAGCTGCTCGAGCGCGTGAAGGCGTCGTTCGCGCGCTACGACTACATCGCCGGCATCGAGGTCATCCCCAGCGACTACCTGCGCGCCCGCGGCGGCTTCGACAACCTGGACCAGGTGGCGCGCATGTTCAACGTCGACGTGGTCGCCCTGGTGTCCTACGACCAGGTGCGCTTCAACGACACCAACCGCCTCGCGGTGCTGTACTGGACCGTGGTCGGCGCTTACCTGATCAAGGGCGACCAGTACGACGTGCAGACGATGGTCGACGCGGCCGTGTTCGACGTACGCAGCCGCAAGCTGCTGTTCCGCGCGCCCGGCACAAGCCGGGTGAAGGGCTCGGCCACGATGACCGGCTACGGCAAGCAGGTCCGCGGCGCCCAGGCGGACGGCTACGACCAGGCCGTCGAGGACCTGATCCCGAACCTGCAGGCGGAGCTGGCCGACTTCAAGGAGCGCGTCCGCAACGACCCCGCCATCCGCGTGGAGGGCGGCCGGGGCGCCGGCGGCACGGGCTGGCCGCTGGCGCTCGCCATGGCGGGCATCGCTGGCATCGGCTTCGTCGTACGGCGCCGCCATGCGTAACGACAGCGGTAGCGGCGGCCCCCTCACGCTGGCGCTGGGCGTCGTCTGCCTGTTCCTGGCCTTTCCCGGCGCACCGCTGGCCGGCCTGCTCGAATGGGACCGCGGCGCCATCCTGGACGGCCAGTGGTGGCGCCTGTGGACGGGCCACCTCGTCCACTTCTCGCCGTCCCATGCGATGGCCGATACGCTGGCGCTGTGCGCGGCCGGCATGATGGCCGAACCGTGGCTCGGGACGCGCCGCCTTGCGCTGGCGCTGGCGATCGGCGCCGCGGTGGTGTCGCTCGGTTTGCTGTTGGTCGCGCCGGACCTGCACACCTACCGTGGTGCCTCCGGCCTGGCGATGCTGGTGGCGGTGCTGGCCGGCGCGCTGGCCTGGCGCCGGTATCCGCGGGCCGCTCGCCTGCTGGCCTGCGGCGCGGTGGCGCTAGGCGCGAAGATCGCGTGGGAAGCGTGCGGCACGGCGGCAGCGCTGTCCGGGCTACCGGCGGATGTCACCGTCGCGTGGCAGGCGCACCTGATCGGCGCAATATGTGGATTGCAATATGCGGACTGCCAGCTCACTGCGCGCGCAGGCTGATGCGCTGGCGGGCGATGACGCCCGCTTCGCCCTGCCAGTCGCGCCAATGCTTGAGGCGCAACTCGTAGGTGCCCGGTCGCGCCGCGCGCACGCGGAATTCGTGGGTGCCGGCAGCGCCAGGGGCTGCGCCGGGCTGCTGGCTGTCTTCCACTTGCAGACCGTCGGCCTGTTCCACCGTCCAGCGATAGCCGGTGGTGGCGTTCTCCTTGAGCCGGATGGTCAGCACCTCGCCGACGGCAATGTCGACGGTGCCGCCGATCTGAGATTCTTCGACGACGTGCATGCGGGCCTCCTGTGATGCAAACAGGCGCGCTCGCCGAGCGAGCCGCGCCTGCGCCGCTTACCAGACATAGATCTCATGAACCATATTGTCCGCCTCATCCCGGTAGTTGATCGGCGCGCCCGTGGCACGTGCGTGCGCGACCAGCATCGTCAGCGCGCTGACTGCGGTCTCGTTGGGATGCGCGAGTTTCTTCCAGCCGATGCCGGCCACGCCGAACCAGGAATTGCCGTCCTGATTGATGGTCCACAGCGAGTCAACCTTCTTGCCGCTCTGCCAGGCGGCGATGCCGGCGGCCACACCTGTCGTGGTCACCGGTAGCGACGGTGCCGCCTGCATGTCGGGCGGCCCTGCTGGCGCCCGCAACGTGCCCGGCTGCTCCGTCATCGCGGCGCCTTGCATCATCGCGCCGGCCGGCGGCATCGGGTCGCCCTGGGCGCCCGGCGGCATCAGGCTCGGAGCCTCGACCTGCGCTGTGGCGGCGGCCTGGCTGCCGTCCATGTCCATCGTTGGTTGTGCGTCTGCCATGATGTTCTCCTGATTTGTGGCTGATTGGTGGATGAATGAGCAGGATCAGAAAACATAGACCTGCTTGATGACGCTGTTGTCCTCGTAGAAGTTGACCGGGCGGGCGGCAGCCTTGGCCGCGATCAGGTCGGTCAGCAGCTGATAAAAGACCGCGTCCGTCTCGGTGGAAATCTTGCGCCAGCCGAGCGACTGGAAATAGGCCCAGGCGTTACGTTCCTGATCGATACTCCACAGGCCGGTAACGCGGGTGTTGTTCTGCCAGCCGGTGTTGATGATCTCGTTGGCGCCATGGTTCTGCCAGCTGTCGATTGCGCATTCGCCGTACGCGATGTTGAAGAACCCCTTGTCGCCCCAGTCGGGCCCCCAGCTATTCTTGCAGATCCAGCACCCGAGGTCGTCGTTGTAGCCGACGATCGTGACGCAGTGGCCGCCCGCCAGGCCGCCCGTCACGTGCTTGTAGACGCCGCTCTTGTAGTTGAAGAAGTCCTGGTACACCGAGAAGCAGGCGCTGACCGGGCCCTTGTTGTAGACCCAGTCCTTGATGTCGGCCGCCTTGCCGGTCAGGGTGGTGTAGCCGCTGATCTTGGTCAGCCGGTTGGCAGCGTCGGCGCATAGGCCGCTGCCGTCCCGTTTGGACAGGTCATACGGATAGCAGGCATCGTCCACGACGCCCTTGTTGGTAAAGTCCTCCAGCGCCTCGGCCGGCCACCATCCGGTGTCGCAGTTGTAGCCGCGGGCGCGTGCATGGACGAAGAACAGGTGCGCTTCGCTGAGGTCGACGGCCAGGTTGGGATTGGCGCGCTGCTTGCGCAGCCGGCTTTCCACCGTGGCGACGACGCCGAACGCGACGCAGGAACCGCAGTTTTTCTGGTCCTTGATCGGCGTGACGTAGTTGGCCCCGGCCACGTTGCGCAGGTCGAACGCGGCCGGGAGGCCGGCGCCGCGAATCTGCGCGCGCGCCTTGAGGTCGGCCAGTTACTGGTCGGCGTGCTGTGCCACTTCGGCGATGCTGCGCTCGCCGGGCGGCGGCTTGACGCCCAGGCGTTGCTGTTGCTCGTCCGGCAGCAGCGCGGACATGCTGGTCACCCCGGCTTCCCACGGATCGCCACTTTTGGACAGTGCATCGCGGACTTCGCCAAGGGTTACATGGTTGTTGATCGACATGGCTCCCCCTCTCGCTTGTGTCCCGGGACGAGGTGCCCCGGAATCTCGGAGCATAAAATCTCGGCCGGAGCGCACGATTGGCGGACGCGCGTCGTGTTTGATGCGGGGCACCGGTGGTCGCGGTCAGGAGAACCATTTGGTGTGACGAGAATCAAAGTACGCGCACGGCCTTCACCTACCGATCGGATCAATTCCTATCCAATGGTGCCCGCCCAGAAGGCGCAGATGCGAGACAAACGTGTGGTCGTGCAGGACGCGCGGCAATGTGTTCACCGTCGGCGTAGGTCCGCTAGGCGGACGCCTACACCAGGCCGTCGAGTAGCTGATCCGAACCTCCAGGCGCAACTGGCCAAATTCATGGAATGCGTCCACAACGCTCTGCTATTCGCGTGCAGGGCAGCGGCGGTGCAGGCGGTAGGGGGCTCGCCCCTGGTGCTCGCCACGTCGGGCATACTCAAGCGGGACTGCGGCAATCCTAAGCGGCTAGTGGTGGCGCCTATGGACGGGCCACCTCGTCCGCTTCTGTCCTTCCCTGATCAAAAAATCAATATCCTGCGAGCAACAGTACAGCAGCCTCCGCTATACAACATGCTCGGTAGCTGCAATAAAATCTATGGTTAAGGCTTTTGGCTGCGTTTCCCATGGCAATAATTTGACAGGCAGGAGCTCAGATTCAATTACGACTTTCATTCCGTGAAACCATGCGATTTTTGCACCAATGAGTGCTCTACTAGAAAAAAGATCGGCATTAAATCCGGTTTCAAAATTATCATTTTTCTGCATTTCGGTTGGACCAAGCATATTCATTATTACTTCGTTTAATGTATATTCATCGCCTGCAGCCATACCGTACAGAAAATTGTAATCCTGCGTCAACCGCTTTTTCTTATTGGATTTTTCCAGCATCTGCGAAACTTGATCGCACTTTTCTTTCACAACTTCCCAATTTCCTCGCCAAGCATGAATCAATGTGGACACGAAATGCTCATCGGTTTTAGGGTCGCACTGCTTTTTCACTGACATTGCACCCTCTACAAGAATCATAACTTCTTCGACTAGCTCTTTATCGTTAGATAGAAGTACCCACTTCAACTTAAGATACATCGCATAAGCGGTAGTAGGCTCACTACGCAATAATAAAGCTCTGCGCCATATAACCGCGGCAGTTCTACACCAAGCTCTAAACTTATCCAAATCCGATTCAACGTACCACGCAACTACTGCGTTTGCAATTGCGTATGACTCTAAACCCAATAGCGAAGGAAAGACATTCACGCCTCCCAAAATATTCGCCCCTAGCACCTCTATGTTCCAACCGCCGCGCAAATGATCCGCGGCGTGTTCGATTCTATCTTTTTGTTTTTTTTCATCGCAACCTGACTTGCTACGAACCATATTGACTTTTCCAGTTCCCTCATCAATGCCAGTCAATTAGGGCTCCAGGCATATGTTGCACCTTGCGCGTAAAGTGCGGCTTTCGTATTCTCTCGATTGCGTGTACCGCTTGACCGGCCAGAAAAACCCAAGATCCCACACCCAAAATTTTGTTGGAGGAATGGGATTTTTAAATTAAATATTATACTCAAAAATTTATATAGAATCCGAATTCAAACGCGTTTCACGAGAATTCAACACCTCCACCCCAACACGCCCTGCAGTCAGCCTAGATCTTTTTATTTTACCATATAATCTTTCGCCCATCGCAACTCCCGACTCTCCGATTATTATCCGATTACAAGAATTCTTTGGCAACCTGTAAAAGCCATGCTTCGCTTTAGATGTCGATGCTTTCATCCGAGATTTAATTTCACCAGAAAGATTGCGCCAACAAATTCACCTTAAATTTCAAGTGAGGATTATCTGCTTATTAGCGTCTATGGATTTTCAATCGCATGCGCAACCTTCACTGGATCGCGCAGCCTGTCGAAAAGCGGACTAAAGTCCGAGCAACCGCTTCAGCCGCCCCTTTAACTTATTTGAATCACTTCCTTGCGGATTCACGTAATCAAAAAATAGCTCATAATCTTCATCTCCCAGAGTCTTTTCATCAGAAGAACATCTAAATTTTAAAATAACCGCGTCGGTCGGCGCATTCCATATCTGTACAGCCGCAATACTCCCATACAATCTTTGATCGGACTCCATAAAATCCTCAGCTGCCTAACTGCGCCATCCGCATAGAGCCGCGCTAGATGTGATGTTTCAATAGGTTGTTCATTCGGATTGGATTTGAGAAACTGGAA